>NZ_CP151635.1:2514278-3142848 GCF_038397735.1 Microbacterium sp. LWH13-1.2 | reverse complement strand
CTCGTCATGAACATCGCCTCGGCGGCGATGCTCGGCTCACTCGTGCTCGCCCTCTTCGCGCTGCGCAGCGAGGAGAAGTCGTTCGACCTCGCGCTCAACACGGCATCGATCGGAGCCGCCGTCTTCACCGTCACGGCAGGCATCGGCGGCTTCTTCACCTTCATGGCGGCCTTCAACCCGCAGCTGAGCGCCGAGCGCGAGTTCGGCCAGCAGCTCGGCCGGTTCCTGCTGGAGCTGCCTCTCGGACAGTCGTGGCTGATCACCACGATCATGGGCTCGGTCATCACGGTGCTCGCGTTCGCGTGGCGCACCTGGACGCCCACCCTCATCACGGCGCTCCTGGCCGCGGCATCCTTCCTGCCCCTGGCGACGCAGGGGCACTCGGGTGAGCTGTCCGGCCATAACATCGCGGTCAACTCGATCCTGCTGCACACGATCGGCGCCGCCGTCTGGCTCGGCGGTCTGCTGCTCGTCGTGATCCTGCGCGGCCGGTCGGGCATCGGCACCGTGCATCTCGTCAGCCGCTATTCGAGTCTCGCGATCGCGGCCTTCGCCGTCGTCGCCATCTCGGGACTCACCCGTTCGTTCGTCGCCCTCGGCGACATCTCGCAGCTGTGGACACCGTACGGCATGATCCTGCTCGCGAAGGTGGCGCTGCTGGGCGCCATGGGTCTGCTCGGCGCCTGGTACCGCATCCGCCTGATCCCTCGTCTCGAGGGGGCGAACGCCTCGCGCTGGTTCTGGATGCTGGTGCTGTGCGAGGTCGCGCTGATGGGCCTCGCCTCCGGTGCCGCCGCCGCGCTCGCGCGCACACCTCCGCCCACCGGCGAGGAGGCGGCCTTCGTGCAGACGCCGGCCGAGAACCTCACCCGCTCGCCGCTGCCGCCGGAGTTCACGATCGACCGCTGGTTCACGGCGTGGGACATCGACGTGCTCTGGCTGGTCGCCGCGGGCTTCGGCCTGTTCTTCTATCTCGCCGGAGTTCGTCGCCTGCGGCTGAGAGGCGACCACTGGCCGATCCACCGCACGATCTTCTGGGTGCTGGGCATGCTGATGCTCGTGTGGGTCACGGGTGGACCGATCAACGCCTACCAGGAGTACCTCTTCAGCGTGCACATGCTCGGGCACATGATGCTGTCGATGGCGATCCCGCTCCTGCTGGTATCGGGTGCGCCGATCACCCTGGCGCTGCGCGCGATCCACAAGCGCGACGACGGCACCCGTGGCGGCCGTGAGTGGATCATGTGGGCGGTGCACTCGCCGTTCTCGAGGGTGGTCACGCATCCGTTCGTCGCGGCCGGCATCTTCATCCTGTCGCTCTGGGCCTTCTACTTCACCGACCTGGTGCGCTGGTCGATGTTCGAGCACCTGGGCCACGAGTGGATGGTCGCTCACTTCCTGATCTCGGGCTACCTGTTCGTGATGAGCCTGATCGGCGCCGACCCGGTGCCGTACCGCCTGCCGTACCCCGGCCGTCTCATCACCCTGATCGCGATCATGGCGATGCACGCCTTCTTCGGCATCGCGATCATGATGCAGGAGGGGCTGATGGTCGCCGACTGGTTCGGCTCGATGGGGCGGACCTGGGGACCCTCTCCGCTCGAGGATCAGTACATCGGCGGCGGCATCGCCTGGTCGATCGGTGAGATCCCGACTCTGATCCTGGCGATCACGGTGGCGATCCAGTGGAGCCGCGACGACACGAAGGTGCAGAAGCGCCGCGACCGGCATGCGGATCGCACGGGTGAGGCCGAGCTCGAGGAGTACAACGCGAAGCTCGCGGCTCTGGCCGAGCGCGACCAGCGCGAGGCCGAACGCCAGGCACGCTGACCCGAGCGCGGCGGCTCAGCCGGCAGCTCAGCCGGTCGACTCCTCGTCGGGCGATCCGACACGGATCGAGGCAGACCCGTCGGGGAGGATCGTGATCGATCCGTTGACCTGGAACGCGACGTCCTCGGACACCTCCT
Organism: Microbacterium sp. LWH13-1.2; assembly: GCF_038397735.1. Taxonomy (NCBI): domain Bacteria; kingdom Bacillati; phylum Actinomycetota; class Actinomycetes; order Micrococcales; family Microbacteriaceae; genus Microbacterium; species Microbacterium sp. LWH13-1.2. The sequence continues at coordinate 3,140,881 of NZ_CP151635.1, read as the reverse complement.
GCACGGAGCCGTCGAACAAGGATCGGATCTCGACCTCGACGTGCGCCACGGCATCCGTCGGGGGGATCTTCCAGTGTCCGCCGTCGGGGACGACCGTGACCTGGGGCTGGTTCGCGATCGACCACTCCGGCAGCGACGCGATGCGGTTGGAGACCTGCAGCCCGAACGGGCAGGCGGTCGGCTGCAGCACCTGCTGCGACGTGCACGCGGTGAGGAACTCCTCGACCCGTTGCTGCACGACCGAGACGAAGTCGGCCGTGGGCGTGGTCTGCACGTCGACCGGCGTCGTGGCGAGCGGGGTGTCGGCGAGGACGCCGACACCGTCGGAGTCTGAGATCACGGTGTCGACGGTCACCGAGTACAGCCCCGGAGTGAAGACGAGCAGCGGGAGCGGGTCGAGCGGGGCAGCATCGGCGCCGGCGAACGACACCTGCCGTCGGTCGACCTCGAAGCCGTTCACCGCGAACTGGTCCGCGCCGCGCAGGGTCAGCTCGATCACCGCGAGAGGGCTGGCGGTGAAGCGCCAGTTCGGTGTCACCCCGGCCCAGCCGTCCTGCTCGACCGTGAAGGTCGTGATTCCCGAGTGCTCGGCGGCCTTGTACGAGACGGTCACGGCGGTCTTGTCGCCGTCGGACTTCTCGGACACCACCTCGACGTCGGTGAGGGGCGCGAGCGCGGCGTGCCGGAGCAGGGCCTCGGATGCCGTGGCGCCGATGCCCGCGGCCTCGAGCGTCTCGCGGTCGACCGCGACGCCGGGGATGCGCAGGGCATCTGCCGCACGTCCCTCCGAGAGGAGGTCGAGGTAGCGCACCACGAACGCGGAGGGCCCGTAGAACTGCCGGTACAGAGTCGCCCCGCCGGCACCGAGAGCGGCGACGAGCAACAGGCCGATGACCGAGAGCAGCGCGAGGTCGGCGACGAGGCGCGAACGCCGGGGCGCCTTCGTCTCGACCTGCTGCATGGCGTCAGTCTAGGAGGGCGGCCTGGGACGGAGCCGAGCATGGCGTCGCTGTGTGACGGGCCCGTTCGGCTGTGTCCGTCGGATGCCGGGCCGCAGCGCCACGTAGCATGGGGGAGCGCGTGTTCCGCGTGCGCTTTCCGCCGTCGTCCCGTGTGAGAGATCCGTGTCGCTTCCCGCCCTGTCCGAAGAGCAGCAAGAGCTGTTCCGGCTGATCGAGGACACCGGTGAGCACGTGTTCATCACCGGGCGCGCGGGCACCGGCAAGTCGACGCTGCTGCAGTACTTCTCGTGGAACACGAAGAAGCAGATCGCGATCTGCGCTCCCACCGGCGTCGCCGCACTGAACGTCGAGGGGCAGACGATCCACTCGCTGTTCCGGTTGCCGATCGGTCTGATCGGCGACTCGGACATCGACCAGAACGACAACACCCGTCGCATCCTGAACGCGATCGAGACGCTCGTGATCGACGAGATCTCGATGGTCAACGCCGACCTCATGGACGCGATCGACCGCTCCCTCCGGCAGGCGCGGGGCAAGCGCGGCATCCCCTTCGGCGGCGTGCAGATCGTCATGTTCGGCGATCCTTATCAGCTCGCCCCCGTTCCTCCGCGCGGCGACGAGCTGCGCTACGTGAAGGACCATTACCGCTCGTTCTGGTTCTTCGACGCCAAGGTCTGGGCCGGAGCCGCCGGTGGCGAGGCTCCCGACGACGACGGCGGACTGTTCGCCGTCGACACCAGGGCCGAGCTGCACGTGCGCGAGCTCGTGCAGATCCACCGCCAGTCGGATGACGGATTCAAGGCGATGCTGAACGCCGTGCGCTACGGGCGGGTCACCGCCGAGATCGCCGGCGTGCTGAACACGCAGGGCGCTCGCACGCCCCCCGACCCTGAGCCGGGGGAGGTGCCGATGATCACGCTCGCCACTCGCAACGACATCGTGAACACGATCAACAGTCGACATCTGGCCGCCCTCCCCGGCAAGGAGCAGACGGCGCGGGCAGAGGTCAGCGGCGAGTTCGGAAAGGGCGAGGCCTCGCTGCCGGCCGAGTCAGAGCTCAAGCTCAAGATCGGCGCGCAGGTGATGTTCCTCCGCAACGACACGTCGATGTCGGGCGAGCCTCCCCGCTGGGTGAACGGCACGATCGGCACGGTCGTCCGCATCCTCGGCGAGACGGTGCGCGTCGAGATCGACGGCGAAGAGGTCGATGTCGACCCCGCGGTCTGGGAGCGGTTCCGCTATTCGTACGAGCCGAGCACCAAGAAGCTGTCTCGCGACGTGGTCGCGGAGTTCACGCAGTTCCCGTTGCGTCTCGCGTGGGCCGTCACGATCCACAAGTCGCAGGGCAAGACCTACGACCGCGCCATCATCGATCTGGGCTCCGGGGCCTTCGCGCCGGGGCAGACCTATGTGGCGCTCTCGCGTCTCACCTCCCTCGACGGGCTCTACCTGTCGAGGGCGCTGCGCCCGAGCGACATCCGGGTCGACGAGGACGTGCGCCGCTTCATGCGCGACGCGTGGCTCGCGGCATCCACCCCCGAGGTCGGCAAGGGCTGAGGCGAGACCTCTCAGGCTGCGACGCGAGCGCGGTCGAGGTCTTCGAAGAGCTCGGTGTTGAAGCGGTAGGCGAGCAGGACCTCGTCGATCACGCGCTCGCGCTCGGCGTCGTCCCACGGAGCAGCGTCGAGCTGTTCGCGGTAGACGTCTTTGAAGGCTGAGGGGTCGGCGATGTCGTCGAAGAGGTAGAACCCGATGCCGTTGGTCTCGAAACCGAAGCGGCGCGCCATCACGCGTCCGATGAAGATGCCGCCCGACAGGTCGCCGAGGTAGCGCGTGTAGTGATGCGCGACGAAGCCGCCCGCCCACGTCGCCCCGACCTGGCGGATGCGCTCGACGTAGCGCTGCGTGGTGGGGAGCGGTGTGATGTCATCGCGCCAGTCGGCGCCGAGCAGGAACTCGAGGTCGGCCTCGAGCGCAGGCAGCCGGGTCAGCTTGTCGCTGATGAAGACGGATGCCACGGGGTCCTGACGCATGCGGTCGCCCGCCGACTCGAGGGCCTCGTAGATGAAGTAGTGCTGTGCGACGAGCGCGATGTAGTCCTCGCGCGAGCCCTCGCCCTTGAGCAGGTCGGACATGAAGCCTGCGCCCTCGCTGCGCGAGTGCGAGCTGGAGGAGCGCTCGCGGAGCGCGGCGGAGAAGGAGATGATCTCGGACATGTGCCCAGTGTAAGGGTTGCCTTACCTCCGGCGAAACCCCATGATCTCGGAGCGTCACGCGTGCGGACGCGGCTCCACCCCGAGCTTCTCGCAGGCGAGGTCGTAGAGTGCGACGACCTCTCGGCGCACGGCGGGCCGCTCGCTGATGGGACCTGACGGCCACGCGACGCGCACCTCGGAGGAGAGCCCCTCGCGGGTGATCTCCCACACCCCGCCGTCGCCGTCGAGGCCCGTCATCACGGCGTCCGTGATCTCGCCGCCGTCCGCGGGTGCGAAGGCGCGCGTGATCAGCAGGTTGTCGTCGGTATGATCGCCGTTCATGTGGCGCAGGATCGCGGAGACGACGTCGGCATCGAAGGAGTGGGGCATGATGATCACCCTAAACGGGCCCCGCCGATGCGATCTTTCAGGAACGGCGTTCTAGACTCGGGAGACACGTCTTCCGGGGGTCCCCTTTCATGCAGCTTCTCTCGTCGCGCAGGTTCCGCGCAGCAGCGGCCGGCGCAGCCGTGCTCGGGCTCGTCCTCACCGGATGCACATCCGAGCCGGAATTCAGCTACGAGCCACCGGCTCAGGTCGACGGCGCCCTGCCGGACGACACCGTGGCCGCGATGGAGGCCGCCGTCGCGAACGCGCTGACGGCCTCCGGCGCATCCGGTGCCGTCGTGGGCGTCTGGGCTCCGTGGAGCGGCAGCTGGGTGACCGGAGTGGGCACCCAGAAGCCCGGAGGGGCAGAGGAGATCAGCACGGACATGGCCTTCCGCGTCGCCGACGTGACACGCCTCATGACGTGCGACGTGCTCTACGGTCTGGTCGATGACGGCGTCGTCGACCTCGACGACCCCGTGCCGGACTACGTGTCGGGTGTCCCGAACCTGCAGGACGTCACCCTGCTCGATCTGTGCAACGGCACGGCGGGCCTGGGCTCGTCCGAGGCCGTGGCGAAGTCGGCGTGGATGAACACCCCCGAGCGTGTGTGGGCTCCGCTCGAGCTCGCCTCCTACGGTCTCGGTGCTCCGCGAGGAGCCGTGCACACCACGTACTCGAACTCCGACACCGCATACCTGCTGCTCGGCCTCGCTCTCGAGCGCGCCTCCGGCATGACTGCATCCGAGCTGATCGCCGAGTACGTTACCGAGCCGCTCGGTCTCGCGAACACATCGCTGCCGGCTGCCGCAGCCGCGCCCCCCTCGACCACCGGGCCGGTCATGAACGGTCACTACCTCTCGCCCGTCGAGGGCGGCTACAACTGCGCTGCGCCCGTCGACATCACGACGCTCTCGTCGAGCTCCGGGTTCACCGACTCCGGAGCCGTGTCGACGATCGAGGACCTCGGCCGCTATGCGCAGGCCGAGGCCACGCTGCGCACCGAGCAGGCGCCGGACCGATTCGCGAGCCCGCTCCCGGTCGCTGCCGATACGCCGTCGTGGCTGCAGGCCACCGGCGGGGCCGTCCTCGTGGGCTCGATGATCGGTCAGTACGGATGGACTCCCGGATACCAGACCGCCGCCTACTCGGATCCTGCGACCGGGTTCACGGTCGCAGTGTCGCTGAACGACTCGACCACGGGCGGCACGACCGCCGCGTACCTCGCGTGGGAGCTCGCGGCCATCGCGTCGAAGGCGCCGGCGGCCGAGGGGCAGACCGCTCCGGAGTTCGGTCTGCCGTTCACCGCCGAGCAGTACCACGAGGCCATCGCCGGATCGGCGATCCCCTGCGTCGCACCCGCTGAGGGCTGAGACCGGGGCGTCGAGCCGCGGCCCGGCCCGACCGGACGGAAGGGAAGCCGATGGCGATCATCGACAACGCGATCTACGTCGACGGTGTGCGCACCGACAACCCGCGGAGCCTCAGCGAGACCTTCGAGGCGATGCGAGAGCGCGGCGGACTGAGCTGGATCGGGCTGTACCGTCCGAGTGAGGCCGAGATCCGCGAGGTGGCCGACGAGTTCGGCATCCACGCCCTCGTCGTCGAGGATGCCCTGTCAGGGCATCAGCGCTCGAAGCTCGAGCGCTACGGCGACGTGCTGTTCATGGTGCTCCGCTCGGCTCGCTATCTCGATGCCTCGGAAGAGGTCGAGTTCGGCGAGATCCACGTGCTGGTCGGCAAAGACTTCGTCGTCACGATCCGGCATGCGGAGTCTCCTGACCTGGCACGCGTCCGTCGTCGTCTGGAGGGCGACCCCGCGCTGCTGAAGCTCGGCCCCGAGGCCGTGCTCTACGCGATCCTCGACGAGGTCGTCGACGAGTATGCGCCGGTTCTCGCGGGTCTCGAGAACGACATCGACGAGATCGAGAGCCAGCTCTTCGAAGACGGGGTCGACGCGACGCAGCGCATCTACGAGCTGGGGCGCGAGGTCATCGACTTCCAGCGCGCGGTGCAGCCGTTGGCGGGGATGCTCGATGCCCTGCTGCGCGGCTCTGCGAAGTATCAGGTCGATGAGGAGCTGCAGCGATACCTGCGCGACGTGCTCGACCACACGCTGCGCGTCTCGGAGCGCGCGAACACGTTCCGCACCGTGCTCGACAACGCGCTGACCGTCGAGTCGACGATCGTCGCACGGCGGCAGAACGAGGAGATGACGCGGATGACGGAGCTGAGCATCCGTCAGAACGACGAGGTCAAGAAGATCTCGGGCTGGGCGGCGATCCTGTTCGCGCCGACTCTCGTCGGCACCGTCTACGGCATGAACTTCGACCACATGCCCGAGCTGCACTGGGCCCTCGGATACCCCATGGCGATCGCGCTGATGGTGGGGATGGGTTTCGGCCTGTACTGGGTCTTCAAGCGCAAGGGCTGGCTCTAGCCGCTCCGGGCGCGACCTCGCGGATACGCTGGGGCCATCCCCGCCGATGTGTCTGGAGACCTGCTGTGCCCGTCGAACGTCGTCCCCGTCACCGCATCGCCGCGGTGCTCTCCCTCGCCGCAGTCCTGGGCGCCGCATTGCTCGGGGGCGGTGTCACCCCCGCATCCGCCGCCTCGCCGTCGCCCGTGACCGCCGTCTCGGTCGCCCCGTATGAGGCAGCCAACCCCCTGGTGCCGTCGGCTGCGCTGCCTTTCCTGGCGGTGGCGGTCGAGTTCGAGCGTGAGCTCGCGAGCGCCGGTGAGACGTTCGACGTCCGCACCCCCGCCGGGACCCGAGCGGTGCTCTCGACCGATGCCACCGTGACGGATGCCGTGGGCGGGGCGCCACTCGTCGATGTGACGGTCGCCGAATCCGGGGCGGCCGGTGAGCTCGTGCGAGGCACGTTCACCCCGGCTGCCGCTGATGCCGTGAGCGTCACCGGTTCGTTCACGTTCTTCCTGCAGGTCGTCGGCTCGGGCATCCTCGATGCGGCCGGTGGCGTCTACTCGGCGGAGTTCGAGAGCGACGGGGCCGTGTTCCGCTCGGATGTGCCGTACGGCACGGCGGTCGACCTGTACCAGCGCACGGGCGGCCACTGGGTGAGCGGTGCGACCGCGACGTCGCCTGCGCGGTTCGTCGTGCAGGCGAAGGCGATCGGTGATGAGACTGCCGCGGACTTCGGCGGGCAATGGGTCGCGGCCGGCACCGAGGAGATGCCGCCGTTCGGGGCCTCGGTCGCGGACTGCTCGGCAACCACCCTGCGCCTGTTCGCCGAGGATCCCGGCCCCGTGAACGTGCCGATCGAAGGCGGGACGCCGCTGGCCGAGGGCGTCGACTACACCGTGAACTGCGACGACACTCTCGACGGCCAGCCGATCGTCAGCGCGACGATCCCTGCGCCGCAGCAGGGGGCGTTCTACGTGCTCTCCTCCACGAGGGACGCGACGGGCGAGTCGACGTGGTTCCCGGTCGACAACCCCGCCATTCCCGAAGCGGCTCGCCAGGTCGCCCTGTACTCGGCGGTCGGGGCGGTCAGCGATGCGTCCCGGGATCCCTCGCACTCCACGCAGAAGAGCACCCTGCTGCTGTATGCCGGGCGCACCGCCGGAACCGCGGTCACAGCCGCAGCCGCGCCGGGGCTCGCTCTCGAGGCCTCGGCCGAACCCGACTCCGGTGCCGAGGTGCACACCGGCGATCGCATCCGCTACCGGATGACCCTCACGAACACGGGCAACGTGCCGCTGGCGGATGCCACGCTGACCGCCGACCTCGCCTCGCTGCTGCGCTCGGCGGGAATCGACGGCGCGTTCCAGGCGAGCATCGGGCAGGCACGACTCGACGGCAGCGTGCTGCGCTGGGTCGGCGCGCTCGCACCCGGCGAAGCCGTGACGGTGTCGTTCACCGCGCTCGTGCGTGTGGGGGGAACGGTCATCGACGTCGACGTCGCCGCCGAGAGCCCCGGCGCGCGCGGCGGTGCCGTCGCGACCGCACCGCAGTCGTTCGCGCACGAGGTCATCGCGGATGCGCCGCCGGAGTCCACGACTCCGACGGATCCGTCACGCGGTGCGCTCGCCGTGACCGGCGCCGACAGCTCGGGGGCAGCAGCGCTGGGCGGGATGCTCGTGCTCGCGGGCGCCGCGGCCAGCATCGTCGCGGCTGTCCGACGCCGCCGCACTGCCTCGCGCTCGTGATCGCCGGCTACTCCTGAGGCTCGGTCTCGTCGTCGGTCTCGACGGCGGTCTCGTCGTCGGTCTCGACGCCGGGGCCGGGGCCCGGGCGCACCGCGGCATCCGGAGCGATGTCGATGCGCGTGTTGCCGTCGTGCTCCGAGACCTCGATGCGAGGTGCGGCGTCGGCTTCGGTGGCATCCGGCGCTGCGGTCAGCTGGTCGTGACGCTTCTCTTCGCTCGTCATGGCGTCGTCGGGGTTCTGGTCAGGCGTGCTCATGGTTCTCCTTCGGGGAATCGGGGGTTTCGGTGGTGTGGGTCGAATGATCGCGTGATGCGGCGCGCTTTCGGCTCCAGCGCGCGAGCAGATAGAGGACTCCGCCGATCGCGAGCAGGAGGGCGCCGAACAGCCAGACCACGGGGCGCTGCTGTGTCAGGAGCAGGAGGCATGAGCCGATGCCGAGCACGGGGATGACGGTCCAGATGCGGAAGTGGTCGTGCTCGACCCTGTCGCGCCGCAGAACGAGCACCGACACGTTGACGCTGAGGAACACGAACAGGAGCAGCAGCACGACCGTCTCGGCGAGCGTCGCGAGATCTCCGACCAGCGTCAGACCCATCGCGACGAGGGTGGTGGTGAGGATCGCGACCCACGGCGTCCTGCGGTTCGGCAGCACGCGGCCGAGCACCGACGGCAGCAGGTTCTGCTCGGCCATGCCATATGTCAGACGGCTCACCATGATCATCGTCAGCAGCGCGCCGTTCGCGACGGCCACGAGGGCGATCAGGCTGAACAGCCAGGAGGGGATGCTCGCGCCCGCCGCCTCGACGACCGAGAGCAGCGGACCGCTCGACTCCTGCAACTCGGATGCGGGCTGGGCGATCGAGCTCGCGACCCCTACGAGCACGTAGACCGCGCCGGCTGTGAACAGCGCGCCGAACAGGGCGCGCGGGTAGGTGCGGCGCGGGTCCTTGACCTCTTCGATCATGTTGGCCGAGGTCTCGAAGCCGACGAAGGAGTAGTACGCGATCACCGCTCCGGCGAGCACGGCCATGGCCGCGGGGGTGCCCTCGGGGGTCTGCGTGAGTCGCGAGGCGTCGCCGCCGCCTCCGGCCACGAAGACGCCGACGACGGCGATCACGATCACGAGGCCGCTGAGCTCGATCGCCGTCATCACGAGGTTCGCGCCGAGAGACTCGCGGATGCCGCGGGCGTTGAGCGCGGCCACGACGGCGAGGAAGACGATCGCGACGGGGATGGTCGGCAGGTCGAAGAACGTGCCGAGGTAGTCGCCGGCGAAGGCGATCGCGAGACCGGCCGCGCTCGTGACGCCGGCCGCCAACATGCTGAACCCGACGAGGAACGACACGACAGGGCTGTGGAACGCGCGCTCGGCGAACACCGACGCCCCGCCGGCTCGGGGATACTTCGTGACGAGTTCCGCGTACGACCCGGCGGTGAGCAGTGCGAGGAGCAGCCCGAGCAGCAGCGGCGCCCACAGCATCCCGCCGACCTTCTCGGAGAGCACCCCCATGAGGGCGTATATGCCGGCACCGAGCACGTCGCCCAGGATGAAGGCGAACAGGAGGGGGCCGGTGATGGCACGACGCAGCCGGGTGGGCTCCTCCTGCGTCTGGGCGGTATCGGAGGTCATCATCGAACCCTAGGCAGCAGCTGACCTGCTGGCGACGGGGTTGACACCCGTGGACGTCGCGTTCAGGAATTTCACAGAGAATCCGCGCGGCGCGCGTCTCGGGGTGGTTCGCCGTCGCTATATTCGGTCGCGAAACGGAAGGTGCGTCGGCTGGAGTGCGGTGGCGGGCGGGGGTCGCCTTCGCCATCTCTCAGAAAAGGGCACACATGACCGGTACTCCTCGCAAGGCGCTCGCAGAAGCGCTCGCGACCTTCCTCTTCGTCCTCAGCATCATCGCCGCGGTGAACAGCGAGAGCCCGCTGACCCCGCTCGCGATCGGCTTCACCCTGATGGTGCTCGTCTACTCGACGGGTCACATCTCGGGCGCTCACCTCAACCCGGCCGTCTCGGTCGGTGTCTTCCTGCGCGGCGGCCTGAGCGTCGTCGACCTCGTCGCCTACCTCGTGGCGCAGTTCGTCGGTGGCGCGCTCGCCGCCCTGGCCAGCCTTGCGGTATGGCCCTCCGGTGGCGAGGCCATGGTCGTCGAGGTCGGCCCGGCGTTCTTCGTCGAGGCCCTCTTCACGCTGATCCTCGTGTGGGTCGTGCTCAACACCGCGACCTCGAAGGACACCGAGGGCAACTCGTTCTACGGCCTCGCGATCGGTGCCACCGTGTTCATCGGTGCGGCGACCGTCGGCTCGATCTCAGGCGGCGGCTTCAACCCGGCCGTGGCGCTCGGCCTCTCGGTCGGCGGCTACTTCGACTGGGCCTCGCTGTGGCTCTACATCGCGGCTCCCGTCGTCGGTGCAGTCATCGCGGCCCTGCTCTTCCGTCTGCTCAACACGGACGACGCGAAGAAGATCGGCGCGTAACCCTGTTCATCGAATGCCGCGTCCTCTGCGAGGGCGCGGCATTCGTGCGTCAGGGAGCGCCGAGCTGCGGCATCCGAAGTCATCCGTCCGGGGGATGCCGAGTCGCGAAGCTCCGTCATAGCGTGGATGCATGCTGATCGTCGAAGAACTCCACATGCTGCTTCTCCGGCCCGATGGTCGCGTCGAGAGTGCCGTGAGCGTGAACCGCCTCTACGGAGAGATCGCCGCCGTCATCGTCGACCTCGCCCTGCACGGACGCGTCGTCGTCTCGGAGGGCAAGAACCCGACCGTCGAGGTCGTGTCGACCGAGCCGACGGGCAATCCGATCCTCGATGCGACGCTCGCGCGCCTCGTGCCGCTGAGCGGCAAGCGCCTGCAGTCGTTGGTCGCCCGCCCCAAGCTCGATCCGCTCGAGGTCGTCGTGGAGTCGCTGGTCGTGCAGGGCGTGCTCATCCGCGGAGAGCGCGGCTTCTTCGGGTGGGGGTCGGCCCGCACGCCCGAGTCGGACCCAGCTCCTGAGGCGGTGCTGCGCTCGCGGCTCGCCGCCGTGATCGCCGGCACGGGGGCGCCGACTCAGGCCGATCTGGCGCTGCTCTCGATCCTGCAGAACCTCAACGCCGCCCACGGGATCCTGCGCGACCAGTGCGGAGGCATGTCCGCACGCGACCTCAAGCGGCGGATCGAGGAGCTCACTGCAGGCTCGGCCGCAGGGGATGCCGTCGCGAAGGCCGTCAACGATGCGATCACCGCCGCGATGGTGGCCATCATGACGCCGACGATCGTCGCGGCAACGATCACCTGACGCCCGTCAGCGCAGTACGGACGCCCGCTCGGCGAGCTCCTGGATCACGGGATTCGCATCGCGAGGGTCGACGACGACGCCCGCGACGGAGTCGAGATCGAGCACGGGGAAGTGTGAGGTCACGCCGATCTTCTCCTCGCTGCCGAGGACGAACGTCTGCGCGCAGCGGGCGGCGATCGCCCGCTTGGTGACCGCGTCGTCGAGGTTGCCGGTGGTCAGGCCGCGCACCGCGTCGATGCCCGTCACCCCCAGGAAGAACAGATCGGCGGCGAGGTGCTGCACGGCTTCCATCGCGAGCGGACCGCTCGCGACCATCGAGAAGCGCGCGAGCTCGCCGCCGATCATCACGATGCGGGCGTCGGAGTGCTCGGCCACAGCCAGGGCGATCGCGGGACTCGGGGTGATGACCGTGAGGTCGGCGCCGCGGGGGAGAATCCGGGCCATCGCCAGGGTCGTCGTGCCGGCATCCAGCACGATCGTCGACGCCGGGGCGATCAGCTCGACAGCGCGACGGGCGACCCGCTCCTTGCTGTCCGTCGCGATCGAGGCGCGCTGATCGACGGGTCTGTCGGCGGGCGGCACCGGCAGGGCCCCGCCATAGACACGCACCATCTCGCCGGCATCGGCGAGTTCTCGAAGGTCCCGTCGGATCGAGTCCTCGGAGACGCCGAGGTCGAGGGCGACGTCTTTCGCGATCACGCGGCCGTCTCTGCGGAGGATCTCCCGCAGGTGGTCCTTGCGCTGTGCGCCCAGCATCCGACTCCCTCACTGCTCATTCTTTTACGAAGTTGCACGTTCTTGCACGGTTAACGTTACAGTCTTCTCCATGACAACTCCACTTCTGATTCTCATCGCCGGCCCCTACCGCTCCGGAACGGGCGGCGACCCCGCCCTGATCGCCCGCAACCTCGAGCGCCTCGAAGAGGCCGCCGCCCCCATCCACCGCCGAGGACACGTGCCGATGATCGGAGAATGGGTCGCTCTTCCGATCCTCCGAGGGATGGATGATGCGGATGCCGCCGACGGCGACGTCATGTACGAGACGGCCCGCCGACTGCTGGAGCACTGCGATGCCGTGCTGCGCCTGGCCGGCGAGTCCGCCGGCGCCGACAAGGACGTCGAGATCGCCCTCGAGCGCGGGTTGCCCGTGTATCGCTCGATCGAGGAGATCCCGGTGCGGGGAGGTACGGCCGCCTAGGCGTCAGATGCGCGTCACGCGTTCGGATGCCGCCTGCCGGCGGAACTCCGAGGGGCTCACCCCGTTGATCGATCGGAACTGGCGTGAGAAGTACAGGGCATCGTCATATCCGACGGCCAGCGCGACCTCGGAGATCGGGGACGACGTGGTGATGAGCAGCTCCCGCGCCCGCGCACTGCGCAGGCGCTTGAGGTAGTCCTTGACGGACGTGCCCACGGAGCCGCGGAACAGGGCCGAGAAATGCGAGGGGCTCAGGCCCGCCATCGCGGCGAGTTCGGGCACGGAGAACGCCGTGTCCAGGTTCGTGCGCAGGTAGTCCTGCACCTGTCGGATGCGGTCGCTCGTGGCCGCCGTGCCCCGCAGTGCGCTGGAGGTGATCGCGGCGAGCATCCGCCATGCTGCTCCGGCCGCGGTGAGGAGCATGGGCAGCGTCTCGTCCTTCTCGAGGGCGCTGAGTGCCTCGTCGAGGGACTCGACCACGGCGTAGACGTCGTGGAGCTCGACGATCGGGCCGCGTCCCTCGCCGAGGATCGTGTCGACGAAGTCGTCGACGTCCGAACCGGTCACATGCGCCCACCAGATCGTCCAGGGATCGTCGTCGTCCGCGCGGTAACGGTGACGGACCTCCTGGGGGAGCACCACGGCCGACCCGCGCTCGACCCGCACGGGTTCGCCATCCTCCCATTCGACCCAGCCGACGCCATCGGTGCAGACCATGATGATCGTCTCCGGTGCGCCCGCGGCGCGCACCCGGCCGTGCTGTGCCGCGCGGGGGAAGTAGCCCACATCCGTGACCAGCAGTCGCCGGACGATGGGCTGGCTCTGCGCCGCGCGCACGGCCGGGCGAGGAAGGACCCGGAGGCGCTGGCCCAGGAATCCCTCATGCACGTACACGGCGGCGGCATCCCTCCTCGGACTGATCGGCGTTTCGTCTATCGGCGATCGCATCCATGGAACTCTTCCATGGATCGCTGCGGCACGCCAAGCATCGTTTCGTCCATATCGTGACGGAGAATCGTTCTTCCGCTCCTCGCCGGCCGGCCGTAGTCTCTCGAGAGCGCCCGCCACCCGTTTCGAAGGAGAACCATGACCGCGACGTCGACTCCTCGGACCATCCGCCTCCGCGATGATCGGCCCCCGCTCGTCGCACCGGCCATGAGCAACGCCGAGGACCCGCACGAGCGGCTGCGCCTGACGAGTCGGTGGATCGAGGTCGACGGGACTCCCACGGTGCCGGTGACCGGCGAGCTGCACTTCAGCCGGATCCCGCGCAGGCGGTGGGAGGAGCAGTTGCGGCTCCTCGTCGCATCCGGACTCACCTCGGTGTCGACGTACGTGTTCTGGATCCACCATGAGCGCGAACGCGGCCGGGTGCGATTCGACGGAGACCTCGATGTCGCGGCGTTCCTCGAGACCGCCGAGCGGGTGGGCATCGACGTGATCCTGCGCATCGGGCCCTGGTGCCACGGGGAGGTCCGCAACGGCGGTCATCCGGATTGGGTGGTCACCGCACTCGGTGATCGCGCCCGGACGAACGACCCGGAGTACCTCACTCTGGTTCGCGACTGGTACGGGCGCATCGCCGAGCAGGTGCGCCCGTTCTGCGGTCCGGATCGGCCGATCGTCGGCATCCAGCTCGAGAACGAGCTCCACGACCAGCCCGATCACATCGCCGCGCTCAAAGTCATCGCCCAGGAGTCAGGGCTCTCGGCACCGCTGTGGACGGCGACGGGCTGGGGCGGCGCCGTGCTGCCGGCCCACGACGTCTTCCCGCTCTACAGCGGGTATGCCGACGGGTTCTGGGCGGGACAGGGATCCACCTGGGATGACAGCTTCCGCGACCATTTCCGGTTCACGCACGTCTGGGACGACCCGGGAGTCGGTGGTGACTTCCGCGAGGAGGGCACCGAGATCGTCGTCCGGCCGGTCGATCCGGAGTTCCCTCCGTCGACGTGCGAGCTGGGCGGAGGCATGGCCACCGCGTACCACCGGCGCCCGATCGCGCGCGCTCGGGACATCGCGGCCCTCGCGAACGTGAAGATCGGCAACGGCTCGGCATGGCAGGGCTTCTACATGTATGCGGGCGGGGTGAACCCCGAGGACGGCCTGCAGGAGAGCCTGGTGACCGGGTATCCGAACGACCTGCCGCGTTTCGACTACGACTTCCAGGCCGCGTTCGGCGCCACGGGTCGCCCTGGCCCGAGCCTGGGCGTGCTCCGCGACCACAACGCCTTCCTCGCCGCGTTCGGCCCGCGCCTCGCCGACACGTTCAGCTCGCTCCCCGACGACGCCCCCGTCGATGTGCACGACCTCGACTCGCTGCGCTGGGCGGTGCGCGCAGACGGCACCAGCGGATTCCTCTTCGTGAACACCCATCAACCGCATGAGCCCCTCTCGGGCTCGACCGCGGTGCAGTTCCGCATCCCGTTCGCCGACGGCGAGCTGGTGGTCCCCGACCGTCCGATCGACATCCCGAGCGGGGTGATCGGTCGCTGGCCGCTGCGGATCGACGTCGCGGGGGTGCGGCTCGAGTGGGCCACGGCATCCGTCGCCGGGATCGTCGACGGTGCGGTGCCGACGGTCGTCCTCCGTGTGCACGACGGCCTCGGCGCTCGTCTGCAGCTGGGCGCGGGATCCCGCGCCCTCCTTCGCGGGATCGAGGTGGATGCCGCGGCGGCGCTCGATCTCGCCCCGGGCGACGTCCTCGTGGTCGACGGCGCCCTGCGCGTGCTGGTCGTCGATGAGGAGAGAGCCGAGCGCCTCTGGTACCTCGGCGCCGACCTCGTGGATTCGACAGATGCCGTGTGGCGCGAGTCCGGCGACCTCGTGGTGCGCGCGGAGCGCGAGCCGACCGCGCTCGTGTGGAGCGGCGAGGAGTTCGCACCGCTCGCGCTGCACACCGACGCGCACCCCGGCACCACCCGACTGACGATCGAGCAACTGCGCCCCGTGCGCGATGCCCCCGCGCGCTACGGCGAGTCGATGGGCCGGTCGGCCGCGCCCGACGACGGACAGTTCGAGGAGGTGGCCGGTGTCTGGCGGGTCGTGCTCCCCGAGGCGCAGGACCGTTCGAGGGGAGAGCTCATCGAGCTCGTCGTCGACTGGAAGGGCGACGTCGCGCAGCTCCGCGCGGACGGAGTCGTGATCGGGGATCGGTTCTGGGACGGACTGGCCTGGCGCATCGACATCACCGAGATCTCCCCCGATGCCGATCTCACCCTGCACATCGCCCCGATCGCGGCGCACAGCGTGATCGACCTCGACGCGTCGGTCCGCCAACGCGTCGATGCGGCCGGGAGCCTCGGGGCGGTCGTCCGTGTCGAGCACATCGTGTCGTCGCGCTGGACCTCGGCCCTCTGAGGAGGAGAACAGATCATGCCCACCCACGCCACCACCCCCGTCGGCCGCTCCCACGCGGAACTCGTCCTTCCCGAGGTCCCTGCCGCGCTGCAAGCGGATCTGGATGCCGGGCGCGCGGTCGCCTGGTACGAGACGGTCGAGATCGACACGTACGAGCCGGACGCCCCGTCGACGTATCCGATGTACCTCGACCAGCGGGTCTACCAGGGCTCCAGCGGCCGCGTGTATCCGCTGCCGTTCGTCGAGCGGGTCGCGTCGACTCCGGTGCGTCGGCGCTGGAACGCCGTGCACATCGAGAACGCCTACCTCCGGCTGATGATCCTGCCCGAGCTCGGCGGACGCATCCACGTCGCCTACGACAAGACGACCGGATACGACTTCTTCTACCGGAACAACGTCATCAAGCCCGCCCTGGTCGGTCTGACGGGTCCGTGGATGAGCGGCGGGGTCGAGTTCAACTGGCCCCAGCATCACCGTCCCGCGACCTTCCTGCCGGTCGAGTCGACCATCGAGCGCCACGATGACGGCAGCGTCACGGTGTGGTGCAGCGATCACGACCCGTTCGCCCGGATGCGCGGCACGCATGGCATCCACGTGGGCGCGAACAGCTCGACCGTGCGGGTCGATGTGAGGCTCCACAACCGCACGAGCCTCGCGCAGACATTCCTCTGGTGGGCCAACGTCGCCGTGCGCGTGCACGATCAGTACCAGTCGTTCTTCCCCGAGGATGTGCGCCACGTCGCCGACCACGCGCGTCGCGCGCTCACCGGCTACCCGCAGGCCGACCGTCCGTACTACGGCGTCGACTACCGGGAGCGCGCCCGCCGTGACCCGGGTGCCGACCGCATCGACTGGTACCGCAATATCCCGGTGCCGACGTCGTACATGATCGTCGACACCGAGCACGAGTATTTCGGCGGGTACGACCACGACGCCCAGGCGGGCTTCGTGCACTGGGCAGACCGCCGCGTCGCGCCGGGCAAGAAGCAGTGGACCTGGGGGGATGCACCCTTCGGGCACGCGTGGGACCGACTGCTCACCGACGCAGACGGACCCTACGTCGAGCTCATGGCCGGCGTCTACACCGACAACCAGCCGGACTTCACCTGGCTGGCTCCGGGAGAGACGAAGCGGTTCAGCCAGTACTGGTACCCGATCCCCGGGATCGGCGTCGCGCATCAGGCGTCCGCCGAGGCCGCGATCCACGTCGACAGGGACGGCGCGATCGTCGTGAAGGCGGCGGTGACGTCGCCGCAGGCGGGCGCGCGTCTCGAGATCCGCGACGCCGACGGCATCCTGCTGTCGGATCACACGGCCGACCTGGTTCCGGGAGACGTCTGGCAGGTGGAGTCCGGGGTCCGGGCTCACGACGGCATCGTCGTGACCCTGCGGGCGGCATCCGGTGCGACTCTCGTCACCTGGCACGACGCGTCGACCGACGAGGACGACGAACCGTGGACCGCCTCGGCACCGCCCGCACCCGCTGACGTCGACAGCACCGACGAGCTCTACCTGATCGGCCTGCACCTGGTGCAGTACCGGCACCCCAGCCGCTCGCCCCTGCCGTACTGGGATGAGGCGCTGCGCCGCGATCCCTCCGACGCCCGGGTGCTCACCGGCCTCGCCGAGCTCGCGTACCGCGCAGGGTCCTACGACCGGGCGAAGGAGCTGCTCTCCCGTGCGCTCGCGCGCATCAACGCCCGCAACGCCAACCCCCGGCACGCGGACGCCCTCTATCTGCTCGGCCTGGTCGAGCAGCGTCGAGGCGACGCTGCGGCTGCCCGCCGCGCGTTCGCCAAGGCATTCTGGGACGCGGCGTTCGTCGCGCCCGCAGGGCTCGAGATGGCGCGTCAGTCGGCGCACGCGGGCGACCACGCCGCGGCCCTGCACGATCTCGACGAGCTGGATGCCGTGGCCTCCGACGACCGCAGACGAGGAGCGCTGCGGGTGGTGCTCCTGAGGAGACTGGGTCGAGGTGCCGATGCCGAGGCCGCTCTCCGGCGGCTGCGCGGCGACGACCCCCTCGACCCGCTGCTCGGATTCCTCGACACGGGTGCTCTGCCCGGTGACGGTCGCACCTTCCTCGACGTGGCCGGCGAACTCGCGCGAGCCGGAGAGGCGGATGCCGCGCTGTCGGTGCTCGACGATGCCACCCGCGTGCGGCCGAGCGCGGCGGGCAACGTCGCACCGCTCGCCCGCTACCACCGTGCGGCGATCCTCGACCGGCTCGGCCTCGCCGACGATGCCGCGCGCGAGCGCGCCGAGGCCAGGGCCTCGGATCGGCGCTGGACCTTCCCCGCAGGGCTCGACGATCACGATGCGCTCGTTGCGGCGCTCGCCGCAGAGCCCGACCCGGTGGCGGCGAGCCTGCTGGGTGCCCTGCTGTACGACGCGGGGAGGCGCGAGGAGGCTCTCGCGCTGTGGGAGCGGGCGATCGAGAGCGGACTCGACGATCCGATCGTGCATCGCAACGCCGGCCTGGCGAGCTACAACGTGGCGCACGACGATGTCCGCGCCGTGGCGCACTACGAACGGGCCGTGGCCCTCGACCCGAGCGATGCGCGGCTGCTTTTCGAGCGCGACCAGCTGGCGGTGCGACTCGGAGAGACCGACACCGAGCGGCTGGCGCGTCTCGCCGACCGGTTCGAGGTGGTCGCCTCCCGCGACGACCTCGTCATCGCCTACGCCGATCTCCTGGTGAGGACGGGATCCGCCGCGGAGGCGCTCGCCCTTCTCGAGAGCCGCGTCTTCCAGCCGTGGGAGGGCGGCGAAGGCCAGGTGCTCGGTGCCTGGGATCGGGCTCGCGAAGCCCTCGGCCTGCCGCAGGGGGAGCCGCCGCTCAGTCTCGGCGAGGCGCGACCGGCGTACACGCCGCCGGTCGCGCGGCATGCCGACGGCGAGATCGACTACTTCGCGACGAGCCTGCCCGACCTGCTGCTGTTCTCGCGCAGCTGAGCCGCCTCGTCTCCGGGGCTCGCGGGCAATGCCCCCGTCTTCCTGTCGAAGCCGCATGCCGAGCATCCGCCCCGCTGGATCACGTTCACGGGCAGCGACCTGCAGTCGGTCACAGGGCTCGAGTCCGAGGAGCACATGAACGACTCCGCGAATCACGAGGTGTGGTCGGT
Organism: Microbacterium sp. LWH13-1.2; assembly: GCF_038397735.1. Lineage (NCBI taxonomy): Bacteria > Bacillati > Actinomycetota > Actinomycetes > Micrococcales > Microbacteriaceae > Microbacterium > Microbacterium sp. LWH13-1.2. Next base: position 3,122,200 of record NZ_CP151635.1, on the reverse strand, counting down.
CGACTCGTTCGTCGCCCGCTTCCCGTGGGTCGAGGCCTTCGTGCGCGCGGCGAAGACCGGTCAGACCGGACTGTTCACCGACGCCTCGGGAGCATACGTCCTCGAAGACGACTAGCAGGTCTCCGCAGCCGCACGGCTAGAGAGTGAAGCGCACGCCGGTCATGTGCTCGGCGACGGCCCACAGCTCGGCCCCCACGTCGACCGAGCGCACCTGCTCGCTCGCGGTGACCCGCCTGGGCGCTCCGCGGAACTCGAGCAGACCGCCTGGGCCCCAGTAATCGCCGCCGGTGGCGTCGGCCGCGACGGCCGCGTGCACGATCGGCGCGGCCCCGGCATCCTTTCCCTGCACGAGCGCGCGACTCAGTGAGGCGAACGCCCGCGCCGCGGCCGAGACGTCGGCGAGTCCGTCTCGATGCGGAGTGAGCGGATCCACGGCATAGCCGGGGTGCGCGCACAGCGCCGAGCGCGCCGTGCCACGCCAGCGGCGGTTGAGCTCGAAGGCGAAGGCCATGAGGGCCGCTTTCGAGCGGCCGTACTGACGCAGGGAGGCCCCGGTCCACGGCTCTGAGAGCGTCGCAGGATCGATGTCGGCGAAGCGATGCGCGAGCGAGCCGACGGCCACGACCCGCGCATCGTCGGCGAGCACGTGCCCGAGCTGTGCGAGCAGGGCGAAGTGCCCGACGAAGTTCGTGCCCACCATCAGATCCAGTCCGTCGACGGTGCGCGCGTCGCGATCCGCTGCCTTGACCCCCGCGTTGCAGATCACCGCGTCGACGCGCTCGTCGAGCGAGGCGGCCGCGGCTCGGATGCTCGCGAGAGAGCCGAGATCGACCGGGAGGATGCCGAGGTCCGCGCCGGGCGCATGAGCGCGGATCGACGAAGCGGCGACCTCTGCGCGCTCGGACGACCGGCATCCGAGCAGCACCCGTGCGCCGTGTGCGGCGAGGATCTCGGCGCACCAGTACCCGATGCCGGCGTTCGCCCCCGTGACGAGGATCGTGCGGCCATGGAGGTCGGGGATTCCCGTCGCAGAGGAGGTCATGTCCTCCAACCTAAGCCGCGTTCGAGGGCCCCTCGGCAGAAATCTTCGACGGATCTGTGACGAATCCGTGCCACCGCACGTCCTATCTGTGAGCGACCGACACACGCTCCCGGTGAGGCCACCAGGTCTCGCAGCCGGCACCACGTGAGACGAAGGAAATGTCATGGCAACTCAGGATCAGAACACCTCCGCCAGCCCCGCCGAGAAGGAACTGGCACAGACTTCCGCCGCGCCCAAGCCGGCAGCGTCCACCTCGCGCGTGGATCGCTCCTCCAGCTTCTCGACGTCGCGGATCCCCGCTGACTCGGATGCCGCGGGCAAGACCACCATCGCCGACGGCGTCGTGGCCAAGGTCGCAGGCATCGCCGCCCGTCAGGTCGACGGCGTGTACGCACTGGGTGGCGGCGGCGCACGCGCCTTCGGCGCCATCCGTGACGCCGTCAACGCCACCGACCTCTCGCAGGGCGTCAAGGTCGAGGTCGGCGAGACGCAGGCCGCCGCGGACCTGACCATCGTCGTCGAGTACCCCGCTCCCATCCAGGAGGTCGCGAACAACGTCCGCGCCGCCGTCGCCGGAGCCATCAGCCGCCTGGTCGGCCTCGAGGTCGTCGAGGTCAACGTCGAGGTCAACGACGTGCACGTGCCCGGCGACGACAGCAACGAGAACGAGGAGTCGCGCGTCTCATGACCCCCACCACCACGGGCGCCCTGATCGGTGCCCTCCTCGCCCTCGCTGCGCTGATGTTCGGATTCTGGGGCTTCCTGCTCATGGCTCTGTTCGCCGGCATCGGGGCACTCATCGGTCGGATCGCCTCCGGCAAGCTCGACGTCCGCGGTCTCGCGGACGCCTTCACCGGGCGGCGTACCTCCTGATGCGCGCCGACCAGCACCTCGCCGCCGGTGGCGGCCCCGTCGGGGCCGCCACCGAGGCCACCGTCCCTGGTCGCGTCGACGTGAAAGAACGCGTCTACCGCACGGTCACCGAACAGGCGTCCGCAACCCTGATCGGTGTCCCTCGCGGTGACGTGAAGGTCGACGTGACCGAACACCCCGGCGGGATCGCGGTGCGCATCGCCACACCGCTTCCCGTCCCGGATCTCGACGACACCGTCGCGATCTCCCAGAGCGTCCCCGTGCTCGATCGGGCCCGTCAGCTGCAGGAGCAGCTCCAGCGGAACCTGACCGACGTCCTCGGACGCGACGTCACCCGCATCAACCTCACCATCACCGGTGCGACCATCCCCGAGAGGAGACGAGTGCGATGAGCACCCCGGTTCTTCGTCGCGTCGTCCGACGCGAGACGCATTCGCCGCGCACCGTCGCGATGTTCGTGGCGGTCATCCTCCTCATCCTCGCCCTGGCGTACATCGGGCTCGAGATCGTGCTGAGCCTCGCCGCCCAGCCCGCCCTCCTGCTCGGTCCCGCCGCGGCCGGCGGATGGCTGGTCGGTCTGCCCACCGCGCAGCCCGCCGGGCTCGTGATCGCCGGCAGCGTGGTGCTCGCCCTCATCGGGGTCGTCTTCCTCGTGCTCGCCCTCACACCGGGTCGCCTGTCGAAGCACACCCTCGATGCCGGAGACCGCGCGGTCGTCGTCGACAACGGCGTGATCGCGAGCGCCCTCGCCCAGCACCTCTCGGAGGAGACGGGCCTTTCCCGCGACAACATCACCGTCGGCGTGGGCCACCGCGGAGTCGACGTCACCGTGCGCCCCGGCGCCGGTATCCCGCTCGACAAGGGCGCGGTGAAATCCGCCGCCGAAGCCGAGCTGCAGACGTACCGGCTCACCAGGAGCGTGCGCACCCGGGTGCGCATCGAGCGCCCCACCGAGCAGGAGGACGAGCTGTGAACAACACGAACCGCGCGCTGAACCGCGTGCTGCTGCTGATCATCGGGCTGCTGTTCCTGGCCCTCGGCGCCGTCGGCATCGCGATCATGAGCTGGCCCACCGCGACGGACATCTGGACGTCGGCCGGCAAGGACGCCCGCTCCTGGCTCGACCAGGCGATCGCCGCCACCGCCATCGCCGGCGGCAGCCTCTCGTGGATCGGGATCGGCGCCGTCGCAGCGATCCTCGTGGTCGTCGTCCTGCTGATCCTCGCGCTCACCAGCATCGCCGGACGCCGCTCGAAGACGGCCTTCCGTTCGACGGGTGCGCAGAACCCGCTCGGTCGGGTGACCGTCACCGAGTCCTTCGTGTCGGATGCCGTGAAGAACTCGCTCGCGACGAGGGACGAGATCCTCTCGACCCAGGTCACGGCGAACGACATCCGCAACACCCCGGTGCTGCACGTGGCGGTCACGCCGCGGCAGAACACGGACCCGCGCGAGCTCGTCGATCACATCGACCGTCTCCTCACCAACCTCGCCACCCTGACCGGCCGTGACACCGAGACCTACGTCTCGGTCCACACCGGGCTCCGTGCGCGTCTCGCCCACGACCAGCGTCGACTGTCCTGAACACCGGTCGTCGGACTCACTCTCAGGAAGCAGGAACCAGCATCATGCGAAACAAGATCCTCCTCATCGGCGCCGTGGCTTTCGTCGCCTACATCCTGGGCAGCCGATCGGCGACCGTGCAGGTGAACAAGGGCGAGTCGGTCCGGCATCAGCTCGTACGGATGTGGAACGACCCCAAAGCCAAGAAGGAACGAGCCAAGACCGCCAAGAAGGCGGCCAAGGCGGCGGAGAAGGCGCTCGACAAGGTGCGCCGCTGACACCCGTCCACACACTTATCGTCGGTCGCGAAGAGCAACGGCGATAAGACGTCGGGAATCCTCCCGCCGTCAACGATCACCCTCACGAAAGGAGCTCCTCATGGGACTCGATGACAAGATCAAGAACGCCGCTCAGGACATCGCCGGCAAGGCGAAGGAAGCGATCGGCAACGCGACCGACAACGACAAGCTCGCCGCCGAAGGCAAGGCCGACCAGGTCAAGGCCGACGCGAAGAAGGCCGGCGAGAACGTCAAGGACGCGTTCAAGAAGTAAGACCCCGGCGCGGGCGGGTGGAGGGTGATTCACACCTCCACCCGCCCGTTGCTGTGTGCGCGGAGGCCGGCGTGAGACGATGCCGGGATGGATGCCGGTGCCGAGAAGGAACTGCGGGAGCTGCGGGCTCGCGCGTACGGCCCTCACGCCGACATCGCGACCGACCCCGCTGCCCTCCGCCGGCTGCAGGAGCTCGAGTCGTCGCGCGCGGCGGTATCCGCCCGACTCCGAGCGGGCGGGGCGACCGCTCTCGACGCCCCTGCCACAGCCACCGAGCTGCAGGTCGTGATCCCGGCCGTCGACGACTCGCGCGCGAGTGACGACCTCATCGACAGGCTGGGTGACGATTCGCTGTGGGACGACCCCGCCGCGAGCGAGGAAGCCCCATCGCCGACCGACTGGCGGTCGCGTCTCGCGCGATGGCGGATGCCGCTGTGGGTGGCATCGGTCGTGGCGGCCGCTGCCGTGGCCGCCACTGTGACCTTCGCGCTGACGTCTCTGCCGTCGGTCTCGTCGTCGGCCGGGGCGCCGCAGATCGAGACGCTCGAACTGTCGCGCACCGGAGCGGTGCCCCCGGGGTGGTTCGGGGCCGAGACCGACGTCGCGGCCGCCGAGTTCTTCGGTCTGACGGTCTTCGAGAGCCCGGGGTGGGTCTCGGAGTCGGGCGACCGCTCGTCGGAGAACCGCTGCATCTCGGTCGTGAGGACGGTCGATGTGCCGGACGAGGGAGCGGATGACGGATCCTCGTCCATCAGCGGCCCGATGTACGCGGCCTGCAGCATCGGTGCGTTCCCGGCCGAGGTCGTCGTCCCGATCGACGAGGAGATGCCGGAGCAGCTGCACGAGCGCTATCCCGCAGCCGTCGCGCTCCAGTTCGTGCTCGACGGCAACCGCGTCGGAGTCTTCCTCGACAGCGGCGAGGAGTAGCGATCGCGCGGACGAGCCCGCTGCGTCAGCCGAGCGGGTTGTCCGCCAGCTTGCGGACGACGCCGCCCTCGACCAGCCGGTGCGCTGCCGTGTGCGGCTTGCGTGCCGCCTGGTCGACGACGCCGGTGCCGAACTCCTGAGCGAGGTCGAGACGCGGGTGCACGTCGAGCACCTCGCGGATGAAGGATGCGGGAAGCGCATCGGGCCGCGCGCCGGAGATGTCGAGACCGGTCGCGATCTCGAGCAGGTATCCCTCGACGTCGAGGTCGGGATCGACGGCCGGCCAGTTGTGCCGCACGATCACCTCGAGTGCGCGCTGGCCACGGTGCTCGTCCCATCCGGCGCCCCGGGTGAGCGCGACGGCCACGTGCCCTCCGGACTCTTCATATGAGCGGAAGACGTTGTCGAACTCGGGCACCAGGCCGATGTCATGCAGCACGGCGGAGACGTAGAGGAGTTCGTGGTCGATGTCCGAGCGACCCTCGACGATCGCGAACGCCTCGGCCCACAGCCACGACCGCAGCACATGATTCAGCAGGGTCGGGGAGTGGTACTGCGTGGCGAGCGAGAGAGCGGCGCGGGCCGCTGCCGAGCTCGGTGCGTCGAACGAGGCCAGTGTCAGGTGGTCGGGCGTCGCGTTCTCACTCATGCCGGTCAGCGTATCGCTGCGGCCGCTTGCGACGAGAACGTCGGATGACACAATGACGGAATGCAGCTGCACACGGCGACCTCCGGCTCAGGCGAGCACCATGTCGGGCTGATCCACGGTCTCGGAGCCGACGGCACGACGTGGCAGCCGCTGCTCGATCTGATGCTCGTCACGGGGCGATACCCCGTGACGACGGTCGATCTTCGGGGGCATGGGCGCAGCGACCGCGCGTCGTCGTACTCACTGGGCGAACTCGCCGACGACGTCGTGGAGTCGCTGACCCAGGGACTGCACAACGTGCTGCCCGATGCCATGGCGGCCGGGCTCGAACGCGAAGGGTGGGACATCCGGCGGATCTCGGGCGTCCACCACGACATGCACCTGGAGGATCCCGAGCGGGTGTTCGGAATCCTCGCGGATGTGCTCTGAACGGAACACGACCGTGCGCACGCGTCGCCGACGGCTTCTGATCGCCGCAGTCCTGGTGGTCGTGGCCGGGCTCGCCGTGCACCTGCTCGGCAGCGGCCCGGTGGCGGACTTCGCGGGCGACGCGCTCTACGCCGTGATGATGTACCTCGTCATCGCCACAGTGTTCGCGCGCGCCGCCTCCTGGGTGATCGGCGCAGCCGCAGTCGTCGTCTGCACCCTGATCGAGGTGTTCCAGCTCACGGGGCTCCCCGGAGTGTGGGCAGAGGCCTTCTGGCCCGTGCGGCTGGTGCTGGGTGCAGGCTTCGACGCGCGAGACCTCATCGCCTATGCGGTGGGCGCGGCCGTCGTGACCGCGTGCGATCTGATTCTCAGGCGGCGCTCTCGCGCACGGCAGGCCGCGTGAGCCGCGGGATCAGCGACGGCGTGTGCTTGCGGTACTCGATGTAGTCGGCGCGGTCGCCCCACTTCTTCTCGGCGCGTGCCTCGAGCAGCGGGATGCCGCTGACTCGCGTGAGCAGCAGGATCACGAAGAGCGGCGACAGGATCGCGATCCACTGCCATCCGGTGAGCACGGGCGCGGCGGTGAGGAAGACTCCTACCCAGAGCACGATCTCGCCGAAGTAGTTCGGGTGGCGCGAGCGCGACCACAGGCCGGTGCGGATGAACTCGTCCTTGTTCGCGGGGTCGGCACGGAACGCCGACTTCTGCGCGTCGGCGACGATCTCGATCACGAGGCCGAGTGCCCACACGATGATGCCGACGACGGTCAGCCATCCGATGGGGGCCCGCGCGCCGGCATCCGTGCTGATCGCGATCCACGCCGCTGCTGCCGTGATCGACACCCACGCGCCCTGGATCACCCACACCTGCAGGAAGCGCACGGGGGAGCCCTTGATCTCGTCGAAGCGTCCGTCGGATCCTGCTTTGTGCACGCGCATGGCGAGGAACGATCCGAGGCGTGCGGCCCACAGGATCACCATCGCCGCGAGGATCCAGCTGCGGGCGTCCGGCGCGGGCGTCAGCAGTACGAGGGCCACGGAGATCGCCAGGAATGTGAGGCTGCCGGTGAGGTCGAAGAACCGCTCGGTGCGCAGGATCATCGCCGGGATGAAGGCGAGGATCTGGATCGCATACGCCGCCGCGACGGCGAGGGCGAACAGCGGGATGCCGCCGAGCGTCGCGCCGCCCTGGCTGCCGGCAAGCGCGACGAGCGCCCCGATGATGAGCGCGACGATGATCGCGATGAGCGAGGAGCGCGAGGACTTGGGCTTCGTGGGGGTGGGGGAGGACATCGTGTTCTTTCCGGTTCTCAGAGGTACAGGTCTTCGACGGTGGCGCCGGCGCGATCGAGCACCACGCTCCGCTTGAGTTTCATGGTGGGCGTGACCAGCCCGCGGTCCTCGAGGTCGGCGAAGACCACGCTGAAGCGACGCACCTGCTCGCTGCGTGCCACGAGCGCGTTCGCGGCGTCGACGGCACGCTGCAGGTGGGCGCGAAGCGCGGGGTCGGTGACCTCGCGGATGTCGGGCTGGGTGACGGTGGGGATGCTGGTGCCCTGGGTGCCCGCCCACGCCCGCGTCTGCTCGGGGTCGAGCACGAGCAGCGCCGAGAGGTACGGCTTTCCCTCGCCCACCATCACGGCGTGCGAGACGAGCGGATCGGCTTCGACGGCGCTCTCCCAGCGGGTCGGCACGATCGTCTTGCCGTTCGAGGTGACGATCACGTCTTTCAGGCGGCCGTCGAGGATCAGCCTGCCCTGGTCGTCGAGGCGCCCGAGGTCGCCGGTGCGGAAGAAGCCGTCGACGAAGGCATCCTCGTCGTGAGCCGGGTTCCGGTACCCGGCGAAGACGCCGACACCGCGGGCGAGCACCTCTCCCTCGTCGCTGATGCGCACGGTGAGGCCCGGTAGTGGTGAGCCGACGCTGCCGGAGGCGATGCGACCGGGCAGGTTGCCGGTGAGGGGTGCGGTCGTCTCGGTGAGGCCGTAGCCCTCGATGACGGGAACCCCGATGCCGCGGAAGAAGAGCGAGAGCTCGGCGTCGAGTGCGGCTCCGCCCGACAGGATGTATCCGACGCGCCCGCCCATCACTGTGCGCAGGCGCCGGTAGAAGAGGGCGTCGAAGAAGCGGTGGCGCAGGGTGAGCCCGCGGTCTCTCGGCACACGGCGGCCGGCGTCGACGCGCTCGGCACGGCGGCCCCAGGCGATGGCCGTCGAGCGGGCCTTCGCCCACACCGCCGAGAGCTTCTTCTCAGCGGCCTTGTCGCCGGCGGCCGCCTGGATCTTCTGCAGCACGCGGGGCACGACGACCAGAAAGGTCGGGCGCAGCGTGTCGAGGGTGGCGACGACCGTCGAGGGATCGGAGAGATGCGCGATGCGCATGCCGCTGGCCAGGCAGATCAGCTGCAGCCCGCGCGCCAGCACGTGCGCGAGCGGCAGGAAGATGACGGTGTTCCCGTCTTCGTTCACGATCTCGTGGTACGCGGCGGCGATGTTGAGCACCTGCCCGAGGAAGTTCCGATGAGTGAGCACGACGCCCTTGGGTTCGCCCGTGGTGCCCGAGGTGTAGACGATCGTCGCGGGGTCGTCCTGCGAGGCCGACGTCCTGCGTGCCTCGAGCTCGTCGTCCGTGACGTCGATGCCGCGCGCGATCAGGTCGGGGAGAGTGCCGGATGCCGCGGCATCCATCGTCCACGCGCCGAGCGTGTTCCCGCCGTTCTGTGCGAGCGCCGCCTCGAGGAGAGCCGCGTGCTGAGCGGTGCCGCCGATGGCGAGGCGCACGCCGGCGTCAGCGACGATGGCGTTCACCTGTGAGGGAGAAGAGGTCTCGTAGATCGGCACCACCACGGCGCCGGCGAACCACGATGCGAGATCGGCGACGGCCCACTCGTAGCGGGTGGGCGCCATGATGGCGATCGGGTCACCGGCCTGGATCCCCGCGGCGATGAAGCCCTTCGCCAGTGCGCGGACCCGGTCTGAGAACTCCCGGGTCGTGATCGGGCGCCACGGGCCTCGGGCATCCGCACCCGCGACCTCGAAGGCGACGTGGTCAGGAGCTGCGGTGACCCGCGCGACGAGCAGGTCGGTGACGTTGCGGTACCCGTCGAGGTCTGCAAGCGGCGGGGTCGATGACTCGATCATCGGGGCTCCTCTCGGGCGCGCGGAAACGGGCCCATCTGCACCTGTTCGGAGCCGAGGAGGAATCGGATGGGATGCAGACGAGAGGCGTGCCTCGTGTCAGCTGGCGTCAGGCGCCCGACGGCTGCGCTTCACGACGACCACGATGAGGATGATGACGCCAGCGACGGCGGCGAGGGCGAGGACGACCACGAGCGCCAGGCTGACCAGCGCCATCGGCAGCTCCGATTGCGGGGCCGCGACCGGCTCCGGGGTGGGGGTCGGAGAAGGCGGGTTGTAGACCGCGTCGAAGGACGGAGAGCGCTCCTCTACGAAGAGGGGGTGCTCGTCCGGGTACTGCGTCGGGTCTTCGGCGATGAACCGGGTGGCGTTGACGATCCCGTATCCGTATCTGTCGGACCGCTCGAGCTCATGGGGGTTCGATCCGGTGTTGCGGATGAGTGACTGGGTCAGCTGCGCGGCTGTCGCATCGGGCCACTTCTGCATGCCGAGAGCGATGAGCCCCGCGACGAGGGGTGTCGCTGCGGAGTTTCCCTGCCAGGTGGTCATGCCCCACGTGTCGTTGAACCCGACGCCCGCGACACCGATTCCGGGGGCCGTGACGTCGGTGTTCGGGTCGGCCATGTCCTCCTCTGAGTACCTCTTCTTCGCGGGAGCAGCGGTGGCGTCGACCGAGGCGACATTGATGACCCCGTTGCCTTCGTCCAACTCGAATGTCCATACGGTGTCGTCGTTGGGCAGGCCTGCGACGATGACGACCCCGGCCCTCAGGGCCTTCGCGACGCTCTCGTACGCGCCTTCGGAAAGTTCTTCGGCGAGCTTCGCCGAGCCGCCAGACATCGTCACGATGTCCGTCCCGCGGGTGACGGCATCGTCAAGGACATCCTCGAACGGGGCCTTGCACGTATATGGAGACTGACCCAGGCTGTCCCCGCCTTGCAGCGCTCCGTAGTACAAGATGTGGGCCTCCGGTGCGATGCCCTTCGGCCCTTCGCCACTATCGGACGTGCCGTTGCCGACGATGAGCGACGTCACCGAGGTGCCGTGCTTCAACTCCTCGTACTGGGTCGGCGCATAATCCAGCGGGTCGTGGCATCCATCGAAGTCGGGGACCTCGATGTCCGCGCCCTGCAGCGTCGGCGCGTCGAGGTAGAGACCACCGTCGAACACCGCGATCGTCACACCCTCGCCGGTGATGCCGGCCTCGTGGATCGGCGCGATCTTCATCGCGTCCATGTACCAGTTGGGCCCGCCGCCGGAGAAGTCCTGCGCGGATGCCGCGCTCGGAACCACTGCCGCGGTCGCCAATGCCACCAGTGCTGCTCCGGCCGCGATCCATCGTCGTGCGCGATTCGCCATCATCTTTTCCCCCCGGGTCATGCCGGGTATCAGCCTAGATGTCACGGGCTGGCGTCATGGTCGTCATGGTCGACGAACGCGCATGAGGCCGACACCGCGGAGGTGACGGCTGTGTCTCCCTCACGGGTGTGGAGCAGGTCGATCTGGGCGGGACCGAACTCGGGCTGGCCGTGAAAGATGTCGCCGGAGTGTCCGCGAACTCCCGGTCGGAGCCGGTGCAGGTGTACCCCGCCGTCTACGAGCTGACCGGCCCAGACCTGGGCGACTATTTCACCGTCGCTCCCGATGAGATGTCAGCCATCCCGCCGACAGCGACGGCCGAACTCTCGGTGGCGGCGACGGAGGCGCTGCAGACGGCTCTGCTGGATGCGGCGAGCGTCCAAGCCGACGCCTGTGTCGAACCCGGAACCTCGGTGGGAAGGCCTCTGACCTCGATCAGCGCGTGACGCGCTGAAGCCTGCTCGCTCCAGTCGGCGATGTCACCCGTTGATCCATCCCTGCATGTCGGTCCACACCGCAGTCAGGGCATCCTCGAGTGAGAGATCAGAGGGGCCTTCCAGCCATCGGTCCATCGCGAGGTCGAAACAGGTCACGGCGAGGGCGGCCAAGGTATGTGCGTTCTCAGGGGCGATGCCGCGCTGGTGCAGTGACCGTTCGATGGCGCGCGCGAGGTAGTGACTGCGCAGAAGATCGCGTTCGTGCAGCGCGGGTTCGCTGCGGATGATGCCGCGTCGACGTGCGATCTGCTCTCGCCAGTCCTGGAGGCCGCGGCATGCGGCCGCGAGGCCAGCGCGCACGGTCGCCGTCCCGCCGCGTTCGTGCGGGATGGACTCCATGGAGTCGCTCACCGCTCGGGGGAACTCGCGATCTCGGAGGAACAGCACATCGCGTTTGTCCGAGAAGTGGCGGAAGAACGTCCGCGTGGTCAGTCCCGCCGCTTCGGCGATCTGGGGAACCGTGGTTCCCGAGTACCCCTGATCGGTGAACAGGTTCATCGCTGCAGCTTCCAACCGCAATGCAGCATCCGGTGACCAACGAGGCATACAGCAATGATGACACGAACTGTCGTAAGCTCGATTGTGATGACACGGAATGTCATCGGATTGGGAGAGCAGGAGAAGATGAGCGACAACACTGCGGCGTGGATCGATTCCGCCTATGCGGACCTGACGATCCGAGATGCCCCGATGCCGAAGCCAGGAGCGGGGCAGCTCGTGCTCGAGGTGCATGCGGTGGCGGTGAATCCGCTCGATGCGATCATCCAATCCAACGGCACCGTCATGTACGGATGGTTGCGCTACCCGGTGATTCTCGGGGAGGACGTCGCGGGCGTGGTCGTCGACACCGGAGCGGGCGTGGACGACTTCGTCGTCGGAGACCGCGTCGTGGCGTACGCGATGGGCCTGGAGAAGGGGCGGGATGCCGTCTCCGAGAGCGGCTTCCAGACCTATGTCGCGGTCGACGCGAGCCTGGCCGCCGCTCTGCCGGCCACCACCGCTTTCGAGGATGCCGCCGTCCTGCCGCTGGCGGTGTCCACAGCGGCGGCCGGACTGTTCGAGAAGGAGCAGCTGGGACTGGACTACTCCCGTCTCGGAGACGCGGCGCATCGCGATGAGGTCGTGGTGATCTGGGGCGGCGCGACAGCCGTCGGAGGCAATGCGATCCAACTCGCCCGAGCGGCCGGTTATCGCGTCATCACGACAGCCTCTGCGAAGAACCATGACCGGATGAGGCGGCTGGGAGCAGAATCCGCCTTCGACTATCGCGACCCGGAAGCGGCGAATCGGATCGTCGAAGCCGTCGGCGGCTCCGCGGTGGCGGGGATCCTCGCCGTCGCCGTGGGATCGGCCGACCCGTGCCTGAGGATCGCGCGCGCCACCGGCGCCACGCGGATCGCGATGGCGAGCCCTCCCGTCTCGTTCTACGAACAGCCCCGCCGCGGCGGCTTCTCCCTCGCCCGCATCCGCCTCTTTGCGACGCTCGGAATGAGAACGGCGCTCCTGCAGGTGCGCAGTCGCGCTCGCGGCATCAGGGCATCATTCATCTGGGGAAGCGCCATCGCCGCCTCTCCCGTGGGTCCGGCCGTGTGGGGCGGGTATCTCCCTGCCGCTCTCGCCTCGGGCAGCCACCGCCTCTACCCGGAGGCCCACATCGCAGGACACGGGCTCTCGGCCGTCCAAGAAGCCATCGACACCCTTCGCCGCGGCGTATCGGCACGGAAGCTCGTGGTCACCCTCGATCACCCACCGACGAACCCGTGATGGATCCATGGGGGTGTCCAAGCGCATTGCGGGAACAGTGAGCGGGGCGTCACATATGGAGGGGCTGACGGGAATCGAACCCGCGCTATCTGCTTGGGAAGCAGAAGTTCTGCCATTGAACTACAGCCCCGTACCTGCATCCGAGGAGCGGGTGAACGCCAGCCTACCGGTCTGATCCGTCATGGCCAAAGTGTCGGCCGCGTACGGCAACTAGGCTGGGGCCGTGCTTCTCAGCGACCGCGACATCAGAGCAGAACTCGCATCCGGCCACATCGGCCTGGATCCGCACGAGCCGGAGATGATCCAGCCGTCGAGCATCGACGTGCGCCTGGACCGCTACTTCCGTCTCTTCGACAACCACAAGTACCCGTTCATCGATCCGTCGGTCGATCAGCCGGAGCTCACGCGGCTCATCGAGGTCGACCCCGACGAGCCGTTCATCCTGCACCCAGGCGAGTTCGCGCTCGGTGCGACCTTCGAGCAGGTCTCGCTGGCCGATGACATCGCGGCGCGTCTCGAGGGCAAGTCGTCGCTCGGTCGCCTCGGCCTCATCACGCACTCGACCGCCGGGTTCATCGACCCCGGCTTCACCGGGCACGTGACGCTCGAACTCGCGAACGTCGCCACGCTGCCGATCAAGCTGTGGCCGGGAATGAAGATCGGCCAGCTGTGCTTCTTCCGCCTGACCTCTCCGGCCGAGAACCCGTACGGCTCCGGCCCGTACGGCAACCGCTATCAGGGGCAGCGCGGGCCTACGGCCTCCCGGTCGTTCCAGAACTTCCACAAGACGGACGTCGGCACGACCGACGTCGGAGCCGCAGGGGGCTGACATGAGCGGTGACAGCAAAGATCCGTACGATCCGTCGGAGGATGCTGTCGTCCCGCCGCCTCCGTTCGCGGGCGCGGTTCCGGATGCGACGATCCCTCCGCCTCCGCCCGAATCGTCGGTTCCGGATGTCGTGATCCCTCCGCCTCCGCCCGAGGCGATGCTCCCGGCCACCCGTCGGACTCGGCCGAAGCCGGCGATCCTCACGGGCGACCAGCCCGCCCCCGTCGCAGACGACTGGGCTCAGCCGTCGGTCGCCCCCGAGGTTCCGACGTCCGGCGGATACCGCGCACTGACCTTCGTGATCTTCGCATTCCTGCTGCTGCTCCTCGCCGCGGCGATCATCGGCGCGATCTACCTCGGGGTCACGACCTTCGGGCTGTCGGCCGTCGATTCCTCCTCTGTCGCAGCCGTTTCGGCATCCTGGACCGGGTGACGTGGGAGACCTGACATACGACGCCGAGGTCGACGCGGCCTACGCCACGATCGGGCGGCCGATCCGGCCCGGCGAGGCGGCGCGGCAGGTGCCGGTGGCGTTGCCCGACGGAATATCCGGCGAGCTGATCCTCGACTTCGATCGCGACGGGCACCTGCTCGGGGTGGAGATACTCGGTGCGTCAGGGCTGCTCCGGCCGGAGGATGTCCGGGGCCGGTGACGCACCGGGGTCACGACCGGGTCCCTTCTGAAAGAGCGCCGTTCACCCGTGCGCACACAGAAAAGCCCCGCCTGACCGGGGTCAGACGGGGCGTTCCGGTGATCGGATGCGATCAGGCGTCGCGACCGCGGGAGAACCCGGCGTCGAAGCCGCGCTCGTAGGCATGCTGCGCCGCGCGGGCGGCGCGGTGGTCGCCGTGGCTGTGGCCGTGGCCAGGACCGAAGCCGTGCCCGTGGCCGCGGTGTTCGTCGGCGAAGCGGTCGTGCCCGCGGTGTCCGCGGTGCGCGCACGCGCGGTCCGCGAAGTCGGAGTCGGCGCCGAACTCGGCATCCGCACCGTGCTCATGCCCGTGCTCGCGACCCGGACCGAAGTCCGAGCCGAAGTCGCGACCGCGTCCGAACGGTCGGCCGTGGCGACGGCCGAAGCCAGGGCCGAAGCCGTGCCCGCGTCCGAAGCCGCGTCCGAATCCGCGAGGGTCGGAGCCGTGGCGACGGCCGTGTCCACGGGGAAGAGGGGTCTCCTCGTCCCAGCCGAATGCGCGGGCGATCTGCTCGAGCGAGGCGAGCGTGGTGGCGAGGTCTTCGGAGCTCACGGCGTCCGTGACCTTGGCGCGGATGCCGTCGACGATGCCGCCGAGGCGTTCCTTGGCGGCGCGGCCGTCGTCGGTGAGCGTCCAGCCGTCGCCGTCGGCGACGACCCATCCGCGCTCGACGAGGTCGCGCAGCTTGTGGGCGTTCAGCGGGCGGCGCGCAGGGGCCGTGTCATCGATCACATTGAGGATCCGCCAGTCGCGGCGGCTCGCCTGCTCGCCCTCGAAGGCCGAGGCGAACTCGGAGGCCATCAGGCGGTCGACCGCCTTGATCCAGAAGCCGAACGGGCGGGGGGTGGTGTCTGTGTTCTGAATGTCAGAGGTGTTCATGGGGTGATTCCTTAGATGTCATGGAGCATGTGCTTGTCACTATGCATGTATATGTAGTGTGACATGCAGTATCGATACATGTCAAGTCGCATGTAAAATCGACGGGTGAGCGCCGAAGAGAACGATCCCGCCGAGGCCATCGCCCGCGCCCTGTCCCGTCTGCGCGGACGCCGTCCTGGTGAACGCGGTCGCGGCCCCCGCGGAATGGGCGGGCCGCACGGCTGGCATGGCGGCCCGCATCCTGATCACTTCGAGCAGGGTGGCCACGATCATGGTCGTGGTCACGCGCATTCAGGGCATTCCGGCATGCCTCCGTGGATGAACGACCCGTCCGGACGCTTCGGCGGGCCGGCGCGGATGCGGATGCTCGAGGCGCTCGCCGCGGCATCCGCGCCCCTCAGCGTGAGCGACCTCGGTGCGGCGATCGGCGTCGATCAGCCTCGCGCCTCGCGCCTCGTGCAGCAGGGGGTCGCGCACGGTTTCGTGCGGCGTGAAGCGGATCCCGACGACGCGCGACGCACGCGCATCGCGCTCACGGATGAGGGGCGCACGGTCGCTCGAGGCATGCGAGGCGAGCGGCGTGAAGCGCTGGGCAAGGCGCTCGCGGCGTTCACCGAAGATGAGCGCGAGCAGCTCGCGGCGCTGCTGAACAAGCTCGCCGACAACTGGGAGAGCTGAGCGCTCTATCGCGGTCTCGCTGGGCGCGGTGGCGTTCGCGATCGGCATTCCGGAACGCTGCGCCGGTGTTCCAGAATATGCTTCTGATCTGGTCGAAAAGTGACTGGTTCCGCGCTTCGAATGTCGGCGGCCCCGAGTTGGATGGAGGCATGTCATCCCGCACTCGCATCCTTGTCGATCAGGTCGTCGCCGACCTCGATCGGGTGCTGTCCGACGATGCGATCGCGGGGTTGTCCGACGCTGAGCGGGTAGAGGTGCTGCAGGCGGCCGGTGCGGCGTTCCGGCGGGTCGAGGCCGTCATGGTCGAGACGATCGCTTCGACCGATGCGGTGGACTTCCCGCATTCCACGGGCTGCCGCACACCGAATGAACTGCTGCAGCGCACCCTGCTGACAGACGTGCGCGGGGCGTCACGGTTCGAGAAGGTCGTCGCCCTCGTCCGACGGAACGTGAACCTGGTGTCCGGCGATCGACTGCCCGCGCGCTGGCCGGCGTTGAGAGAGGCGATGCTCGACGGCGCGATCGGAGTCGCGGGCATGCTTGCGGCGACCGAACCACTCGAGAAGGTGTCGCATCGTATCGGCGTCGATGATCGGCTCGAGGCCGATATGTGCCTTGCCCGGGCGGCACGGGGCCTCAGACCCGATCCCGACGGCGGCCCCGATGACGACGTTCAGGGTCCGGCGCCCACTCTCGAAGAGCTGAAGCTGCTTGCCGAAACGTTGGTCGCGCTGCTCGACCCCGACGGAGACGGACCCGGCGACGAGCCCGCTCGCCGACGGGGAATCACTCTGGGGCGGGTGCGCGACGGATTGCGCTCGATCAAGGGGTATCTGACGCCCGAGGTCGCCGCGCAGTTGGAACTGATCCTCGATGCGCAGAACAACCCCAAGGGCGACGGACCGCCGATGCCGGGCGTTGTGTTCACTCAGTGCGACGGCGCTGCCGACGAGGGCGATGCCGACGAGGGCGATGCCGACGAGGGCGATGCTGACCAGGGCGATACCGACCAGCGCGATACCGACGAGGGCGATGCCGACGAGGGCGATGCTGACCAGCGCGATAGCGAAGAAGATCCGTTCAATTCGGATCCGCGCTTCGTCATCGACGACCGCACGGCCGCGCAGAAACGGCATGATGCTCTCGCCGCGGCACTGGCGATCGCCGCCCGCCACAGGGACATGCCCACGCTCGGCGGTGCGGGTCCGGTGCTGGTTGTGACTGTCGATGCGAAGGACCTCGAGACGGGCACCGGGCGCGCGAGTGTCAGTGGTGCCTGGGGACAGCTTCCGGTGAGCGTCGCCGCGCACGTCGGATGCTCGGGAACGATCCAGCGGGTGCTCATGAAGGAGGGTCGGATCACCGGGATCACGACTACGGATCGGGTGTTCACGGTGCATCAACGCCGGGCGATCGTGGCGCGCGACAAGGAATGTCTGATCCCGGGGTGTCATGTTCCGGCGTCGTGGTGCGAGATCCATCACGTCACCGAGCATGCGCGGGGTGGGCCGACGCACACGGACAACGGTGTGCCGTTGTGCTGGTGGCATCACCGATCCCTGGGCACCTCGGGGTGGGAGATCCGCATGGACGACGGTCTCCCGCAGGTAAGAGGTCCGAGATGGTGGGACCCCGACCAACGTTGGCGCACCCCGCGACTCAGCTCTTCGACACAGCGGCGAGAGTCGAGGCGAACGCGCGGGGCGAGACAGGCGCAGAGTCCGCCTCTCTTCGCGCACGCAGGATGACGTGGCTACGACGGCCGCACGGGCGCGCCGGTGCCTGCGCCTGTGCCGAAGGCGAGCGATTCCTCGTCGTCGACGGAGAGGGACAGCACCACGGTCTCGACGACCTCGTGCGCCTCGATCTGCTGCTCGATCTCGCGCAGCCGTCGGGCGACATCGTGTTCCCGGGCGTCGCCGGCCAGGTCGATCTCGGCGACGATGAACAGGCGGTTCGGTCCGACGTATTCGATGTGCAGGTAGGTGAGGCGCTGGATCTGCGGCGAACCGAGCAGCGCACGTCCCACGCGGTCGCGCAGTGCCGGCGACGCGTTCGAGCCGACGAGGAACGCGATGTTGCGTCCGATCAGGATGATCGCCACGACACCGAGCAGGATTCCCACGAGGATCGATCCCACCGCATCCCAGGCGGCGACCCCGGTGATCTGATGCATCGCGATCGCGCCGGCGGCGAGGACGAGACCGATCAGGGCAGCCATGTCCTCGAAGAACACCGCGCGCAAGGTCGTGTCGCTGGTGTCGAGCACATAGTCCCAGGTCGACGATCCGCGCTCACGCGCGAGCCGTCGAGACTTCACCATCGCCTGTGTGAACGACGCCCCCTCGAGCACGAACGCGATGCCGAGCACCGTGTACGCGACGGCGGGGCTCTCGACAGGTCCGGTCTCGGACAGCTCCTGCACGCCGTGCATGATCGACACGATCGACCCGGCGGTGAAGATCCCGAACGCGGCGATCAGCGACCAGACGAACGCTGCGCGACCGTAGCCGAGCGGGTGCCGCTCATCCTTCGCGCGGGCGCCGCGGCGATCGGCGATCAGGAGGAAGATCTCGTTACCGGCATCCGCCCACGAGTGAGCCGCCTCCGCCACCATCGACGCCGAAGACGTGAGCACCGCCGCGATCGTCTTGGCGATCGCGACGAGGACGTTGGCGAGGAAAGCGATGATGACCGTCACGCGGTCAGGCTACTCCCCGCCACGCGCTCAGGCGTTCTGCGTCGCCTTCACCGGGAGCAGCAGCAGGAAGCCCGCGATCAGCACGATCACGATGCCCAGGATGCCGTAGGACGTCGACCCCGAGAGCACGATCAGCAGGGTCCACGCGCCGGATGCCATCCAGCTCGCCGCCCGCCCGGTCGTGGCATAGAGGCCGAAGATCTCGCCCTCGCGCCCGGCCGGGGTGATGCGGGCGAGGAACGACCGCGACGCCGCCTGGGCGGGGCCGACGAACGCGCAGAGCAGCAGACCGCCGATCCAGAACACGATCGTGCCCGCATCCACCAGGAAGAACACGGCGAGGCCGGCGATCACCATGGATGCGAGGGAGATGAGGATGATCCGCTTCGGGCCGAAGCGGTCGTCGTAGCGTCCGGCGATGATGGTGGAGACCCCGGCGATGAGGTTCGCCGCGATGCCGAAGATCACGAGGTCGAGGAACGCGAAGTCGAACACCTGGCTGGCGATGACCGCGCCGAACGCGAAGACGCCGCCGAGTCCGTCGCGGAACACCGCGCTCGACAGCAGGAACCAGAACGTCTGACGGGTCTCGGAGTTGCGGTAGAGGCCCGTGACGTCCTTCACGAGCAGCCCGTACGACGCGAAGAAGCCGACCTTGCGCTCGGGGCGTCCGAGCGAGGGCTCCGGCACGTTGAGGAAGATCGGGATGGAGAAGACGATCGCCCAGATCGCGCAGCCGACGGCGATGATGCGGAACGGCAGGCCGCCGTCCTCGGGCAGGCCGAACCAGTCGAGCATGTAGAAGACGACGACGAGGACGAGAGCGATGATGCCGCCGATGTAGCCGAAGCCCCAGCCGAGGCCCGAGATGCGTCCGACGGTCTTCGGATTCGCGATGCCGATGAGCATCGCGTTCGAGTTCACGGCGGCGATCTCACCGAACACGGATCCGGCCGAGATCAGCGCCACGCCGAGCCAGAACAGCGCCGGTGCCGGCTCGACGAACCACAGGCCGAGCATGCAGGCGATGAGCGCGCCGGTGCCGATCCCGAGCCAGAGCTTCTGACGGCCCGCGGCATCCGCTCGCTGGCCGAGCACCGGTGCGATCAGGAGGATCGCGATTCCGGCGATCGTCGACCCGAGGCCGAGCCCCGAGGCGAGGTCGGCCTCGGCGGCTTCGCGGATCGGGTCCTTCGCGTCGAGTCCCGCGATCGACGCCGGCAGGAACGCCTCGGTCGTGAGGTACAGGGCGGTGAAGATGAAGGTGAGGATGACGGTGTTGAAGGGCTGCGTCGCCCAGTCCCACAGCGCCCACGAGTAGACCTGCTTCTTGGGGGCCGGTGTCTCGCCGCGCAGGTCGAGGCCGATGACTCCGACCGCGCCGCTGTTGGCCGTCGCAGCGGGCTCGGGCACCGCGCCGCTCTGCGGGGATTCGCTCATGCTCGAAGTCTGGCGTCGTGGGATGAACGGACGGTGACGGCGCGCCGCGCGATCCCTCCTGCTCAGCTGCCGACCTCACGCGTACGACGCGGCGAGCATCTCGGCGAACAACTCCTCAGCGTCCCGCTCGACGCGTCGGCGGGTGAACCAGTCGCAGATGTTGACGCAGTCGCGATGCAGCAGATCGAGGCCCTGCGGGTTGGCGATGATGTCGACGATCTGCGGCAGGTCGATCACCCGCACCCGGCCGTCGTGCACGAGCAGGTTGTAGGCCGAGAGATCGCCGTGCGCGAAGCCGGCCGCGGCGAAGATGCGCATCAGGTCGACGATCTGGTCGTACAGATCGGCCAGCGCGGCGCGGTCGCTGCGCACCGCCGCGAGTCGGGGAGCGGCGACGCCGTTCGCGTCGCCGACGAACTCCATGAGCAGCTCGGTGCCGTTGACCTGCACGGGGTAGGGAACGGGCGCGCCGAGCTCCCACATTCGGCACAGCGCATCGAACTCGGCGAACGACCACTGCGCGGCGGCGACCGCCCGGCCGTGCTCGGACCTCTTGGCGAGCGCCCTGGTGTCGCGGGTGTTCCTGGTGCTGCGACCCTCGGTGTAGACGCCCGAGCGGTGGAAGCTGCTGTGGTCGGTGCCGCGATAGCGCTTGGCGGCGAGCAACGTGCGCTGGGCGGCGTCGTCCGGCACCGCCCGTTCCAGCAGGAACACATCGGCCTCCTTGCCGGTCTTGAGGATGCCGAGCTCGGTGTCGAGCGCGCCGGCGCTCGTCACGACCCAGGCAGGCCACGGCAGGGGGCCGCGCTCCGATGGGGTGACCGCCGGCCATGTGCTCCATCGCTGGTTGTCGCCGGGTTCGACATCGGCGAACGTCGGGACGGACTCGAAGGGAGAGGCGTCGAACGCCGACCCGGTCGACGAAGGGGCGGGGGAGAGACGGGACGAGGATGCTTCGTAAGAAGCGAAGAGATCAGACACGGTGTGGCTCCGAGAGAAGGAGGCCACCGCGGATCAGGAGCGGGCGGCCTCGAGAGGAAGGATGTCGGCGAGGGGCGCGACAGAGAATGCGTTCATGTCATCCACTCCTCTCGCTGAGACCTTCCGGGAGAACCCCGGCGCGTCGTCGAGCCTAGAGGTCACGGGCGGATCGTGTCCAGACCCGATCGACTGACTCCCAGGGCCGGTCCGGTGCTCCGGGCGCGGTCCGGACGAATGGTCGGATGCCGTGGACGCAGCGTCGGGTGCAGCATCCCCGCGACTGCGAGTGTTGACGCATGACCACCACCGCGCCCGTACCCGTGACGACCGCCCGCACCGAGGGCATCCGCTACGGCGGGCTCATCGTGCTGATGCTGATGGGCTTCCTGCTCGTCACCGCGGAGTTCCTGCCCAACGGCGTGCTCACCGAGATGGCAGACGCGCTCGGTGTCACGCCCGGCCAGGCCGGGCAGACCGTGACCGTCACCGCTCTCGTCGGCCTGATCGTCGCCCCCACGGTCGGCCTGATCTTCCCCCGTCTCGACCGTCGGTCGCTGCTCATCTGGATGGCGCTCGCCGCCGCCGCATCCAATCTGATCGTCGCGGTCGCGCCGAACCTCCTCATCGTCCTGCTCGCACGGTTCCTACTGGGAGCGGCGATCAGCGCGTTCTGGGCGATGTCCATCACGGTGGCCGTGCGGCTCGCGGGCCCCGAGCACCTCGGGCGAGGGGTCATGTTCACCTCCGCCGGCGTCTCGCTCGCGACGGTCGCGGGAGTGCCGCTCGGCGTCATGCTCAGCGAGATCGTCGATTGGCAGACGGTGTTCGCGATCGCCGGCGTGCTCATGGTGGTGCTCGCGGTGGCGCTGCGATTCATGCTGCCGTCGGTACCTGCCGAGCAGGCGTCGAGCATCCGTCTGCTCGTCGACACCCTGCGTCGCCCCGGCATCGGGCTCGGCATGGTCGGGCACGTGCTCGTGGTGCTCGGGCACTTCCTCGCGTACACCTACGTGCGGCTCGCGCTCGAGCGCATCCCCGAGGTCGAGCCGTCGACGATCATCCTGCTGCTCGCCCTCTTCGGCGTCGGCGGCCTCGCCGGCAACCTCGGGCTCGGATTCTTCATCGACCGCACCTTCGCGTTCTTCGCGGTGTTCGCCCCGCTCGTGATCGCCGCCTCGGTGCTGTCGATGATCTTCCTCTCCGGGTCCGTCCTCGGCATCGGAATCGTCGTGCTGGTGTGGGGATTCTTCTTCTCGTCGTGGTTGCTCGTGATCAACACCTGGGTGGGGCATCGCACCCCCGACCGCCTCGAAGCCGGCGGCAGCCTCGTCGTGGTCGGCTTCCAGGGAGCGATCACGATCGCGGCCGGTCTCGGAGGTCTGCTCGTCGACACCCTCGACGTCGAGTTCGTCTATGTGCTCGGGGCGATCTCGCTGCTGGTCGGCGCCGTGCTCTTCGGAATGTCGAACCGCAGGAACACGGCGGCGGCGCTCGTCTGAGTCGCCTCGTTCGCTCGTTCGCTCGTCGCCTCGTCTCCCGCTCGCGGGCCGGCGGCCTCAGGCGGGAACCGCGGTCAGCTCCGCCGCACGCCAGGCCGAAGGCGTCAGCCCGGTGCGGCGGCGGAACGCGCGGCTGAATCCCTCGTCCGAGGCATAGCCCAGCTCGCGTGAGGTCTCGCTGACGGATCGGCCGGAGCCCAGCATCCGCTTCGCCGCGTCGACGCGCACCTCGGTGACGTAGTCGGCGGGCGATCGGCCGATCGCGGCGCGGAAGCGCTCGGCGAACACCGAGCGCGACATGGCTCCGACGCTCGCGAGGCGCTCGACCGTCCAGTCGCGGCCTGGTTGCTCGTGGATCGCGTCGATCACGCGGTCGAGGAAAGGATCCTTCGTCACGGAGGGCCAGCCTGCCGGCGCGCAGCCGTTCGCCGCCCACGCGCGGATCACGGAGAGCAGCACGGTCTGGGCCATCATCCGGCAGATCACCGGATCGCCCTGGCGTGAGGGGCACGTGGCGGGATCGGTGGGACCCATGCTGCCGGCGAGTGCGGCGGCTGCGGGTTCCAGCGCTGCGAACGACATGACGGTGATCGGATCGGGAAGAAGCGCGGCGATCATCGCGGCACTGTCCGAGAACTCCAGGTCGACGACCACGAGGTCCGTGACCCCGTCGGCTTCGAGGGCGATCGACGCGCGCCCGAGCGTGAGGAACGCATCTCCGGCGACCAGGTTCGCGTGCAGCGGTCGATCGTCCACTGCGATGATCTGCGCTGCTCGGTCGACGTCGAGGCGGCATCCCGTGGTCAGCGGCGGATGCCCGTGCACCGAGCCGTCCGCGATGTACACGAGGGTGGCAGAGCCTGCGGGGATCGGCAGGATCCCTCCGGCGGCGAGCGGCACGCGTCGGGCGATGCCGACCCGCAGGTCGACGGAGTCGAGCACGTGCCCGAGGGCTGCGGAATCGACGGTCACCATGCCTTCGGCAACGCCCAGGGGCTCATAGCTATTCCGGATACTCTGGAAGGACCCCACCCGAGGAGTCCCGTGTTCCGCACACCCGACCGCCTGTTCCGAGTCCTCGCGATCGCCGAGGCGATCACCTGGACCATTCTCATCTCGGCGATCATCGCCCGTGCCGTCGGTGCGCCCGGCATCGTCGTGACGGTGGGCGGCGGCATCCACGGTTTCGTGTTCCTCGCGTATGCGGCGACCGCCGTGCTCGTCGCGCTGAACCAGCGCTGGCACCTCGGCGTCGCGATCCTCGCCGTGGTCAGCGCGATCGTGCCCTACGCGACGATCCCCATGGAGATCTGGCTGCACCGCACCGGGAGACTGGCCGGCGACTGGCGGCTGGAGCACACCGCCGACCCACGGGACGCCCGGTGGTACGACCGGCTCATGCGGTGGTTCCTGCGCCGTCCGTGGGTGCTCGCGATCCTGCTCGTCGTCGGAATCGTCGCGCTGTACGTGATCCTGCTGCTGGTCGGTCCACCCGGCGGCAAGTGACGTCCGCCCCGAGGCAAGTGACATCCGCCCGGCGGCAAGTGACGTCCGCCCGGCGGCAAGTGACGTCCGCCCCGAGGCAAGTGACGCCCGGCGCGCGTCACTGCACGACGACGGCGTTCTTGTCGATGACCTCGGCCATGGTCGCGTCGATGTCGCCACCCGTGCAGTCGACGATCACGTAGAGTCCGACGCCGGTCGCGGTGAAGGCCCGCGCGGCCATGCTCCAGGTGCGCTCGCCGGCCTCGCCCTCGACCTGACGGTTCTCGACGTCGGTGTTGCCGCCGATCTGGTAGCTGAAGGCGCCGGTCGTCGAGAGCGGTGTGATGGCCGCTGCATCCGCCTCACCCAGGATCACGGCGAGCATCGCGTCGGAGCTGACGCTGTCATCGCCCGCGACCGTCGGCACATCGGGGATGAGCCCCTGCCAGAACTGCGCGGTGCATGTGTCGTCGACCGTGCCGTAGGTCCAGCCGCCGTTGCCGTCGTCGGGCTTGACGATCTTCCAGCCGTCGTCGACCACGAAGCCGTCTCCCCACTGGATGTAGGCCGTGGCGGGCAGGTCGGCCCCCGCAGCGAAGGTCAGCGACGAGGGCAGGTCTCCGGACGGCTGCTCGGTCGGGCTCGCGGTGGGGGCCGGGTCGGGGCCGTCGCCGTCGGGGGTGTTCACGGGGATCTGCGCGTACAGGCATCCGCTGAGCGGCAGCACTGCCAGGGCGACCGCGGAGGCTGCGGCGAGGCGGACGAGCGGGGAGACCTGCGAGATGCGCGTCATGCCGGTCAGCCTAGCCGGGCCTGCGCGCCCCTGCGGGACGATTCCGGGCAGGGCTGTCAGTGCGCGGATGCGATGCCGACGGCATCCTGCACCATCACCGAGGCGACGCGCGCCCCCGCTCCCGCCGCGACGATCAGCTGCTGCGGGCCGGGGATCGCCGCATCGCCGGCGGCGTAGAGCCCGGGGACGTCGGTGCGCCCCGAGCGGTCGGTCACGAGATGGCCGTCGGGATCGATCGACGGCGCGAAGCCGCGCAGGAACGACAGATCGGTCTCCCACTCCGGCCGCACGAACCCGCCCTCGACCGGGATGACGGCTCCGTCGTCGAGCCTGATCGCCTCGATGCGGCCGCGATCGCCGACGAGTTCGGAGATCGGATGACGCGCGACCGCGACGCCCGCCGCGGCCAGCTCGGCCTCCTGCGCGCTCGTCACGGTGTCGGCGCCGAGCGTGAAGACGGTGAGATCCTCGGTCCAGCGTGCGATGAGCCGGGCGCGGTCGGCGAGGTCGCCCGTCGTGCCGATGAGCGCGAGTCGTCTCCCGCGCATCTCCCACGCGTCGCAGGCCGCGCAGCTGAACAGGCTGATGCCGTAGAAGCCGCGCAGGTTGGGCACGTCGGGGAGGGTCTCGCGCAGCCCGGTGGCGAGCAGCACCGAGTGCGCGGTGACGATGTCGGTCGGGTCCTTGCGACCGATGGACGCCGTGAACCGGCGTCGCCCCCCGCCGGCGGCGTCCGCTCTCGACAGTTCGAGCACTCGCACGCGGGTGCGCACCTCGATGTTCGGGTAGGCGGCGAGCTCCGCGCGCGCGATGCGCCGCAGCTCGTGAGGGGGCACCCCGTCGCGGGTGAGGAAGCCGTGCGAGTTCAGAGTGGCGGCGTTGCGGGGACGGTCCGCGTCGACGACGAGCACGCGCATGAGCGAGCGTCCGAGATTCAGCGCGGCGGAGAGCCCGGCGGGGCCGCCGCCGATCACGAGCACGTCGTAGGCGTCCGTGTCAGTCATCAGTGCCCTTCTGTCACGTCCAGTCTGCCACCTCGCGACTGAGGGTCACCTAACTCGGGTTGCGACCGCGGCTGGGCACGGAGTTCCGCCACGTGCGCAGTGCGACCACGACGCCCCGGTCGAGCCCTGCCGACCTCGACCATTCCTCGAGGTCCAGCGACTCGTACGCGTCGGCGAACGCGGACTCCGGTGTGTGGCCGAAGCGCGTCAGCACCGCTCGGCGTTCCTCGGCGTGCTGCGATCTGCTGCGGAGCGCCTCCATCCTGGTCGCGTTCGCGAACGAGGTCGCATAGTCACGGCGCGCGGCCTCGGTCGTCACATCGAGCGCGCGCAGCAGGATCATCGCGACGAGACCGGTGCGATCCCATCCGGCTGCGCAATGGAACAGGATGCCGCCGGGGCGCGCCGTCGCGATCGCCTGCAGCACCCCCGCCATTCGATGGGGCAGATCGGTGAGATGCGGCCCGTAGTAGAGGGGAGTGCCCCAGCGGCCGTCGGCCTCGAGCGGCTCCCAGAAGGCGCGTTCGTCCCCGTCGAGATCGACGGCGATCAGGTCGATGTCGTCGGGCACGCCGGTCGTCCGCTCATCCGGTCGCCGCAGGTCGATCACGGTCGTGACCCTGTGTTCGCGTAGGAGGTTCCATCCCTCGGACGACACGAGATCAGGGGCATCGGAGCGGATGAAGACGCCATGCGGGGTGACGCTGCCGTCCCGGCGTGGCAGACCCCCGAGGTCGCGCGCATTCGCGAGGCCGGGGATGTCGAGGGGCAGTTGGCTCACGCCGGGATTCTTGCACGACGGCCTGATTCCGAACCTCGAATCCAAAGTTGAGCCAGTTCATATCAACTTTGTTTGACAGCATCCGGAGGTCGGAGTACAGTTGAGTCATCGCGACTCAGGTTTCCCTGATCGCCCCGGATTTCCAGACCACATCAACCTCAGCAACAAAGGAGAATCACATGGCACGTGCTGTTGGAATCGACCTCGGTACGACGAACTCCGTCGTCAGCGTCCTCGAGGGTGGCGAGCCGAAGGTCATCGCCAATGCCGAGGGCTTCCGCACCACCCCGTCGGTCGTCGCCTTCACGAAGGACGGCGAGGTGCTCGTCGGCGAGACCGCGAAGCGCCAGGCCGTCACGAACGTCGACCGCACCATCGCATCCGTCAAGCGTCACATGGGCACCGACTGGTCGTTCGACGTCGACGGCAAGAAGTGGACGCCGCAGGAGATCTCCGCGCGCATCCTCCAGAAGCTCAAGCGCGACGCCGAGTCCTACCTGGGTGACACGGTGACGGATGCCGTCATCACGGTCCCCGCGTACTTCAACGACGCCGAGCGTCAGGCCACCAAGGAGGCCGGCGAGATCGCGGGACTCAACGTCCTGCGCATCATCAACGAGCCCACCGCGGCAGCTCTCGCCTACGGCCTCGACAAGGGCAAGGAAGACGAGCTCATCCTGGTCTTCGACCTCGGTGGCGGAACGTTCGACGTCTCGCTGCTCGAGGTGGGCAAGGACGACGACTTCTCGACCATCCAGGTGCGCTCCACCGCCGGTGACAACCGCCTCGGCGGTGACGACTGGGACCAGCGCCTCGTCGACCACCTGATCAAGCAGTTCAAGGAGACCACGGGCGTCGACGTCTCGGGCGACAAGATCGCCCTGCAGCGCCTGAAGGAGGCTGCGGAGCAGGCCAAGAAGGAGCTCTCCTCCTCGACCTCGACCAGCATCAACCTGCCGTACCTGTCGCTGACCGAGTCGGGCCCCGTCTCGCTCTCCGAGACCATCACCCGCGCGAAGTTCGAGGACCTCACCAAGGACCTGCTCGACCGCACCAAGAAGCCGTTCGAGGACGTCATCCGCGAAGCCGGCATCAAGGTCGCCGACATCGATCACATCGTGCTCGTGGGTGGATCGACCCGCATGCCCGCCGTCGCCGAGCTCGTCAAGCGCGAGACCGGCAAGGAGGCCAACAAGGGCGTCAACCCCGATGAGGTCGTCGCCGTGGGTGCCGCCCTCCAGGCAGGTGTCCTCAAGGGCGAGCGCAAGGACGTCCTGCTCATCGACGTCACCCCCCTCAGCCTCGGCATCGAGACCAAGGGCGGCATGATGACCAAGCTCATCGAGCGCAACACGGCCATCCCGACCAAGCGCAGCGAGACCTTCACCACGGCAGACGACAACCAGCCGTCCGTCGCGATCCAGGTCTTCCAGGGCGAGCGCGACTTCACCCGCGACAACAAGCCGCTGGGAACGTTCGAGCTCACCGGAATCGCCCCGGCTCCCCGTGGCATCCCGCAGATCGAGGTCACGTTCGACATCGACGCCAACGGCATCGTGCACGTGTCCGCCAAGGACAAGGGCACCGGCACCGAGAAGTCGATCGTCATCTCCGGCGGCTCGTCGCTGTCGAAGGAGGACATCGAGCGCATGGTGCGCGAGGCCGAGGAGCACGCGGCAGAAGACAAGGCGCGCCGCGAGGCCGCTGAGGTCCGCAACCAGGCCGAGACGCTCGCGTACTCGATCGACAAGCTGATCACCGAGAACGACGACAAGCTGCCCGAAGACGTCAAGACCGAGGTCAAGGCCGACGTCGACGCTCTGAAGACGGCTCTGGCCGGCGAAGACGACGAGGCCGTGAAGACCGCGTTCGACAAGCTGAACCAGTCGCAGGGCAAGATCGGCGAGGCCATCTACGCACAGTCCCAGGCAGAGGGCGCCCCGAGCGCCGACGCCGCGGGCGAGGCTCCGGCCGATGACAGCTCCTCCGACGAGGACGTCATCGACGCCGAGGTCGTCGACGACGAGGACGAGAAGAAGTAATCATGACGGACAAGAACTTCGAAGGTGACGACGAGGTTCGCAGCGAGGGGTCGGATGCTCAGGCATCCGGCCCCGCGCCGCAGAATCCCGACTCGCGCGAGGCCGCGGCCGCAGAAGGATCCGACGAGACGCCGATCGACGGCGCGCCCGACGATCTGACGGTCGACGACATCCTCGGCGCCACCCAGACCGGCGAGGCCGCAGCAGAAGACGCTGTGCTCGCCGACCTGGAGTCGACGCTGCTGAACGACCTCAAGCGCCTCCAGGCCGAGTACGCCAACTACCGCCGCCGCACCGAAGAGCAGCGTCAGGTCGAGATCGAGCGCGCCAAGGGCGAGGCCGCCAAGGGCCTCATCCCCGTGCTCGACGATCTCGACCGCGCCGCTCAGCACGGTGATCTGGTCGAGGGAACTCCCTTCGCCGTGATCGCCGGCAAGGTGCGCACGGTGGTGGAGCGGCTCGGTGTCGTCTCGTACGGCGAGAAGGGCGAGGAATTCGACCCGCAGCGCCACGAGGCGATCTTCCAGCAGCCCACGCCGGGCGCCGACAAGACCACGGTGCTCGAGGTCGTCGAGGTGGGTTACCGCCTCGGTGACGTCGAGCTGCGTCCCGCGAAGGTCGTCGTCGCCGTACCCGCAGAGTAGGTGATCGATGGCTAGCCAGGACTGGTTCGACAAGGACTTCTACAAGACCCTCGGGGTCTCGAAAGACGTCAGCGACGCCGATCTCAAGAAGACGTACCGAAAGCTCGCTCGCAAGTATCACCCCGACTCCAATCAGGGCGATTCGAAGGCCGAGGCGAAGTTCAAAGAGATCAGCGAGGCGTACTCGGTGCTCTCTGACGCCGAACAGCGCAAGGAGTACGACGAGATCCGCGCGATGGGCTCGGGCGCACGCTTCACGGCGGGCGGCACGGGTGCAGGAGGCTTCGAAGACGTCTTCAGCCGGTTCGGGCAGCAGGGGCGCGGGCAGCAGCAGTCCGCTGACTTCGAGGACATCTTCGCGATGTTCAACCAGGGTCAGGGCGGTTCGTTCGGCTCCGGTCGGTTCGGGCAGACGTCCGGCGGGTACCGAGGCTTCGGCGGCCCCCAGAAGGGCGCCGACGTCACGGCGCGCACCACGCTCGACTTCGCCACCGCCGTGCAGGGTGAGACCATCAGCCTGCAGGGCGACGACGGCAAGCCGTTCAAGGTGAAGATCCCGGCCGGTGTGGCCGACGGTCAGAAGATCAGGCTCCGCGGACGCGGTCGCCCCTCGCCCGACGGCGGGGAGAACGGCGACGTCGTGGTGCAGATCGCGGTGCGACCGCATCCGGTGTTCACCCGCGAAGGGCTGAACCTGCGCGTGGTCGTACCGGTGACGTTCACCGAGGCCGCGCTCGGTGCGACCATCGAGGTCCCCACGCTCAGCGGCGACACGGTCAAGCTCCGCGTCGCGCCCGGCACCCCGTCAGGACGCGTGCTGCGCGTCAAGGGTCGGGGAGTGACGACCAGCAAGGGCACGGGCGACCTGCTCGCCGAGCTGCAGATCGCGGTGCCGTCGCACCTCGACGATGCCGCTCGTGAGGCGCTGGAGAAGTTCCAGTCCCTCGAGCCCGCCGAGAATCCGCGCGCCGACCTCATTGCGAAAGCGCGCCGATAGAGAATCAGCGGAAGAGACAGATGACGAACGCGAACACCGAGGAAGAGGTGATCCCCTGTGGCTGACCAGCGCATGGACGCCGACACCCCGGTGTTCGCGATCGCCGTCGCTGCCGAGCTCGCGGGAATGCACCCGCAGACTCTGCGACAGTACGACCGCATCGGACTCGTGGTGCCCGGTCGCACATCCGGCGGCTCGCGCCGGTACTCCACACGCGACATCGAGCAGCTCCGCGAGGTCGCCCAGCTGTCGTCTGAAGGCGTGAGTCTTCCGGCCATCGCGCGACTCCTCGACCTCGAGGATGAGAACCGGATGCTGCGCCGCCGCGTCGTCGAACTCGATGCCGCCCTGCGGGCCGAGCGAGAAAGCCGCCCCGGTGTCCGTGTGTTCGCCGCCGGTGCGTCGGGAGTCATCCCGATGCCGAACGGCCGCCGCATGCGCCGCTCGGCAGAGGTCGTCCTCTGGCGCCCGGGTGGCGGGCGGGACTGACCTCCCGCTTCATCGCATCTTCCCCGCACCCGCGCATCCATCCGCGCGCGGTATCGTTGCGACACGATGAGGATGACGCGTCGCACACTGCTGATCGGCGCCGGAGCCGGTGTCCTGGGAGTCCTGCTGGCCTCCTGCACGCCCGAGCCGGCGCCGTCACCCACGCCCGACCGCTCGCCGACACCGAAGCCGACGAGCGACGCGATCAGCCCGGCGGCGTTCGCCCGCAGCTCCTGGTCGACGGACCCCTTCGCGCTCGGCGCCGCGAGCTTCACGCCCGTCGGCACTCAGGCGACGGCCCGCGACGCGCTGGCCGAGCCGATCGATGGCCGCCTGTTCCTGTCGGGCGAGGCGACCGACTCGGAGGGGCCCGGCACGATGGCCGCTGCGCTCCGATCGGGGGAGCGGGCCGCCGAGCAGCTTCTGCGCGCCGCCGACGCCGGTGAACGCGTCGCGGTCATCGGTGCGGGACTCGCGGGTGCGACCGCCGCCTCGAGACTCGTCGCCGAGGGGTTGCAGGTCACGGTCTTCGAGGCGCGCGACCGTGTCGGGGGGCGCATCCACTCGGTCGTCGACGACAAGGCCTGGCCGTTTCCTGCGCAGCTGGGCGGCTGGCTCGTCGGCGCCTCCGACGGCGCTCTGCTCGATTCTCTGAACGCGCTCGACATCCGCACCGCACAGATCGCCGGATCCCTGTGGCGATCGAGCGAGGGCGACGTCGACGCGGTATCCGCCGAGCCCGTGCAGGCCGCGATCGCCACGGCCCAGCAGGGGCTGACCGACACCTCGCTCGAGGATGCGCTCACGGCGGCCGGTGCCGATCCGACCGAGCCGGGGCTCGCGGCCCTGCTTGCCGCGATCTCGGCGTCGTCCGGGGCCGACGCCGCGGATGCGTCGACCTGGTTCCCGCCGATCCTCCCCGCCGACGAGTACAGCGCACCTCTGGGTGACCTGACACCCGTGATCGAGGGCCTGCTCGAGGGCGCCAAGCTCAGTCTGTCGTCGCCGGTCGGCCGGGTCGCGTATGACGAGGCCGGGGTCAGTCTCGGCATCGCGTCGGGAGAATCGCTGTCGTTCGACCGGGTGCTCATCACGGTGCCGCTCGGCGTGCTCAAGAGCGAGGGGCTGCAGTTCGCCCCTGCGCTGCCGTTCGGGCACCGTGGCGCGATCGACGACCTGGGCATGGGGCGGATCGAGACCGTGTGGCTGCGTTTCGACGATCCGCTCACTGCGGCGGCCCCGCCTGCGGAGGGTGACACGGATGCCGAGACGGATGCCGCCGTCGACCCGTCGCTCTGGCATGTCGTCGGCGGTGACGCCCTGATCCGCACCTGGATCAACCTCGCCCCGGCGACCGGCGAGAACGTCGTGGTGGGCCTCGTCGGGGGAGACGCGGCGGCGGACTTCGCCGAGCTCGACGATCAGAAAGCGCTGGAGGCGGCCATCGCGTCGCTCGCGCCCTTCCTGACGGCGCCTGCCTGACCGGCATCCCGCCGCAGACCGCATCCCTCACGCCGCCCGCCACAGACGGCAGACCTCAGACCTCGGGGCGCTCGTGCCCTCGCCGTCGCATCCTGCTGACGAGCACGATCACGGTGGCGACCAGGGCGAAGATCGCGAGCGCGATGCCGCTGGTGATCAGGAACTCCGGGGGGCCCGACACCTGCCGCGGGTCGAGGAAGTAGTACGGATACCAGCCCACCGAGGGGCCGCGCCACAGTGTCACGCCACCCCATGCGAGGGGGAATGCGAGCGCGGTCGGCACCACCCACCACGGCACTCCACGATGCCCGGGCGTGAGCACCCAGGCGATCGCCGTGCACGCGGGCAGCCAGAAGTGCAGCACCTGATCCGACCACGGCACGTCGACCCGGATGCCGCGCAGACCCGCCTGCCAGACGATCAGAGCGAAGGCGAGACCGGCGGTGATCGTCCAGGTGAGCACGAGTGCCAGCGACACCGTGAACCACCGCGGATCGGTGGCGCGGATGAAAGCCAGCACCGCCCCGGTCAGCAGCACCACGACGAGTGCGCAGTTGGACTGCACGGTGAGGTAGGCGAAGAAGTTCTCTCCGGCGATCGTCCGCGAGCTCAGCCCCCAGAAGAGCCGATGCACGAGTGCGACCGTGCAGACGGTGGCTGTGGCCAGGCGCAGCACGCCGAAGAGCGATCGTGCCCTCACCTTCGCCCCTGCCCCTTCCCGGCTTCGCCCATCGTCCTCCCCGACGCGAATCGCGCCATCCGGCGAGTCTACGGAAGCCCGCGGGGGCGAAGGCTGCGGCGACCCGCGTTCAGGAGATGGAAAAGTGCTCTTCCTAGCGTGAGAGCAGGGATCGACCCTGCTCCGCGCCTGGCGCGCGGTGTCCTGCCACGAAGGAACACCTCCTCATGACGAACACCACCGCCCCCTCTGCCGCCACTTCGCTCGGACTCCTCGTCCTCCGCGTGGTCGTCGGCGCCGTCTTCGCCGCTCACGGAGCGCAGAAGATCTTCGAATACACGATCCCGGGAACCATCGGCAGTTTCTCAGGCATGGGGGTGCCCCTGCCCGAGATCGCCGCACCCGTCGTGGCGTTCGTCGAGCTGATCGGCGGAATCCTTCTGGCGCTCGGCCTCTTCACGCGGCCTGTCGGGATCCTGCTCGCGGTCGACATGATCGTCGCCCTCTTCGCCGTGCACCTTCCCGCCGGACTCTGGGTCGGTGAGGGCGGCTACGAGTTCGTCGCCGTGCTCGGCGTCGCCGCACTCGCGCTGGCGTTCACCGGCGCCGGGCGCTTCTCACTCGACGGCGCGTTCCTGCGCGGTCGCGTGCCGGCCTGGCTCAGCTGACCGCGAGGTCGTGCTCGGCGGGAGTCGAGGGAGGGAGCGCCGTCGAGGCGCTCCCTCTGCTGTCTCGCCCGTGTGTATCCTGTCAACAGTTAACAGGAGGTCACCGTGACAGACACCGTCAAGCGTGGGGAGTCACTCGGCGCGCAGGTGGCGCAGGTGCTGCGCCAGCGAATCGTCCGCGGGGAGCTGGCGCGCGGTGCGCGCATCACCGAAGAGGCGCTCGCCGAGGAGTTCTCGGTGAGCAGAGGGCCGATCCGCGACGCACTCACCCAGCTCAGCTTCGAGAAGCTCGTCGAGGTGCAGCGACCGCGCGGCGTGTACATCACCGGACTCTCGCAGGACGACGTCGATCAGCTGTACAGCCTGCGCGGCGCGCTCGAGCAGCTGGCGCTCTCCCGGGCCATGAGGGTCGATGACGACGCGCGCTGGGCGGCGATGGTCGCCGCCGTCGGGCGCATGGGGGCCGCGGCCGACAGCGGTGATCACGCGGCCTTCGTCGCCGCCGACCTCGAGTTCCACTCCGAGATCTACGCGCTGGCCGACCACCCGCGACTGCAGGGTGCCTGGAGCCAGTACCTGCCGACGTTCGCCTCGCTCCTCGAAGTCACGATCAACCACGACGACGACCTCCACGAGTCGTCGGAGGATCACCGGAAACTGATGGACGTGATGCGCTCCGGCACCCCGGAGGAGGCCGCCGCGGTGCTGACCGCCCATCTCGACGGCGCCCGCGATCGGATGCTGAGCGAGCTCGCCGACCGCCAGACCTGATCGCGCACGGTCTGAACGATGGTCATCCCTGTAAGTGTTGACTGTTAACAGTCAACACTGCTACGGTCATGGTGTCGACAACACGGTCGACCCACGTAGAGGAGCAAAGATGCCCCGCACGCGCATCACCCGTGCCGCCGCCGCACTCGCGGCCGTCGCCGCCACCGCTCTCGTCCTGTCGGCCTGCACGAAGGTCGAAGAGGGTGAAGACGCGGAATCCGCCTTTCCCGAGAACGACATCCGCCTGATCATCCAGGCGAACCCCGGCGGCGGATCCGACCTGTCGTCGCGTGCACTCGCGACCGAGCTCGAAGGAATCCTCGGCGTCAGCGTCATCCCCGAGAACATGCCGGGCGCAGCCGGCGCCCTCGCGATGGAGTACGTCGGCGCGCAGGATCCGGACGGCTACGTCATCGGCTTCGCTCCGGTCGAGATCGCGATGCTCAACACCACGCAGAGCGCGAACGTGCTGCCGGAGGACTTCGACCTTCTGGGCCAGATCATGCTCGCGCCCGGTGTCGTCACGGTCGGCGCGAACAGCGGCATCGAGACTCTGGAAGACCTGGTCGCCCAGGCGAAGTCCGGGGCCGTCACTGTGGCCAACTCCGGCGCCGGCTCGATCTGGGAGGCCGCGACCATCGGCCTCGGCGATGCGACCGACTCGACCTTCACGCCCGTGCCGTACGACGGAGGAGCCACGGCCGTCGCAGCCGCAGCCTCGGGCGAGACCGTCGCCGCCGTCTCCGGTCTCGGTGAGGCACTCGCGCAGGGCGAGGCCGTGCGCATCCTGGGCGTCATGAACGACGAGCGCCACCCGGATGCCGAAGACGTCCCCACCGTCGACGAGGCGATCGGCGAAGACGTGGTCTTCGGCGGCTGGGGCGGCATCTACGCTCCGAAGGGCCTGCCGGACGACGTGAAGAGCGAGCTCGAGGCGGCCGTCAAGGAGGCCGTCGAGTCCGACACCTACCAGCAGTTCCAGAAGGACGCCGGCAACCTCGTGGTCTACCGCGACTCCGCCGAGTGGACCACCTTCGTGAACGAGCAGTTCGACCTCTTCAAGGACCTCCTGGGCTGACCGGCCCGGGAATGCGGGGCCGGTCTCATCGCCGGCCCCGCACCGTCCCCGCCGCACGCCAGACCAGGGAAGGAGAACCATGTCCCACGCCGAGTCCACCCCCGCGGTCGACCACACCGATCGGGTCGAGCAGGACGAACACCAGGGTGCGCCCGCGTCGAGACCGCTCGAGATCGTCTTCGGGGTCGTCTCCCTGGCCTTCAGCGCGGGCTATCTGTTCCTCACCACGCAGATCCCGTTGCGCCGTGAAGCCCTCCCCGGCCAGATCGACGCACGCTTCTGGCCCATGGTCATCGCCGTCACGGCCGTCGTCATCTCCCTCGCCGTCCTGGCGATCGCGATCACGCGTCCGGCTCCCGGCCGCGAGGACCTCGACCGCATCCAGCCGGGTGGCACGACCCGCGTCATCCTCACCCTCGCGATCGCCTCAGCCTTCATCGCCGTGTGGTCGCTCGGATCCGTCATCCTCTTCGGCTACCGCATCGAGGTCTTCCCGATCGCCGCCGCCGTGCTGATGGCCGCCCTCATGCTCCTCTACGGTCACCGCCGCTGGCTGAGCCTGATCATCTACTCCGCCTCCGTCACGGCGTTCGTCTACGTCGTGTTCGGCATGCTCCTGAGGATCCCGCTGTGAACGCGCTCATGGAGGGGCTGAACTCGCTCCTCGACATCTCGATCCTGCTCTACATGCTCGTGGGACTCCTGCTCGGCTTCATGGTCGGAGCCTTCCCCGGCATCACTGCGACCATGGCGGTCGCGCTCGCCGCAGGTTTCACCCTCACCCTCGAGCCCGTCCAGGGTCTCGCCGTGCTGCTGACGATCTACGTCGCAGCCAACTTCGGCGACCGGGTGCCCTCGATCCTCATCAACACCCCGGGCACTCCCGCCTCGATCGCGACGACTCTCGACGGCTATCCGATGGCGAAACAGGGACGTGCAGGTCTCGCGCTCACGATCTCGGCGATCGTCTCGGCCGTCGGCATCCTCGCCTCGCTCGTGCTCTTCGCGGTCGCCGCAGTGCCGATCGCGAGCTTCGCCCGCGACTACTTCAAGTCGCCCGAGCTGTTCGCGCTGGTGATCTTCGGCATCTCGATCATGATCGGCATCTCGTCGAAGTCGATGCTCAAGGGCATCCTCGCCGGCCTCTTCGGTCTGATGCTCGGCACCGTCGGGACGTACGCCGCGACCGCAGACCAGCGCTTCACGTTCGGGGTGCTCGAACTCGTCGAGGGCGTGAACTTCATCGCCGTGATCATCGGTCTCTTCGGCATCGCCGAGCTCTTCGACCAGCTGCTCACGTACCGGAAGTCGAACGTGCGCCCCATCTCGAGCCTCGGGCGCTGGTGGCCGAATCGCTCGGAGCTGAAGCAGAGCGGACGCGCCACTGCCGTCGGCGGCGCCGTCGGACTCGGCGTCGGGCTCATCCCCGCGGCCGGTGGCGACATCGCAGGCCTCATCGGATGGGAACGCGCGCGCAAGGCGTCGAAGCACCCCGAGATGTTCGGCAAGGGATCCATCGAGGGCGTCGCCGCCTCCGACACGGCGTCCAGCGCGACGCTCGGCGGCTCGCTCACGACCACGATGGCGCTCGGCATCCCGGGTGACTCGGTGATGGCCGTGATGATCGGCTCGATGATCATCTGGGGCATCACGCCCGGGCCGACGCTCTTCACCAACCGTCCCGACCTCGTCGTCTCGATCGTCGGCATCATGCTCGTCGCGACGCTGCTGTCCCTGGCGCTGAGCCTCGTCCGGATGAAGGGCATGGTGAAGCTGCTCGACGTGCCGCAGCCGTACCTGTGGAGCGGCATCCTGATCTTCTGCATCATCGGCACGTATGCCACCTCGAACAGTCTCTCGACCGTCGTGACGATGCTCGTCTTCGGCGTGATCGGAGTTCTGCTCAAGCGGATGCAGGTACCCGCGGGTCCCATCGTGCTCGGCCTTCTCCTCGGCCCGCTCGCCGAGGAGAACCTGGCTCGAACGCTGGCGATCCTCCCGACCCGACCGTTCTTCGAGGTCGTGAGCCCGATCGCGATCGTGCTGCTCGCTCTCGCGGTGCTCTCGATCGTGATGCCGGCCATCCGCGCCGCCCGTACACCCCGTGCGGAGCGCGCCTCGCTGGAGGACTCGATCCTGCAGGCCGAGAGCCGCGAGCAGATCGAGAAGGCGCACGGCGAGCTCGCCGCAGATCCGGATCTGCTCACCTCGACCGTCCGCAACGTCGACGCTCCCGCGCGGCGGCCGCGAAAGACCCGAAAGAACCCCAAGGAGAACGAGAAGTGACCCGCTACGACATCCTCACCGCCGTGCCGACCGCCTTCCACAGCGACGGTGCACTCGACCTCGAGGGGTCACGAGCGATCTTCCGCTTCGTCGCCGGATCAGGCAACGAGGGTGCGTTCATCCTCGGCACCACGGGCGAATTCCCCGCGATCGACGCGACCGAGTTCGCCGCGATCGTCGAGGCTGCGCTGGCCGAGCTGAAGGATCGCATGCGCGTCGTCGTGCATGTCGGTCAGCCGAGTGCGTTCGAGGCGCTGCGTCTCGTCGAGATCGCGAAGGGCCTCGGTGCGACCGAGTTCGCCGCGCTCACCCCCTATTACCTGAAGGCCACCGACCAGTCGATCTTCGAGTACTTCGAAGCGCTGTCGGCGGCGGTCGGCGACGGTCGGCTCTACGTCTACATCTACCCGGCCCGCAGCGGCAATCCGGTGTCGGTCGAGCTGCTGACGCGCCTGGCCGCGCTGCCGAACATCGTGGGCGCGAAGGTCAGCGAACTGTCTCTCGACGAGATCGCCGCCTACCGGGCTGCGGTCCCGGCCGACTTCGACCTCTACACCGGCGCTGACCGCGACCTGATCGCGGCGGTCCGCTCGGGCGCGCAAGGGGTCGTCTCCGGGGTCTCCTCCGTCACTCCGAAGCCGTTCCGTGCATTGGCCGACGCCGGCCGCTCCGGCGATGCGGACGCGATCGCCGCAGCCCAGGCCGCCGTCGACGATGTCGTGTCGCTGATCGGTGGCGACATGGCACGCATGAAGGAGGCCTACCGCGTGCTCGACGTCGTCGACACGCACTGCCGCATGGCGATCGCGGAGCCGACGGATGCCGAGCGACAGGCCGTCGCGCAGGTGGTGGCCGCGCACCGTTAGACGCGTTCGTCGGAAAGGGCGGCAGGGCTCAGGCCCTGCCGCCCTTTTCTGTCCCGGAGAACCCGTAATTTGTCTGACAAGTTTATTGTTTGACATGCAATCATGTCGACATCTTGATCAGTTCTCGCCTGTGCTATAGCGTGAAGACAACGGCATCCCCGCCAAAACACGACGAAGTGGACAGAATATGTCAGACAACCAAGTTCCGGTGGAACCTGACTTGTCTGATGCGCTTTATCGGCGCCTCGCGCAGCATCTGCAGTCCTCAGGGGTTCAGGTCGGCGATCCGCTGCCGACCGAGGCCGAGCTCGGTGCACAGCTCGAAGTCGGGCGCCAGCGGATCAGGGAAGCGCTCAGCGTGCTCGAGGCGTTCGGCATCGTCGTTGCCAGACAGGGTGCTCGACGCGTCTGGCTGGGTATCCGTGCGGCGGACTTCGCCACTCGCTGGGTGGGCTTCGTCACGGATCGCGACGTGGCGACACGAGAGCTCCTCGAGGTGCGCCACGCTCTCGAGACCTCACTGCTCCCGACGGTGATTCCGAGGCTGACCGTCGAGGACCTCGCCCGGTTGCGAGCGCTCTCGGAAGAGATGGTGCAGCGGGCTGTGCGGGGGGAGAGCTTCGCAGAGCAGGATGAGCAGTTCCATCGAGGACTGCTCGCGCCGATGCAGAACGCTGTCGTCGACGAATTCCTCCACTCGTTCTGGGCGGTGTTCTCGTCGGCGAAGGGTGAGAACGTCGAGGAGGACCCTGCGATCGCGGCGATGCACGGTCGCATCATCGAAGCCATCGAAGCGGGAGATGCGCGCCGCGCGGTGCACGAACTCGACGCGCACTTCTACGGCGTGCGCAATCGCTATCCGGACATCGCGTTCGGGGTGCCGGGCGGCTTCGCAGTCTGACACCGGTCCGAATATCGGACCATTTTGCCGGACGGTAATGAAATCGATTTCACCGTCCATATGACCACCGAATGATGAACGAAGGAGTACACATCATGCGTTTCACGAAGAGGATCCTCCCCGCAGTCGCTGTGCTGGGCATCACGGCACTCACGGCGGGTTGTGCGGGTGGCGCGGCACCCACGGAAGAAGGCGGCACAGTCGAGATCACTTACTGGCTGTGGCAGGACGACGCGACCGATGGGACGTGGACCGAACTCGCTGAGGAGTTCAACTCGTCGCAGGACGACGTCGAGGTCACTCTGGAGACGATCCCGCTCGATCAATACCAGAATCAGCTGGTGTCCTCGGCGATGAACGGCACCGGTCCGGACGCGGCACGCAGCAAGGACTGGTGGCTCGGCCAGTTCGCTCCCGAGGGTGCGATCGCCGACCTCAGCCCGTACATCGACGAGTGGGAGGCGTCGGATGACGTCGTCGACTCGCTGTGGGCGACCGGGCAGATTCCGGGCGAGGACGCCGTCTACATGCTGCCTCACCAGTACACGACGCTCTACCTGTACTACCGCGTGGACTACTTCGAAGCACTCGGCCTCGACGCACCGCAGACCCAGCAGGATCTCCTTGACGCGGCCGAAGCCCTCACGGGCGACGGTCGCTACGGCATCGACGTGCGCGGCGGAGCGGGCGGCCAGGATCAGTGGCTCGCGTGGATGTACGCGGGCGGTGCGTCTGTCGTCGATGACAGCGGGGAAGTGGTGCTCGACGATGAGACCGCTGTGAGTGTCAACGAGGACTACCTCAGCATCGTCAACGACCTCGAAGCGGCTCCGCCCGGATCGATCACTGCAGCCTTCGCCGATGTGAAGACCAACTTCGTCGAGGGCCTCACGGGAATGATGATCCATCACCCCGGTTCTCTCAAGGAGCTCGAGGGCGTCTTCGGCGACAAGCTCGGCGTGGTCCCGATTCCGACGGCCGACGGTGAGCCCGGCGCCACGCTGGGCAGCATGAGCGGCAACGTCATCATGGCCGGTTCCGAGAAGCAGGATGCGGCATGGGCGTGGATCTCGTGGCTCACCGAGGAGGCGCAGGTCGACCAGATGTCGGCATCACCACAGGGTCAGCTCCCCGTGCTGGAATCGGTCATCGACTCAGAGGCGTACAGCTCCGACCCCAACCTGAAGGTGGCCGTGGACGCGATCCCGACCGCGAAGACGTGGCCGGCTCTCGCCGGAGTGGCCGAGCTCGCCGCAAAAGAGTGGAACCCCATCATCCAGAAGGCGTTCCAGGGCGAGCTCACAAGCCAGGACGCGCTGACGTCGATGGCCGACGTACTGCGCTGAGGTCGACGTGACAAGCTCAACTCTCACAGAGGCCGTCGTCACGGGGCGTCCTGCGCCGCGCCGGTCGGGCGCACGACCGCCGCGCAGGGCCCGGCGCGGAACGGTCGCGCCGCTGGTCCTGCTGGCGCCGGCCATCGTGCTGGTCGCTGTCTTCGCCGGATATCCGCTCGTCCGCTCGATCTGGTTCTCACTCAACGACGTGAGCGTCTTCACCGGCGTGCTCGACTTCGTCGGCTTCGACAACTTCGTTGCGGTGATCGGCACGCCGGAGTTCGTCCCGACGCTCGGTCGCACGGCCATCTGGACGTTCGGTGCCGTGATGCTTCAGCTCGTCGGGGGCCTCTGCCTCGCGCTCATGCTCAACAACCGTTTCCCGATGAGGGGCGTCTACCGCGGTCTGATCATGATCCCGTGGGCTACGCCCAGCGTGCTCGTCGCGCTGATGTGGAAGTGGGTGCTCGACCCGAACAACGGTGTCCTGAACCAGTGGCTCCTCGGCGCAGGGATCGTCGATGCACCCATCGAGTTCCTGTCGCAGAACAGCACCGCGCTCCCAACACTCGTCATGATCGACGTCTGGCAGGGCATCCCGCTGTTCGCGATCATGATCCTCGCGGCGCTCCAGAGCGTCTCCGGTGAACTGAAGGAGTCGGCGCAGATCGACGGATGCGGGCCTGTGGGTGTCTTCCGACATGTCGTGCTCCCGGCGATCCTTCCGACCATCCTGATCACGACGCTCCTGCGTCTGATCTGGACGTCGAACTACGTCGACCTCATCTTCATCCTCACGGGAGGCGGTCCTGGCACGTCATCGACGACGCTGGCTCTCGAGTCCTACCTCACGACATACAAGTCCAGTGATTTCGGCGCCGGAGCCGCATACGCCGTGATCCAGGCACTGTTCCTTGCGGTCTTCATCGCGCTCTACGTGCGCCTCACCCGGAAGGATGCCCGCCGCTCATGAGCGCCACGACACCCATACGCGTTCGCGTCGTACGCAACGCGGGCCGGACAGGCTTCGCGAT
Source organism: Microbacterium sp. LWH13-1.2 (assembly GCF_038397735.1). NCBI lineage: Bacteria > Bacillati > Actinomycetota > Actinomycetes > Micrococcales > Microbacteriaceae > Microbacterium > Microbacterium sp. LWH13-1.2. The sequence continues at coordinate 3,080,372 of NZ_CP151635.1, read as the reverse complement.
CGCCCTCATCGGCGTGCTCGCGCTCGTCCTCGGACCGTACATCGTCATGCTGCTGACATCCCTGACTCCGCGTACGGAACTCGCGGGTGCAGGGGCCAACCTCATCCCCTCGGCATTCACGACAGCCTCGTACGAGGAGCTGCTCACCACCACACCGTTCCTGACCTACCTTCGCAACAGTCTTCTGGTTGCGGCGATCGCGGTTCCGATCACCCTTGTCGTCTCGACCGGAGCGGCCATCGCGATGTCACGATTCGATTTCCGGGGTCGTGGGGCGGTCATGATCGGGCTGCTGCTCGCGCAGATGTTCCCTGCCGTGCTCCTGGTCATCTCGCTGCAGGGCCAGCTGCGCGGCATGGGGCTCATGGACACCACTGTCGGGCTCGCTCTCGTGCACGCCGCCTTCGCCACGCCGTTCGCGACCTGGCTGCTGAAGGGCTTCGCCGATTCCATCCCCCGCGAGATCGAGGAGGCCGGGCAGATCGACGGCGCATCATCCGCGCAGGTGATCAGGATGTTGCTGCTGCCGCTGTTGCGCCCGGGGATGGTCGCGGCGGGAACCTACGCATTCATCCTCACTTGGAACGAGTTCCTCTATGCCCTGACTTTCACGTCGCAGACCGCGACGCGAACGCTTCCCGTCGGACTCCACCTGTTCATCGGGGAGTACCAGATCCGCTGGGATCTGCTCACTGCGGGCGGAGTGCTCTCCGTGCTTCCGGTCGTGATCGGCTTCCTCATCGTGCAGAAGCGCCTCGTCGCCGGCCTCGCAGCCGGTGCTGTCAAGGGCTGACCGCGCACCCCACATCCACGACGCACACATCGGAAGGACCACGCGTGAAAATCGAATCCATCGACCTCCAGCTCTCCCGGATCCCCCTCCCCAAGGGGCCATGGGGAGATCAGATCCACAAGGTCACCCACATCGAGATCATCCTCGCCGACATCACGACCGACTCCGGTCTGGTGGGCACGGGATTCAGCCACACTTCCGGTGTGGGCGGTCAGATGATGATGGCAGCCCTGCGCGAGCTGATCCCCACGCTCATCGGTCGGGAGGTCAATCCTCGCGCCGTCTGGCAGCACTCCTGGCAGTACCTGCGGGACAACGGCCCCGGTGGCACGACGACCCTCGCGCTGGCGGCGATCGACATCGCGCTGTGGGACCTGTTGGGTCTCCACTATCAGGAGCCTCTTGCGAAGCTCCTCGGACAGGTCCGTGATCGGGTGGCTCTCTACGGCAGCGGGATCAACCTGAACCTGTCGGCGGAGGAGGTCGTCGAGCAGGTGAAGTCGTGGAAGGCAGACGGATACGCGGCAGGCAAGGTGAAGGTCGGCAAGCCGGACCTCGAGGAAGACGTCTACCGCCTGACCAAGATCCGCGAAGCGGTCGGCGAATACCCGCTGATGGTCGACGCGAACCAGGGCTGGACGTATGGCGAGGCCGTACGGGCTGTCACCCGCTTCCGCGACCTCAACCTGTACTGGGTCGAGGAGCCGCTGCGAGTCGACGATGTCCAGTCTCATGCGCGGCTCCGGGCTCGGTCGCCCATCCCGATCGGTCTCGGAGAGAACGTCTACACGCTCCAGCAGTTCAACCAGTACCTCGTGGCCGATGCGTGCGACTTCATCCAGGCCGACGTCGGTCGCGTGGGCGGGATCACTCCCTACATGGACATCGCTGCACTCGGGCGTGCGTTCAGCGCGCCGATGACCCCGCACTTCGTGATGGAGCTCACCGCGAACGTGCTGTGCGCGGTGCCGAACGCGTTGTTCGGAGAGATGACCGACGGCGGAACGCTGTCCGATCTCGGGGTCATCAAGCCTCAACTGCCGCAGAACGGCTTCTTCGTGCCGAACCGAGCTCCGGGCAACGGCCTGGAGTACGACCGAGAGAATCTCGCGCGCCTCGCGGTGCTCTGAGTGGAAGGACGACTCATGACAGACATCTTCGACGTCGCCGAACGCATCGTCCTGGTGACCGGAGGCCTCGGTCAGATCGGCGCCGCCTTCGTGCGTGAACTGCATGGCCGTGGCGCTCGGGTAGCCGTGGCGTCTCGCACGGCGGACGCCGAGCGCCTGAACGCGGTGTTCCCTGACCTCGTGGGCAGTGATCGCCTGATGCCCCTGGCGATGGACATCGTCTCGAAGCCCAGCGTCGAAGCGGCCCTCGACGCCATCGAACAGCAGTGGGGGGCCTGCCCCGATGCGGTGATCAACAACGCGGGGCTCGATACGCAGCCGAGCGCTCCCGCGGAGGTGTCCGGGCCGTTCGAGGAATTCCCGATCGACATCTTCCGTGAAGTCGTGGATGTGAATCTCGTGGGCACCTTCGTGGTCACCCAGGCGGCCGGGGCACGCATGCGTGCGGCGGGGAGAGCCGGCTCCATCGTGAACGTCGGCTCGATCTACGGCATGGTCTCGCCTGTGCAGGACATCTATGCCTACCGGGAGGAGGAGACCGGTGTGCCGTTCGTGAAGCCCGTCGCATACTCCGCGGCGAAGTCCGGGCTCTACAACCTCACCCGCTACTGCGCGACGTATTGGGGGCGCCAGGGGATCCGCGTGAACACTCTCACTCCTTCCGGCGTGGGGCGCGATACGCAGGACGCCACCTTCCAGAAGAACTACACCGACCGCATCCCGATCGGACGCATGGCCGAGGCTACGGACTTCAACGGCGCGGCCGTCTTCCTCCTCTCGGATGCCTCCCGATACATGACGGGTGCGAACCTCGTGGTCGACGGCGGGTGGACGGCATGGTGACCACGGCCGCAGATATCGGCGTGCTGATGGCCGCGGTCGCGACGCCCTATGACGCGGATGGCGAGGTGGACATGGGGCTCCTCACAGCACTCGTCGATGACTATGCGAAGAGGGGCGTCGAGGGGATCTACTGCTGCGGGTCGTCCGGCGAAGGGCTGCTTCTCTCCCCTGACGAGCGCACAGCTGTCGTCGAGACCGTCGTGGCCGCATCCGAGGGTCGGCTGCCTGTCGTGGCTCATGTGGGCGCTCTGTCGACGCGCGAGGCGATCGCTCTCGCGCAGCGCGCCGAACAGGCAGGGGCGAGCGCCCTGTCGATGATCCCTCCGATCTACTACTCCTTCGACGCGGAGACGATAGTCGCGCACTACCGAGCGGTACTGGACGCCGTCGATCTTCCGCTGATCGTCTACAACATCCCGCAGTTCACGGGCACGGAGTTCGATGTCGTCACCGCAGGAGCGCTCCTCGACGATCCGCGCGTGATAGGGATCAAGCAGACTGCGCACAACATGTACGCCCTCGAGCGGATGAAGGCCGCCTACCCGGACAAGGCATACATCAACGGCTTCGACGAGGTCTACGTCCCCGCTGTCGCAGCGGGGGCACGGGGCACGATCGGAACCACGGTCGGCCTGCAGATCGAGCTCTTCCGTGCTGCTCGGAGCCTGCTCGACGCCGGTGATCTGCCGGCAGCTCAGCGCGTACAGCGACGGATCAACCATGTCATCTCGGAACTCGTTGCGGTCGACGTGTTCCCGGCGGCCAAGTACCTCTCCGGACGGAGCGCGGGCGGCGCAGGGGTGCTCGGAGACTGCCGGATGCCGTTCCGACCGCTGACGGCAGACGATCGCATCAGGTTGGACAGGCTCGCCGAGACGCTGGACGGGTATCTCGCCGAGCTGTGACCGGGCCGGCCTCGGGCGCAGCGCGGGGGCGCCTCACAGCCGCCCGGGGCAGGATGGAGGACATGTCCGTCAACCCGCACGAATCCCGGCCATGGCTCGCCTCCTACGCAGATGACGTTCCCGCGGAGATCGAGGCTCCGACTCAGACGCTGCCCGAGATGATGGCGGCCAGCGTCTCCGCATTCGCGCGTCGACCGGCGCTCGAGTTCTTCGGCGCGGTGACGACCTACCGCGAGCTCGGCGACCAGATCACGCGCGCTGCCGAGGGTCTCCGGCGCCTCGGTGTGCGCAAGGGCGACCGGGTCGCACTTGTGCTGCCCAACTGCCCCCAGCATGTCGTGGCCTTCTATGCGGCACTCCGCCTCGGCGCCATCGTCGTCGAGCACAACCCGCTCTACACGGCGAGGGAGCTGCGGCATCAGTTCGAGGATCACGGCGCGAAGGTCGCGATCGTCTGGGACAAGACGGTCGACACGATCGCGGACTTCCCCTCGGACCTGCGGGTCGAGCACATCGTGAGCGTCGACCTCACCGAGGCCATGCCCGCCCCGCAGCGGCTGCTCCTGCGACTGCCCATACCCAAGGCGCGGGCGTCGAGGGCCAAGCTGACAGCCACCCCGAAGACGCGTCGCGCGCTGGCCTGGAAGAAGCTGGTCGACCATCGTCCGCTCTCGCGTCGCATCGAGGGCCCTTCGCTGGACGACACCGCGCTGCTGCAGTACACGAGTGGGACGACGGGCGACCCGAAGGGCGCGATCCTCACTCACGCGAACCTGCGCGCCAACGCGATGCAGGGTCGCGCATGGGTGCCAGGACTCGTCGACGGCAAGGAGACGTTCTACGGTGTGCTGCCGCTGTTCCACGCCTACGGGATGACGCTGTGCCTGACGTTCGCGATGAGCATCGGCGCGAAGCTCGTGCTGTTCCCGACCTTCGACCTCGACCTCGTCACGAAGGCGGCGCGCACGAGCCCTGCGACCTTCCTCCCTGCCGTGCCGCCGATCTACGACCAGCTCGCGCGTGCCGCGTCACGCGGGACCATCGACCTCTCCACAGTCCGGTTCGCGATCTCCGGTGCGATGAGCCTGCCGGTCGCGACCGTGCAGCGGTGGGAGGAGGCGACCGGCGGCCTGCTCGTCGAGGGATACGGCATGACCGAGAGCTCGCCCGTCGCGCTCGGAAACCCGATGGGCCGCAGCCGTCGCCCCGGCACGGTCGGCGTGCCGTTCCCGAGCACCGAGATCCGCGTGGTCGATCCTGCGGACACCGACATCGACATGCCGTCGGGTGAGAGCGGCGAGCTGCTGATCCGCGGTCCGCAGGTCTTCCAGGGATACTGGCGTCGACCGGGTGACACCGCCGACGTGCTGCTCGCCGACGGCTGGCTGCGCACCGGGGACATCGCCGAGGTCTCTGCCGACGGCTTCGTGACGATCGTGGACCGCCTCAAGGAGCTCATCATCACAGGCGGGTTCAACGTCTCGCCCAGCGAGGTCGAGGATGCGCTCGAGGCGCACCCTGACGTGGTCGCCGCCGCCGTGGTCGGCCTTCCGAGAGCGAGCGGGGGCGAAGAGGTCGCCGCCGCGGTCGTGCTCCGCGAGGGTGCGACACTCGACTCGGGCGCGCTGCGCGACTTCTGTCGCACCCGGCTGACCCCCTACAAGGTGCCCAAGCGCATCACGGCGGTCGATGATCTTCCTCGTTCACTGATCGGCAAGGTGCTGCGCCGCCAGGTGCGGGATCGGATGCTCGCCGGCTGACCGTCGGGCCTCGTCTGCCTGATCGCGAGCTCCCCGACGCGATTGAAATCGGTTACAGTGTGCCGATGGTCACGATCTACGACGTCGCTCGACTCGCGCAGGTCTCGCCGGCCACCGTCTCGCGCGTGTTCAACGGCACCAGCGTCTCGGCGTCGAAGGTCGAGGCGGTGCGTCGAGCCGCCGAACAGCTGCGCTTCACCCCCAACCGCACCGCTCGCACCCTGCGGCGGCAGAGCTCCGAGGTCATCGGCCTCGTGATCCCCGACATCGAGAACCCGTACTTCACCGAGATGGCCCGAGGTGTCGAAGACGTCGCCTCGGAGGCCGGGTACTCGGTCGTACTCTGCAACTCCGACTCACAGCTCGAGAAGGAGGCGACCTATCTGCAGATCGCGATCTCCGAGCACATGTCCGGCGTGATCATCGCGACCGCCGACGAGCGCTCCGACCTCGGCGGCATCCTCGCGACGGGGCGGCCGGTCGTCGCCGTCGACCGCAGCACGACCTACGACATCGACGGCGTCGTCATGGCGAACCGGGCGGCCGGTGCCTCGGCCGCGGAAGATCTCATCGATGCCGGATACCGGCGCATCGCCTACATCGGCGGCCCCGAGCACATCGACACTGCGGCCGAGCGGGCCGCGGGCTGGCGCCAGGCGCTGAGCGCAGCGCACCCGGATCTCGACCTCGACGACCTCGAGCGGTTCACCACGTTCCGCGTCGACGGCGGGCGAGAGGCGATGGAGCAGCTGCTCGCCCTCCCCGAGCCGCCTGACGCGGTGGTGGCCGGCAACAACCTCATCGGCGTTGGAGCGATCCAGGTGCTGACCGAGCAGGGACTGACTCCGCCGCAGGTCGGCGTGGCGGTGATCGGTTCGCTGCCCTTCACGACGCTCTCGCCCACAGCCGTGACGGTCGTGCGGCTGCCCGCACGTCATATGGGAGTGACGGCGGCGCGGATGCTGCTGGAGCGCATCGGCGGCGATGATCAGCCGTCGCGCACGGTGGTGCTGCGCAACGAGATCCAGCCGGCCAGCGCCGTCGCCGCGGCCAGGGGCTGACAGCACCCGCGGTCCCTCACTGAGACCGCCAGAACCGAGTCGCGAGGTGCGTGAGCTCGGTGTCGAGGTCGTCGACTTTGCCCTCGACACGAGTGAGTCGGGTGTCGAGGGAGTCGAGCCGCACGTTCATCACCTCGAAACCGGCTCGCATCTCAGTGCGCAGCACGTCGATCTCGCCGCGCAACTCGCCGCGAAGCCCGCCGAGCTCGCCGCGAAGGCCGCCGATCTCGCCGCCGAGCTCGCCGCGAAGGCCCCCGATCTCGGCGCGAAGCACCCGGCTGAACTGTGTCGTCATCAGGGTCATGCCGCCGAGCATCGCGCTCGCGAAGATGCCGATCATCGTCCAGGCCTGCGGATCGCTCAAGTCCATACCTCCATTGTTCGGCGCGGAACTCAGGATGTCACCGGGGTCCCGCGCTGTATGCCGGAGTTCACACTCGGTGTGCACAAGTCGGCGAAGTTGGCGACAGTGCAGAACGGATGACCGGTTGCAGTCTGAAACCGATTTCACATACAGTGGCAGAACACGTGCGATCAAGGAGGACGCGAGTCATGACCTACACCCTGCCGGCACCGGCATCCCGACCGGCGTCCGCGCCGAAGACCGCGTACCTGATCGCCTCGGGCGACCTGCGCGAGGCCGCCAACACCGGCGGCTGGCCCGTGCAGGTCGAGCTCGAAGCGGGCGTGACCGGCGTCTTCAACGACCTGGGGTGGACTGTCATCCGCGCCAACGACGTCGACCCGGCGACCGGCCACGGCTTCATCTCGAGCCAGCGCATGGGTCTCGAGGTCTTCAAGAACATCCCGACGGATGCTCCGCTGATCGTCGCCGAGGCGGTCTGGCAGTACTCGCACCACGTGCTCGCGGGCCTGCGCACGCACGAGGGGCCGATCCTCACCGTCGCGAACTTCGCCGGCGACTGGCCCGGCCTCGTCGGACTCCTCGGCCTGAACGCGGGCCTCACCAAGATGGACAAGCCGTACGCCACGATCTGGTCGGTCGATTTCACCGACGAGTGGTTCAGAAGAGGCATCGTGGAGTGGACCGAGACCGGCTCGATCACGCACGACGCGTCCCACGTGCGTCCGCTGCCCGAGCTGCCCGACGGCCCCGAGAAGGCGCTGGGTGAGGCGCTCGCCGCAGAGCTGCTCGCCGAGAAGGCCATCATCGGCGTCTTCGACGAGGGCTGCATGGGCATGTACAACGCGATCTTCGACGACGAGCTGCTCAATAAGACCGGCATCTACAAGGAGCGTCTCTCGCAGTCGGCTCTGTATGCCGAGATGCTGAACGTCACCGATGGCGAGGCGGATGCCGCCTACGACTGGCTGATCGACGCGGGCATGACGTTCCGGTACGGCGAGGATGCCGAGACCGAGCTGACCCGCGAGCAGGTGCAGTGGCAGCTGAAGATGTACATCGCCGCGCTCCGCATCGCCGACGACTTCGGCCTCGACGCCGTCGGCATCCAGTACCAGCAGGGACTCAAGGACCTCGTTCCGGCATCGGATCTGGCCGAGGGGATCCTCAACTCGACCGAGCGCCCGCCCGTCACATCCCGTGACGGCTCGCGCGTGCTGCACGAGGGCCGAGCCTTCCCCCACTTCAACGAGGCCGACGAGGGCGTCGCGGTCGATGCGCTGGTCACCGATCGGGTGTGGCGCGCGATGGGCCTCGTGCCAGACAACACGCTGCACGACGTGCGGTGGGGTGAGGACTTCGACGGTCGGTTCGTCTGGGTCTACGAGATCTCGGGCTCGGTCCCCGCGTCGCACCTCGGCGGGTGGCAGAACGCCGAGGGATGGCGTCAGGGCCATGTCTTCTTCCCCGCGGGCGGCGCCACGATCAACGGCGTCTCGAAGCCCGGCGAGATCGTGCTGTCGCGCGTGTTCATCGCCGACGGCATCCTGCAGGCCGACATCTTCCGCGCCTCCGTCGTCGAGCTCCCGACCGAGGAGACCCAGCGCCGCAAGGACGCGACGAACCCGGAGTGGCCGATCGCGCACGTGGTCCTGCACGGCATCTCGCGCGATCAGTTCATGGCCCGGCACAAGGCCAATCACGCTCAGCTCGTCTACGCGCCGGATGCCGAGACGGCAGACAAGGCGCTGATCGCCAAGGCTGCGATGTTCGCGGGCATGGGCATCAAGGTCAACCTGGTCGGAGACGTGACGATCTGACCGCTGGGTGAGGGCGGACTCCGGAGGGCGGCCGGGGGAGGGGGCGGATGCTGCAGCATCCGCCCCCTCCTGGCCGTCGGACCGGACTTCTTCCGGATGGCGTACTTAAGCGCTATAGTCGGCCGCAGGTCGCGACGGTGCGGCCGGATTCGACAACGACGCCGAAGGAGACGATCCGTCATGAGTCAGAACGTCAGGAATCACCGATTGCGAAAGGGCATCGCCGGGCTGGGGGTGTTCGCGACCGCTGCTGCAGGCATTCTCACCGGTTCGCTGGGGGCCGCCGCCGAGAGCGCTGAGCCCGTCGACCCGAAGCTCGCCGTCTACGTCGAGGTGAACTCGAACGATTTAGCCAACGTCGCCGACTACACGCTCGCCGAGTCCGGCGATGCAGCCATCGACATGGCGATGATCTTCGCTGCGAACATCAACTACGACGGTGAGAAGGCATACCTGCACTTCAACGAGCGGGTCACCGAGACGCTCGACGATGCCGAGACGCAGATCCGTCCTGTGCAGGCGAAGGGCACCAAGGTGCTGCTCTCGGTGCTCGGCAACCACCAGGGTGCCGGCTTCGCGAACTTCACCTCGTTCGCGCAGGCCGATGCGTTCGCCGCTCAGCTCGCCGACGCCGTGACGACCTACGGGCTCGACGGCATCGACTTCGACGACGAGTGGACGAACTACGGCGCCAATGGCACGCCGCAGCCCAATGCGGAGTCGTTCGGATGGCTGGCCACCGCGCTGCGCGATCGACTCGGCCCCGACAAGATCATCAGCCTGTACGCGATCGGCCCGACCTATACGACGACCGACTTCACGCTGTTCGATGCCGCGAGCGTGCTCGACTACGCCTGGAACCCCTACTACCCGACCTACGATGCGCCCGTCGTTCCCGGCCTTGAGGACCGCGGTCTGCTCGGGGCTGCGGCCATCGACCTGGCGAACACGAGCGCAGCCACCGCCGCGGACTTCGCGACCCGCACCGTCGCCGACGGCTACGGCGTCTATGTCGCGTACAACCTCACCGCGACCGACCAGTCGGCGTATCTCTCGGGCATCACCGAGGCGCTGAAGGGCGAGGCGACCGAGTATCGGGCGGCGCCCCGCGACACGACGCCCCCGACCGTCACGGTCAAGGAGGGCGCGCGGTTCACGAAGGGCGATGCGGCGGTCGGCTATCAGCGGGTCAGCTTCACGCTCTACGACGAGGGCAAGATCGACAGGCTCTACGTCAACGGCGTCGAGAAGGATCTCACAGACAACGAGTGGAGCGACCTGAACTTCGTGAAGTCGGGCGCCTTCGGAGCGGTCACTGGCGCGAACACGCTGCAGGTCGTCGACGTCGCCGGGAACACCACCGAGGTGTCGTTCATCCTGTCGAAGTGATCCCCTGAGATCGAAATGATCACCCGAGGTCGAAGACCTCGATCTGACGGATCGTGACCCCGGCCTCCGCCCGCACGCGGATCGCCGGGGTCACAGCCCGTGACGCCAGCGCGAACGGGGTGGTGCGGTCTGCGGCAAGCTCCGCGTCGTGCGTGGTCGGCGTCGCGGTCCAGCATCCGTCCTCATCGATGACCTCCCATTGCAGGCGCGACGACGGGGCTGCAGCGACCATCGTCACGGTGAGGTCGCTGACGGCGCGGGGCTCGGTGAAGCGGCACCCCGCCCATTCGCCGGCAGCCAGGGCGACGCCGCTCGAACCGCTCGGATCGCCGTCGTCGAAGAGACGCGAGGCATCGACGACGGATGCTGACGCGATCACGTCTGCTCGGTCGGCCGTCAGATCGCGACACCAGGCTGCGACATCTGCCGGTTCGTGATCGCTCGTCTCGAGGGCATCCGAAGGGTCGGCGCCGAAGACCAGCTCCAGCTCGGCGTCGCCGACGAGCGCCTCGACGGGCAGTTCGGCTCGCGGCAGCGCGACCCCGTCGAGTCGCGCACTCTGCAGCACATGGGCGCCCGGCGCGCTGCGATGAGAGCGGATGCGAAGCGACGAGCCGTCGCCGCGATCGACGCGGATGTCGTCGAACAGGGGAGACCCGATCCGCAGCACTCCCGACGCGAGCTCGAGCGGGTAGAGCCCGAGGGCAGCCCACAGCCACCACGCGCTCATCTCGCCGTTGTCCTCGTCGCCGGGGAATCCCTGACCGATGTGCGCGCCCGCGAAGAGACGGCCGGCGAGGTCGTTCACGATCGCCGCGGTGCGCCACGGCCGGTCGCTGAACGCGTACATGAAGGGGATGTGGTGGGCGGGCTGATTCGAGATCGCGCACATACCCGAGCGCAGAGCCCGAGCCTCGCGCTGCTCGTGGATCACGGTGCCGTAAGCCCCGCCGAATCGCTCGTCGGCGCTCTCGGGCTCCGAGAAGAGCGCGTCGAGGTGCTGACCGAAGGCGTCGCCGCCGCCATGAAGCGCCGCGAGTCCGGCTCCGTCGTGCACGGCACCGACCGACATGCCCCATGCGTTCGTCTCGACATTGTCGCCGCCCCAGAGGCGCGGATCGAAGCCGGCGGCGAAGTCTCCGGCGGTGTCCTTGCCGCGGAGGAACCCGGAGTCGGCATCGAACAGAGTGCGGTACGACAGTGCCCGGTTCGCGAAGTAGCGGGCGAAGGAGCGGTAGCGCGCGGCATCCTGTGCAGATTCCGCGTCGGAGTGCTGCTCCGCGTCGGCGGCGAGCTGCGCGGCGAACCGGCCGAGTGCGGCATCGCTCACGGCGTTCTCGATGGTCCAGCTCATGCCCTCGGGCACGTCCGACGAGATGAATCCGGTGAAGCGCCCGCGGGCGATGCCCTTGCGACCGCGCAGCGCATCGGGCCCCGCCTCGCAGGCGTTGCGCCAGCCGCTCTCGAACGCCTCCGCGCGGTCGTACTGCACGCCCCACCGGGCGGCGTCGGCGAAGATCTGGTCACTCGACGTTCCCACCATGCTGTCGACGTATCCCGGAGCACTCCACCGGGCCATCCAGCCTCCGCGGCGATACTGCTCGAGCTGCCCATCGAGCAGCCTGCCGGTCAGCGCAGGATCCAGCATCGCGAGCGCCGGCCATTCGGTGCGGTAGGTGTCCCAATATCCGTTGTTCACCACGAGTTCGCCATCGACGATCGGGGCGCTGGTGGCGCGCTCGCCGAACGGCTCGCGCGCCGCGAAGACGTCGGCGAACCGAAGGTACGGGGCGTCGGTGGTTCCCGCGTTCTCGGCGGCGGTGTTCGGATAGAGATGCATCCGGTGCAGGGCCGCGGCGATCCGGCTCACATGCTCGTCGTGCGCCAGTCGGCGATACGGAGCCTCCGCCTCGGGGAGGGGCGGGATGGTCACGCGCCCCAGCACACGGTTCCAGGATGCTGCGGATGCCGCCCGCAACTCTTCGTAGGTCACCTCAGCCGGTGCTTCGAGCGTGAGGCTGCGCCTGGCCTGCTCCACCGACACGAACGACACCGCCACCCGCACCTCGAGCGACCCTCGGCCGCCGACGTAGCCGGTGACCCGGGCTCGCCCGTCGTCGTCGAGCGTGCCATGCGGGCCCGGGGCGTCGTCGCCCTCGCCCCGCAGCACGATGCCGGCGAAGTAGCAGCGCGGAGCGTTGCCCCAGTCCGCGGGACCCTCGGGCGTCCACCCCTCGAAGCCCCCGTCATCCGTCCACTCCAGCTGCCCCTCGTCGGTCGGCTGATCGATCACGAACCCGACGACGGCGTCGGCCTCGGCGCCGCGCACCCGCAAGGCGGCGGCGTGCGAGGTCGCGGTCATCTCTGCGCGCAGTCCGCCGAGGTCGACCGAGTACTCGTGCGGGCGGGCGCGCTCGGTGCCGGGCGTGATCCAGCGTCGACGCTCCGCACGGTCAGACAGCGGGCGCCCGTCGAACGGCATCAGCTGGAGCACCGAGCGGTCGCCGATCCACGGGCTCGGCTGATGAGAGAACTGGAGTGCTTCGAGGCGGCGCCCCGGTGCGTCGTCATGGATGCTCGGGCGGTAGGGCCAGCGCGTGTCTGACGCATCGGTGGCCGGGGTGACGAACGTGAAGCCGTGTGGAACGGCGACCGCAGGAATCGTGTTGCCGCGCGAGAAGCGCGGGCCCGAGTGCGTGCCTCGACGGGTGTCCACGCGTTCGACGGGAGGAGTGTCCTCCGCCGCAGCCGAATCCGGCATCTCGTCGACGACGCACTGCACGAAGCCGCTGACGCGTGACGGCAGGTGCGGCTCTGAGGCCAGTGACGCGGTGCCGAAGACGAGCTCGACCGTGACCGAGGTCTGCGGCGCCGAGTCACTGAGCATCGGGGCCAGCGACACGGTGTCGGCGTTCCACTGCTCCGGCAGGCTCCAGCGTGCTGCGAACTGCGCGCCAGCGGTGATGGGGAAGTCGTACCGATCACGCACGGCGGCGATCTCCCCGAGCCTCGAGTCGTCGGCGCCGCGCACATCGACCGTCACCGCGAGCGCCGCGTGCGGGGCGAGGGCGGCGTCGGAGCCGTCGGCGTAGAACGCCCAGTGCAACACGGTGTCAGGCGTGACGGGCATGTCTGCGAGCCCGGGAACATCGATCCGCTGCACACCGGCCGACGGGTCGAAGGCGAAGGCGAAGACCTGACCGCGCAGCACTCCTGCCCGCGGACGGGACGAGGGAGGGTCGGCCGGGCCGTCCGCCGGCACGAGATGCACGATGCTCACCCCTTGATCGCACCCTCCTGCACGCCCTTGAAGAAGAACCGCTGAGTGAACGAGAACATGATGACGATCGGCACGAGCGCGATCATGGTGCCCGCCGCGATCAGGCGAGGATCGACAGAGAAGCTGCTGTTCAGGTAGGCCATGCCGACGGTGAGTGTGTACTTCGCCGGATCGGAGAGCACGATCAGCGGCCAGAGGTAGTCGTCCCATGCGCCGATGAAGGCGAAGATGGCGACGACCGAGACCATGCCGCGGATGTTGGGCCACACGATGTGACGGATCCGCTGCCAGGTGGTGGCCCCGTCGACGGTCGCGGCGTCGAGGACGTCCTTCGGGATCATGCGGCAGGCCGTGGCGATGAGCAGTACGTTCATGGCACTGATGGCGCCGGGAAGGAACACGCCCCACAGGGTGTCGGCGAGCCCGAGCGCGCGGATCGTGAGGAAGTTGCTCGTGACCGTGACCTCGCCGGGGAAGAGCAGGGTCGAGAGCAGGATGGCCATGACGATCCATTTGCCGCGGAACCGCATGCATCCGAGCGCATAGCCCGCGAAGGTGGCCAGCACCACGTTGCTGAGCACCGTGCCGACCGAGACGAGCAGGGAGTGCCAGGCATACAGGTAGACCGGGACGATATCGGCGACAGTGGCATAGTTCTGCAGCGTCGGATCGCGGGGGATCAGGTCGGGCGGGAACGAGTAGATGTTCTCCTGCGGTCCCTTGAAAGAGGTCGACAGCTGCCAGATGAACGGACCGATGACGAGCACGAGAACAAGCAGCAGGAGCGCGTAGCGACCGATCAGGCCACCGAGCGTCGGCTTGCTGAAGTCTCCCGAACCACGGCGACGGAAGATGCGCTCGCGCGTGGGCGGAGCGGGCTGCTCGTCGGGCCGGCGGTCATCGTCGACCCGGGGCGGAGTGAGTGTGGTCATGCGGAGACCTTCGCCTTCTTCTCGCGATTCATGAAGGCGATCGCGGCCAGCGGGATGAGGGTGAGGAGGAACAGCGCGACGCTGATCGCGGAGGCGTAGCCGATGTTGCCGTTCAGGCCGGAGCCCACCTGACGGATCAGCATCACGAGCGACATGTCGTAGCCGCCGGGGCCGCCGGTGCTCTTGGAGAGCACGTCGAGCTCGGCGAACACCCTCATCGCCGAGACCGCTATGAGCACGGCGATCAGGAGCATCGCTCCGCGCACCGAGGGGATCGTCACCGAGAGGAAGCGGCGGAAGGATCCTGCTCCGTCGAGCATCGCGGCCTCGTGCAGCTCCTTGCCGACGTTGCCGAGGGCCGCGAGGTACACGACCATGTAGTAGCCGAGCCCCTTCCACACCGTCAGCAGGATCGCGCAGCCGAGCAGCAGCCACCGGTCGACGAGGAAGGCCATCGGCTTGTCGACGAGTCCGAGGAACTCGAGGGTCTGGTTGATGATGCCCCTGCTGTCGAACAGCCAGGTCCAGATGAGCGCGACCACGACCACCGAGGCGATGACCGGAAAGTAGAACGTCGTGCGGAAGAACGCGATGCCGGGGAGCTTCTTCTGCACGAGCAGGGCCAGCAGCAGCGGGAGCACCGTGAGCAGCGGCACGCAGACGACCACGTAGATGATGCAGGTGGTCAGGGCGTTCCAGAACATCTCGTCGCCGAACATCCGCTCGTAGTTCGCGCCGCCGACGAACTCGGGAGTCCGCAGGGGGCGCGCGTCGGTGAAGCTCAGGAAGACGGTGTTGAGGAAGGGCCAGAGCGCGAACACCAGCACCCAGATGACGGCGGGGCCGAGAAGGAGCCACGGGGTGAACCACCGGTGGGACGTGATGCTCTTCCTCCGGCTCCGGATGCTGGTGTCCGCGCTCATGGCTTACTGGTCCACGCGGTTCGCGTTGGCGTACTCGACGATCTTGTCGAGCTGGGTCTGAGCGTCGGCTTCACCGTTGACGGCGAGGGCGATCTGCTGGGTCATGTACGTCGCCATGTCGGACGTCCACTGGAACGGGATGGCCTTCGCGTCCTCCATCGCGGTGAACACGGTGTCGATCGCCGACAGCTGCTTCTCGTCGGTGATCGACGACGAGATGTTCTCGACCACGGCGTCACCACCCGACGACGTGCCGGGCGCCGTGCCGACGGCGAGCGACGAGAACGCGACCTGGTTCTCCTCGTTCGTCGCGAACTCGGCGAACGCGAGAGCGGCCTCCTTGTTGTCGGAGTCGGCGGAGACGTTCAGTCCCTGCACATAGAGCGGCGGGATGCCGAGCCGCTGCGTCGCGACGGTGCTCTCGAGCAGTGCCGGCGCGTCCTTGGCGAGATCGGTAGTGAAGCCGGTGCCACCCGTGGTGAAGGCGACCTTCTGCTGGATGTAGGCCTCGGCGTTTCCGCCGTAGTCGCCGGTCAGGGCCTCGGCGGGCATCGCTCCTGCCGCGTACGCGTCGGCGTACTTCTCGATGATCTCGGCGGCTTCGGCGGTGTTGAAGTCGAACTCGCCGTCGTCGTTGATCACCTCCATCCCTGCGGAGGTGAAGGTGTCGAGGGCCGGGATCGACGAGAGCAGCTGCACCTTGCCGCCCGATTCCGTCGCGACGTCCTTGGCGAGAGCGAGGAGCTCATCGACCGTGGTGGGGAGGTTGTCCCCGGTGACGCCGAAGGGGGCGAGCTGGGCGAGGTTCCACCATGACGCGTCGCTGGAGAGGTACCAGGGCAGTCCGTAGGTGCCCTCGACGTCGGGGTACTGGCTGTATGCGTCCCATGCGCCGGTGTTGTACCCGGACTTCAGGTCGGGATCGGCCGTCTCGAGGTCGACGAGCTTTCCAGCCGCGACGAGCGGGTAGGCGATGTCCGGCGGCAGGTTCAGCACGTCGGGGAGGGTGTCGGCGTTCGCCTGGCTCAGGATCTTCTCCTGGTATCCGTCTCCCGGCTGGTCGAGCCACTCGACCGTGACGTCGGGGTGCTCCTTCTCGAACGCGTCGATCAGGTCTTCGAAGTACGGCGTGAACTTCTCGTTCTTCAGCGACCAGGTCTGGAACTGGATCGTTCCGCTCAGTTCGCCGGAGGTGTCGATCGGACCGGATGCGCCGGATGTGGCACCGCCTCCGGTGCAGCCGGCGAGCACCAGGGCGCCGATCGTGAATGTTGCCAGAGCGACAATGCGTGCGGGAACTTTCATCGTGCTTCTTCCTCGAGGCGGGCGATTCGCGGTGCCCACAGAGATGGACTACAACGCTTTAGCAGATGAAACCATCGGATGCGGTGTCTGTCAAGGTCTCGCCACTCCGCTCGCTGCCAAGTGGCGGTATTCCGGGTAGCGATATGGTGCTCAAGCGTTATAGTGGTGCGAAATGTCCTCGCTGGAGGGCTCAGTCGGAAAGGTCCGGACACATGACGCAGCGCCGCGCTCTCGATGCTCGCCTGAGATTCGGGGCGAACTACACGCCGTCGAAGGACTGGATGCACTCCTGGCTCGACTTCACGCCCGATGACGTGCGGCGCGACTTCGCGGCGCTCGCCGAGCTCGGCCTCGATCACGTGC
Source organism: Microbacterium sp. LWH13-1.2 (assembly GCF_038397735.1). Taxonomy (NCBI): domain Bacteria; kingdom Bacillati; phylum Actinomycetota; class Actinomycetes; order Micrococcales; family Microbacteriaceae; genus Microbacterium; species Microbacterium sp. LWH13-1.2. Next base: position 3,063,504 of record NZ_CP151635.1, on the reverse strand, counting down.
GGGTCTTCCCGCTGTGGACGGTGCTGCAGCCGAACCGTACGCTCATCCGCACGAAGGCGATCGACGATGTCCGCGCCATGGTCGACATCGCGGCCGAGTTCGGACTCGACGCCAGCGTCGACGTGATCCAAGGACACCTGTCGAGCTTCGACTTCGTGCCCTCCTGGCTCTACACCTGGCACGACCGCAACATGTTCACAGACCCGACCGCGCTCAGCGGGCAGGTCGACCTCGTGCAGACGCTCGCCGGCGCGCTGCGCGACGCCCCGAACTTCCTCGGGCTGACTCTCGGCAATGAGACGAACCAGTTCTCGGCGCACACGCACCCGTCGCCATGGCCGGTCACGACCGACGAAGCAGGGCACTGGATCGAGTCGCTGCTCGCCGCGGCCGAGAGGGCGGCACCCGGTCTCTCGCACGTCCACAGCGAGTACGACGCGGTCTGGTACATGGACGGGCATGGGTTCACCCCCGCGCACGCATCGCGTCTGGGCGAGATGACCACGATCCACTCCTGGATCTTCAACGGCACGGCTCAGCGCTACGGCGGCAGGTCGGTCGCCGCAGACCGCCACGCCGAGTACCTCATCGAGCTCTCCCGCGCCTTCGCCATCGATCACGAGCGACCGATCTGGCTGCAGGAGGTGGGCGCGCCGTCGAACTGCCTCGACGAGCGCGAGATGCCCGGCTTCCTCGAGGCGACCCTGCGATCGGCGGCGCGCACGGAGAACCTCTGGGGCGTGACCTGGTGGTGCTCGCACGATGTGAGCCGCGATCTCGGCGACTTCCCCGAGCTGGAGTACTCGCTCGGCCTCATCGACCAGAGCGGTGCGGCCAAGCCTCTCGGTCTGCGGTTCGCCGAGCTGATCCCCGAACTGCGCGCGCGCGCTGCGGCGCCAGCGCGCGAGACGGCGATCGTGGTCGACGTCGACGAGCACGAGGTGCCCGTGAGTCGCGCGGCTCTCAGCCCCGGGGGTGCGGTCTTCCAGGCCTGGGTGGATGCCTGCGCGGCCGGCCTCGACCCGGCGTTCGTGACCTCGCAGACGGCCCTCGACGATGCAGCGCTCGCCGCGCGCGGCATCCGTCGCCTCATCCGTCCTGATCTGTCGACGAGCGGGGTCGACCCCTACGGCTCCGTCAACACCGTCGTCAGCGGCTGACGACGTCGTCGCCAGACGCCGGAGAACCGTCGTCAGGATGCTGCCGCCGGCGGAGCCGTGCTCTCGCGGGCGGTGAGGGTCGGCGTCGGGCCCTGAGCGCTGGGCAGGTTCGTCCCGGCGACGATCTGCTGCAGCAGCAGTGTGGCGGCCTGCTCGCCGAGCTCGAACGTGTCGCGGGTCATCGCTGTGATCGACGGATTGATCAGGCCGGCGATCACCGAGTCGTCGAACGATGCGATCGAGACGTCGCGGGGAACCGCGCGGCCCATCTCCTGTGCGACCCTGAGGCCCGCCACGGCCATCACATCGTTGTCGTACACGATCGCCGTCGGGCGCAGGCGGCCCGAGAGCAGGGAGCGAGTGACGGCTGATGCCCTGGCGGGGGAGAAGTCCGTGGTGATCACGTCGCCCGAGATGCCATCGGCCGCCATGCGGTCGAGCACCTCGGCGCGCAGTCGGGTGTGCTCGAGTTCGGCGGGGCCCGCGACATAGGCGATGCGCGTGTGCCCCAGGGCTGCGAGGTAGGAGAAGAGCGTCTCGGCGACTTCGTCGTCGGCGATCCAGACGCTCGGCACTGCTCCGTCGGGGGAGGGCTTCGAGCCGATCAGGACCGCGCGAGCGTCGAGTGCTGCGATCCGGTCGCTGCGGGGATCGTCGTCGCGGGGATCGATGAGGATGATGCCGTCGACCTGATTCGACGACCGCCACTGCCGATGCACCTCCATCTCCTCGGCGATGTCGGTGACCAGGCGCAGCTGGAGGCTGACTTTGCTCTCGGAGAGCCGCGACTCTATTCCGGCGATGAGGTCGGTGAAGAAGGCCTCGGACCCGAGCGAGCGGGCGGGGCGTGCGAGGGCGAAGCCGACCGTGTTGGCCCGGGCGCCGACCAGGGCGCGTGCCGCGGAGCTCGGCTGCCAGTGGTTCTCTTCGACGATCGAGAGGATCCGCTGGCGCGTCTCGTCGCTCACGCCGGGGCGCCCGTTGAGTGCGAACGACACGGCGCCGGGCGAGACTCCGGCCATACGCGCGATGTCCGCGATGGTGACGCGTTTGCCCGAAGTCATGCGCCTCACACTACTTGATCGGTTTAGCCGCTCGGAAGCCACCGAACTCGGTTTTCGGGCGTGTTACTAGATCGCTTTAGTAAATCCGATAGCATTGTCGGCGACCGCCCCGCTCCTGGGCGCGAGCCACGCCCCACTCACCGCCGAGCCCGGAGAATCACACCATGCATGACGACACCTCGCTCACCGTCGGCCGCGTCAAGCGGGTGCTCGATGAGCGCATCCGCCCGGCCGTCCACTCCGCATCCGTGCCCCTCACGATCGAGGTGAACCAGCTCCCGGGTGAGCCGATCAGCCCCGTCGACGGGCTGGCTCTCGACTTCGCCCCGGCCTCCGTGCCGAGCATGTGGGGCCCTGCCTGGTCGACGACCTGGTTCAAGATCACCGGTCGCGTGCCCGCGGAATGGGCCGGCCGCCGGGTCGAGGCCGTCATCGACCTCGGATTCGACATCAACATGCCCGGCTTCCAGTGCGAGGCGCTCGTCTACCGGCCTGACGGCAGCCCGGTCAAGAGCATCAACCCGCGCAACCAGTGGCTGCCGATCACCGAGGACGCTCACGGCGACGAGCCCGTCGAGCTGTATCTCGAGGCGGCTGCCAACCCCGTGCTGCTCGACTACCACCCCTTCCTGCCGACGCAGGAGGGTGACGTCCAGACGTCGTCCCGCGAGCCGCTCTATCGCACCCGCCGCATCGACCTCGCCGTCTTCGAGCAGGAGGTCTTCGAGCTGTCCCTCGACCTCGAGGTGCTGTTCGAGCTGGAGGCTGAGCTGCCGGCGACGTCGCCGAGACGCATGCAGATCCTGCAGGCCATGGACGACGCCCTCGACGTGCTCGATCTGCAGCGCATCGTGCAGACGGCATCCGATGCCCGCGCTCGCCTGGCGGGCGTGCTCGCAGCCCCCGCCGAGGCGAGCGCACACCGCATCTCAGCGATCGGGCACGCGCACATCGACTCCGCCTGGCTGTGGCCGGTGCGCGAGACGATCCGCAAGGTGGCCCGCACCACCTCGTCGATGACGACGCTGATCGACGAGCAGCCCGACTTCCTCTACGGCATGTCGAGCGCGCAGCAGTACGCGTGGCTCAAGGAGCACCGGCCCGAGGTCTACGCCAGGGTCAAGGCCGCCGTCGCCGAGGGGCGCTTCCTGCCGCTCGGCGGAATGTGGGTCGAATCCGACACGGTGATGCCGACGGGTGAATCGCTCGTGCGCCAGTTCTCGTACGGACAGCGGTTCTTCGAGCGGGAATTCGGCATCCGCTCGAAGGGCGTCTGGCTTCCCGACAGCTTCGGCTACTCGCCTGCTCTGCCGCAGCTCATGCGCCGCGCCGGGTTCGAGTGGTTCTTCACGCAGAAGATCTCGTGGAATCAGCAGAACGTGTTCCCGCACCACAGCTTCCTGTGGGAGGGCATCGACGGATCGCAGGTGTTCACCCACTTCCCCTCGATGGACACCTACAACTCCCAGCTCAGCGGTATGGAGGTCGCCAAGGCCTCGCGTCAGTTCAAGGAGAACCGCGTGACATCGCGGTCGATCGCCCCGGTGGGCTGGGGCGACGGCGGTGGAGGCACCACGCGTGAGATGACAGGCAAGGCGACCCGACTGCAGAACCTCGAGGGCAGCGCGCGGGTCGAGTGGGAGCATCCTGATGTCTTCTTCGAGGCCGCTCGCGCGGAGATCCCGAATCCGGCCGTGTGGGTCGGAGAGCTCTACCTCGAGCTGCACCGCGGAACCCTCACCAGCCAGCACGCCACGAAGGCGCTGCACCGCTGGGCCGAGCACGCGCTGGTCGAGGCCGAGCTGTGGGCCGCGACGGATGCCGTGCGCACCGGCGCCGCATACCCCCAGACCGAGTTCGACCGCCTGTGGGAGACCGTGCTGCTGCACGAGTTCCACGACATCCTGCCCGGCACTTCCATAGCGTGGGTGCATCGTGAGGCCGTCGAGGTGCTCTCCGCTGTGCTCTCGGATGCGCAGGATCTCGCGGATGCCGCACGTCGGTCGCTCGCAGGCGAGGGAGAGCGCGAGCTCAGGTTCGTGCCGAACTCGGTGGGAGGGGGACGCTCTCTGGGGGCCGCGTTCGTCGAGGCGCCGGGTGCGGCATCCGTCTCGCTGTCGGAGGAGGCCGGCGGATGGCGGCTCGAGAACGAGCTCGTCTCCGTGCTCGTCTCCGCCGAGGGGCTCATCGTCTCGGCCGTCGACAAGGCATCCGGCCGAGAGGCCGTGGCCGAGGGGCGCGCGGCGAACCTGTTCCAGCTGCACCAGGACTTCCCGAACATGTGGGACGCGTGGGACATCGACAAGTACTACCGCAACAGCGTCGACGACCTCACCGCGGTCGACTCGATCTCGGCCTCCGTCGTCGACGGCACCGCATCCGTCGTCGTGACGCGGTCGTTCTCGGAGTCGACGATCGAGCAGACCATCACCCTCGCGCCCGGTCAGCGCACCGTGCTGCTGCGCAACGATATCGACTGGCACGAGACCGAGAAGCTGCTCAAGCTCGCGTTCCCGCTCGACATCCAGGCCACGCACACCGAGGCCGAGACGCAGTTCGGCTACCAGTCGCGGGTGACGCACACCAACACCAGCTGGGAGGCGGCGAAGTTCGAGACCTCGATGCACCGGTTCGTGCTGGTGCGCGAGCAGGACTTCGGCGTCGCGCTCGTGAACGACTCGATCTACGGCTACGACACCTCGCGCGAGGTGTCGGATGACGCGGTCGCCACGACCGTGCGGCTCTCTCTGCTGCGGGCGCCGCGGTTCCCCGACCCCGACACCGATCACGGTCACCATGCGATCGAGGTGGGCTTCGTGATCGGAGCGGATGCCGCGATCGCGACGGCCGAGGGCATCGCGCTCAACAGCCCGGCGACGCTCGTGCACGGCGCCCGCGAGGTCGCTCCACTCGTGACCGTCGAAGGCGAGGGCATCGTGGTCTCGGGGGTGAAGCTCGCGGATGACGGTTCAGGCGACGTCATCGTGCGCCTCTACGAGGCGCTCGGACGGAGGGCGGTGGGTTCGATCGTGGCCGATTTCGAGCACCAGGAGATCCGTGAAGTGTCGCTGATCGAGGATGCGCTCGACGATGGGCGCCAGGGTGGAGAGCTGCGTCTGCGGCCGTTCGAAGTGCGGACGCTGCGCATCGTGCGCTGAGGCGACGGAATCCGTGTGACCTGACGAGGCCATTGTGGCGGGTCGCGTCAGGGGAGGACGATGGGCGGATGGCGACCGTCGACGATGTCCGTGAGATCGCTCTCGCGCTGCCCGGTGTGACCGAGCGCGTCGGCGGTCACACCGGCGAGCCCTCCTGGCGGCTGCCGAGCGGTCAGATCGCCTGGGTGCGCGGGCCGAGCAAGGTGGACCTCCGCCAGCTCGCGGATCTCGGACTCGTATGGCCCGACGGCCCCGTGCTCGGTGTGCGGGTGGCGAGCCTGGAGGAGAAGGCGGCGCTGCTCGCTGCGGAGCCCGATGGGTTGTTCTCCATCCCTCATTTCGACGGGTACCCGGGGCTGCTGGTGCAGCTCGACACTGTCGAGAGGGATCGGCTCGCGGAGATCATCGCGGACGCCTGGCTCGTGCGGGCTCCGGTGCTCGTCGCGAAGCAGTGGCTCGCGGAGCGCGGGCTGGACTGATCGGGGCTCGTCCGGGGCTCGTCCGGGGTGCGCCGGCGCGTCGTGCGTCAGGGATGCAGTTCGCCCGTGACGATCTGCATCGCCGTGCCGCCGTCTGCCAAGGAGGGGCGGTGCTCGGGGTGGTCGCGGAAGAAGGCGAGGATCCTCACGACCGATGCCGGATCCGAGCCGAGACGATGCGCGTCGATGATCGCGGGCGTCTGACCGACGATCGAGATCGCCAGTCTCGGGCCGTGCGGTCCGACGACGTCGACGGTGTCGATCTCGTCCCACGACGCCTCGATCGACGCCGACCCGCGCACGCCGTGCAGACCTCGTCCGTCGACGAGCAGGCCGAGCGGCGTGCGCAGGGTCACGAGCTCTCGCACGAGCCCGACCAGGGAGACGAGGCCGAGGGCGTATGGCCCCCACTCGAGGAGTCGGCCGCCCATCGTCGGGAGGCCGAGCGTGTGGACGAGAAGGTTCGCGACCGCGGGGAGCATCCCGATCGTGGGGACGAGCCAGAGGGCGACGCGGACGCGGACGGGAGGCGTGAAGCGCAGTGGGCCTGACGTCGCGATCCGCACGAGGCGTTCGCGCAGCGATCGCGCCCAGAGAGAGAGGGCGACGACCAGCATCCCCGCGTAGAGAGCGAGTGACAGCATGACGAGCCGGAAGCCCGACCGGTCGTCGACGACGGCGAGCAGCAGGGGCAGAAGCGCGAGGAGCCCGAGCAGTACCAGTGCCCCGGTCGGAAGGCGGCCACGCGGATGCACGAGCCGTGAGCCGTCGACGATGCGGGGCGATCTGGCGACAGTCCTCATCGGAATCGGTTCAGCCATCTCGTCCCCCGGTCATCTGACTGCGGTCGACTCACACCGCAGACTTCCGTCTCAGACTGCCATGAGGAACGGCCGAGCGGCGTCGAGGAAGGCCCGCGGGTCGTCGGCCCAGAACCTGATGCGGTCGACACGATGCGTCCCGCCCTTCGGCGCGAGACCGGGGAGCCGGATCGCGACCGGGCGTTCGAGCTCGATCTCGATGTTGGTCTCGTCCTGCATCCGCTCGGCATACTCCGAGCCTGTGACGCGCGGCTGTTTGGGCTCATCGACGCGGCGATCGATCGCGACCGACGCGATGTCGGCCCAGCTGACCGGCACGTCGAGTTCGAGACCGCTGCGCACGCGGATGCCGTCGGGCCCCACCGTGTGCGGACGCATGAGCATCGCGCAGAGCAGGCCGACCATCCAGGTGACTCCCCAGATGCCGAGGATGAGAAGCGTGATGCGCACGGTGGGCCAGGGGTGCACGATCAGGTCGAGAATCGGGATCTCCACCGCCGAGAGCCCGATGAAGATGAACAGAATGGTGAGGACGGGGCGGTGGTAGCCGATGCCGGTGCCGCCCTGCGGGATCGCCGGGCGGCGGGCGATCGCACGCGCGATGCTCGAGTAGACGCGGAGCTCGGCGATCCATGCGCGATGGAGGAAGTTGAGGACGCGCGCGAGGGGCGTCGGGGTGTCAGTGGTGTTGTCGCGCAGCTGCTCGGTCATGGGGTGTCGCCCTGTGCCTGTGCCTGTGCCTGTGTCTGTGCCTGTGCCGGCGTCTGTGCGCTCGCTGCGGAGGTGACGAGGTTCTCGAGATGTGCGGCGACGGCTGTCAGGCCGCGCTCGACCGCGGCGCGGTCGTCGGGGGCGATCGCGTTCAGCAGCGTCTCGTTGAGCTGGGTGTGCTCCTCCTGCATCCGGGCCATGGTCTCGACTGCGGCCGGAGTGAGCTCGACCAGCACGGCACGGCGATCGGAGGGATGCGGGGTGCGACGGACGTGGCCCGAGCCCTCGAGTGCGTCCACGAGAGCGGTGATGTTGCGAGGCGTCACCTCGCAGAGCGCAGCGAGCGTCTGCTGGGTCGACGGACCGGCGTGCTGCAGGACCCAGAGAAGGTGCACGCGAGTCGGTGTGAGATCTGTGCCGGCGAACGCACGTGCCATGTCCTTCTGAAACAGATCGGCGATCTGAAGGAGGCGGTCGACGAAGAGGGGTTCCATAGTGGTTACCTTACTACATTGTTACCAGTATTCACAGTATGTGATCTCAGGTGGCGCTGCTCTTTTCTGCATCATTCTGGGAGATCGGAATACGCCTCTGATCTGGGATAATTCGGGGTGGTTTCGGGTCGTGAATGTCGGTGGTCCCGTGTTGACTAAGGGGTATGAACAGCACCGTGGAGCTTCTGGATCGGGTCATCGCCGACCTCGACACGGTGCTGTCCGACGACGCGCTCGCCGGGCTGTCGGACGCGGATCGGGTCACGGTGCTGCAGGGTGCCGGGGCCGTCTTCCGGCGGGTCGAAGCGGTGATCGTCGAGACGATCGCGACGGGTGATGCGGGTGACTTTCCGCACTCGGTGGGGTGTCGGGGTGTGAATGAGTTGTTGCAGCGGACGGTGCGGGTGGATGTGCGGGGTGCGTCCCGGGTCGACAGGGTCGTCGATCTGGTGCGGCGCCCGGTGAGTCTGGCGGGGGAGCGGATGCCGGCCCGCTGGTCGGAGTTGCGGCTCGCACTGTTGGACGGCGTGGTCGGGGTGGCGGGGTTTCTCGCGGCGACGGGCCCGATCGAGCGGGTGTGGGACCGCCTCAGCGTGGATCAACGGTTGGCGGCGGATGTCGCGTTGGCGGGGTGCGCGCGCGGGCACGGGGTCGACACGGGCGTCGAGGGGGATGATGCGGATGCTGGGCCGGCGCCGACGGCGCAGGACTTGAAGGCTCTTGCGGAGGATCTCGCGTCGATGTTCGACCCGGACGGGGAAGAACCGAAGGATGAGGACTCCCGCCGTCGCCGAGGCATCACGATCGGCCGGTTGGCGGACGGTGTGCACGCGATCCGGGGGTATCTGACCCCGGACGTCGCGGCGCAACTGCAGGTGATCATGGACGCGATCCTCAACCCCAAGGGTGACGGCCCGCCGATGCCCGGAGTCCACTTCGCCCCCAGCGACGGCGACGGCGACGGCGACGATGCCGACGCGGGTGCGGGTGCGGGTGCGGGTGCGGGTGCGGGTGCCCGTGCGGGGGCGGGTGCCGATCCGTTCAACTCGGATCCGCGGTGCGTGCTCGATGAGCGCACCGCGTCGCAGAAACGCCACGATGCCCTGGCGATGGTGTTCGCGATCGCGGCCCGCCACAGGGACATGCCCACCCTTGGTGGGTCATCACCGGTGCTCGTCGTCACCGTCGACGCGAAAGACCTCGCCGCTCACGGCTCGCACGCAGCCGGTGCGGCATTCGGGAACGCTGCGTCCGGAACGGGCGGCCCCCACGGGAACGGCGGCTGGGCGACGATCCCCGGATCCGGTGCTCACATCCCTGTCCCGGTCGCCGCGCACGTCGCCTGCGCCGGGACCATCCAACGGGTGCTGATGGATGAGGGCCGGATCATCGGCATCACCACCACGGATCGGGTCTTCACCGTGCACCAACGGCGGGCGATCATCGCCCGCGACAAGGAATGCTTGATCCCTGGCTGTCATGTTCCCGCGTCGTGGTGTGAGATTCACCACGTCACCGAGCATGCGCGGGGTGGGCCGACGCATACGGACAACGGTGTGCCGTTGTGCTGGTGGCATCACCGATCCCTCGGATCCTCCGGGTGGGAGATCCGCATGGACGAGGGCCTTCCGCAGGTGCGGGGACCGCGATGGTGGGATCCCGAGCAGCGATGGCGCACCCCGAGACTCAGCCTGCCGGTGAACGCACACGTTCGGGGCGCCCCGATTCGGGTCTGACCCGACGGAGCCGTCAGGAGTGGAACACGGCCATGAGCACAACCGTCACAGGCGTCAGCGAAGGTCTCACATCAGTGAAGGTCTCGCATCAGTGAAGGTCCTACGTTCGAACTCTGGCAACCGCCCATCGGGCAGGAGAACCGCGCGCCGGGCAGTAGAACCGCGATCACGCAGGCCCGAGGCGGAGCACCTCGGGTGACTCGCCTCCGGACAGTTCGTCCGCGATCCGGATGCTGCGGGCCAGATCGTCGAGCGCGCCGTCAAGCGTGCCGAACCGCTCGCGGTCGCTGCACATCGCGGTCAGTGTCACCAGATGCGTGCCGGTGTCCCACGTGTACGTCGCGAACGGAGGGCTCGCGGGCGACGGCGGCATCGAAACCACGAGCTTCTCGCCCGCACCCAACCACCGGCTAGAGAACGACACCGTGTCGTCGTAGTCCATCGGCATGGATGCGCGCGCGATCCGCACCTCGGGCGTCAGCGCCTGCGCGGTGGCCATGGCGACGACCAACTCCGGATCCGCCTTCCATGTCCACACGAGCACGCGACCGTCCGCCCGGCGCATCAACATCGGCGCGGCTTGGCTCATCGCCCACGCGCCGAACCGGGAACCCGGCCGTTCCGTGACGCCGATCGCCGAGTTCACCTGCCCCAGCAGCATCCGGATGGCGGCCTTACGGTGCCGCCGGCCCTTCCAGCCGAGCGAATCCGTCACGGGGATCCACAGTTGCGGGTCGGCGTCGGCTGTCAGTCGCATGCCTCCACGCTAGGGGGTGAGGCTGAGGGATGCCGGTATGCCTCGGCGGCTCGAACAGACCCCTCGGGTAGAGTGGCCAGCGCCCGATCGGGCTCTTTGACCGCCGTACCGTAAGGCAGAATGTCCTCCTCTACCTCCGATCCGACGAGTGCACCCGACGTCGCCCCCGACCCCGGGCAGCGCCCGCTGCGCATCCTGATCGGATGCGACACCTTCGCGCCCGACATCAATGGCGCCGCCCGCTTCGCCGAACGCCTCGCGGCAGGTCTCGTGCAGCGGGGAGAAGACGTGCATGTGGTCGCCCCGAACGTGGCCTACCGCCGCACGCCCGCGCAGACCGAGGTCATCGAAGGTGAGCCGATGACGATGCACCGCCTCCCATCGGTGCGGTGGGCTCCCCACGACTGGCTGCGCTTCGTCTGGCCGTGGCGCGTGAAGCATTACGCGCGCAAGATCTTCGACAGCGTGCAGCCCGACGTCGTGCACATCCAGTCGCACATCGTGATCGGCCGCGGCCTCGCCCGCATCGCGCACGAGCGCGGCATCCCGGTGATCGCGACGAACCACGTGATGGCCGAGAACATCCTCGACCACACGACCATGCCCAAATGGGTCGATGACCTCGTGCTGCGCTGGGCCTGGGGCGACGCGAAGCGCACATTCGCCCTGACGCGCGCGATCACCACGCCGACGCGTCGTGCAGCCGACTTCCTCGAGCGAACCGTCGCCGTCGAGAACGTGATCCCCGTCAGCTGCGGCATCGATCGCACCCAGTACACCCCGGTCATCGCCCCGCGCGAGAAGAACCGCATCATCTTCGTCGGCCGTCTGACCGCCGAGAAGCAGGTCGAGGTGATCCTCGAGGCGATGACGAAGCTCGACCCGGCGCTCGACGCGACCTTCGACATCGTCGGCGGTGGCGACCAGCGCAAGCAACTCGAGAGTCTCGCGACCCAGCTGGGTCTCGGTGACCGGGTGACCTTCCATGGACGCACGACCGACGAGGAGCTGCGGGCACTGCTGTCACGCGCGTCCGTCTTCACGATCGCCTCGATCGCCGAGCTGCAGTCGATCGCGACCATGGAGGCCATGGCCTCGGCTCTGCCGATCGTCGCAGCGGATGCCGTCGCCCTGCCGCACCTCGTGCACGACGGTGAGAACGGATACCTGTTCGAGCCCGGCAACGCCGATGCCCTCGCCGCACGACTGACCGACGTGCTCACCGCATCGCCGGGAGAGTACGCGCGTATGCAGAAGGCATCGCTCGACGGCGTCGCGATCCATGACATCAACCGCACGCTCGACACCTTCGAGGCGCTGTACCGCGACGAGCCCCTGCCCGAGTGAAGGCAGGCGCGATGCACATCGTCTTCTTCGGCGATCAGCACCTGGACTCCCTCGGTGGGGCGCAGGTGTCGATGCGGCTGCAACGCGAGTTCCTCGAGCGAGCAGGCCACACGGTGACCGTGGTCGCCCCGAAGATGCACGGATCGCGCACGTCGGATGTCGCGGACCCCTCGAACATCGACCTGCCGTCCGTGCCGATCACGGTCGACCGCGAGTACTCGATGAGCTGGCCCGGGCGGGCGACGGATCGCTTCCTCGATCGCGCGATGACTCATCGTCCGCCGGTCGACCTCGTGCACGTGCAGGCCGATTTCTGGGGCGCGTTCATCGGGCACCGGTACGCGGCACGCCACGGCATCCCCGTCGTGCACACCCTGCACAATCGGGTCGACGTCGGCATCGCCGCGGTCACCCCGCTGCATCGCCCCGTGCTCGGAGTGCTGAACCTCTGGCGGCGCCGAGCGCTGCACGGCGTCGCGGCGCCGGTGGGCGGCTCCGACGGTTGGGCGTTCCTGCGCGGCATCGCGAGCGGTGCGTCTGCCGTGACCGCCCCATCGACCCACTTCGCTCGTCGTATCGAGGAGCACGGGGTGTTCATCCCGGTCGACGTCGTCTGGAACGGCATCGACGACGACGTGCGCGAGGCGACGCTCGCCGCCGCGCCGACGGACCGCGCGCCGGGCAGGCCTCGTTTCGTCTGGCTGGGACGCATGAGCCCCGAGAAGCGCCTGCTGCCGTTCCTCGAGGCGTTCGTCGCCTCGGGTGTCGACGCAGAGCTCGAGATCATCGGCGGCGGTGCGCAGCGCGCGGCGGCTGAGAAGACCGTGGCCGGGCACTCGAATGTGCGTTTCGCCGGCAAGCTCAGCTACCAGGACACCCTCGCCCGCATCGCCTCGGCCGACGCGCTCGTGCAGACCTCGATCGGTTTCGAGACCCAGGGCATGACGCCTTTCGAAGCCGCGACCCTCGGTACGCCGTCGGTGATCAGCGACCCCGACATCGCATCCGAGCTCGGAGGCGGGCTCTGGGCCGTCCCCGGAGCCGCGGGCACTGAGGCGCAGCGCAAGGCCGGTCTCGTCGAGACGCTGCGCCGTGCGGCATCCGACATCGCCGCAGGCACCGCACCGACGCCGATGCGCGAGGTCTCGGAGGCGTTCCGACAGTCGTCGCGCACGGCCGCGATGATCGAGGTCTACGAGCGCGTGCTCGCGGGCTGATCCTCGGACTCAGAACCCGAGGTAGTAGAACACGTTCGACACCCACGCGACGAGCGTGCCGATGACCGTGCTGCCTCCCACGCCGATGGCGATCGCCGGGAGCAGATGAGGCGCCGGGCGTCGAAGCGCGATGATTCCGAGCACCAGGGCGACACCTGCGCCTGCCATCACGACCAGGTTCACGAGGTTCGACAGCAGGTCGACGCCGAAGCCGACGCTCGCATACATGAACGGGGTGACGAGCTGCCAGAGCAGCCCGATCGCCACGGCGCTCACGGCGACCACCAATGCCGTGCGTCCGAGGCCTCCGGAACGGCGTGCGGTCGCCTGGCCCGGAGCATAGGCCGCCGCCGCGACTCCATCGGGATGGCCAGGTCGGGCATACGGCTGGCCGGGTTGTGCGTACGGCTGGCCAGGTCGGGCATACGGCTGACCGGGTTGCGTGTAGGGCTGGCCGGGGTGGGCATACGGCTGGCCCGATTGTGCGTAGGGCTGGCCGGGCTGGGCATACGGCTGGCCCGGTTGTGCGTAGGGCTGGCCGGGCTGCTGCGACGGATACGGGATCTGTCCGTCGTTCTGCGGCCGGTCTGGATTCTGTTGCTGCTCGCTCATCGATTCTCCGGACGATCAGAAGGAAAACGCGTAGAAGAGGTTCGACACCCACGAGATGACGATCCCGGCGAGCTGCGAGGCGGTGACGCCGATCGCGATGCCCGCGAGGATCTGCGGCCCTGGTCGCCGCACCGACATCAGACCGAGGATGAGCCCCACGACGGCGATGATCAGCACGAGCCCGTTGCCGACCGCTCCGAACGCGCCGATGGCTGATGGATCCCCCATCATCCGGTACATCAGCGGAAACGACAGCGTGACGAGGAGTCCGATCCCGAGCGAGATCACGGCGAGGAGGAAGGCGAGACGACCGAGTCCTGAGCTGCCAGAGGAAGCCGCACGCTGTGGATCAGGATAAGGCTGCGCCGGGTATGGATGCCCCGCGTACGCCTGCCCACCGTAGGGCTGGCGGGTGTCCGGCTGTGACGGTTGCGGCGGCTGCGGCGGATAGTGCGAGCCCGCGAACTGCGGGGGAGTTCCGTGTGGCTGCGCGGGAGGCTGCTGAGGCTCGCTCATGCTCCCGAGCGTAGCCGTGCGCGTCGTCGGATGGGGGAGATCGCTCGCTCCGGGTCACCGATAGACGTGACCGGCCTCCGCGCGGTCGAGGGCATCCCTTTCGGCGACGCGAGTCCAGTCGGTGGGAACGCGACGATGTCCGTCGCGGCGCAGTTCGATGGCGGTGGCGACGATGGCCCAGATGGCGAGGGCGACAAGTGCGATGAGGAGGATCATGGCAGAAACGCTACGATCACTCTTGATCTGCCACGAGTGGCAGAATAGACTCTCTTCGTAGGAAAACTGCCACACCGGGAGAGAGCCATGATGAAGACCGTCGCCTGCATCGTCCAAGACGGATTCGCGCCGTTCGAGTTCGGTCTCGCCTGCGAGGCTTTCGGCCTCGACCGGTCGAACGACGGCGTGCCGAACTTCGACTTCCGGGTCATCGCGCCGCATCCCGGCGTCGTGACGTCGAAGCTGGGCTTCTCGATCAACGTCGAGCACGACCTGTCCTTCGCGTACGAGGCCGACCTCGTCATCTTCTGCCCCCTGCCCCGCGAGTACTGGACGCAGATCGATCCACTGCTTCTCGAGGTCGCGCGAGACGCGGTGGCGCGGGGGGCCTGGGTGCTGACCATCTGCAGCGGATCGTTCATCCTCGGTGCCGCCGGTGTGCTCGACGGGCGGCGGGCGACCACGCACTGGATGTACTCCGAGGTCATGGCCGAGATGTATCCCCAGATCGACATCGATCCCGACGTGCTCTTCGTGCAGGACGACCGGATCATCACGAGCGCAGGCACCGCGGCCGGCATCGACGCGTGCCTGCATCTGCTGCGCATCGAGCTCGGCGCCGAGCTCACCAATCGCATCGCCCGCCGCATGGTCGTTCCGCCGCAGCGCGACGGCGGTCAGGCGCAGTTCATCGACCGCCCGATCCCGGTCGCCCAGAACGACTCGCTCGCTGCCGTCGCCGATTGGGCGGTCGAGCATCTGCGTGACGACCTGGGCGTCGATCAGCTCGCGGCCCGCGCTCTCATGTCTCCCCGCACCTTCGCCCGCCGGTTCAAGGCCGAGTACGGTGCGACTCCTGCGGCCTGGCTCGCGCGACAGCGCGTGCTGCACGCCCAGCGGATGCTCGAGCGCAGCGATCTGTCGCTCGAGCAGATCGCTGACGAATGCGGCTTCGGGTCGGCCGCGGTGCTGCGGCAGAACTTCTCGCGGGTGCTCGGAACCACCCCGACGGCCTACCGCGCGCGCTTCTCGTGCGCGGAGGAGTCGGAGTCGTCTGCGGCCTGATCGCTCGATCGCCTGCCGCGCGGCGACGAGCGCGCAACGAGCGCTTGACGAGCCCCGTGAACGGCGCTGTGACGAGCGCTGCGCTCAGTGGTCCCAGTGTCCCAGTGTCCTGGGCTCGGGAGGGCGCGATAGTCCACGTCGACGCCCTCGGGGGTGACCGACGCGGTGCAGTACAGCAGCGACTGCGTCGGATAGCCATGCGGACGGTTGTCGCGGATGATCGCCCGATCATCCTCTGGGTCGAGCCGAGCGGACGAGGCGAGCAGCGAGGTCCACGCGCCTGACCAGTCGGGGCTGTCGGCGGTCGCGCCCAGAGCGCGGAACTCAGGCAGCCAGGCGGCGATGCGCGGAGTGTCGAGATCGTCGAGGTCATCGTGCGCGATCATGTGGATGCCGTCGGCGAGCGATGTCTCTCGCAGTTCGGCGCCGTCCCAGCTGAGCACGCGCGTTCCCTCCGGCCGCACCTCGAGCAGGTTGAAGCCGTGCATGGGCGGCGGAGCGGCCGGCGAGCGGCCCATGACCGACTCCAAGGCGAGCGAACCGCGCGACACCGCGACGTCGGCGGCGAGGTCGACGACGTCGGCGCGGTTGAGGAGCACCGCGAGTCGTCGCTCGGCGGGGTTCACCGCGAGCCAGGCGCCGCCCGCCCGCCGGTCGCGGATGCCCGAGACTCCGGGGTAGGCGTCGGGCCACCATTCGCCGAGGGCGTCCCACTCGCGCTGAGGGTCTTCATCTCGCACCGCGAGCAGCCGCGCGGTCTCGGGGCCGGCCACATCGATCACCACGGTGCACACGCGTTTCAGTCTAGAAGCGGGTCGAGCAGTCTCGGGCCCGCGGCCTCGGATGCTGGGGCAGAATCGAACCGTGAACATCGTCGTCGGAGTTACGGGTGGCATCGCCGCATACAAGACAGTGCACCTGGTGCGGCTGCTGACCAAGGCGGGTCACGATGTGACCGTGGTGCCGACGGAGGACGCACTGCGCTTCGTGGGCACGCCGACATGGGAGGCGCTGAGCCGGCACCCGGTCACGACGAGCGTGCACGACGACGTCGCGCGCGTCCGACACGTGGCGCTCGGTCAGGGGGCCGATCTGGTGATCGTCGCCCCTGCGACGGCCAACTCGATCGCGAAGATCACCGCGGGCATCGCCGACGACCTGCTCGGCACCACGCTGCTCGCCACCGAAGCGCCGGTGCTGCTCGCGCCGGCGATGCACGCCGAGATGTGGCGCAACGCCGCCACGCAGGCGAACATCGCGACGCTGACGTCGCGCGGAGTGCACCTCGTCGGCCCGGCCGACGGCGAGCTCGCCGGCGGCGACAGCGGACCCGGCCGCATGGCGGAGCCCGAGCAGATCCTCGAGGCGGCCCTCGCGCTGCTCGCGCCGCGCGACCTCGAAGGGCTTCGGGTGGTCGTCTCGGCGGGCGGCACGCGTGAGCCGATCGATCCGGTGCGCTTCCTCGGCAATCGGTCGAGTGGTCGGCAGGGCATCGCGCTCGCCGCGGATGCCGCGGCGCGCGGCGCCGACGTGACGGTGGTCGCTGCAGGCATCTCGGCCGATGTGCTCGCCGATGCGCGGCATCCGTCCATCAGGGTCGTCCCGGTCGGGACCGCAGCGGAGCTCGCCGACGCGATGAAGGAGGCGGCGCAGGCGGCCGACATCGTGATCATGGCCGCAGCCGTCGCCGACTATCGCCCCGCGACGGTGTCGGAGCACAAGCTCACCAAGGAGCAGGGCGTGCTGACGCGCCTCGATCTGGTCGAGAACGAAGACGTGGTCGCCGCCCTCGCCGCATCGCGCGCCGAGGGCCGATCGCCGCAGGGCCAGACGATCGTCGCCTTCGCCGCCGAGACCTCGGAGGATCCGGTCGAGCGCCGGGAACGTGCTCGCCGCAAGCGCGAGCGCAAGGGCGTCGATCTGCTCGCCGTCAACCTCGCGAATGCCGATCACGGTTTCGAGAAGAGGGACAACGCCGTCGAGATCCTAGGAGGGGGTGGCGCCGTCGTGTCATCCGCGTCAGGCTCTAAGCACGCGGTCGCACGAGCGATCCTGGATGCCGTGCGCAGTATGCGCTAAACTTGAGTCAAGTCCACTCAACTTTGCGGACCATGACAACAAGACAGTGATCAGAAGGAGTCTCCCCAGGAGGAACCCATGCCCAGCCCACAGAGCACGCAGAACGACGACCAGCAGTCCGCCCTCGAGCAGTTCGGGATCAATCTCACCGACCGCGCCCGCCAGGGCAAGCTCGACCCCGTGATCGGACGCGACAGCGAGATCCGCCGCGTCAGTCAGGTGCTCACGCGCCGCACGAAGAACAACCCGGTGCTGATCGGCGAGCCGGGCGTCGGCAAGACCGCCGTCGTCGAGGGCCTCGCCCAGCGCATCGTCGCGGGCGACGTCGCAGAGTCGCTCAAGGACAAGGAGCTGGTGTCGCTCGACATCTCGGCCCTCGTCGCCGGTGCGATGTACCGCGGGCAGTTCGAAGAGCGGCTGAAGAGCGTGCTCAAGGAGATCACCGAGTCCGACGGGCAGATCATCACCTTCATCGACGAGCTGCACGTGCTGATGGGCGCCGGCGGTGGTGAAGGCTCGGTGGCCGCGTCGAACATGCTCAAGCCCATGCTCGCCAGGGGTGAGCTGCGACTGATCGGCGCGACGACCCTCAACGAATACCGCGAGTTCATCGAGAAGGATGCCGCTCTCGAGCGGCGCTTCCAGCAGGTCTACGTCGGCGAGCCCACGGTGGAAGACACCATCGCGATCCTGCGAGGGCTCAAGGGGCGCTACGAGGCGCACCACGGGGTGACGATCGCCGACAGCGCGCTGGTCGCCGCCGCTGCACTGTCGAACCGGTACCTGCCCGCGCGGCAGCTCCCCGACAAGGCGATCGACCTGATCGACGAGTCGATGTCGCGTCTCAAGATGGAGATCGATTCGTCTCCCGTCGAGATCGACCAGCTCAAGCGCCAGGTCGACCGCATGAAGCTCGAAGAGCTGGCTCTCAAGCGCGAGAAGGACGCCGCCTCGAAAGAGCGACTCGCGGCTCTCCGCGAGCAGCTCGTGGGCATGGAAGCGCAGCTGGCCGAGCTCGAAGCCCGCTGGGCGCGCGAGCGCCAGGGGCTGAACCGGGTCGGCGAACTCAAGAAGCAGCTCGACGACGCGATCACGCAGCGCGACCTCGCCATGCGCGAGGCCGACTACACGCGTGCCTCGAAGCTCGAATACGAGACGATCAAGCGCCTCGAGCGCGACATCGCCGAAGCCGAGCAGGCCGAGGCCGCGGTCTCGACAGAGGGGCGCATGGTCAACGAGCAGGTCACCGACGAGGACATCGCCGCCGTGATCGCCGCGTGGACCGGCATCCCCGTCGGTCGACTGCTGCAGGGTGAGAGCGAGCGGCTGCTGCACCTGGAATCCGAGCTCGGCAAGCGCCTCATCGGTCAGAAGGATGCCGTCAAGGCGGTGTCCGATGCGGTCCGCCGTTCGCGGGCGGGCATCAGCGACCCCGGTCGGCCGACCGGATCGTTCCTGTTCCTCGGGCCGACAGGCGTCGGAAAGACCGAGCTGGCGAAGGCTCTGGCCGACTTCCTGTTCGACGACGAGCGCGCCATGGTGCGCATCGACATGTCGGAGTACGGCGAGAAGCACTCGGTCTCGCGGCTCGTCGGCGCCCCTCCGGGATACGTCGGCTACGAGCAGGGTGGGCAGCTCACCGAGGCCGTGCGGCGGCGTCCGTACAGCGTCGTGCTGCTCGACGAGGTCGAGAAGGCGCACCCCGAGGTGTTCGACGTGCTGCTGCAGGTTCTCGACGACGGTCGTCTGACCGACGGGCAGGGGCGAACGGTCGACTTCACGAACGTGATCCTGATCCTGACCTCGAACCTCGGTTCACCGATCCTCATCGACCCGACGCTGTCACCCGATGAGAAGCGCGAGCAGGTGATGGCTCTCGTGCACCAGGCGTTCCGGCCCGAGTTCCTCAACCGTCTCGACGACATCGTGATGTTCTCGGCGCTCAGCCAAGACGACCTGGCCCAGATCGTCGAGCTGTCGATCGATCAGCTGCACGACCGGCTGCGCGACCGCCGACTCACGCTCGCGGTCACTCCCGATGCTCGGGCGTGGCTCGCCGAGCGCGGATACGACCCGATGTTCGGTGCTCGCCCGCTGCGCCGTCTCATCCAGACCGAGGTGCAGAACAAGCTGGCCACGGCGCTGCTCTCCGGCGGCGTGCACGACGGCGACCTGGTGAGGGTCGATGTCGCGGTCGACGGCGCGGGGCTCGTGCTCACGTCGACCGCGCCGGAGCCCGATTCCGACCTGGGATCCGGCGAAGACGACGATGTGATCGAGGCCGAGCTGCTCGACGAGTAGAACCGGGTACGTCAAGAGGGGCGGATGCTGCGGCATCCGCCCCTCTTGTGTGCCCCCTGACGGGGGCGACTGCTGTGTCTGGCGCTGTGTCAGGCGCTGAGGATGACCGTCTCGGCGATCGGGCGACGCACGCGCGGCGCCGTCTCGCCCTGCTGGAGACCCTCCGGAAGGCCCGAAGCGTCGCCGAGCTCGCCGACCGCGATCACGGTGATGGCGGAGAACCGCGGCGACAGGTCGGCGAACTCGCGGACGGCCTCGGGGTCGAAACCGCTCATCTGGTGCACGAGGAGACCCTCGTGGTGGGCCTGCACCGAGAAGTGCGCCACGGCCTGGCCGAGGTCGTAGACGGCGTGGCTGATGGCCTTGCCGTCTTCGGACTCGGTCTCGGCGATCGCGACGATCAGAGCCGAGGCCTTCGAGGCCCAGAGCTGGTTGAACTCGACCAGGGAGTCGACGACCTGGTCGAACAGAGCGGTGCCGCGCCGAGCGACGATGAAGCGCCACGGCTGCAGGTTGTAGGCGGAGGGCGACCAGCGAGCGGCCTCGAGGGCGGCGTTCAGCTTGGCGTCGTCGATCGAGTTCTCGGCGTCGTACGCGCGCGGGCTCCAGCGCCCGGCGAGGACGTCGAGGACGGGGTGCTCGGTGGGGGCGGTGCGGTCGATCACGGGAGTGCTCACAGAAGTGCCTTTCAGAAGGAATCGATCGGACTCCTTCGTCCGGGTACGAGGATCTCAACAGATGCATGTGAATGCATATTCCCGATGACGGGATATGACGTCGTCGGACTGTGGATGAGGCAGGAGCAGGCTCAGTCGAGCAGGTTGCGGGAGGCGGCGGAGGCGAGCGCTCGCCGCACCGCACGGATCGACGGGGCGGCAGCTGACACTCGGCGGGCGGAGGAGAAGATCTCCCGACGCGGCTCATCGGGGAGCGCGGTGAGTGCGACGGTCGGCGGCTCGCCTGCCCACACGAGCTCGGGCAGCAGGCCGACCGCGAGCCCCGCGCGGATCAGGCGCACATGAGCGGTGAGATCGGCGACCTCGAAGCGTACATCGGGTTCGAAGCCGGCCGTGCGGCAGAGCTGCTCGGCCCATGCCCGCGACGCGGTGCCTGCGGGTTCGAGCACCCATGGGTCGTCTCTCGTCGACCACAGCGCGGCCGTGGCGTCGGCGGCGGTCGCATCCGTCGCCTGTTCCGCCCCGGGCTTGCGCGCGAGTGCGATCGAGTCGTGCACGAGCACCACCCTGTCGAGGTCGGCATGGATGGGGCGAGTGCGACCGGGGTACTGCTCGGCGAGGATCAGATCGAAGTCACGGCTCGAGACTCCGACGAGCCCGGTCTCGGGGTCGCTCTCGGTGACCTCGACGCGCAGGGCCGGATGCTGCTCCCGCAGGGTGTTGAGAGCGCCGGGCAGCAGCGAGTGAGCCGTCGACTGGAAGACGGCGATGTGCACGGTGCCGGTGACCTCGGTCAACGACTCGGCGACGGCGACCTCGGCGTGCTCGAGCTGATCGAGGATGCCGATGGCCTCTGCCACGAGCACGTTTCCCTGAGGCGTGAACTGCACGCCGCGGCCGACACGACGAAGCAGAGGGACGCCGACATCCCGTTCGAGCGCGCTGAGCTGCTGCGAGACCGACGCCTTGCTGTACGAGAGCGCGTCGGCGACCGCCGAGAGGGTGCCTCGACGGGACAGTTCGACCAGCATCCGCAGTCGATTGACCTCGAGCATCCGCACTTCTTTCGCAGCGGTGAAATCGTTCATCCACACTGAACAGAAATCACTCGAATCGGTTGATAGACGTAGCCTACTCGCGCGTCTGAGAATGATCGAGCCGCACACGATCCCGGGTGTGCGATCCCCCGGAAGGTTCACCCTGATGACTGTCGTCGCCGACACCACCACTCCCGACACGACGCCGCGCACCGAAGAGGTCGCAGCCCTCGTGCAGCGCTGGCTCACCGAGAGCGAGACCCACCCCGTCGAGCCCGCCGCCCAGCGCCTCTCCGAAGTCCTGAAGGACCCGAACGGCCTCGCGTTCACGGTCGGCTTCGTCGATGGTGTGATGCGTCCCGAAGACCTCAGCGTCGCGGGCCGGGCGCTCGCCGAGCTGTCGGAGATCACCCCCTCGCTGCTGCCCGGGTATCTCCGCGCCGCGATCAAGACCGGTGGCTTCTGGGCCCCCAAGCTGCCGGGCGTCGTCGTGCCGATCTCCCGCCGCGTGCTGCGCGCCATGGTCGGGCACCTCGTGCTCGACGCGACGCCGTCGAAGCTGGGACCGGCGATCGCGAAGCTGCGCAAGAGCGGCAACCGCCTGAACCTCAACCTCCTCGGCGAGGCCGTGCTCGGTGAGCGCGAGGCCGGTCGTCGTCTGCAGGGCACCTACGACTTCCTCGCCCGCAAGGACGTCGACTACGTCTCGATCAAGGTCTCGAGCGTCGTCAGCCAGCTGTCGATGTGGTCGTTCGACGAGGCCGTGGCCGACGTCGTGACCAAGCTCACGCCGCTGTACGAGCTCGCTGCGACGTCTGAGGCCGCAGGCAAGACCAAGTTCATCAACCTCGACATGGAGGAGTTCCGCGACCTCGACCTCACGATCGCGGCGTTCACCAGCATCCTCGACCAGCCGGGCTTCGAGGACCTCGAGGCCGGAATCGTGCTGCAGGCCTACCTGCCCGACGCGCTCGGCGCGATGCAGCAGCTGCAGGAGTGGGCCGCCGCCCGCCGCGCGAAGGGCGGAGCACCGATCAAGGTGCGCGTCGTCAAGGGCGCGAACCTCGCGATGGAAGAGGTCGACTCGAAGGTGCACGGCTGGCCGCTCGCGACCTACGGCACCAAGCAGGACTCCGACACCAACTACAAGCGCGTGCTCGACTGGTCGATGACGCCCGAGCGACTGGATGCCGTGCGCATCGGCGTCGCGGGCCACAACCTGTTCGACATCGCGTACACGTGGCTGCTCGCTCAGGCGCGAGGGGTGACGGATGCCGTCGAGTACGAGATGCTCCTCGGCATGGCGACGGGCCAGGCGGAGGCGGTCCGCAAGGACGTCGGTCAGCTGCTGCTGTACACGCCCGTGGTGAACCCCGCCGAGTTCGACGTCGCGATCGCCTACCTCGTGCGTCGTCTCGAAGAGAACGCGAGCCCCGAGAACTTCATGTCGGCCGTGTTCGAGCTGGCCTCGAACCCCGCTCTGCTGACCCGCGAGCGCGAGCGCTTCGAACGGTCGCTCGCAGGTCTCGAGGCCGACCGCTCGGTGCCGTCGTCGAACCGCGTGCAGGATCGCGCGGCTGAGGCTGCCGCGAGCGACGCCGTGACCGACGGCTTCGAGAACCAGGCGGACAGCGACCCGGCGATCGCCGCCAACCGAGCCTGGGGTCGCGAGATCCTGGCGCGCTCGGTGGACTCGACGCTGGGTCTCGACTCGATCGCGCTCGCCAAGGTCGAGACGACCGACGAGCTCGACGGCATCTTCGCCGCCGCATCCGCCGCCGCCGCGACGTGGGCCGCGCTGCCTGCGGCAGAGCGCGCCGCCGTGCTGCACCGCGCAGGCGACGAGCTCGCCGCCCGTCGCGGTCAGCTGATCGAGATCATGGCGCACGAGGCGGGAAAGACCATCGCCGAAGCCGACCCCGAGGTCTCGGAGGCGATCGACTTCGCGCACTACTACGCCGAGCGCGCGCTCGACCTCGAGGCCGTCGACGGTGCGGAGTTCGTGCCGTCGAAGGTGACCGTGGTCACGCCGCCGTGGAACTTCCCCGTCGCGATCCCCGCGGGTGGCGTGCTCGCAGGCCTCGCCTCGGGATCGGGCGTCGTCATCAAGCCCGCGAAGCTCACGCAGCGCTGCGGCGCCGTGATGGTCGAGGCGCTGTGGGCGGCGGGCGTTCCCCGCGACCTGCTCGCCCTCGTCGACCTCGCCAACCGTGACCTCGGCACCCGCCTGGTCGCAAGCCCCGAGGTCGACCGTGTCATCCTCACCGGTGCGTACGAGACGGCGCAGCTGTTCCGCTCGTTCCGCTCCGACCTGCCGCTGCTCGCCGAGACCAGCGGCAAGAACGCGATCATCGTCACGCCGTCGGCCGACCTCGACCTCGCGGCCGCCGACGTGGCGCGCAGCGCCTTCGGTCACGCGGGGCAGAAGTGCTCGGCGGCGTCGCTGGCGATCCTCGTCGGATCGGTCGCCGACTCGAAGCGGTTCGAGCGTCAGCTGGTCGACGCCGTCACCTCGATGCGCGTCGGCCTGCCCGACGACCCGGCCACCCAGATGGGTCCGATCATCGAGCCGGCGAACGGCAAGCTGCTGACGGCACTGACGACCCTCGAGAAGGGCGAGCGCTGGCTCGTCGAGCCGAAGAGGCTCGACGACGAAGGAAAGCAGTGGACGCCCGGCGTCAAGATCGGCGTCGCACCCGGATCGACCACTCATCTGACCGAGTTCTTCGGACCGGTGCTCGGCATCATGCGCGCGAAGGACCTCGACGAGGCGATCCGTCTGCAGAACGCCGTGGACTACGGCCTCACCGCGGGCATCCACTCGCTCGACTCCGACGAGGTCGCCACCTGGCTCGACCGCGTCGAGGCCGGCAATCTCTACGTCAACCGCGGCATCACCGGCGCGATCGTGCAGCGCCAGCCGTTCGGCGGCTGGAAGCGGTCGGCCGTGGGCGCAGGTGCGAAGGCCGGCGGACCGAACTACCTGTTCGGCCTCGGCGACTGGGCCCCTGCAGAGCTCCCCGCCTCGGCCCCCGGCGCTGCCGTGATCCCCGCCGTCGAGGCCCTGCTCGCTGCCGCGGGCTCCGACCTCGGCGCCGTCGAGATCGAGTGGCTGCACCGCGCGGCCGCCGCCGACGAGCGTGCGTGGACCACCGAGTTCGGCACCGTCAGCGACAGATCCGGCCTCGGCGTCGAGCGCAACGTGTTCCGCTATCGTCCCGTCGCCGCCGACGTGCGCATCGGGGAGACCGCGGCTCTGGCCGACGGCATCCGCGTGGTCGCCGCCGCTCTGCGCAGTGGCAGCCCTTTCACGGTGTCTGCTCCTGCGCTGCCGTCGCGGGTCGAGAAGGCGCTGCGCGCCCAGGGCATCACCGTGACCCACGAGAAGGATGCGGCGTGGGTCAAGCGCTTCGCCAAGGCCGCCGCGAAGGCCGAGCACAGCTGGCAGCGGGTGCGCCTCGTCGGAGGCGACGCGTCTGCTCTGTTCGAAGCCCTGGGCGGCACCCCCGACGTCGCCGTCTGGTCGCACGCCGTCACGGGTGCCGGTCGCGTCGAGATGCTGCCGTTCCTGCACGAGCAGGCCGTGTCGATCACCAACCACCGGTTCGGCAACCCCACCACCCTGTCGGACGGCCTGATCTGAACCGGTCCGCGACCATCTGAACGACGAGGCCCCACCCCGCAGACATCTGCAGGGTGGGGCTTCGTCGTCGGAGCGGGCGTCCGGGGCGGGGCGGTGATCAGCCGCGCAGCGCCTCGCCGAGCTTCACCCGCGAGCCCATGCGCAGCAGCGAGTTCTCGTAGATCTTCGCGCCGACCACGATCGCGGCGACGCAGCTCACGAGCAGGATCACCAGGCTCAGCAACGGCTCCCACCACTGCGCCTCGCCCACGAACAGTCGCATCGGCATACCGACCGGAGCCGAGAACGGCACGTACGACATGATCGTCAGCACCAGCGGATTGTCGTTGAAGATGATCACGAGCACGTACGGCGCCATGATCAGCATCGTGATCGGGGTCGTCGTCGAGCCGATGTCCTCCTGGCGGGAGACCATGGACGCCGCTGCGGCGAAGAGCGCCGCGAGCAGGATGAACCCGAACAGGAAGAACACCGCGAACCAGATGATCGGGGCGCCGAGCGTCGACAGCACCTCGCGCTGACCCGTCGCTATGAGTCCTATCGTCGCGACCGCGGCCAGGGCGAGGATCTGCCCCATCGCGAGGATCGTGTTGCCGATCACCTTGCCGGCGAGCAGCGTGCGCGCCGAGATGGTCGACAGCAGGATCTCGACGACGCGCGTCTGCTTCTCCTCGACGATGCTCTGGGCGATCGTGCCGCCGAACGTCGCGGCAGCTCCCATGAACACGATGCCGAACGCGATCGCGATGAAGTAGCGCAGCAGCGGGTTGGTCGTCGCGGGTTCGAGGATCTCGACCGTCGGGGATTGCGACAGCGCCGACACGAGACTCGTCGGGGCGTCCTTGAGCGCGACGACCGTGACGCCGGTCGGACCGTCGCCCGGCAGGACCGCAGCATCGACCTTCTCGTCGCGCAGCAGCTGCTCGGCTGCCGCCTGATCCGACACCTCGGTGATCTCGGTGTCGGGCAGGGCAGACACGAGGGATGCCGTCTCGGAGGTCACGGCCACTGGCATCGCATCGGTGTTCTTGCTCGCGAAGCCGCCGAGCACGATGCCGGCCAGCGCGATGAGCAGCAGGACGCCCGTCGAGATCAGGAACGCCTTGCTGCGCAGCTTCGAGCCGATCTCCCGCTCGGCGACGAGCCAGATCATCGAGGCCTGCGAGCTCGTGCCGGCAGTTCCGGTGCTGTTCGAGGTGCTCACTGGATGACCTCCTTGAAGATCTGGGCGAGAGAGGGATGCTTGGGGGCGAAGCTCGCCACGTCGCCGCGTTCGACGGCGGTGCGCAGCACACGCTGGGCGACCTCGGCGTCGTCTGCGTCGAACAGGGCGTAGCCGCCCTCGAAGTCGAGGACGGTGATGCCCGGCTCGGCCCTCAGCCACCCGGCGTCCCCGGCGGAGACCAGCTCGTACCGGCTGCCGGCGTGCTGCGCGCGGAGCGCGTCGCGGGAACCGGACGCGCGGATGGTCCCCGCGGCGAGGATCACCAGGTCGTCGCACAACCGTTCGACGACGTCGAGCTGATGCGAGGAGAACAGGATCGAGGCACCCTTCGCGGCAGATGACTGCAGCACCGACGCCACGACGTCGACCGCGAGCGGGTCGAGGCCCGAGAACGGCTCGTCGAGGATCAGCACCTCGGGGTCGTGCACGAGGGCTGCCGCGATCTGCGCGCGCTGCTGGTTGCCGAGCGACAGCGACTCGATCGTGTCGCCGAGGCGCTCCTCGAGTCCCAGCTCGGTGAGCAGCGCGGTCGCCCGTGCCGTGGCATCCGCCTTGCTCATCCCGTGCAGTCGGGCGAGGTACACGATCTGCTCGAGCACCTTCATCTTGGGGTACAGGCCACGCTCCTCGGGCATGTAGCCGAAGTGGCGGCGGTCGGCGCTGGTGAGCGCCGTGCCGTCGAGTTCGACACGGCCGCCATCGGAGCCGAGCAGCCCGAGGACGATCCGCATGGTCGTGGTCTTGCCTGCGCCGTTGCCGCCGACGAACCCGGTGAGACGCCCGGGGGCCACCTCGAACGAGACGTCGTCGAGCACGCGCCGCGAGCCGTAGCTCTTGGTGATGCCGCTCAGTACGAGCTTTCCTGTGGTCATACGCTCACGCTATGGCCGGGCGCGTCACCGCGGCATCCCCCCTGTGGCGGATCTGTGCGGGGGATCTGCACGCACCCGAGGTCGTGCTCGTCCGCCGTGCGGGGGAGCTTCCCGACTCAGCCCAGGAACAGGAACGAGAAGATGCCGATCGCGAACGGGGCCATGGTCACCACGAGCATGACCCCGACGATGATGCCGACGATCAGCCACGGGCTTCGTCGCTTGAGGCGCTGACCGGGAGGGGCGACGCCGGGAGGAGGAGGGGTGAGCAGACCCTGCGGAGCCGCGAACGGCAGCGCGGGGGATCCCGCGGGCACCGGGGCCGCGGCCCCGTCGGCGGGGAGGGGCGGATGCTGCGCGACGGGCGCGGACAGCCGCAGCCGGTCGTCGCGCCAGCGCGCCCACTGGTCGAGCTTCGTCAGCAGCGCACCGACCGCTCCGAACAGCCACGCCCAGGTCGCCGGGTCGAGCGTCGACACCTCGCGGCGTGCGTAGAGGAAGAGCCAGTCGTCGACGATCTCGACATCGAGCTGCGCGGCATGATCGATGAAGCGCGCCATGACGTCGGGCGTGAAGAGGTAGAGGGCGTCGACCTCGTAGCCCGCAGGGCAGAACAGCGAGAAGTACCGGTCGAAGTCACCCTCGAGCGAGAGTCGCTGATCGCCGCTGAACGCGCCGGCGACGGTGCTGCCGAGGGTGTTGTTGCCGAGTGCGTCGAGCACGATGTTCGGCAGGGGGACGTCGAGCTTGACGGCGACGTAGCCCCAGCGGTGCGTCTGCGACTGCTTGCCGTTGCTCGTCGTGTACTGATAGTTGCCGAACTCGACGAACCGGGGTGCGACCCCTCGGAGCACGTCGGTCGACATCCGGCTCGATCCGCTCGAGAAGATCATCCCCGGCAGAGGCGGGTCGTCGATCCGTTCGAAGTAGCTCATCGCGTTCGCTCCGGCGAAGCGCGCGAGGCGGAATCGTGTCAGATTGCGCGTGCGGATGCCTCGACGCACGAGCATCACGATTCCCAGGGTGAGCCCCGCGAACAGCAGCAGGGCGAGGAGCCCGGCGACCGCGACCCCGGTGCCGCGCCCGATCGTGTACCCGAGGCCCAGGATCATGATCCCGATGACGGGCACCACGCACAGCGCGGCGAACCCCACAGCCACCCACGCGACGATCTGCCCGGCGGAGGAGCGATTGGCGGCGCGCTGGGCACGGGCGAACGCGTCGACCTCGGCGGGGTTCACCGGCTCGAGCAGCGCGCGGGCGTCGAAGTGACCGGCGGGAGTGCCGGCTGAAGGGACGGGCGCTGGTGCGGGAACGGTCACGCCCCCACGCTAGCCGAGCCGATCGGCAGAGGGCTCAGCGCCGCCCGGCGTGCAGCACTGTGCGCACGAGGAGACCGGCGACGAGCGCCCAGAACGCGGCGCTCACGCCCAGCAGCGAGATGCCCGATGCCGCCACCAGGAAAGTGACGACGGCGGGGATGCGCTCGCCGGGGTCGTCGATCGCCTGCTGCACCGATGCACCGAACGCTCCGAACAGCGCGAGCCCGGCGACCGCGGGGATCACGGCGTCGGGTGCGAGGAGCACGAGCGCGGCGAATGCGGCGGAGAACCCGCCGAGCACGAGATACGAGGCCCCGGTCGAGACGCCGGCCACCCAGCGCCGCTTCGGGTCGGGGTCGGCGTCGGGGGAGGCCGCGAGCGCGGCGCTGATCGCCGCGAGGTTGATCGCGTGGCCCCCGGCCGTGGCGCCGAGCGCGGTGCCGAGACCGGTGACGAGCATGGCGGGGCGCCACGGAACCTCGTAGCCGAAGCTGCGCATGATCGCGATGCCCGGCACGTTCTGCGACGCCATCGTGACGATGAACAGCGGCAGAGCGACACCGATCATGGCGCCGAGCGTGAAGGTCGGTGCGGTGAGTTCGAAGCGGGGGACCAGCAGGCCGGCGTCGACCGGAGCGCCCTCCTGGACGAGCGAGACGGTGACCACGACGGTCGCTGCGAGGAATGCGAGCGGAACCGCCCATCGCGGTGCGAGACGGGCGAAGACCAGCCAGGTCAGCACGATCGGGATCACGCCCCACGGATTGGTGACGAGTCCGGTGATCGGAGCGAGGCACAGCGGCAGCAGAACGCCGGCGAGCATCGCCTGCGCGATGGACGGAGGGATGCGCGCGATCAGCGCGCCCAGCGCGGGCCACAGCGCCGTGAGCAGGATCAGCGCCGCTGCGACGAGGAACGCGCCGACGGCCGCCGACCAGCCTCCCTCGACGACGCCGGTCGCGGCGAGCAGCGCGGCGCCGGGAGTCGACCAGGCGACGGTGATCGGCATCCGATACCGCCAGGCGAGCACGACGCAGGCGAGCCCCATCGTGAGGCTGACCGCGAGCAGTCCGCTGGCGGCCTGCTCCGGTGTCGCGCCGACCGCGCTGAGGCCCGTGAGCACGACGGCGAACGAGCTCGTGAATCCGACCAGCGCGGTGACGATCCCGGCCAGGATCGGTCGGGAGAGGGGCGCGGCGGTCGGCATCCTCTGAGGGTATCGGGGCTGGGTCGGAGTTGCGGTGGCCGGTGCAGTCGCGGTTATGCCAGTCCCATGCGGTGCGCCAGCACGACCGCCTGCACGCGGTCTCTGGCACCGAGCTTCTGCAGCACACGTGAGACGTGGGTCTTCACGGTGGCTTCGCCGATGAACAGCGCGCTCGCGATCTCGGCGTTGCTGCGGGCGTCCGCGAGCAGCACGAGCACCTCGGCCTCGCGGTCGGTGAGCGGGTCGACGAGCGTCACCGGCGCGGAGGAGTCGACCACAGGGCCGGATGCCGGTGCGGATGCGGATGCGGGTGTGGCCGCGGGCGCGGGAGTGTGGGCGAACCGCGCGAGCACCCTGCGCGTGACTTCGGGCGCCAGCATCCCGTCGCCCGCCGCGAGTGCGCGGACTGCGGCGATGAGGTCCTCGGCGCCGGCGTTCTTGAGCAGGAAGCCGCTCGCTCCGGCATCCAGCGCCTGATAGAGGTAGTCGTCCCGGTCGAACGTCGTGACGATCGCGATGGCCGCGGCGATCGCGGGGTCGGCGACGATCCGCCTGGTCGCTTCGATGCCGTCCATGTCGGGCATCTGCACGTCCATGGTGATCACGTCGGGGAGCAGCGCGGATGCCTGCGCCAGGGCCGAGGCGCCGGTCGCCGCCTCGCCGACCACCGTGATGTCGGGCTGGGTGTCGAGGATCGTCCGGAATCCGGCACGCAGCATCGCATGGTCGTCGACGAGAAGCACGCGGATCGGAGGCGTGGATGCGGGCGCGGGCGTGGGCGTGGTCATGAGGCGGGGCTCGTCTCGGTCTGCTGGTCGGTCTGCGGGGCTGTGCCGGTCCGTGGGGCTGTGCCGGTCTGCGGGGCTGTGCCGGTCTGCGGGGCTGTGCCTGTCAGGGGCACGCGGGCGCGCACGCGCAGCCCGCCCGAGGGGCGAGGTGCCACCTCGAGGGTGCCGCCCGACGCCGCGGCCCGCTCGCGCATGCCGAGCTGACCCAGACCCGGCCGCAGCACGGCGATCGCTCGGCCGGTGTTGACGACCTCGACCTCGACCCCATCGCCGTCGTAGCGCACACGGACGTCGGCGGTGGCACCGACTCCGGCGTGACGGCGAGCGTTCGTGAGCGACTCCTGCGTGATCCGATAGAGGTTCACGGCGACGACCGACGGCACGGCGACCGGTTCGCCGATCACCGCGTAGTCGGTGGGGAGCCCCGCCTCGACCGACGCCTCGACCAGCGAGCGGATGTCGTCGAGGGTCACGGTCGACGCGGCATCCGGTGCCTCGCTGCCGGGGGAGCGCAGGGTCTCGAGCAGCTGCCGGAGCTCGTGGATGGCGTCGCGCGCCGACCCTTCGATGCCGGTCAGGATGCTCTTGGACTTCTCCGGATCCTGGTCGATCACGAGACGAGCGGCGCCCGCCTGCACGCCCATGACCGACACGTGATGGGCGACCACGTCGTGCAGCTCACGGGCGATGCGCACGCGGTCGAGGGCGACGGCTTGAGCGGCTGTCACCTCGCGCTCCCGCTCGAGCTCGGCCGTGCGCTGTTCGAGCACCTGACGCTCCTGCGCGGCATGCCACGAGCGCTCGCCGAAGTAGTACGCGCCGCCGAAGTAGAGGACATTCAGCAGCAGCTGGATGAGCATGAAGGCCAGATAGGGCGAGAGCAGGCCGGCTGCGACCTCGGCCTTGTCGGCCTCCTCGATCGCCTGGCGGTACATCGTGATGATGAGCCAGACGAACATGCCGACGATGATCGAGACGCGCACGATCATCGCGGCTCTGCGGTTGTTCATCCACGCGCCCACCGTGTACAGCGACACGAACATGGCGATGTTGCCGACGTAGATCTCGGGCACCTGGAAGGAGATCGCGAGGAAGTAGGCGACGCAGATCGCGATCGCGACCTGGGCGGGCCAGCGGCGTCTCACGGCGAGCGGCACGGTCACGGCGACCGCGTAGAGGAGTGCGGTCCAGGGCTCAGCCCTGGTGTCTCCGTAGATCTCAGCGATCGTCGAGAGGGCGGCGCTCAGCACCGCGCCCACGAACATCACGGCGGCGAGGATGAGGTCGCTGCGCTGCTCGCGGGCACTGGGCGTGCGGGTGAACGGCGCTGCGGGCATTCCCCCACCGTAGATCGAAGGGGGATGCCGCGGCATCCCCCGCACGGGGGATCACGTCGTCATCGCGGCCGCCCCGTCGAGTGCGCGCCTGGGAGAATCGACCGTGACCTCGACCCCGCCGCTCGCGACGCCCCGGCTCGCCCCGCTCTATCTCGCCGGCTTCACCACCGCGTTCGGCGCGCACGGCATCGCCGCCGCCCTCGGTGCCGAGACCGAGGACATCGGCTGGACACTGCTCGCGTTCGGCCTGACCCTCGCGCTGTACGACCTCGCCGAGGTGCTGCTCAAGCCGCTGTTCGGTGCGCTGAGCGACCGCATCGGCGTGCGCCCCGTGATCATCGGAGGGCTTCTCGCGTTCTCGGCGTTCTCGGCGGTCGGGGCCGTCGTGCCGGGGATGCTCGGGCTCGTGATCGGCCGGCTCGGTCAGGGTGCCGCGGCATCCGCCTTCTCGCCCTCGTCATCTGCCGCGGTCGCCCGGCTCACCGACGATGCCACGCGGGGGAAGTACTTCGGTCGCTACGGCTCGTGGAAGAGCCTCGGCTACGCGCTCGGCCCGCTGATCGGGGCGGTGCTCGTGGTCTGGGGTGGCATGCCGGCGCTGTTCTGGGCGCTCGCGGTGCTCGGACTCGCCGCCGCAGCGTGGGTCGCCCTGGCGATTCCCGCGGTGACGGTGCTGCCGCGCACGCGTGTGACCCTCGTCGATCTGGCGCGAGAGCTCGCTGCCCCCGGCTTCCTCGTCCCCACTCTGGTGCTGGCCGCGACGACCGGGGCGCTCGCGGTCGCGGTCGGCTTCCTGCCGCTGCTCGGCCGCCAGGCCGGGCTCGACACCGTGGGGAGCATGGCGATAGTGACCGTGCTCGCCATCGCATCGAGCGTCGCTCAGCCTTTCGTCGGTGGCGCACACGATCGGGGTCGCATCTCGGTGCGGCTCGGCACAGTCGGCGGGCTGCTCGTGATCGCCGCGGGGATCGCGCTCGCCGCGGTGACGCAGGTGCCGGTCGCGCTCGTCGCCACCGCGCTGCTGGTCGGCGTCGGGGTCGGCATCGCGACGCCGATCGCGTTCTCGCACCTCGCAGCGACCACACCGCCTGAGCGCATGGGGCGCACCATGGGCAGCGCCGAGTTGGGGCGGGAGCTCGGGGACGCGGGCGGTCCGCTCGTCGCGGGCGCCGTGGCGACGGCATCCGTCCCGGGCTTGGGTCTCGGGGTCGTCGCAGCCCTCACGGCCGGCGCGGGCGTGCTCGCGCTGCTGGGTCTTCGGCGTCGTCGATGGACCCCTTGACGGCGCACTTGCATTTTGCAAGTATCAGCACATGAGCCTCTTCATCACCTGCCCGGTCGCGAGCGTCGACCGGGCCACAGCGTTCTACACCGCGCTCGGCTGGACCCTCAACGCCGAGATGTCCGATCACAACGTGTCGTGCTTCGCGATCGCGCCCGACCAATACGTCATGCTCGGCAGCCGCGAGATGTACGCGAGCGTCGGCGGCACCGAGGACGTGATCGGCGGACCGGACACCCCGTCGAAGGTCACGGTCTCGTTCGACCTCGACAGCCGGGAGGCTGTCGACGCTCTCGTCGAGCGCGCCGCTGCCGCCGGTGGGCGCGTCGGCGACACGGACGACTACCCGTTCATGTATCAGCGCCAGTTCGATGACCCCGACGGCTATCACTACTCGCCGTTCTGGATGAAACCGGACTCCGACCAGGACGCGTGAGCGACCTCGCTGCAGCCCTCGACGTCGTCGGTGCCCGGTGGGCGCTGCTCATCGTCGAGAAGCTTCTCGACGGGCCGCAGAGGTACGGCGATCTGCAGCGCGATCTCGGGGTGCCGACGAACATGCTCGCGACACGTCTGCGAGAACTCGAGGCGGCGGGAGTGCTCAGCAGGCTTGCCCTCCGGCACAACACGCGCGCCTACGGGCTCACCGATCGAGGTCTCGCTTTGCGCGTCGCGATCGAGGCGCTCGGCCGGTGGGGCGAGCAACGGTCGGATCCCGTCGACCAGACACCCTCCCGCGCCTCCGAGTGAGCGCATAGGGTGAGCCGTGTCATCGTGCAGGATCTCTCGTGCAAAGGAGCACTCTGATGGCCGGACGCATCCTGATCGACCTCTTCATGACCCTCGACGGCGTCGCCCAGGGGCCCGGCGGCACCGACGAGGACCCGTCCGGCGGATTCCGCTTCAGCGGCTGGCAGGCCGGATACCCGTCGTCGGGCATGGGGGAGACCGTCTCACAGGGGATGCAGCGGCTCGACGCCCTGCTGCTCGGCCGCCGCACCTACGACATCTTCGCCGCGTACTGGCCGCAGCACACCGAGGGCCCGTCGGGAGAGATCGGCAGGCTCTTCGACCGGGTTCCGAAGTACGTGGCGACACGGGATGCCGGCATCATGCTCGATTGGCAGAACAGTCACCGGGTGGGCGAGGACCTCGCCGCAGAGATCGTCGAGCTGCGGGCGCAGCACCACGAGGTGCACGTGATCGGCAGCATCGACCTCGTGCACTCATTGCTCGCCGAGGGCCTGTTCGATGAGCTGAATCTGTGGGTGTACCCGATCCTGCTCGGCACAGGCAAGAAGGTGTTCGACGACGGCGCGCTGCCGTCGGTGCTGCGGCTGCTCGCGCCCCCGATCGCAGATGACGGCGGCGTGATGCTGCTGCGCTACGGCCGGACGGATCGGGTGCCCGAGGTCGGGACCTTCGAGGACTGACCCTTCGACTCGACTCGACCCGACTCGACGCGTCAGCCGAGCAGGCGCTCGATCACCCTCGCGACGCCGTCGTCGTCGTTCGACGTCGTCGTCTCGTCGGCGGCATCCTGCACGACGTCATCGGCATCGGCCATCGCGACCCCGAGGCCTGCCCAGCGGAGCATCTCGACGTCGTTGAGCGCATCGCCGAAGGCGATCACGTCGCGGCGGTCGATCTCGAGGTGCTCGCAGAGGCGGGCGAGGCCGGTGGCCTTGGTGACGCCCTGCGCCATGACCTCGACGAACGGCGCCCCCGACAGCGTGGCCTCGAAGCCGGTGAGCCCGAGGTCGCACAGCGCTTCGAACAGTGCAGACGGTGCGAGCTCCGGATGCCGGATCACGAGCTTCAGACTGGGAGCGGCGAGCACCTGGTCGAGCCCCACACCGCCCATCGTGCGCGGGTCGCGCTTGTGATCCGACAGATCGGCGATCTCGGCATAGCCGTGCTGGGCGACGAACGTCTCGCCGCCCTCGCGCACGCTCGCGAACAACAGTCCGGGGATGCTGGCGCGGAGCGCCTCGGCCAAGGCGCGGATCGTCTCGGGCGGAAGCTCCTCGGCGAACAGCATCCGTCCGTCCGTGAGGTGCGTCGCATAGGCGCCGTTGCTGCACAGCGCCCACCCGTCGAAGCCCGCGCCGTCGGCGACCGCCCGGAGTCCGATCGGCTGCCGGGCGGTCACGGGCACGACATGGATGCCGCGAGTCCGCGCCCGGTCGAGTGCCGCCCGTGTGCGCCGCGTGACCGTGGACGACGAATCGAGCAGCGTCCCGTCGAGATCGGTGGCGATCAGGCGAAGCGACACAGCACTCAGGAGAAGATCATCGGCAGGTCGTCGTCTTCTTCAGCGCCGCCGAGGTCGAACTCGACGACCACGGGGACGTGGTCGCTCGGCTGCTCGCCCTTGCGCTCGTCGCGGTGGATCGAAGCGCCGGTGACCGCATCTGCAAGCGTCTTCGAGCCGAGGACGAAGTCGATGCGCACGCCCTCGTTGCGAGGGAACTTCAGGCGCTGGTAGTCCCAGTAGGTGAATCCCTCGGGGATCAGCGGTCGCACCACGTCGGTGAGGCCCGCGTCGCCGAACGCGAAGAAGGCCTCGCGCTCCTGCGGCGAGACGTGCGTCGAGACGCCCTCGACGATGTCGGGGTCACCGTTGTCCTTGTCGAACGGGATGATGTTGAAGTCGCCGACCAGTGCGAGAGGCAGATCGGGGTTCTCCGACAGCTCGGCGGCAGTCGCCTTCTTCAGCTCCTCGAGCCAGTGCAGCTTGTACGTGTAGTGCGGGTCCTCGAGCGAGCGGCCGTTCGGCACATACAGGCTCCACACGCGCACGCCGTCGACGAGCACGCCCAGCGCGCGCGCCTCGAGCGGAGCATCCGGGCCCTCATGCCCCTTGGCGAAGCCCGGCATGCCGTCGAACGAGGTGCGGACGTCGGTGATCGGCAGGCGGCTCGCGATCGCGACGCCGTTCCACTGATTGAGGCCGTGCACCTCGACGTGATATCCGGCTTCTTCGAACGGCCCGTACGGGAACTGCTCGGGCTTGCACTTGATCTCCTGCATCGCCAGCACGTCGATGTCCTCTCGGACGGCGAACTCGACGGTGCGGGTGACACGGGTGCGGATGGAGTTGACGTTCCAGGTGGCCAAGCGCATGCGTCAAGCCTAGGGCCCACCTCCTACACTGGATGCCGTGACCGCACTCGACGCAGACCGCCAGACCCTCCTCGACCTGATCAAGGACGAGGCCGTGTTCCACGG
The DNA here is from genome assembly GCF_038397735.1 of Microbacterium sp. LWH13-1.2. NCBI lineage: Bacteria > Bacillati > Actinomycetota > Actinomycetes > Micrococcales > Microbacteriaceae > Microbacterium > Microbacterium sp. LWH13-1.2. The sequence continues at coordinate 3,027,150 of NZ_CP151635.1, read as the reverse complement.
AGACTTCACGCTCTCGAGCGGCAAGAAGGCGACGTACTACGTCGACATGCGCAAGCTCACACTCGACCACCGGGCGGCTCCCGCGATCGGCCGCATCATGCTCGACCTGATCGGCGACCTCGACGTGGTCGCGGTCGGAGGCCTGACCCTCGGGGCCGATCCCATCGCGAACTCGGTGCTGCACGCCTCGGTCGCCACCGACCGCCCGCTCGACGCGTTCGTGGTGCGCAAGGAGCCGAAGGACCACGGACGCGGTCGCCAGATCGAGGGGGCAGACGTCAAGGGCAAGCGCGTCGTCGTGCTCGAAGACACCTCGACGACCGGGCAGTCGGCGCTCAAGGCCGTCGAGGCGCTGCGCAAGGAGGGCGCCGAGATCGTCGCCGTCGCCGTGATCGTCGACCGCAAGACCGGCGCTCAGGCAGCGATCGAAGCCGAGGGCCTCGAATGGCGTGCGGCCTTCGACCTCGACGACCTCGGACTCGACCCCCAGTGACCCGCTACGCCCTGGCCGTCGACGTGGGCGGCACGAAGATGGAGGCCGCGCTCGTGGACGAGCACGGCACGCTGGTGCGTGGAAGCCGCAGTCGTAGGGCGACCGGTCGGGATGCCACTCCCGCGTCGCTCGACGATGCGATCGCGACGGTGATCGCCCATGCGCTCTCCCGCCTCCCCGAAGACGGCGAGCTCATCGGCGCCGGCATCGGCAGTGCGGGGCCGATCGACCGGACTGCCGGTCAGATCCTTCCGGTGAACATGCCTGCAGCCCGCGGATACGGTCTCGCGGATGCGGTGCGCACGACCGCCTCCGGGATCCTCGGCCGTGCGCTGCCCACGGTCTTCGGTCACGACGGCGGTGCGCTCGCGCTCGCCGAGTCGTGGCTGGGCGCCACTCAGGATGCCGGAGCATCGCTGTCGATCGTCGTCTCCACCGGCGTCGGCGGGGGATTCGTCGTCAACGGCGCGTACATCCCCGGCGCTACCGGCAACGCCGGACACCTCGGACAGGTGCGCCGCGAAGGCGGACTCACGCTCGAGGAGATCGCCTCCGGCCCGTCGAGTGCCGCCTGGGCGCAGCAGCAGGGCTGGGCGGGAGCCACCGGCGAGGACCTGGCGCGGGATGCCGCCGCGGGCGACGCGACCGCGCGTGCGGCCATCGAACGTTCGGCGAAGGCCGTCGGTGAGGCCCTCGCGGATGCAGCGACCCTCGTCGACCTCGATACCGTCGCGATCGGCGGCGGATTCTCGCGGGTGTCCGCCGACTACATCGACCTCGTGCAGCAGGCCCTGACCGCGAGCGCGGCTCACGAGTATTCGCGTCGCACCCGAGTCGTGCGCTCGGGGCTCGGCGACGAGGGACCGCTCATCGGCGCCGCGGCGCTCGTCCTGCGCTGAATCGCCGTCGCTGGCTGTCGTCGCGTCAGCGGGCCGCGACGATCAGGTGGCGCTGCGGACCTTCGAGTCGGGCCATCGCGATCTTGAGCTCGGTCGTGTCGGCCGCGACCGCATCGATGCGTGCACCGAGGGTCTGCTCGACACGGTCGCATCTGCGGATGCACCAGGCGAAGCCCGCGAGCATACTGCTCCCCAGCGTGAGCACGATGCCGAGCGCGCTGATGACGGTCGTGATGGTCTCTGCGGACACGAACATGCTCCCATTCTGCGGGTGGAGGGTGGGGTCTCGCAGAATGCTACGTGCGGCACGTGTGTGGGTCGGCGCGGCGGAGGACGTCGTGCCGACGACGGTGGACGATTCGGCTCGGTGGTCATCTGTGCAGAAGAGATTCACCTTTCCGTTCGCCTCCCTAACAAATCGGCCCTACGCTCGTACCAGGCGACGAAAGGAACAGGCATGCGCGTACTCGGACTGCTCTCGGGCACCTCACATGACGGCATCGACGTCACGGTCGTGGATTTCGAGGAGAGCGACGGCGCATTGCGCGGCACGGTGCTGCACGACGACAGCATCCCGTACGCGCCGGAGCTCCGGGCCCGTCTCATCGCCGCGCTGCCTCCGACGTCCACGACCCTCGCCGAGGTCTGCGAACTCGACACTCTGATCGGGCAGGCCTTCGCCGAGGTCGCCGCCACGGCATCCGACGCGATCGGGGGAGTGGACGCCGTGTGCACGCACGGCCAGACGGTCTTCCACTGGGTCGCCGACGGTCATGCGCTCGGCACCCTGCAGATCGGCCAGCCGGCATGGATCGCCGAGCGGGTGGGCGCGCCGGTCGTGTCGGACGTGCGCATCCGCGACATCACCGCCGGTGGACACGGTGCTCCGCTGGTGTCGTTCCTCGACGAGCTGCTGCTGCGTGGCCGAGCGGGAGTCTCGGCTGCGGTGAACCTCGGCGGCATCGCCAACATGACCGTGGTGGGCACCGACGCGCTTTCGGCGTACGACGTCGGCCCGGCGAACGCGCTGGTCGATGCGGTCGTCGTGGCCGAAGGACTGCACGAGCGAGGCTACGACGCGGACGCTGCCATCGCGCGTACCGGCGCCGTCGACGAAGATCTCCTCGCAGCTCTTCTCGCCGACCCGTACTACTCGCTCGCTGCCCCCAAGAGCACCGGCAAGGAGCACTTCCACCTCGACTATGTCCGCGCGCACGTCGACCGCCTCACGGGCTCCTCGGGTCGCGCGCTCTCCGTCCCCGACCTCGTGCGCACCCTCACGGAGCTGACGGTGCGAACTGTCGCGCAGGACGTCCGGGCCGCTGGCATCGGCTTCCTCGCCGTCTCGGGCGGCGGATGCCACAACCCGCTGATCATGCAGGGGCTGCGGGACGCGCTCCCCGAGGTCGAGGTCGTGCTGGCCGACGAGCTCGGTGCGTCCGTCGACGGCAAGGAGGCGATCCTGTTCGCCCTCATCGGCTGGTGCACCATGCACGGCGTGGCCGCGGTGACGCCCGGAGGCACCGGAGCCCGGGAGCCGCGCATCCTCGGCACGATCACCCCGGGCGCAGGACCGCTGAGGATGCCGGAGCCGGTCGAGCGAGTGCGCAGCCTCACCCTGGGCTGAGGGGGGATGGAAGGGAAGGCCGCGCTCAGCGCTTGCGGTCGTCGTCGTCCCAGGGGCCTTCCCACCAGCCGGCGCGTCCGTCGCCCTCGCCGTCTCCGCCGCGGCGACGGGAGCGCCAGAACTGGACGACGAACACCGTCAGCGTGCTGAGAAGGATCAGGAAGACCACCAGGAAGAGCAGGTCCGACTGGTTCATGGGCGTTTCCCCTCCGCGGCATCCGCCACGATCTTCGCGATCCGCGCGGCACGCGTCTCTGCGCGCTTCGCCATCGCGATGTGTGTGAGGCCGAACTTCTTGACCGACTTCGGGAACGCATCCCAGTTCGCGCGCGCGGCGGGCACGGCATCCAGTGCCTCGGTCAGCTCGTCGGGCTCGATGCCCGCCTCGGGGCCGTCGAGCACGGTCCAGGACCCGTCGGCCTTCGCGGCCTCGAGCACGCGGATGCCGGCCGGGGCGAGGAGCCCCGCAGCTTCGAGGGCGACCAGACGCGCCTTGTTCGTCGCCGCCCACCCGCTGCCGCGGCGTCGGGGCGAGAACCATTGCCCGACGGTCTGATCGTCGAAGGTGCGCACCGGGCCGTCGATCCATCCGAAGCACAGTGCCTGGCGCACGGCATCCTCGTATCCGACGCCGTCCGCGCGGCTGCCGCGCACGCTCAGCAGCCAGACTCCGGCGGTGCGCTCGTGATGCTCCTCGAGCCAGGCGCGCCAGACGGCAGCATCCGCTGCGACGACACGCTCTCCCTCGTCGAGCGCCCCCATGTCAGTCCTCGTCGAGCGTCGGGATCGACTCGGTGACGGTCGGCAGCAGGTCGGCGACGGAGTCGACGATCTCGTCGGGGCGGAACGGGTACTTCTCGACCTCGGCCTGGTCGCTGATGCCGGTCATGACCAGCACGGTGTGCAGGCCAGCCTCGATGCCGGCGATGATGTCGGTGTCCATGCGGTCGCCGATCATGCCCGTCTTCTTCGAGTGCGCGCCGATCTTGTTCAGGGCCGAGCGGAACATCATCGGGTTCGGCTTGCCGACGACGTACGGCTCCTTGCCGGTGGCCTTGGTGATGAGGGCGGCGATCGCACCGGTCGCCGGCATCACTCCGTCGGCCGACGGGCCCGTGGCATCCGGGTTCGTGACGATGAAGCGCGCGCCCCTGATGATGAGCCGGATCGCCTTGGTGATGGCCTCGAACGAGTAGTTGCGGGTCTCGCCGACGACCACGAAGTCGGGGTTCGTCTCGGTCATGATGAACCCGGCCTCGTGCAGGGCGGTCAGGATGCCGGCCTCGCCGATCACGAAGGCCGAGCCCCCTGGCAGCTGCTGTGCGAGGAAGTCCGCGGTCGCGAGGGCCGAGGTCCAGATGCGCTCCTCGGGCACGGTCAGGCCGCTGGCCCGCAGGCGGGCGGAGAGGTCGCGCGCGGTGAAGATCGAGTTGTTCGTCAGGACCAGGTACGGGATCTCGTTCTGCTCCCATCCGGCGAGCAGCTCGGCGGCTCCGGGAATGGCGTCGTTCTCATGGACGAGCACGCCGTCCATGTCGGTGAGCCAGCATTCGATGTCATCGCGGTGTGCCATGTGCACAGCCTATTGGCCCGCGGTCACGGGCAGGTGTCAGGTTCGAGCGAACGAGCCGGAACCGTTCAGGCGCTGAGTCGGACGACCCGGGCCGCACTCAGGCGCTGAGCCAGACGACCTCGGACGCACCCTCGGGGAGGGCTGTCTGCGCGCCGTCGAGCTCGATGCCGGAGTCCGTGATCGTGACGGTCGCGGCGACGGAGACACCCGCCGCCTCCAGCGCGCGCAACAGCTCGGGGTCGCGGTCGTCGACGCGCAGCACTCGCCCGGTGTGGCCCGTCGGTGCATCGGCGAGCAACACGAACGGCTCTCGGGCGGTCGCGCCGTTCGCATCGGGGATCGCGTCCCCGTGCGGGTCGAAACGCGGCCGTCCGAGGCGTGCGTCGATGCCCTCGAGCAGTCGGTCGCTGATCGTGTGCTCGAGCACCTCGGCCTCGTCGTGCACCTCGTGCCACCCGTAGCCGAACTCCTGCACGAGCCAGGTCTCGATCAGCCGATGGCGGCGCACCATCGCCAGGGCTCGTTGCGTGCCGGCATCCGTGAGTCGCACCGCACCGTACGGCACGTGCGAGACGAGACCGGCGGCGGCGAGCTTCTTCACCATCTCGGTCACCGACGAGGGAGCGATGCCGAGCTTCGCGGCGAGCACCGAGGGGGTGATCGGCGCGTCCTGCCACTCGGTATGCGCGTAGACGGTCTTGAGGTAGTCGTCTGCTGCCGGGGATGCCACGGGTCCAGCCTAGATCAGCGGTCCGCTGCGCTCAGAGGCCGCGGGTCGGATGCGTCGTGCTCACGGGTTGGCGACGTCGACGAGGATGCCGAACGCGACCTGGCCGGCGAAGAAGACGATGAGGAATCCGAGCAGTGCGGCGAAGAGAGAGATCCGTCCGTCGAATCCCTCGATCTCGGCGATCCCGATCTTGCGCGCGCGGAAGGCCAGGACGAGCGTCGCTATCCCCAGCGCGAGCTGCACCCACGGGCCCCCGACGGGCAGCACTGTCGGGAAGGCGACGAGGAGCCCGCCGATCACCCCGGTCGCGATTCCGATCCAGGTGAGGATGCGGACGGAGCGGCGCGCGGTTTCGGTGGACATGACCTCGAGCCTAATCGTCGGAGCACTCCGCCGCGCGAGCCGTGAATCGTCTCAATTCGGCGGAGTTCCTTGACGGGCCCTGGCGAGGCGGGTAGCTTCGAGCGGGCACGGGAAAACGCTATCCGAACGAGCTCGACGCTCAGAGAAGGATTTCGACGATGAATATCCGACACCATTCGTTCCGCGCCGTCGTGGCGGTGGCCACCGCCGGCTGCCTCCTCGCAGGGGGTGCGCAGAGTGCGGGAGCCGTCGCCTCGGACGCGCCCGTCACCGGCCGTCATGACCCTGGATCCACCGGGCCGCAGCTCGAGACTCTCGACCGCGGTCTCGTCGCCGTCTCGACCGCCGACGGCGTCTTCCTCAGCTGGAGGCTGCTGGCCACCGAGGCGACCGGCGCGACCGACACAGGTCTCGCAGGTCCCGGCTTCGCCGTCTACCGCGACGGCGCGAAGATCGCGACCGTCACCGACAGCACCAACTACCCGGATGCCGACGGGACCGCGACCTCGGAGTACTCCGTGGTCCCGATCGTGAGCGGCGTCGAGCTGACGGCATCCGCCTCGGCATCCGTCACCGCCTGGGCCGACGGGCACTACGACCTGCCGTTGCAGAAGCCCGCCGACGGAGTCACCCCGAAGGGGGAGGCGTACACGTATTCGGCGAACGACGTCTCGGTCGGCGATGTCGACGGAGACGGGCAGTACGAGTACGTCGTGAAGTGGGACCCGTCGAACTCGAAGGACGTCTCGCAGCGCGGCTACACGGGCCCGGTCTATCTCGACACCTACGAGCTCGACGGCACGCTGCTGAACCGTCTCGACCTCGGTGTGAACATCCGCGCCGGCGCGCACTACACGCAGTTCCTCGTCTACGACTTCGACGGCGACGGGCGATCCGAGACGATGCTGAAGACGGCCCCAGGCACCAAGTCGGTGCAGTTCGCCGCAGACGGCTCGGTCGCGAGCGAGTCCTACATCACGCTGCCCAAGGCGGACCGCAAGGCCGGCTACTCGAACGACGACGACTACCGTCTCAGCGCCGCCGACTACGAGGCGCACCTGGTCGAGATGTTCCTCGGCTGGAGCGAGCGCGACGAAGTCGTGTCCGGCCAGTGGCCGGCGACTCTCGAAGAGGCATGGGGCATGCCCGTGACCCACGAGTACCCCCTCTCGCAGGAGAGCGCGCAGGAACTGGCGACCACCTTCATCGACGTGTATGCGCCGAGCCGCAGCGCACGAAACCTGCTTCGCGAGTTCGAGGGCTTCATCGTCGACGGTCCCGAATACCTCACGGTCTTCGACAGCGCGACCGGCACGGAGCTGCAGACCATTCCGTATCCGACAGAGCGAGGGGACGACGGACTGCTGTGGGGCGACTATGCGATGTCGCGAATCGAGCCGGCCAACCGGGTCGATCGATTCCTGGCGGGTGTCGGATACCTCGACGGCCAGCATCCGTCCGCCGTCTTCGCGCGGGGGTACTACACGCGCACGACCGTCGCCGCCTTCGACTGGGACGGCAAGCGTCTGACGCAGCGCTGGGATGTCGACAGCGGCCACGTGCCCATGACGAACCCGTTCAACGACTCGCCGCATGGTCGTGACGGCACCGACCCCGAGTTCGGCACGATCACGACCCAGGGTGATCACTCGCTGAGCTTCGCCGACGTGGACGCCGACGGAAGGCAGGAGCTCGTCTACGGATCGGCGACCGTCGACGACGACGGCAGCCTGCTGTACAGCTCGTTCGACGTGCTGCCTGCGGGCAGTGCCGACCCCGGCGCGACCGTGCGACTCGGTCACGGCGACGCGATGCACGTGACCGACATCGATCCGAGCCGGCCCGGTCTTGAGATCTGGACAGCCCACGAGGGCGCCACCAGCGCGCCCTACGGATCCGTGATGCGCGACGCCGCGACCGGGGAGTCGCTCTTCGGCGCATACTCCGGCCGTGACACGGGTCGAGCGATGATCGGCGACGTGCGACCGGATGTGCCCGGCATCGAGGTGTGGTCGAGCATGCCCGGCGGCACCGAGGGCAGCGGCCTTCTCAGCGCGACCGGTGAGGTGCTGCAGGCCGAGACGCCTGGCACGAACATGTCGATCCGCTGGGCAGGAGACATGACCACCCAGCTCGTGAACGGCAGCGGCACCCAGACGCCCACCATCGACGACTGGACGCGCGGCACCGTGCTGACGGCCACCGGCACCCTCACGAACAACGGCACCAAGGGCAACCCGTCTCTGGTCGCCGACGTGCTGGGTGACTGGCGCGAGGAGCTGCTCGTGCGCACCGCGGACTCGAGCGCACTGCGGTTCTTCACGACCGCCGAGCCCACCGCGCACAAGCTCACGACCCTCATGCACGACGTGCAGTACCGGGTCGAGACCGCTCGTCAGCAGACGACGTACAACCAGCCGGCGTACACCTCGTTCTACCTCGCGAGCGACCTCGACTGGGCGAACGTCCCGGTGCTGACGGCCCCGACGGAGCCGAAGGCGCCGAAGTTCACCGACAAGCCGGGCACCTCTCGCGACGAGGTCAAGGTGCCGACGAACGTGAAGGGCGTCAGCTACTACGTGAACGGCGAGAAGGTCGAAGCCCGCAACGGCAAGGTGCGCGTCACGGGTGAGGTCACCGTCGTCGCGGTGCCGGAGCCCGGCTACCGCATCTCCGACGGCGCGGTCTCGCAGTGGACGGAGACCCTCCGAAAGCGCTGACCCGCGGTGACAGACCGCCGCCCCGAGCCGAATCTTCCCGTGCCGGCTCGGGGCGGTTCTGTCTTGTCCCTCGAGTGCTGCTCCTGCGTGTGCGCCTCTGCGCCGCCTCAGGCGCCGGTCAGCACCAACCAGAGCAGGGCGCCGTTGAGGGCGATGAGCAGTACCGACGCCACGATGCCCGCGGCCGTCGTCCACACCCGGTTCACCCACGGGCCGAGCGTGCGGCGCTGAGCGGTGAGGGCGACGAGCGGGATCAGGGCGAACGGGATGCCGAACGACAGCACGACCTGGCTGAGCACGAGGGCCAGGGTCGGGTCCACTCCGACGCCGAGGATCACCAGCGCCGGGACCAGCGTCACCAGGCGTCGAGCGAGCAGCGGGATGCGCACGTGCAGGAGGCCGTGCATGATCTCCGCTCCCGCGTAGGCGCCGACCGAGGTCGAGGCGAGGCCCGATGCGAGCAGACCCACCGCGAAGAACGTCGCGACGACGGGGCCGAGTCCTGCCGCGAGCGCTGCATGCGCCCCTTCGAGCGAATCGGTGCCCTCGACGCCGGCGAGGTTCGCGGCGGCGAGCAGCAGGATGCCGAGGTTCACGGTGCCCGCGATCACCATCGCGATCGAGACGTCCCAGCGGGTCGCGGTGAGCAGGCGACGGATGCGCGAGGTGTCGGTGCGCGCGGCCTCGGTCGGGGCGTGCGCTGCCGCCGAGCCGAAGCGGTCGCGGGTCAGCGACGAGTGGGCGTAGATCGCGTGCGGCATGATGGTCGCGCCGAGGATCGAGGCCGCCAGCAGCACCGATCCCGTGTCCTCGAAGCGGGGAACGAGTCCGCCGACGACACTGGCCGCGTCCGGCGGGGCGACGAAGAGGCCCGCGACGAAGCCGACCGTGATGATCACCATGAGCCCGATGATCACGAACTCGAACGGTCGAGCGCCGCGTCGGCTCTGCACCGCGAGCAGGATCATCGACACGGCCCCGGTGATGACCCCGCCGAGCAGCAGGGGGATGTCGAAGAGCAGGTGGAGCGCGACCGCGCCGCCGATGACCTCGGCCAGGTCGGTCGCCATCGCGACGAGCTCGGCCTGCAGCCAGTACGCCCGTCGAGCCCACGGCCGTGTGAGCCGCGTGCCGAGCACCTCGGGGAGGCTCTGCCCGGTGACCACTCCGAGCTTCGCCGAGAGGTACTGGATCAGCCATGCCATGACGTTTCCGGCGACGACGACCCAGACGAGCAGGTAGCCGTACTGGGCGCCTGCCGTCATGTTGCTGGCGACGTTGCCGGGGTCGAGATAGGCGACGCCGGCGACCAGCGCGGGGCCGAGCAGCCACAGGCTGCCGGGTGCGGTGGCGCGGGCTGAGGGGGCGACCTCGTCGAGCGCGACATTTTTAGGCATGCCGAAATCGTAGCGGATTTTTCGGCTGACCTAAATATGGTGTCCGTCATGTGGCGGATAGCCTGGCGGAATGGATGAGCAGGCACCCGCGGCGGCAGCGGAGACAGGTGGATCGTCGGCGCAGCCCGGATACGGGGTGGGGCCGTGGCCCGGGGGTGAATCGGAGTGGCCGGAGGGCGAGCAGTACGATCCCGAGCTGCTTGCGGCGGGTGACACGCGCAACGTGATCGATCGCTACCGCTACTGGCGGATGGAGGCGATCGTCGCCGACCTCGACACGCAGCGGCATCCGTTCCACGTCGCGATCGAGAACTGGCAGCACGACATGAACATCGGGTCGATCGTGCGCAGCGCCAACGCGTTCCTCGCCGATACCGTGCACATCATCGGCCGCCGCCGCTGGAACAAGCGCGGTGCCATGGTCACCGACCGGTACCAGCACGTCGTGCACCACGAGGATGTCGAGACGTTCGCCGAATGGGCGGCTGCCGAAGGCATCCCGATCATCGCCGTCGACAACGTCGACGGCGCCGTGCCCGTGGATCGCGCCGAGCTGCCGCAGACCTGCGTGCTGATGTTCGGGCAGGAGGGGCCGGGGCTCTCGGATGCGGCGCTCGCCGCGGCATCCGCCCATATCGAGATCACCCAGTACGGCTCGACGCGGTCGATCAACGCAAGCGCGGCGGCCGCCGTGATCATGTACGAGTGGTGCCGGAGATACGCGGGCTGACTCCGCAGCATCCCCTCGACACGGTGCCGACGCGGGCGTAGCGTGAGTGCCGATCCGAGGAGGCCGCCATGGCAGAGATCAGTCCCATCCGCCCGTTCCTCTGGTTCGACGGTCAGGCGCAGGAGGCGATGGAGTACTACGTCTCGGTGTTCCCGAACTCGTCGATCGACCAGGTGGTGCTCTACCCCGATGAATCGCTCGATCGACATTTCGAGGGCATGAGCGGCAAGGTGCTCAACGGAGAGTTCACCCTGAACGGCACACCGTTCGGCTGCCTCGACGGCGGACCCGAGTTCGCCTTCAACGAGTCCATCTCGTTCGTGATCGGGTGCGAGGACCAGGTCGAGATCGACAGATACTGGGCGGCGCTCTCGGCCGTGCCCGAATCCGAGGCCTGCGGCTGGTGCAAGGACAGGTTCGGCGTGAGCTGGCAGGTCGTGCCCGCAGGCCTGGATCTGCTTCAGCAGCGGCCGGAGCAGATCCAGGCGCTCATGCACATGAAGAAGATCGTGATCGCCGACCTCGAGAACGCCTGATCGATCGTGCAGTCTCAGACGCCGGCCGAGATCCACCGGCCTGAGCGCACGCGCCAGCCGAGGGTGCCGAGCCGCGCCAGCAGGTAGACGCCGAAGAACGCGACGGCGAGCCAGATGAGACCGGCGGCGCCGTCGACTCCCGTCGCAGCGATGATCCACAGCGCAGGCAGGAACGGCAGGAGGTTGAGCACGCCCGCGAGCGCGAGGTAGCGGGCATCGTTCGCGCCCATGAGTACGCCGTCGAGCACGAACACGACTCCCGCGATCGGCTGGGCGACCGCCAGGATCAGGAGCGCCGGCTGCACGAGAGCAGCGACCGTCGGGTCACCCGTGAACACGATGCCGAGCACGCCCGAGAGCGCCGCGATGAGCGCACCGACCACGACGCCGAACCATGCGCCCCAGGCGACGGTGCGCCGGAGAACCCGGTGCACCTGACGTTCATCACCCGCGCCGAGCTCCTTGCCGATCAGAGCCTGCGCGGCGATCGCCAGGGCATCGAGCGCGAAGGCCGCCGCCGAGAAGATCGTGAACACGATCTGCCAGCCGGCGAGCTCGTCGGTGCCGATGCCCGTGGCCACGGCGACGGTCACGAGGAGAGCCGCCCGCAGGCTCACCGTGCGCAGGAACAGCCAGCCTCCTGACCGTGCGGTGCTGCCCATGCCGTCCCTGCGCGCTTTCAGCGAGGCATCGTGCTTCACGGCGAGACGGCGGATCACCAGCACGTAGGCGCCGACCATGCCCCACTGTGCGACGACGGTTCCGGCTGCCGAGCCGGCGATGCCCCAACCGAACCCGTAGATGAACACGACGTTGAGCAGCGCGTTCGCGCCGAACCCCAGGCCCGCGATCCACAGGGGCGTCATGGTGTCCTGCATGCCGCGCAGCAGCCCCGTGGCAGCGAACACGATCAGCATGGCCGGCAGACCCCACATCGAGACGATGAGGTAGTCGTTCGCCTGGGCGGCCACAGCATCGGTCGCGCCGAACAGCGACACGAGCCACGGGGACGACGCAGCGCCCGCCGCGGCGAGCACCGCTCCGATCGCGAGCGCCAGCCACATGCCGTTGATGCCGACCGAGACGGCTTCGCCCGGCCGTCCGGCGCCGAAGAGTCGAGCCACCGCAGGGGTCGTGGAGTAAGCGAGGAAGACCATGAGTCCGACGATCGTCTGCAGCACTGCTCCGGCGATGCCGAGGCCCGCGAGCGGGGTGGTTCCGAGGTGCCCGACGAGGGCGGCATCGACGATGAGGAACGCCGGTTCGGCGATCAGCGCACCGAGGGCGGGGACGGCGAGGCGCAGGATCTCACGATTGAGGGTGCGCTCCGTCATCCTCCGAGCCTATGGGCTGGTGCCGACAGTACGATCGTCGGCTCAGGAACACCTGCTCCGCGCACGCCGTCGTACCCTGGAGCAATCGGATGCGACGGAGGTGCATCATGACGGATCCACGCGAGGCCGCGGCGCGATATCGCGCGCGGCAGCAGAGCGACGGCTCGGAGGAGGATGCCGAGTCCGGCACCGCTCCGGGGATCGCCGCCGCGACCGATCGGGCCGCGTTCATCGAGACGGCGATCCAGGTCGCGATCCGCCGGGGCGACTTCGACGATCTGCCCGGTGCGGGCAAGCCCCTCGAGGGACTCGGCACTCACCACGACCCCGACTGGTGGATCCGTCGCAAGATCGAGAAGGAGAACCTCACGGGACTCGGCCCGCCGGCCATCCTGCTGCGCACCGAAGACCGAGAGCTCGACGACCAGCTCGACCTGCTGGGCCGCGAGGCCGACGTGCGCGATGTGCTCGCGGACTTCAACAGGCGTGTCATCGAGGCCCGCCGTCAACTGCAGGGCGGGCCTCCTGTGGTCACGGAACCGCGTGACATCGACGTCGAGGTCGCGGCCTGGGCCGACAGGCGGGCGGCGAGATCCGGCGCCCCCGCCGCGGAGGCGCCGGAGCAGCCGCGACGTCGGCGGTTCGGCATCCGTCGCAGGGCCTGAGGACGCAGGGCGTCGTACCGGGGGCGTCGCTCCCTCCCGCCCGGATGTCGGAGCGACGCATAGGCTGTTCGCATGACAGACGTGCTTCCCTCCGGCCTTGAGACCTCCGAGTTCAGCTCCGACATCCGCCCGCAGGACGACCTCTATCGTCACGTCAACGGCGCGTGGCTCGCACGCACCGAGATCCCGGGCGACAAAGCGCGCTGGGGGTCGTTCCATCTGCTCGCCGAGCAGGCAGAGAAGGACGTCAGGGCGATCATCGAGGAGTCGCAGGATGCCGAGGACGGCACTCTCGCGCGCAAGATCGGGGATCTGTTCGCGAGCTTCATGGACACCGAGCGCATCGCTGCAGCCGGTGTCACGCCACTCGCCGAGACACTCGCCGAGATCGACTCCATCGACAGCGTCCCGGCCTTCCTCCGCACGGTCGGCGCGTACGACCGTGACGGCCGAGCGCACCTGATCGGCTTCTACGTCGACGGCGACCCCGGAAACCCCGAGCGCTACCTTCCCGTCGTGGTGCAGTCGGGACTCTCGCTCCCCGACGAGAGCTACTTCCGCCTCGACACGTTCGCCGAGACGCGTGCGGCGTACCGTGCCCACCTCGAGCGCCTGCTGTCCCTCGCCGGCATCCCAGACGCGGCAGGCACTGCCGACCGCGCGATCGCGCTCGAGACCGAGCTCGCGGGTCACCACTGGGACAACGTGAAGAGCCGCGACGCCGTCGCGACCTACAACCTCAAGTCCTGGGCCGAGCTCCAGGAGCTCGCGGGCGTCGACCTCGAGCCCTGGCGCGACGCCGTCGCCCCCGAGCACCCCGAGGCGTTCTCCGAGATCGTCGTCTCCCAGCCGAGCTTCCTCGAGGGACTCGGCACGCTGCTCGCCGCCGAGCGTCTCGACGACTGGAAGGCGTGGCTGCGCGCACAGGTCGTGCACGCCGCAGCTCCCTACCTCACCGACGACTTCGTGCAGGAGAACTTCTCGTTCTACGGCACCGAGCTCACCGGCGTCCCCACGATCCGCGAGCGCTGGAAGCGTGGAGTCTCGGTCACCGAGAGCGCGCTGAGCGAGGCGATCGGCAAGGTCTATGTCGAGCGCCACTACCCGCCGACGGCGAAGGCCGCGATGGACGAGCTCGTCGCGAACCTCATCGAGGCGTACCGCCGGAGCATCACCGACCTCGAGTGGATGACCGCCGAGACCCGCGAGCGCGCCCTTGCGAAGCTCGACTCGTTCACTCCCAAGATCGGCCACCCCACTGTCTGGCGCGACTACTCGAGCCTCGTCATCGACCGCGACGACCTGTTCGGCAACGTACGGCGTGCGGCGATCTTCGAGCACGACCGCAATGTCGCGAAGGTCGGCAAGCCGATCGACCGTGACGAGTGGCACATGCCTCCGCAGATGGTCAACGCGTACTACAACCCGTCGATGAACGAGATCGTCTTCCCCGCGGCGATCCTGCAGTACCCGTTCTTCGACGTCTCCCGTGATGCCGCAGCGAACTACGGTGGCATCGGCGCGGTCATCGGGCACGAGATCGGCCACGGCTTCGACGACCAGGGCAGCCGCTACGACGGCGCCGGCAAGCTCGAGGACTGGTGGACGGATGCCGACCGCTCGGCGTTCGAGGAGCGCACGAAGGCGCTCATCGCGCAGTACGACGAGCTGGTACCCGAAGGGCTCGATGCCGCGCACCACGTCAACGGTGCCCTCACGATCGGCGAGAACATCGGCGACCTCGGTGGTCTCGGCATCGCGCTGAAGGCGTACGAGCTCTCGCTCGGCGGGGCTGAGGCTCCGGTCATCGACGGATACACGGGCGTGCAGCGACTGCTGCTGTCGTGGGCTCAGGTGTGGCAGCAGAAGAGCCGCGACGCCGAGACGCTGCGACTGCTGACGATCGACCCGCATTCGCCCAACGAGTTCCGCTGCAACCAGATCGTCCGCAACATCGACGCCTTCTACGAGGCCTTCGATGTCGCGGAGTCCGACGCCCTCTGGCTGCCGCAGGACTCCCGTGTGACGATCTGGTGAGCCGTCCGTCGTAGCCGGATCCGGTTCCGGGGGTGCCCTGTTTTCTCCTGCATGACGATCTGATGACCAAACATCGGAGTCTGTAGGGCATCCTCACCCGAGGGGGTTACGATATCGATGCTGCGGGGGATGAACCCTGCAGCATCCCGCCAATCCAACCCCCCTTTAAGGATCACGCGTGGGTGCTCCCGAGCCTGTCGAAGGGCCGTCACTGGCCTCGCTGCGCCGCTCTCAGCGGACCAGCCGACGCTTGCCGCGTCGTGCCGCCGCAGGGCGACGCTCGTTCACCTCGACTTTGCAGGCGCTCGAGCAGCTGGCCGATTCCGGGGCCCAGGTCTCTGTGCATGTCGTCGACCTCGACAGCCACGTGCATGTTCTCTCGGGTGACGATCACGTCACGATGCCGATCGCGGGTCTCGGGGTCGTCCCCCTGCTGATCGAGGTGGCGTCGGCGTTCGAGGCAGGAACCCTCGACCCGCTCGAGATCGTCGAACGCAGCGCCATCGAGTCGGTCTCGAGCTCGGGGCTGTGGCGGCACCTGCACGCACCTGCGCTTCCGCTCGAAGACCTCGCCGTGCTCGCGGCGACGGCCGGAGATCCGATCGCTGTCAACGCGCTGCTGCAGCGGGTCGGCCACGACAGGGTGCGTGAGCGCATCGAGACCCTGGGGCTTCGCCGCACGGCACTGCTCGACCGTTTCCGCGATGAGCGCGGCCCCGACGACGCGCCTCAGGTGGCTGTCGGCTCCGCGCGAGAGCTCGCCGGACTCTTCTCGGCCCTCGTGAACTCGCAGGTGGTCGGCGCTTCGGTGAGCGCACAGGTGTCGGAGTGGCTCAGCCTGAACCAGGATCTCAGCCTGGTGGCCGCATCGACGGGGCTCGACCCGTTCGCGCACGACCACGATGCCCACGGCCTGCTGTTCATCAACAAGACAGGGCGCGACCGCGGCGTGCGCGCCGAGGCGGGCGTGCTCGCCGGACCCCGCGCCGGCGTCGCATACTCGCTGATCGTGTGCTTCGACGACCTGTCGATCACGCATAGGCTGCGCGCGCACGACGCCTTCCGTGTGCTCGGCGTCGAGCTCATGGAGTACACGCACTGAGTTCCGGAGCCTCGATACGCCGCGCCGGCGGCGACTCTCCAGGCTCACTAGCCTGGGGGCATGCCCCGCACCGACTGGATCCCGCATCGCCGCGATGACCGTGAGCTGCTCGGGTGGATCCACCCGGAGGGCGACGCCTGGGTCGCTGTCGATGTGCTCGGCCGCGTCGCCTCCGGTGCCACCGAGTGGCTCGACGCCGAGGCGGCACTCGAGGAGCGGGGTATCGCATGGCTCGCGGATCCCTGGATGCTCGAGGGCGAGGCGGAGCGCCCCCTTCGCGTGCGCATCCTCGAGGTCACCCCCGATGAAGCCGGGGTTCCCGGGCGCATCGTGGTGAAGATCGACGACTTCGGCGACGTCACCCGTTCGCCCGTGCAGCAGTTCGTGCTCGAGTGGCCGATTCCTGCGCGGTTGCGACCGCCGACGGAGACGGACCCCGATCCGCGCGTGATCTGATCACGGTCGGGCCGGTGCCTACCCCGGGAGCGACGGATGCTGCTCGGCAGCGCGCTGACGCGGGATGAAGAGCGACAGCACCAGGGCGACGATGCCGGCGGCGATCGCCAGCCAGAAGCACAGATCGAACGCCGCGCGGGTGGGCACGGAGACCCCGCCGACGTCGACGCTCATGGCCGCGAGCACCCCGCCCATCACGGCCGAGGCGCTGGAGGTGCCGACCGAGCGGAAGAGCGCGTTCAGTCCGTTCGAGGCACCCGTCTCGTTGGTCGGCACCGACCGCATGATGATCATCGGCATGGCGGCGAAGGTGAACCCGATGCCGACGCCGATCAGCAGGTTGCCGACCAGGATGTGCCAGATCTCGCTCGACCACAGCAGCACGAACACGTAGGCGAGCACGATCGCACCGGCGCCGACCGTGAACAGGGGGCGGGGTCCGACGGCGCGCTCGAGCCAACCCGACAGCGGCGAGATGACCATCATCACGAGCCCCGCGGGCATGATGATGAGCGAGGCCGACACCATGTCGAGTCCGAAGCCGGCGCCCGAGGCGGTGGGACCCTCGAGCAGCTGCGGGAACGTCACGTTCGAGGCGAAGAGCGCGAACCCCATGCCGATCGCGGCGATGTTCGTGAACAGCACGGCGGGGCGGGCAGCGACGCGCAGGTCGAGCAGAGGATCCTTCGTGCGCAGCTGGTACCAGCCCCAGATCAGCAGCACGCCGACTCCGCCGATGATGCAGCTGAGCGTCAGCGGAGCAGTCCAGCCCCACTCGGCTCCCCGCGAGACGAACAGCAGGATGCCGGTGAGGCCGATCGCGAGACCGATCGCGCCGAGCACGTCGAGGCGGCCGGGGAAGCGCAGCACGTCCTCCGGGACCACGAGGAGAACGAGCGCCAGGCCGACGACACCGAGCCCGGCAGCGAGCCAGAACAGCCAGTGCCAGTCGGCGTTCTCGGCGAGGAGGGCGGCCACCGGCATCCCGATCGCACCGCCGACGCCCATCGTCGCGCTCATCAGCGCGACGGCGGTGCCCAGCCGCTCCGGTGGCAGGACGTCTCGCATGATGGCGATGCCCAGCGGCACCACACCGGTGACCGCTCCCTGCAGCGCCCGGCCGATGATCACACCCACGATCGAGCCGGAGAGCGCGGCGATCAGGGAGCCGGCGATGAGCAGTCCGAGCAGGACGATCACCACCCGGCGCTTGCCGTACATGTCGCCGAGGCGGCCCGAGATCGGGGTGGCGACGGCAGCGACGAGCAGCGTGATCGTGACGACCCAGGTGGTGTCCTCGCGAGATGCGTTCAGAAGCCTCGGCAGTTCGGCCTGCAGCGGCACGACCAGCGTGAACATGAACGACGAGCAGAGACCGGCGAATGCCAGGACCGCGACGATCGCCCACTTCGGTGATGTTCGGGAGAGTCTTCTGCGCGCGCGATCATCGGTCTCTCCCATCCCTTCAGGCTATCGGCGTCCCGGACACGCGAGGCGCGCGTCGCCCGCATCGCGTGACCCGAACAGCGTCGCCAGAACCGGAACGCCCTTCAGGCGCGCAGCACCGTCAGTGCACGCCCTTCATGAGCCGCAGCACCGGCTTCACGGAGAAGAGCAGCCCCAGGCCGACGACGATCGCGATGCCGCCGAGGATAGAGAAGTACGGAACCTCGTTCTTCGGATCGTAGAACCGCACGAGCCAACCCGAGATCGCGGTGCCGAGGGCGATCGACAGGAAGAACAGAGCGACCATCTGGGTGTGGAAGACCTTCGGCGCGAGCTTCGTCGTCACCGACAGCCCGACCGGGGAGATCAGCAGCTCGGCGACCGTGAACACGAACAGGATGCCGACGATCGCGAGCAGCGGAGTGGAGTTCGCGCCACCGCCGGCGAACGGCAGGAAGAGCAGGAAGGCTGCGCCCATGATGATCGCGCCGAGGGCGAACTTCACCGGGGTCGACGGCTGGCGGGTGCCGAGGCGCGTCCAGATCGCCGCGAAGACGCCCGACAGGATGATGATGAACACCGGGTTGATCGACTGCACCCATGAGACCGGCATCTCGAATCCGAAGATGTTGCGGTCGAGGCGCTCGTCCGAATAGACCGTGAGCACGGTGAACTGCTGCTGGTACAGCGACCAGAACGCGACGCTTGTGATGAACAGTGGCAGGAAGCCCCATACCCGCGAGCGCTCGGTGCCGTCGATGCGGCGGCTGCTGAGGATCACGGCGAAGTAGGCGACGGCGGCGACGATCGTGCCGATGATCACGATGGTCGACAGGTTGTCGGCCTTGATGACGCCGACGAGCACCAGCACGACGATGAGGGCGATCGCCGCCAGTGCGATGATCGCGACCAGCGGGTACCGCGAGGAGGGGAGCGGGTTGGGCACACGCCGGGCCTCGTCGGGCAGGGCCTTGCGACCGAACGAGTACTGCACGAGTCCGAGCGTCATGCCGATGGCGGCGAGCCCGAAGCCGTAGTGGAATCCGAGGGTCGACTGCAGGATCCCGGTGAGGATCGGACCCATGAAGGCGCCGAGGTTGATGCCGAGGTAGAACAGCGAGAATCCGGCATCCCGACGGGTGTCGTCTGCGCTGTAGAGCGTGCCGACCACCGAGGTCGCGTTCGCCTTGAGGCCGCCGGAACCGAGGGCGACCAGCACGAGGCCTACGCCCACGCCGATGAAGCCGGGAAGGAGTGCCAGAGCGACGTGTCCGGCGACGATCACGATGGCGCTGAGGAACAGCACACGCTCCGAGCCCAGCATCCGGTCGGCGATCCAGGCGCCGAGGATGGTGGAGAGGTAGACCGACCCGCCGTAGGCGCCGACGATGCCACCGGCGACGGCCTGCGACAGGCCCAGGCCTCCTTCGCTGACCGAGAAGTAGAGGTAGATGAGCAGGATGCCCTGCATGCCGTAGAAGCTGAAGCGCTCCCACATCTCGACGCCGAAGATGTGGACGAGTGCCCAGGGCTGCCCGAAGAACCGGGTGTCGGACTTCTCGGCTGTGGTGTCGCTGGATGCCATCCCCCCACGGTACGCCCCGTCAGCGCGCGCATCCCAGCCCATTCCGGCCGCGCGATTCCGAAATCAGAGGCGGGAGGGGCAGACTGGGGGCGTGCGAACCATCCGTGATCTGGACACCGTTGAACTCATCATCGACGCGCAGGGGCTGCTCGACTCCATCCGGGGTCCCGAGCGCGTGATCGACGCCGGTACTCTGCGTGCCCTGCAGCAGTCCGGCAATTACGTCGTCGGACTCTTCGACGCCGAGGGCGGGGAGGAACGCATGGTCGGTGCCTCGATCGCCTTCTTCGGCGCCCCCGGACGCCGGGCGATGCACTCGCACATCACCGCGCTGCTGCCCGAGTACCGCGGACGCGGCTGGGGCCGGGAACTCAAAGAGCACCAGCGTCAGTGGGCGTTCTCGCGTGATGTGGGGCGCATCACCTGGACGTTCGACCCGCTCGTCGCGCGCAACGCGCACTTCTTCCTCACCGTGCTCGGCGCCCGGGTGACCGGATACTCCGTCAACCGGTACGGCATCTTCGGGGGAGGGGATGCAGGAGACGAGAGCGACCGGCTCGACGTCGAATGGGCGCTCGCAGACATCGCGAAGTCCCCGGAATCCGATGCGGTCGTCGAGACGCTCGAGATCCCCTCCGACATCGAGACGATGAGGGTCGAAGAGCCGGATGCCGCGCACGAGTGGCGCACCCGCCTGCGCGCGCAGATGGAGGGCCTGCTGGGCAGCGGCCTGACCCTCGCGGGCTTCGACGTCGACAAGGGCTACCTCTTCACGGCGTGAGTCGCGGCGTGAGGGGCCGAGGCCCGGTGCTGCGGGGAAGCGGTCGCGGATAGGATTGATGTGCCCGTGATCACGGGCTTTCCCACCGCCGACCATTGGAGCCACCGTGGCCGAACAGTCCCGTCTTGACAAGGTCATCGCCCTTGCCCGCCACCGCGGGTTCGTCTTCCAAGCGGGTGAGATCTACGGCGGTTCGCGGTCCGCGTGGGACTACGGGCCCCTCGGCACCGAGCTCAAGGAGAACATCCGCCGCCAGTGGTGGCAGACGTTCGTGCGCGGACGCGGCGACATGGTGGGTCTCGACTCCAGCATCATCCTGCCCAAGCGGGTATGGGAGGCGTCGGGTCACGTCGCCACCTTCACCGACCCGCTGGTCGAGTGCCTGAGCTGCCACAAGCGATTCCGTGCCGACACTCTGATCGAGGACTTCGAGGCCCGCAAGGGCCGCAAGGCAGAGAACGGCCTCGCCGATGTACCGTGCCCCAACTGCGGCACCAAGGGCCAGTACACCGAGCCGAAGTCGTTCTCGGGTCTCGTGAAGACCTACCTCGGCGTCGTCGACGACGAGTCCGGCCTGTACTTCCTCCGCCCCGAGACGGCTCAGGGCATCTTCGTGAACTTCTCGAATGTGCTCACGGCCAGCCGCAAGAAGCCGCCGTTCGGCATCGGCCAGGTCGGCAAGGCGTTCCGCAACGAGATCACCCCCGGCAACTTCATCTTCCGCACGCGCGAGTTCGAGCAGATGGAGATCGAGTACTTCACGCCGCCCGCCGACGCGCAGCAGTGGTTCGAGCACTGGGTCGAGGCCTGCTGGAACTGGTTCATCGACCTCGGGATCGACCCCGAGAACATGCGTCAGTTCGACGTTCCCGAAGACGACCGCGCGCACTACTCCGCCGGCACGATCGACGTCGAGTATCGCTTCGGCTTCACGGGCAAGGAGTGGGGCGAGCTCATGGGCGTCGCCAACCGCACGGACTACGACCTGTCGAGCCACAGCGAGGCGTCGGGCCAGAGCCTCACCTACTTCGACCAGGCGACCGGCGAGCGCTACACGCCGTATGTGATCGAGCCGTCGTTCGGCCTCACCCGCGCCATGATGGCGTTCCTCGTCGACGCATACCGCGAGGAGGAGGTGCCGAACGCCAAGGGCGGCACCGACGTCCGCACCGTTCTCAAGCTCGACCCGCGTCTCGCGCCGGTCAAGGCCGCCGTGCTGCCGCTGAGCCGCAACGAGCGACTGTCGCCGCTGGCACGCGAGGTCGCCGACACGCTGCGCAGCTCGTGGGCCGTCGACTTCGACGACGCGGGTGCGATCGGTCGCCGCTACCGTCGACAGGACGAGATCGGCACGCCGTTCTGCGTCACGATCGACTTCGACTCGCTGGACGATCGTGCCGTCACCGTGCGCGACCGCGACACCATGGCGCAGGAGCGCGTCTCGATCGACGAGCTGCACCAGTACCTCGCCGATCGGCTCAAGGGCGCGTGATGTGTCAGCTGCCGGATCCCCGTGATCCGGCAGCTGAGCCCGTCACGGCGCGGGCGTAGCGCTCCGAGAGCACCTGCAGCCGCGGGATCAGTTCCGGTGGCGACTCGACCGTGAAGTCCATCATCAGCATCCCGATGTATGCGGCGACGGTGTCGAGGCTGTCAGCACCCGTGACGAGGATGCAGTGCGTCTCGTCGACGGGTTCGACCACGCCCACTGCGGCATGGATGCGGGCGAGCACCGCCTCGGCGGGAGCATCGATCCGGAGTCTGGCGTGCACGACCCATCCGCTCACCGCGATCGTGCGCATCGCGAAGGCGGTGTAGTCGCCGCCGGGCAGCGGCTGCGGCTCGAAACGACGACGCGTCGGCATCCGCAGTTCCATCCAGTCGACGCGGTAGGTCGACCACTCGCCGCTCTGCGGGTCACGGCCCACGAGATACCAGCGTCGATGCCAGGTGAGCAGGCGATACGGCTCGACGAGCGTCGCCACGCTCTCGTAGTCGAACCTCAGCCATTCCTCGCCGCGGATCGCGGTGGCGATCGCCTGCAGTGATGCGGCGTCGACCTCAGGGTCCGGGGCGTCGGTGTCGTTGTTCTCGGGCGCGCGGTCGACGCTCGAGCGCAGCGCGTCGACCGTCGGTCGAAGATGCGAGGGCAGCACCTGCTCGAGCTTCGCGAGAGCCCTGGCGCCCGATTCCGCGATGCCTGCGATCCCCGCCGCCGCCCGCAGCCCGACTGTGACCGCGACGGCCTCCTCGTCATCGAGAAGCAGGGGTGGAAGCTTGCCGCCCGAGCCGAGCCGGTATCCGCCGATCGATCCCCTCGTCGCATCGACCGGGTAGCCGAGGTCCCGGAGGCGCTCGACGTCGTGGCGGACCGTGCGGGTAGACACCCCCAGACGCGAGGCGAGCTCGGTGCCGGAGCGCTCGGGGCCCGTCTGCAGCAGCGCCAGAAGGGCGAGTAATCGAGCTGTCGGATCGGCCATGAGAACTCCTGGAAGCGATTCTTTCATTAGGAACATATTCAACCTAGTTGGTTTCTACTCTCGAGATATGGACAACACGAACACCACCCCCAGCCCCTTCTCCGCCATGCCTTTCACCGTCTCGGTGTCCGCCGCCGAGGTCGCCGATCTGCATGATCGCCTCGCCCGGACCCGTCTTCCGCAGCCTTCGCCGACGGACGACTGGGATGCGGGAGCACCCAACACCTACCTCAGCGAGGCGCTCGACGCCTGGCGCGAGTTCGACTGGACCGCCGCCGAGGCCCGCATCAACGCCGTCCCGCACTTCACGACCGAGATCGACGGACAGAACCTGCACTTCATCCACGTCCGCTCCGCGCATGAGGGAGCGACGCCGCTGCTGCTCGCTCACACCTACCCGGGCTCGGCGGTCGACTACCTCGACCTGATCGACGAGCTGGTCGATCCCGTCGCGCACGGAGGTCGGGCGGAGGACGCCTTCGACGTCGTGATCCCGGATGCTCCCGGCTACGGGTTCTCGCAGCCGCTGTCCTCGGCGGGCTGGACGACGGCGCGGGTCGCTGCGGCGTACGACCGTCTGATGCGCGGGCTCGGCTACGACAGCTATGGGATCCATGGCTCCGACAATGGCGCGATGGTCGCGCGTGAGCTCGGCCTGCTGAACCCCGACGGCTTCCTCGGACTGCATGTGCTGCAGCTCTTCTCGTTCCCTTCCGGAGACCCTGCCGAATTCGAGAAGCTCGAGCCGCAGGACTATGCCGGGCTCGAGCACATGCAGTGGTTCCAGTCGGTCGGCGGGTACAACGCGATGAACTCGTCCCGCCCGCAGACCGTCTCGGTGGGGATCAGCGACTCTCCGATCGGATTGCTCGCCTACAGCGAGCTCTTCAACTCGTTCGGCAACGGTACGTCGCTCGTGCGGTTGGATCAGATCCTGCTCGAGGTGAGCGTCGCCTGGTTCGCGAACGCGGCCTCAGGCATGAGCCGCAGCTACCTCGAGAACGCGCGAGCCGACGCGGGGGAGGGGGCGGAGCCGCACATCAACGCCGCACGCACCGGTGTCGCGGTCTTCAAGGACGACTTCCAGACGATCCGAGTCTTCGCGGAGCGCGACAACTCGAACATCGTCCACTGGAACCGCTTCGACGAGGGCGGCCACTTCGCTGCCCTCGAGCGCCCGGCGGTGCTGGCCGGCGACATCCGCGAGTTCTTCGCCGGGGCGCGCTGAGCCGTCCGCCTCCGTAACTGACCGAAGACCCCCTCGCTCGCACGAGGGGGTCTTCCACGGATGGAGTTCTTCTATGCTGACCCCATGATCGACGACTGGAGCGAGTTCAACGTGGCGATGGCGGGCGCGACGGCTGCTCTCGCCGGTCTCGTCATCGTCGCCGCGAGCGTCAACATCGGGGAGATCGTGAAGTCGCGCACCCTCACCGCGCGGCTGCTCGCGGGCATTGCGGCGCTTCTGCTCGCGCTCGCGGTATCGGCGCTGGGTCTCGTGCCCGGCATCGACGGGGTCTGGCTCGGCAGTCTGACGTTCATCGCAGCTCTGCTCGCGTCGGCATCCCAGATCCACGCGACCGTGCTCATCGCGCGCGACCCGGATCCGGCGGATCGCGCCAGACCGCTGAAGTATCTGGTGGGATTCCTACCGATCACGGCGTATTTCGTCGCGGGTGTCTTCGTCGGCCTCGGCCATCCGGCAGGGCTCTACCTCGCGGCTGCCGGTTGCCTGCTCGCGATCGTGTCCGCGATCGTGGTCTCGTGGGTGGCGCTGGTCGAGGTGCTCCGCTGACGGGCCCCGCGGACGGATCAGCGGGACCTGATCAGCCGGTGACGGTGAGCTGCACCTGATCTGTGCCGCCGGCCTCGACCCACGCGAGCGAGCGCTCGAGGATGCCACGGAGCACGCCGAGATCGATCTGCTCGAGGTCTTTGATGTAGAGGCAGCCGACGCCGGTGGTGTGCGGGCCGAGGTTCGCGAGGGCGT
Organism: Microbacterium sp. LWH13-1.2; assembly: GCF_038397735.1. Lineage (NCBI taxonomy): Bacteria > Bacillati > Actinomycetota > Actinomycetes > Micrococcales > Microbacteriaceae > Microbacterium > Microbacterium sp. LWH13-1.2. The sequence continues at coordinate 3,002,206 of NZ_CP151635.1, read as the reverse complement.
CTGCGTGGGCGTCGACGCCGTCGAACAGATAGATCGTGGTCGCTGCCTTGCGGGGCGCGAAGCCGAGCAGCCCGCTGTCGCCCTCGGTCCCCGTCGGGTACCTGTAATGGCAGCTGCCGAAGCCGATGATCGTGCCCCAGGTCTGCGGCGCGCGACCGGTGATGTCCTGCATCAGCGCCGTCAGTGTCTCGGCATCCCGACGACGGATCGCGGGGCTGGAACGGGCGATGAGGCCTGCGACGTCGTCGCCGGTGGGCTTCACGCTTTCGCCTTCGCCGCGGCCTTCATGGCCTTCTTGTGCTCGCGCACTTTGGTCAGTGACTCGGGCGACACGATGTCCGCGACGCTGCGATACGAGCCCTCGACGCCGTAGTCGCCGGCGGCCTCGCGCCAGCCGGCACCCGTGAAGCCGTACTGCTTGCCGAGCAGCGCGAGGAAGATCTTGGCCTTCTGCTCACCGAACCCCGGCAGAGCCTTCAGACGCTTCAGTACCTCTGCACCAGAGGGATCGCCATCCGTCCAGATCGCCGACGCGTCTCCGCCCCACTGGTCGACGAGATCCTGGCACAGGGTCTGCACCCGAGCGGCCATCGAGCCGGGGAAACGGTGGACCGCGGGGGTGGCCTTGAATGCCTCGAGGAACTCGTCGGGGTCCATACCGGCGATGGTGGACGCATCCGTGGCTCCGGTGCGCTGCTCGATCTTGAGCGGACCCGCGAACGCGGTCTCCATCGGAACCTGCTGATCCAACAGCATCCCGACCAGAAGGGCGAGCGGGTTGTCGGTGAGCAGGGCATCGGCGGCGGTGTCTCCGGTGATGTGAAGGGCCATGTCTCCAGTCTGGCATCCCGCGCTCACGGACCGGAGTCAGATGCGCTGCAGCTTCGGGAGAGGGCCCTCCAAGCGCGCGATCGAGACCCGGAGGTCGGCGATATCGGCTTTGAGCTCGGTCTTGACCTCATGGATCTCCTGCTTCAGCTCGGCCCGCAGCTCGGCGATGTCGCCCTTGAGTTCGGTTCTGAGTTCGGCGATGTCGCCCTTGAGTTCGGTTCTGAGATCGGCGATGTCGCCCTTGAGTTCGGTTCTGAGTTCGGCGACGTCGCCCTTGAGTTCGGTTCTGAGATCGGCCATCTCGACTCTGACCTCGGCGATGTCCGCCTTGAGTTCCGTCTTCAGGTCGGCGATGTCGGTTTCGACCGACGTGAACCGCTCGTCGATCCTGTCGAAACGCACCTCCAGCCCTCGGGACTGACGGGCGATCATGCGAGAGACCCCGCCGAGCACGGTCGCGCTGAAGGCGAAGAGGGCGACGATGATGCTGATCACATCGGGATCCACGAGCATCCTCCCAGTCTGCGTCCGGGGATGGGCTTTGTCATGGTTCGACGATATGAAGCAGGAGCGATGCGCGTGGCCCGGTCGTCGTGCGAATCCCGAGCACGGGGAACAGGATCCTGACGAAGGATCCTGTGCAGTGAGGGTGGCGACTCAGGCGGTCGCGGCGGCGTCGTCGGACGCCTGCGCGGGCTCGACCGGCTGGATGCCGTACAGCGTCGAGAGTGCGGCGGCGAATTCATCCGCCTGGCCGGTGGCCGCGAGCTCGTGCGCACGAGTGGTCGGCGTGTGCAGCAGAACGCCGGTGAGGTGGCGAAGCGCCTGCTCGACCTTGCCGTCTTCATCGCCGCGCGCACGGGCGCGGCCGATCTCGGCTTCCAACAGCGCGAACATGTGCGACCGCAGGGCGACGACCGACGGAGTCACGCTCTGTCGGCTGCCGACGACGTGGAAGGTGTCGGCGGCTTCGCGCACGACGGTGCGAGCGGCATCGGTCGCCTGCAGCTCTTCGAGCGGGGCGTGCAGGCTGATGGTCTCGAGGTCGAGCAGCGCGACGCCTTCGAGGGTCGCGACGGCAGGATCGACATTGCGGGGCATGCCCAGGTCGACGACCATCTGGCTGTGCGACGCGACGGGGCATCCCTCGGGGGCGATGCCGGTCGGTGCCTGCAGATGCTGGGGCGTCAGCACGGGTTCGGCGGCGGCCGTGCAGGTGATCAGCAGGCTCGATCGCGAAGCGACGCGAGCGTAGTCCTCGGCCGCGACCGGGCGGATGCCGTGCTTCGCGGCGAACTTCTCGGCGCGGCCGGAGGGCGAGTAGACCGAGATGTTGACGGCCCCGCGTTCGCGGAGCGTCGCGAGCGTGACCGCGGCGTAGGCGCCGGTGCCGACGAGCAGCACGCGCTCGGTCGACCAGTCGGCGATTCGGCTGTCGGCGAGTTCGAGCGCGAGTCGCACGAGCGACCGGCCCGCACGACCGAGAGCCGTGACGTTCTTGACCTTGCGCTGCGCCTGGCTCGCGCGCTGGAACAGTCGCTCGAGTTCGGGGGAGGTGGTGCCCTCCTTGCGGGCGGACTTCAGCGCGCGGCGTACCTGCCCTGCGATCTCGCCCTCGCCGGAGACGACGGACTCGAGCCCTGAAGCGACGGAGAAGAGATGCTCCGCGACCCGGCGACCGGAGTGCACCTCGTAGGCGCCGTCGAGTTCTGCCGTGCTGATGCCGGTCGAGGCTTCGACGGCTTCGAGCACCGCCTCGACGCCGATCGCACCCGCGGCGGTGACCGGCTCGTCCATCTCGACGTAGGCCTCGAAGCGGTTGCAGGTAGCAAGAACGACCGCACCCTGCACGCAGGACGCCATGTCCACAACAGTGGAGGCGACGTCGTCGGGGGTGCGGCTCAGGCGTTCGAGCAATTCGAAGGAGGCGGTCTTGTGACTCGCCGTGACAACCAGCAGCACGCATCGATTCTACCTGAGGCTTCATGCAGGTCGGCCCAGGACCGGATGGGAGGATGGATCCATGGCCCTCTCCGACGCTCCGCTGCTGCGCGCCCTCACCGGCCCCCGTCCCGAGCATGCCCCCGTCTGGTTCATGCGGCAGGCGGGCAGGTCGCTGCCCGAGTACCGCGAGCTGAGGGTCGGAACGCGCATGCTCGACGCCTGCCTCACGCCCGACCTCGCCGCCGAGATCACCCTGCAGCCGGTGCGTCGCCACGGTGTCGACGCCGCGGTGTTCTTCAGCGACATCGTCATCCCCCTGCGGCTCGCCGGTGTGGACGTCGAGATCGAGGCCGGCCGCGGGCCCGTCTTCGCGAACCCCGTGCGCTCGGCGGCGGACGTCGATCGCATCACGGCCATCGATCCGCTCTCGCTCGACGGCACCGCGATCGCCGAGGCCGTGAGAATCGTCACGGCAGAGCTCGGCGACACCCCGCTGATCGGCTTCGCGGGTGCGCCGTTCACTCTCGCCGCCTACCTGGTCGAGGGCGGCCCGTCGAAGGAGCACCTGCGTGCTCGGGCCATGATGCACTCGGATCCCGAGTCGTGGAACCGTCTCGCCGGCTGGCTGGCCCAGGTCTCGCGGCGCTTCCTCGAGATCCAGCGCGACGCCGGAGCATCCGTCGTGCAGCTGTTCGACTCGTGGGCGGGCTCGCTGAGCACCGCCGACTACCGCGCCTTCGTCGCCCCGCACTCCCACGTGGCTCTCGAGGGCATCGGCGTGCCGAGCATCCACTTCGGTGTGGGCACCGGGCCGTTCCTCGCCGACATGCGACTCGGCGGCATCGCAGACGGAGTGGGCGTCGACTGGCGGCTGCCGCTGGACGAGGCCGCGGCGATCCTCGGACCCGACGTCTCGGTGCAGGGCAACATCGACCCGGCGCTCCTGTCGGCTCCCTGGCCCGTTCTCGAGGCCCATGTGCGCGATGTGGTCGAGCGCGGTCGCGCTGCCCGTGGCCACATCGTCAACCTCGGACACGGCGTGCCGCCCGAGACCGACCCCGACCAGCTCACGCGCATCGTCGAACTGGTGCACTCGATCTGATCGGTCCGGGATACTGCGGGCCTATCTAGCTCGGGTGCTATATTGCAAACATGGCAGATAGCGCGTCAGACATCTTCGCCGCGTTGGCCCACCCGACCCGGCGTCAGATCCTCCAGGACCTCAAAGAGGGAGAGCTCGCGGCGGGCGAGATCGCCTCACGATTCTCGTCGAGCGGGCCGACCATCTCGAGGCACCTCAGCGTGCTCCGTCAGGCCGGTCTCGTCAGCGAGCGCCGCGATGCCAACCGCATCCTGTACTCGCTCGTGGGCGAGCGCCTGGCGCTCTCGGTCGGCGACTTCCTCTCGACCGTGTGCCCCGAGCAGATGGTGCTCCGCGAGGTGCGCAAACGCGGCTCCGGCCGTGGAGCACAGACTCCCGCTGAAGCCTGAGCGCGCGACCCGCCAGCGCGCGTGCCTGTTTCTCCGGTCTGTGACCGGATGCCGTCCAGGCTGCGGGTGAAAGGATTGACCCATGACCCCGAAGCCCGCGAACCGTGAGTCGACCCGTGCCGAGCCCGCAGATCTGGTCGCCCGCGCGGCGAAGCGACACATCGTCGTGGTCGGCGGAGGCGCCGGCGGGCTGATCGCAGCCCGCGAGTGCGTGAAGGTCGGCATGCGCGTGACGCTGCTGGAGGGCTCGGATGCCGTGGGCGGAGCGATCCGTCGTGCCGAGCTCGACGGGATCGTGGTCGACGCAGGCGCCGAGAGCTACGCGACCAGGGGCGGCCGGGTGCGCGCGCTCCTCGAGGAGCTCGGGCTCACCGATCGCATCGTCGCGCCCGCGGCAGGAGGCGCCTGGCTCGCCGGCATCCCCGGTGTCGGGGCCGCACCGTTGCCGGTCGGCGGCATCCTCGGCATCCCCGGCAACCCGTTCCAGGAGGACGTCCGCCGCGTCATCGGATGGTCGGGAGCGTGGCGTGCGTACCTCGATCGGGTGCGCCCGCCGCTGACGATCGGCCACAACCACAGCCTCGGCAAGCTGGTGTCGTCGCGCATGGGCGCCAAGGTCCGCGATCGTCTCGTGGCACCCGTGACGACCGGTGTGTACTCCGCCTCGCCCGACGACGTCGACGTCGACATCGCTGCTCCGGGTCTCAACGCCGCGCTGACGAGCGTCGGCTCGCTGTCGGGAGCCGTCCAGGCACTGCGCGAGCAGAGCGCAGCGCGCGCCGCCCAGGCTCCCGGCGCCGCGGTCGAGGGGATCGACGGCGGCATGATGGTGCTGGTCGAGGCGCTCGTCGCAGACATCGAGAAACTCGGCGGGGTGGTCCGCACGGCCGCTCGCGTGACGGACATCACCCAGGCGGGGGATGCCTGGTCGGTGCGGGCCGAGGCGAAGACGACTGTCGACGCGAGCGATGAGTCCGATGCCGGCGAGGCGGAAGATCTCGATCTCACCGCCGACGGGGTCGTGATCGCCACCTCTGAGGATGTCGCGCGCCGGCTGCTCGACAAGGCGGTGCCCGCACTCGCCGAGACCACGGCGGCCGACGCCCCCGAGATCGAGATCGTGACCCTGTTGCTGGCTGCGTCGGCGTTGGACGGCGCCCCTCGTGGCACCGGTGTGCTCACTGTCCCCGGAAGTCACACGGCCAAGGCGCTGACCCACTCGAGTGCGAAGTGGGGCTGGGTGCGCGACGCAGCCGGCGGCCGGCACCTCCTGCGCGTCTCCTTCGGGGCGCAGGGCGAGCCTGCTGCGACAGCGGGCCTCGACGACGCCGCTGCTGCGCGACTCGCCTTGCGTGAAGCATCCGCTCTGCTCGGCGTCCCGCTGCCCGAAAGCGTCCTCGTCGACGCGCATCGTGCGCGCTACGTGCAGTCGCAGCCCGCATCGATCATCGGCTCGGCCGCGCGACGCGAGGCGGCGCGAAGCGCCATCCAGGCGGTCTCCGGGGTCGCAGCGGTGGGGGCGTGGCTCGCCGGCACCGGTCTCGCGCAGGTCATCCCGGATGCGCGAGAGGAAGCGGATCGCCTTCGTCGAGCACTGCTCTGGGACTGATCCGGGAACCGGACGTGTCGTGATCGCCGGGTCGCGCCTGCCCGCCCTGCCGGGCCAACCCGAAAGACGCTCGGCTGTCAACCCTCTGCCCGATAGATGCCCAAATCGGCATACGGGGCTACGCTGGACACCTGGCAGGCGGCGCCGAACCGCCGGTTCGCCCCAGGCGTTCACACCGGAACAACGTGAGGAGACCCCATGAAGGGGAAGATCGGACTCGTCGTAGGACTCGGCGTGGGATACGTGCTCGGAACGCGCGCAGGCCGCGAGCGCTACGAGCAGATCAAGACGCAGTGGCTCAAGGTCTGGAACCTCGACCCTGTGCAGGAGCAGGTCGATCGGGTCAAGGGCTACGTCGGCGACAAGGCCGCGGCGGTGCCCGGTGCGATCTGGACCGGCGTGCAGAAGGTCGTCAAGTCGGCAGGCGGCGGCGACAAGACCGCCGGTCAGCGTATCGACTCGGCTGTCGCCGCAGGCAAGAAGGCCGCGGAGGACATCGTCGATGCGACCGAGGACGCCGTCGACGAGGCCAAGGACGCCGCGAAGAAGCCGGCTGCGAAGAAGCCCCCTGTCAAGAAGCCGGCATCGTCGAGCTCGACCGCTGCGAAGTCCGGTAGCTGACATGCCCCGCGGATACCGCGACCGTGCCGAGGACAGCCTGCTGTCCCTGATCGGCGACCTCCCCGAACTCATCAGCAGCCTGGTCAAGGCCGAGATCAATGCGGCCAAGGCGTGGGTCTCGAAGACCGCGAAGGATGCGGGCATCGGGTCCGTCTGGTTCCTGGTCGCCCTGTTCTTCCTGTTCTGGGCCGTGCCGGTGATCCTGGTGTTCGCGATCGCGGGACTCTCGTCCTGGTGGCCGGTGTGGCTGTCGGCGCTCGCCGTCCTCGGCATCCTGATCCTCGCCGTGCTGCTGTTCGCGCTGCTCGGCATCCTGAAGTTCCGCAAGGTGCTCGCCCGGAAGAACCCCGCGCAGGCGGTGGGCGAGGACATCCGACTCGTGAAGGAGGCCGGCGATGACGAACTCTGACATCACGAGGTCGCTGCCGAAGACCGCCGTCCCCGCGGGGATCGTCGATCCTGTGCAGTCGGCTCGCGCCGAGTTGAAGGCCGCTCTCGCGGCGATCGAGGTCAAGGGCAACTTCCCGCGGCGGATCGACAAGGCATCCAAGCGTGCCGCGGCGAAGGCGCGTGTGTTCGCCGACCGCAACCCCGCGGCCGCGATCGCTGCGGCCGTCGGCGTCGCCGCGGTCGTCGGTGGGGCCGTCTGGGTCATCGCTCGGGCGCTCTCTCGCTGATCGCTTCCGGTGCTCTCGCGCTGATCGCTCGGCGGAACTCCGGCATCCTGGCTCGCGTTCGCGAGCGCTCTGCAAAGGGGGCAGACTGGTCGTATGTCCGATGAGCGCGAAGAGAACCCGTCCGGCTTCACCCTGTGGGCCGTCTGGCGACGAAACCCCGACGTTCCGGTCACCGAATCCGATTCGACCGAACTCGAGACGATCGTCTCGTACGTCGAGGACTCCGGCGTCACGGTTCGCGGCTTCTACGATGTCTCGGGCCTGAAGGCCGACGCCGACCTGCTCGTCTGGCTGCACGGCGACACCGCAGAAGACCTCCAGAAGGCCCTCCGGCGCCTGCGTCGCACCGAGCTGCTGCGCACGCTGCTGCCGGTGTGGAACGTCATGGGCGTGCACCGCGACGCGGAGTTCAACCGCGCTCACGTGCCCGGGTTCCTGCGGGGTGTCGAGCCCAAGGACTGGCTGTGCCTGTACCCGTTCGTGCGCACGCCCGAGTGGTATCTCGCGCCCGAGGAGGAGCGTCGGAAGATGCTCGCCGATCACGGTCGCAAGGGCGCCGCATTCACGGGCGTCATCGCGAACACCGTGGCCGCATTCGCTCTCGGCGACTACGAGTGGATCCTGCCGCTCGAGGCCGATGACGTCACCGAGCTCGTCGACCTCATGCGCGACCTGCGCTACACCGATGCGCGTCTGTACGTGAAGGAGGAGGTCCCCTTCTACACGGGGCGTCGCCTCCGGTTCGACGAGATCGCGGACGTGCTGCAGTAGGCCGACGATGAGCATTCAGAGCACTCGGACCACACCGATCCGACTGGGCACCCGCCGCAGCGCGCTCGCGCAGGCGCAGTCCGGTCACGTCGCCGCCGCCCTCGAGCGGATCTCGGGTCGCACCGTCGAGCTGGTTCCGATCACGAGCGAGGGCGACACGAACCGTGCCTCGCTGTCGGAGATCGGCGGTCAGGGCATCTTCGCCACGCGTCTGCGTGAGGCGCTGCTCGCGGGAGAGTGCGACTTCCTCGTGCACTCCCTGAAGGACCTGCCCACCGTGATCCCGGAGGGCCTCGTGATCGCTGCCACCCCCGTGCGCGAGGACGCTCGCGATGTCGCGATCACTCGTGGGGGCACGCCGCTGCATGAGCTGCGTTCCGGCAGCAAGGTCGGCACCGGGTCGCCCCGGCGCATCGCGCAGGTGCGACGCAGGGCTCCGCACGCCGAGGTCGTCGACATCCGCGGCAACGTGGACTCCCGACTGCAGCGGGTCGCATCGGGGGAGCTGGATGCCGTCATCCTGGCTGCCGCCGGATTGTCGCGTCTCGGCTCCGACTCGCCGCTTCGGCGCGAGGAGCTCGGTCTCGCCGAGTGGCCGACCGCGCCGGGGCAGGGATCGCTCGCGGTCGAGACGACGACGGATGCTCCGGAGGAGCTGCTCTCGGCGCTCGCCGAACTCGATGACGAGGCCACCCGCCTCGCCGTCACCGTGGAGCGCGCTGTGCTCGAAGGACTCGACGCGGGATGCCAGGCTCCGATGGCCGCACACGCGGTCGTCGACGGCGATGAGATCCGCGTCAGGACGGTGGTCTACGCGGCCGACGGGACCCGGCGTATCGGCCTCGACGTCACCGAAGCCCTGAACGGGGAGTATATTCGTCGGAACGGCAGCGGCAACGGAGCGGATGCTGCCGGTGGTGCAGACCCGATGCACGCAGCACGCGAGATCGGGTTGTCTGTCGCCCATCGGCTGCTCGAGCAAGGGGCGGCCGACCTCGTCTCCCGAGAGCATTCCTCATCATGACCAATTCGAAGCAGGACCGACCGCTGGACGGCTGGCGCATCCTCGTACCCCGCGGAGGCCCGTGGGGCGACGGTGTGGCAGCGAGCCTGCGCGCGCAGGGCGCGGTGCCCGTCGTCGCGCCGCTGATCAACTTCGCACCGACCACCGACCAGGCGGCGCTCGACGTGGCGCTCGCACAGCTCGCCGGCGGGTCGTACGACTGGCTGACGGTGACGAGCGCGACCACCGTCGACGTGATGTTCGCCCACAGGGCCGTCGTGCCGCGCGGCACGAAGATCGCCGCCGTCGGCGAGACCACGGCTGCCGCTCTGCAGGCCGTCGGGTACGAGGTCGCGCTGGTTCCCGAGCAGGACAACTCGGCCGAAGGCATGGCCGAGCAGCTGATCGCTCTCGAGACGCAGCCACGCCGCATCCTGGCCCTGCGCAGCGAGATCGCGAAGCCCGTGCTCAGTGTGCTGCTGCAGGAGGCGGGCCACGACGTCGACAGCGTGGTGGCATATCGCACGGTCGGCGTGCCTGTCACGGATCGCATCAAGCGTGATGTCGAAAACGGCCGCATCAACGCCATCCTGATCACGAGCGGTTCTGTCGCGGCGCAGGTGCGCGAGCAGTTCCCCGAGATCCCCGATGAGACGCTTCTGGCGGCGATCGGTCCTCGGACGGCGAAGGACGCCGGAAAGGCCGGCCTGCCGATCACGGTCGTCGCCGACAAGCAGACCGTGGATGCGCTGATCGATGCGGTGTCGACCTTCACCCTCCCGCACGCGGCAGACGAGCTGGCACCGTGAGCTTCCCCGACGTCCGACTGCGCCGACTGCGTCAGTCCCCGGCCGTCCGTGGTCTGGTGCGCGAGACCTCTCTCGAGCCGCGTCAACTGGTGCTGCCGCTGTTCGTGCGCGAAGGCATCACCGAGGCCGCGCCGATCGGCTCGATGCCCGGGGTCGCGCAGCACTCGCTCGACTCGCTGCGGAAGGCCGCGACGGAGGCCGCCGAGGCAGGCGTCGGGGGTGTGATGCTGTTCGGCGTGCCCGCCGTGCGCGATGCGCAGGGCTCGGGTGCGGATGACCCGAAGGGCATCCTGAATGTCGCGACCGAGGCGCTCGCTGCCGAGGTCGGCGACGCGCTCGTGGTGCAGACCGACCTGTGCCTCGACGAGTTCACCGACCACGGGCACTGCGGCGTTCTCGCGGAAGACGGCTCGGTCGACAACGACGCCACGCTCGAGCGCTACGCATCGATGGCACTCGCGCAGGCCCGCGCCGGCTCCCAGCTGCTCGGCCTGTCGGGGATGATGGACGGCCAGGTCGCCGTCATCCGCGAGGCGCTCGACTCGGACGGCTACACCGACGTGCTTCTGCTCGCCTACGCGGCGAAGTACGCGAGCGCGTTCTACGGCCCGTTCCGCGAGGCCGTCGACTCTCAGCTCACAGGCGATCGCCGCACTTACCAGCTCGACCCCGGCAACCGCCGCGAGGGTGTGCGCGAGGCCGTCGTCGATGAGGAGGAGGGCGCGGACATCGTCATGGTGAAGCCGGCAATGGCCTTCCTCGACGTGCTGCGCGAGGTTCGAGACACCGTGCATATTCCGGTGTGGGCATACCAGGTGTCTGGTGAGTACGCCATGATCGAGGCGGCTGCGGCGAACGGCTGGATCGATCGTCGCGCGTCGATCCTCGAGTCCCTCCTGTCGATCCGTCGGGCAGGTGCCGACGTCGTCCTCACGTACTGGGCCACCGAAGCCGCCCGCTGGCTGCGCGGCTGAGCGAGTTCTGCCCCCGTGCCGATCGTCCGCTGGGACTCGCGCACAGGTGTGCGGGCTAGCCTGGAAGGGATGGCGGGAGAGGTCCGCCCATCGCTGAGGAGTGTGCTGTGACCGACCGCAATGACGACCTGTTCTCCGCTGCCCGCACGGTGATCCCCGGCGGCGTGAATTCGCCGGTGCGCGCGTACGGTTCCGTCGGCGGTACGCCGCGTTTCCTCGCGTCTGCGAAGGGCGCGACGGTCACGGATGCCGCGGGCAACGAGTACGTCGACCTGGTCGCCTCGTGGGGCCCTGCACTGCTCGGACATGCGCAGCCCGAGGTCGTCGCCGCGGTGCAGGAGGCTGCCACCCGAGGGCTCTCGTTCGGCGCTCCGACCGAGGGCGAGGTCGAACTCGCCCAGCTGATCGCAGACCGCGTGCGATTCGGCGAGGTCCGACCCATCGAGCGGGTGCGCCTGGTGTCGACCGGCACCGAGGCCACCATGACGGCGATCCGCCTCGCGCGGGGTGCGACAGGCCGCGACCTGCTGGTGAAGTTCGCCGGCCACTATCACGGGCACTCCGACGGCCTCCTCGCGGCGGCGGGATCGGGCGTCGCGACGCTCGCACTGCCGGGGTCTGCGGGTGTTCCCGCGCCGATCGCGGCCCAGACTCTGGTCATCGACTACAACGACCCTGATGCGCTGGCTGCGGTCTTCGCCGAGCACGGTGATCGCATCGCCGCGGTGATCGTCGAGGCGGCAGCCGCCAACATGGGCGTGGTGCCGCCTGCGCCCGGATTCAATCGGCTGCTGGCCGACACTGCCCACGCGCACGGAGCACTGCTCATCCTCGACGAGGTGCTGACGGGCTTCCGCGTGCACCCGGCGGGTTTCTGGGGGCTTCAGGCTGCGGCAGGCGAGGACTATCTGCCCGACATCATCACGTTCGGCAAGGTCGTCGGCGGAGGAATGCCCCTGGCAGCTCTCGGCGGACGTGCCGAGGTCATGGACATGCTGGCGCCCGTGGGTCCCGTCTACCAGGCGGGCACACTCTCGGGTAACCCGCTCTCGGTCGCAGCGGGCCTCGCGACGCTGCGCCTCGCGACGCCGGAGGTCTATGCGACGGTCGATGCGGCGGCCGCTCGCGTCGCCGGTGCGCTGGATGCCGCGCTGACCGATGCCGGTGTCACGCACGCCGTCGCCCATGCGGGGAACCTGTTCAGCGCGTCCTTCCGAGCTTCGGCGCCTCGTACGTATGCCGAGGCACAGGCGCAGGAGTCGTTCCGATACGCGCCGTTCTTCCACGCCATGCGCGAGCGGGGGGTCGCGTTGCCGCCCAGCGTGTTCGAAGCGTGGTTCCTGACCGCCGCTCACGGCGAGGAGGAGCTGCAGCGCATCGAGTCGGCGCTGCCGATCGCCGCCCGTGCGGCGGCGCAGGCGACCGCCTGAGTCGCGAACGAACCGTCGGCACGTCGGCGGACGGGGATTCTGTCGCACATCGCTCGCCGGATGGATGTCGCCAGTCGAACGCGTTTCGCTCAGACCAACGCGTTTCGTTCAGACGAACGCGTTTCGCTCAGACGAAAATGACTCGCCGTCGCGGTGAATCCCTGTAGGTGCGCCCGAGCGGGCTGAGCCAGTCGATCGTGCCGTCGGGCAGCTGGCGCGCCGTCCACCTGTGCTCGTCTGCGACATCGGGATGCTTTATCACATGATGGGTCGCACAGAGGTGACCCAGATTGTGGATGTCCGTCCTGCCGCCCTTCGCATGATCGAAGGTGTGATCGATCTGGCACCGATGCACCGGCATCCTGCATCCGGGGAATCGACAGTGCTGGTCTCGGGCACGTAGGAATCGTCGCATCGGCTCGGTGGGGCGGTAGGTGTCGGTCTCGACGACCAAGCCGGTCGGATCGAGGAACAGGCGTGACCAGCCGCCGTTTCGGCCGGCGAGGTCGCGAGCGACGTCGGGGTGAAGAGGACCATGCCCGTCGAGCTGGGCGGAACGATCGTCGTACCCTGCGAGAGTGGTCGCGGCCACCGTGACGTGGATCCGTCCCCGAATGTTGTCGAGCCCCGAGCCGGCAGCGGCGCTCGGGTCGGACGCGAGCAAGAGGTCGATCAGCAGATCGGCGCGCACCTGATCGATCGTGCGTGTGTCTGCCGGGATGTGCTCGACCGCGGGCCCCGCGGGGCAGGTGGGGTCGGTCGTGAACGTCCCCTCTCCGAAGATCGCGTAGTCATCGCGTGACGGATCGTCGTGAGCGATGTCCTCCGGATAGATCGGATCTTCGCCGTCATCGATCGGCTCGAGCGCCGGCTCGCGGTCGTCCCGTCCGTCGATGACGGCGTGAGCGAGCTGGGTGAGGCGATCGAGGATCGCGGCGGCGAGATGCTCGGGAAGCACGACAGTCAGGACGGAGAGCCCGTCTCCTGCAGGCCGCACGGTCACCGTGCGCTCCGACGCCGCACGTGCGTGGCGCTCGGTGGTCGTCGAGCCCGCCAGCACCGCCGCCAGCTCGCGCAGATGCACACGTGTGCGCGCAGCAGTCTCACGCTCGGCGACGATGACGGCGACGGTGTCGTACAGCGGCAGTGCATCGGCGTCCGCTCGGCCGTTGTTCACCGCCTCGCGCACGACTCCGGCAGCGCGTACGATCTCGCGGACGTGCGCACCGCTGATGCTGCCGCGCCGGAACGCCTCGCGCACGCGCGGATGGCTGGCGTCGAGGAAGCCCGCGTCGGTGAAGGCGTACTCGACGCTGCCCTGGGTCATGCGGGCTGCTGCCGCGTATTCCGCGACCATAGATCGATGGATCGCATCGCGGTGGAACGGGCTGTCATCGGAATCCGTACGGGCGAGCCGCATCCGCTCGGCGAGGAGGTCAGATGCCTCCGCCTCGAGACAGGCGATCTGCCGCCGCTTCTCGACCCAGGAGTCGAGCAGCTCCCGGCGCTGCTCGAGACCGTTGTCGGTGGCGGATGTCATAACCTGAGTCTAGTAGATTTGTTCGAAAGTCGTGCGGAACATCGGAATGGGAGAGGGGTGGAATCGTGGGAACCGACAACGGATCGTTGCCTTCCTGTGAGCAAGACACAGACATCTGGGAGGGTGCCGCTGGCAGACTGGACGCATGGTGACGTTGCTGCTCGACCAGACGCAACTCGAGATCGTGCTCTCGCCGATCGAGCGTGCGGCGAGCTTCCACCGTGACAACGTGCGACTCGTCCGCGACACCATCACCAAGGTGCAGCTGATCGACGACGCATGGACCTGGTTGCGCGGAGTGCCGAACCCCGGGACGCACATCCCCGGCGTTCTCGCCGCGGGCACGTGGAAGGCCGCCGGAAGCGTGGACTTCGTGCTGATCCGTCGGCGTCGCCCCAGCGTCGTCATCGATCTCTCGGGCGACGAGCAGTACCGTCGACTGATCCTCACGACCCGACACGGCCTCGCGCTGACCCAGGCGCTCAGGCTCGATGTCTCCGATGAACCTGCAGACGTCGAGGAGATCGTCGCCACGTCGCCGACTCCGGTGTCGAAGGGCAGCCGTCGCCCGGTGATCCGACCCCGACCCGCCTGACCCGGGGTCCAGAACGAGACGAACGCCCTCCGCAGCCTTTCGGCGCGGAGGGCGTTCGCGTGAAGCGCTGCGTCGCGGCCTCAGGAGCGGTGATGCTCGCCGTCGTGCTGCTCGTGATGCTCGTCGTCGTGGTTATCGGTCTGCGCGTCGGACGAGGGCTCGGGTGCCTCCGACTCGCCGAGCGGGTAGTCCTTCGGCTCGTCCTCGTAGTAGGCGCGTGCGGCTGCGGCGAGCATCGAGCTGACAGCCGCGGAGCGCGGGTCGTCATCCGACGCATCTCCCTCGGCGGCGGCCGAGTCGTCGTCGGACACAGGCTCATCGGACACAGGCTCATCGGACACAGGCTCATCGGATGCCGGCACCTCGGTGAAGAACTCGACGCCGGAGTGCTCGTCGATCCCCTCGACTGCAGGCGCGGACTCGGTGCCGGCGTCGACCGACGGTTCCGCATCGTTCGCCGACGCGGTCCCGAAGAGGATGTCATCGAAAGAGGGACGGGCGCCCTCCGCGGAGACGGCGTCGCCATCATCGGATGCACCGTCGGCATCCGCGTCGTGTCCGGAGTGTTCTTCGGCCTCGGCGGCCTCCGACACGACATCTGCCGCATCTTCGGCGTCGTTCGCGTCTGAGGCATCGGCCGCGTAGCCGAGCTCTGCTGCCGCGTGCTCGACGTCGCGAGCCGCCGCGGCCGCGTAGGCAGCGTCGTCGGCCTTGGCCTCAGCGGCATCCGCCGCCGCGGCGTCAGTCTGAGCCGCAGCGTCAGTCTGTCCCGCATCCGAAGCCGCAGCTTCCGGAGCCGCAGCATCCGAAGCCGCGGTGCCGGTGGCCCCATCCGCAGAAGACTCGGTCTCGGATGCGTCAGTCTCGGCGATCTCCGCACCCTCGTCGACGTTCGCCGCGTCGTCGGCAGGCGCATCCTCAGCGTCGTCAGAGCCGTCAGAGCCGTCCGCGGCATCCACCGTCTCGACGGAGGCGTCCACCGTATCGACGGAGGCATCCGCAGCGGCCTCGCCGATCACCGCAGGCAGGACCGTGGTCGCAGGAGCGGCGTCGAGCGCAGCATCCGACGTCCCAGTCTCGGCTTCGGGAGCGATGAACTGAGAGGCTGCCGCGATCGCGTGCGGCGCGAGCGTGCCGCCGCGCACGAGTTCGATGAACACGTCTTCGAGCGTGGGGCCGCGCTGCACCAGCGTGGTGAGGGCGATGCCGGCCGACGCAGCGATGGCGCCGACCTTTCCGGCGTTGCTGCCGCGGACGGTGAGTCCGGAGCGGAGCACCTCGACCTCGAGGCCTGCGGCCGAGAGCGCCGCCTTCAGCGCGGCGCGGTCTGCGGCATCCACGACGACCGATCCGGCAGACGGGTCTGCGAGCTTCTCGATGCCGCTGGACAGCATGAGCTGTCCCTTCGAGAGCACGAGCACGTGGTCGGCGACCTGCTCGATCTCGCTCAGCACGTGCGAGGAGACGAGGACCGTGCGGCCCTCATCGGCGAGGCGGCGCATGAGCAGGCGCATCCAGCGGATGCCTTCGGGATCGAGTCCGTTGGCCGGCTCGTCGAACACGAGGGCGCCGGGGTCGCCCAGCAGGGCGTGTGCGACGCTCAGCCGCTGACGCATGCCCAGCGAGAAGCTGCCGATGCGCCCTTCGCTCTCGTGCTCGAGACCGACCAGTGAGAGGACCTCGTCGACGCGCGAGAGCGGGATGCCGTTGGCCTTGGCCGCGATGGTCAGCTGGCGCGCAGCTGAACGGCGTGGGCGGTAGACCGTCTCCTCGAGCACTGATCCGATGGTGCGCAGGGGATGGCGGAGCTCGGGAAAAGCGACCCCGCCGATCGTGGCCGTGCCGGAGTTTGCGCGCACCTGGCCGAGCAGGATGCGCAGCGTCGTGGTCTTCCCGGCTCCGTTCGGGCCGAGGAAAGCGGTCACGACGCCGGGCTCGACTCGTGCGGAGAAGTCTGACACCGCCGTCACGTCATTGAAGCGCTTGGTGACGCGCGTGAACTCGAGCACCTGTCCGTCGGGCATCTGCGACCTCTCGTTGCAGTGGGCAGTTCTCTCTATCCTGCCGGAAAAGCCGCCGGATCGCGCATTTACCGTACAAACCCACCCGAATGCAAGGCTGCGGCCGAGGGGTAACGTGGCACCCGTGACCGATTCCACCGCCGCTCCCCGGGTCCTCGTCCGCACAGAAGGCGCGCTCGGCAGGCTGACGCTCAACCGGCCGGAGGCGATCAATGCCCTCGATCTGGGCATGATCCAGCTGCTCACCGAGGCGCTCGAGGCATGGCGAGAGGACACGGATGTGCAGATCGTCCTGATCGACGGCGAGGGCGAGCGCGGGATGTGCGCCGGCGGCGACGTACGCGGCCTGCATGCGCAGATCGTGGCCGGTCGAGCCGACGAGACCGCGGAGTTCTTCCGTGCCGAGTACGCACTGAACGCGATGATCGCCGAGTACTCGAAGCCCGTCGTGTCGCTGGCCGACGGCATCACGATGGGCGGGGGCGTCGGCCTCTCGGGTCACGCGGCCATCCGCATCGTCACGGAGCGCTCGAAGCTCGCGATGCCCGAGACCCGTATCGGCTTCACGCCCGACGTGGGGGGAACGTGGCTTCTCGGTCGTGCTCCCGGTCGGCTGGGCGAGTACTTCGGCCTCACGGGCGGCACCATGAACGGAGCGGATGCCGTGCTGATGGGCTTCGCCGATCACTTCGTCCCGTCCGAGCGCCTCGACGCGCTGCGCGAGGCGCTCGCCTACCGTGCCGATCCCACGGGGCCGGCAGAGATCGTTCTGCTCTTCGACGAGACGCCCGATCCGTCCGAGCTGCCCGCCGCGCGCGCCTGGATCGACGAGGCGTTCTCCGCCGACACCGTCGTCGAGATCGTCGCCCGCCTGCACGAGCAGGGGACGGCGGAGACCGCGGCCGCCGCCGATCTGCTCGAGAGTCTCGCCCCGACCGGCCTCGCCGTGACCCTCGATGCGGTCAGGGAGGCGCGGGCGCTTCCGAACCTCCGGGCCGCGCTCGAGGGAGAGTACCGACGGGTGATGTGGTTCGCGACCCGTCATCCCGATCTCGTCGAGGGGATCCGCGCGCAGCTCATCGACAAGGACCGCAACCCGAAGTGGGATCCCGCGAGCATCGCCGATCTTGCTGCGGATGCGGGTGCCGAGGCACGCGAGTTCGTGCCGGATCGCCCTCTCTTCTGAGGCATATCGATATATCCGCGGTTGTTCATCGCCGTGCAGAAAAGGCTGGCCACGCAGGGAATGGTTCGCTGTCAGCGAAGGTCCGCCCACAGGGGGATACGAATGTCCGCGGTTCGTGGCACTCTGTCATATGCGCGATCGTCGGCCCGCGTACGCCCGTCGGGAGATCTGGCGCTTCATCCTTCCTAGAAAGTCCGCCTGTGCTGGGAAAAATCCTCGTTCGATATCTGTCCCGCTATAAGTGGTTGCTCGTGGCCGTGCTGGTCTTCCAGTTCGCCAGCGCGATCGCGACTCTGTACCTTCCCCGTCTCAACGAAGACATCATCAACAAAGGCGTCGCTCAGTCCGACACCGACTACATCTGGCGCACCGGCCTGTTCATGCTCGCCGTGTCGCTCGGCCAGATCATCGCTTCCGTCATCGCCACCTATTTCGCCGCCCGTGCGTCGATGGGAGCGGGCCGCGACATCCGGGCCGACGTGTTCGGCAAGGTGAGCGGCTTCTCCGAGCGCGAGGTCTCGCAGTTCGGGGCCGGTTCCCTCATCACCCGCAACACGAACGACGTGCAGCAGGTGCAGATGCTCGCGATGATGGGCGCCACCATGCTCGTCACCGCGCCGCTCCTCGCGATCGGCGGCATCATCTTCGCCGTGCAGACGAACATCGGTCTCAGCTGGCTG
Organism: Microbacterium sp. LWH13-1.2; assembly: GCF_038397735.1. Taxonomy (NCBI): domain Bacteria; kingdom Bacillati; phylum Actinomycetota; class Actinomycetes; order Micrococcales; family Microbacteriaceae; genus Microbacterium; species Microbacterium sp. LWH13-1.2. The sequence goes on along the minus strand of NZ_CP151635.1, from coordinate 2,984,024 downwards.
ATCGCGGTCTCCGTGCCGCTGCTGCTGATCGTCGCCGGCCTCGTCGTGAGCCGCATGGTGCCGCTGTTCCGCAGCTACCAGGGCAAGCTCGACACCGTGAACCGCGTCATGCGCGAGCAGCTGACCGGCGTGCGCGTCGTCCGGGCCTTCGTGCGCGAGCGCATCGAAGAAGAGCGATTCCGTGAAGCGAACACCGACATCATGGTCGTCGGGCGCAAGGTCGGCTCGCTGTTCGTGCTCCTGTTCCCGCTGTTCATGCTGATCCTCAACGTCACGGTCGTGGCGGTCGTCTGGTTCGGCGGCATCGAGGTCAACAGCGGCACCGTGCAGGTCGGCACGATCTTCGCCTTCATGCAGTACATCGGTCAGATCATGGGCGGTGTCATCATGGCGAGCTTCATGGCCATCATGATCCCGCGCGCCGCCGTCTCGGCAGAGCGCATCGGCGAGGTCCTCGACACGACCTCGAGCATGGAGCGCCCGACCGACGGCGTCACCGACTTCCCGGCCCCGGGTGCTGTCGCGTTCGACGACGTCGAGTTCACCTACCCCGGTGCGGATTCGCCCGTGCTCACCGGCATCAGCTTCGCGGCCGAACCCGGCGAGACGGTGGCGATCGTGGGATCGACGGGTGCGGGCAAGACCACGCTCGTCTCGCTGATCCCTCGACTCTTCGATGCCACGGGCGGCGCGGTGTTCGTCGGGGGAACCGATGTCCGCAAGGCCGACGTCGAGTCGCTGTGGGCGACCATCGGGCTGGTTCCCCAGCGCCCGTTCCTGTTCACGGGAACCGTCGCGTCGAACCTGCGCTACGGCCGAGAAGACGCGACGGACGAAGAGCTGTGGCATGCCCTCGAGATCGCGCAGGGTCGCGACTTCGTCGAGGAGATGCCCGAGGGTCTCGAATCGCGGATCACCCAGGGCGGCACGAACGTCTCGGGCGGGCAGCGTCAGCGTCTCGCGATCGCCCGCGCCATCGTGCGGCAGCCGCAGATCCTCGTGTTCGACGATTCGTTCTCGGCGCTCGACCTCACCACCGACGCGCATCTGAGGCAGGCGCTGTGGCGTGAGCTGCCTCACGTGACCAAGATCGTTGTCGCGCAGCGCGTCTCGTCCATCACCGATGCGGATCGCATCGTCGTGCTCGAAGGGGGCACCATGGTCGGCGTCGGCACGCACGAGGAGCTCCTCGAGACGAGCACGACCTATCGAGAGATCGTCGAGTCGCAGCTGGGGGTGGACGCATGAGCGAGCAGAACGAACCCCGGACGCGTCGGGGCCGTGCCGCCAAGGCGACGGCCGCCGAGGCCACGGCAACCACCGCGACGGCCGAGCCGGAACTGACGGACGAAGAGAAGTACGAGGCCGAGCTCGCCGAGAAGGCGCGCCAGAACGGCGGCGGGTGGGACAGCGTCGCACCGGGCAAGGCCGACAACTTCGGCAAGAGCTTCAGCCGGATGATCGGACTGCTGAAGCCCTCGGCCGTGTGGTTCATCCTGGTCTCCATCGCCGGCGCGGTCGGCGTCGTGCTCACCGTCGCCGCGCCGAAGGTGCTCGGCGAGGCCACCAACCTCATCTACAAGGGCTTCATCTCGGTGCAGCTCGGGCAGGCGAACGGCGACTTCCCCGGCTTCCCGGCCGGAACGTCGCAGGACGACGTGGTCGCCACGCTCCGCCAGGGCGGACAGGACGACTTCGCGAACCAGATCGCCGCGCTCGGCAGCTTCCAGGTCGGCGACGGCGTCGACTTCGGCGCGCTCCGGTGGGTCATCATCGCGGTCCTCGCGATCTACATCGCCGCCGCCTTCCTCAGCTGGATCCAGGGCTACGTCATCAACGTCATCATGGTGCGCACCATGTGGCGTCTGCGCGAGCAGGTCGAGGCGAAGATCAACCGTCTGCCGCTGTCGTACTTCGACAAGGTGCAGCGCGGCGACCTGATCTCGCGCGTCACCAACGACATCGACAACATCACCCAGACCATGCAGCAGTCGCTGTCCGGTGCGATCACGGCCGTTCTCACGGTCGTGGGCGTGCTGGTGCTGATGTTCTCGATCTCGTGGCAGCTCGCGCTCGTCGCGCTCGTCGCCCTCCCGCTGATGGGTGTGATCTTCGGCGTCATCGGACCGAGGTCGCAGAAGGCCTTCGGCACGCAGTGGCGAAAGGTCGGTCGGCTGAACGCCCGCGTCGAGGAGGCATTCTCGGGCCACGCGCTCGTGAAGGTCTTCGGACGCGAGCAGGACGCCCTCGACAAGTTCAAGGACGAGAACGAGGAGCTGTTCCAGGCGAGCTTCAAGGCGCAGTTCCTCTCAGGCATCATCATGCCCGCGATGACCTTCGTCGGCAGCCTCACCTACGTGGGCATCGCCGTGCTCGGTGGGCTCATGGTCGCGAACGGCCAGCTGCGCCTCGGTGACGTGCAGGCGTTCATCCAGTACTCGCAGCAGTTCACGCAGCCGCTGTCGGAGCTGGGCGGCATGGCCGCGGTCGTGCAGTCGGGAACCGCGTCGGCCGAGCGGGTGTTCGAGCTTCTCGACACCGAGGAGCAGGAGGCCGATGACGCAGATGCTCCGGCGCTCGCAGACGGCCAGGGCGTCGTGGAGTTCGAGAACGTCGCGTTCTCCTACACGCCCGAGCGCCCTCTGATCACCGATCTCTCGTTCCGCGTCGAGCCGGGTCAGACCGTCGCGATCGTCGGCCCCACGGGCGCGGGAAAGACGACGCTCGTCAACCTGATCATGCGGTTCTACGAGCTGAACGACGGGCGAATCCTGCTCGACGGCCGGGACATCTCCGAGGTCACGCGCGACCAGCTGCGTTCGCGCACCGGAATGGTGCTGCAGGATCCGTGGCTGTTCGCCGGAAGCATCCGTGAGAACATCCGGTACGGCCGCTCGACCGCGACCGACGACGAGGTTCTCGAAGCGGCTAAGGCGACGTACGTCGATCGCTTCGTGCACGCCCTGCCCGAGGGGTACGACACGGTGCTCGACGAGGACGCGTCGAACGTCTCGGCGGGTGAGCGTCAGCTGATCACGATCGCGCGGGCGTTCGTCGCCCAGCCGTCGATCCTGATCCTCGACGAGGCCACATCGGCGGTCGACACACGCACCGAGCTGCTGCTGCAGCACGCGATGGCGGCTCTGCGGCAGGGGCGCACGTCGTTCGTGATCGCCCACCGCCTGTCGACGATCCGCGACGCCGACCTCATCCTCGTGATGGAGCACGGCGACATCGTCGAGAAGGGCACGCACGACGAGCTGATCGCCGCGCAGGGCGCCTACTGGCGTCTGTACCAGTCGCAGTTCGAACAGGCGGCGACCGACATCGACGCCGAGGATGCGCTCACGGGTACGACTCCGGTCGTCGTGAGCGGCGACGCGGAAGAGGAAGCGGAAGCCGCGCAGGTCGGCGCGTCGGTCGGCGCTCAGACGCCCGCGGCCGAGACCGCTGCAGCTCAGGCGATCGTCGAGCGACCGGACTCCGGTGGTCAGAGCGACTGACGCGCACGCAGCGTGAACCGACAGACGCCCCGCCCCGTTCATTCGGGGCGGCGCGTCTGCGTGAGGGCGTGAGGGCGTGAGGGGGCGAGGGCGTCCGGGCGTCCGGACGCCCGGGCCGGCCTCAGCGCTGGGCTTCGGTCAGTCCGAACAGTTCGAGCGGATGGGTCAGCCGCCACCACGGGCTCGGTGCGTCCACGTCGTCTGCCAGCGATACCGACGTCGTCACGGTGTTCAGCGGGCCGACGCTCGTGATCGTTCCGATCTCATCGCCGTCCTCGCGGTTCTCCCCGAGGGTGAAGGTCGATGTCGCCTGCGCGGTCGCGCCGTTCCACATCACGAGGTCGGCGTCGGCGTCAGCGACGACATCTGTGGTGGTTCCCCACAGCGTCGTGACGGTACCGACCACAGTGCCCTTCGCGACGGCCGGTGCCTGCGCCTGCAGCGCGGTCTCGACCTGCGAGAACAGCGATCGAGTCTGCGCCAGCCGCTGTTCGTCGTCGGCCTGCCCGAGCACGGCGGCGTAGAGGTGCACCGTGATGTCGCCGACGGTGATGTCCTTCGCGGTCAGCAGGTTCCAGCTGTCACCGAGTGTGCCCGTCTTCACGCCGACGACTCCTGCATCCACCAGCATCCCGTTGGTGTTCGTGACCGTTCCCGCGCCGGGGAGATCGACCGAGGGAGTGCCCACGATGCCGGCGAACACCGGATTCTGCATCGCCATCTCGGCGAGCGCGATGAGCGACTCGGGCGTGGCCGTGTTGCGGGCGTCGAAGCCCGACGGCGTGGCGATCGTGATGCCGTCGAGACCGCGATCGCGCAGCCAGACGGTGGCGGCGGAGGAGAACGCCGACTCCGATCCCCAGATCTCTCTGGCGAGGCGATCGATGTAGTTGTTCGCGGAACCCAGCAGGGTCCCCTGCAGCAGCTGCAGTTCGGTGAGCGTGCCGCCGACGGGCACGTCGAGCGCCGACTGGTCCGAGCGCCGGTAGTCCCAGTAGGCGAGGTTGTCCGCCCGGGTGAAGGAGAACTCCGGGCCCTGCTCGCCGACGGCGAGCGGCATCCGTTCGAGCACCATCAGGCTCGATACGACCTTCGTGACGCTCGCGATCGCCGCGGCATCGAGAGATGAGGAGGCGGTGGAGAGCCCGCCGATGCCGACGGCGCCGCTTCCCTGAGTGGGCCACGAGATCGCTGCCGCGTCCGCGGCGGCAGGTGTGATCTCGACCGCCTGCACGGTCGGCGCCACCTCGTGCAGAGGCCAGAGCAGGGTCGTCCCCGCATACGAGGCGACCAGTCCGACGAGAACGCCGAGCGGCACCAGAAGTCCCGGCCGCGCGATCGCCGGTCGCAGCCGAGCATCCTTGAGCAGCGCGGTTCCCGACGCGGTGCCCGCGCTCTCGTCCAGCGAGCCGCCGGTCGTCTCCTCGGCGACCCTGACCGGGTCGACCCAGGTCAGCGGTGTGCCTCCGCTCGCAGCCCCCGCCCACTGCGCCTCGGGCTCGTCGTCGAACACGGCCAGTGCGTCGCCCTCGACGGGTGTCGCGGGTGTGGCGTCCGGCGCACCACTTCCCATCGCGTCGTCCACGGGCGCGTCCACCCCGGGCGCGTCGCCTGTGGGCGCGTCGGAGGCGGTGGCCTCGGCGGATTCAGGAGCGGTCACCTCCTCACGGTACCGAACTCGCACGCAGATCCGCGGCGCTGCAACAGGAGCAGACGCGAGTGTCGGCACTGGGTAAGATCGTGAGAACAACCACGGGAGTCCGGCGAGCCGGGCTGAGAGGGAGCGAATCGCGCTTCGACCGTCGAACCTGATCTGGGTAATGCCAGCGCAGGGAGGAGTCACTGATGAGCACATCCACGTCCGGATCCAGCACGGAATCGGCATCTGCCACCGCATCCCCCTCGAGGGGCCTCGGTCGCCCGGAGCTGTGGCGCTGGAGGGTCGTCGACATCGTCGTGGCCAGCGTCATCGCCGTCGCGTGCGCCCTGGTCTTCCTGCTCTGGAACGTCGGGTACGAGGTGCCGAGCAACATCCTCACCCCGCTGCTTCCCGGCGTGCAGGGTCTGCTCGCGGGTCCATGGCTGATCGCCGGAGTTCTCGGCGGCCTCATCATCCGCAAGCCCGGCGCCGCGCTCTACACCGAGCTGGTGGCCGCCGTCATCTCGGCGCTCGTCGGCAACGCCTGGGGGCCGCTCACCATCGTCTCGGGCCTCGTGCAGGGCCTCGGCGCCGAGCTGATCTTCCTCGTGTTCCTCTACGGCGTCTGGCGCCTTCCCGTCGTCATGCTCGCGGGAGCGGGCGCAGGCCTCGCGTGCGGCATCAACGACCGCATCCTCTGGTACGCCGGGGCTGACACGCTGTTCACCACCGTCTACATCGTCTCGACGACCATCTCGGGTGCGATCATCGCGGGGCTCGGCGCCTGGCTGATCGCCCGAGGACTCGCGGCGACCGGCGCTCTCGGTCGGTTCGCTGCCGGCCGCGAGGTCACCGCACGGGTGTGACCTCGCCCACGACACCCGCCACCCTCGAAGCCCGCGGCTGGGGGTGGCGGTACGCGACGCGGCTGCGGTGGGCGGTGCGTGACGTCGACCTGCGCATCGAGCCCGGGGAGCGGGTGCTGCTGCTCGGCGCCTCGGGTTCGGGGAAATCGACCCTGCTGCAGGGCTTCGGCGGTGTGCTCGGCGGGGCCGATGAGGGTGAGACGCAGGGTGCGCTGCTCGTCGACGGGCAGAAGCCCGCCGATGCGCGCGGACGGGTCGGCATGGTCCTGCAAGATCCCGACACCCAGACGATCCTCGCCAGGGTCGGCGATGACGTCGCGTTCGGTTGCGAGAACCTCGGCATCCCTCGCGACGAGATCTGGCAGCGGGTGCGGCAGGCGTTGGATGCCGTCGATCTCGACGTCGCGCTGGATCGGTCGACAGCGGCCCTCTCGGGCGGACAGAAGCAGCGCCTCGCCCTGGCCGGGGTGCTGGCGATGCGCCCCGGCGCGATCCTCCTCGACGAGCCGACGGCCAACCTCGACCCGCAGGGCGTGCAGGATGTGAGGGATGCGGTAGCCGCAGCCCTCGACGTCAGCGGCGCGACCCTCGTCGTGATCGAGCACCGCATCGACGTCTGGCTGCCGCTGGTCACCCGCGTCGTCGTGCTGGGCGCCGCCCCGGAGGGAACGGTCGTCCTCGCCGACGGCAACCCAGACGAGGTGCTCGGCGCACGCGGCGCGGAGCTCGCGGCATCCGGTGTGTGGGTTCCGGGGCATCCCCCCGCCACGCCGTCGGCGCCGTCGCAGCGGCCGGGGGAGACCCTGCTCGAGGCGCGAGGGCTCTCGGTCTCCCGACGGCGCGGACTGGCGGTGGCCGGCCCCTTCGACATCGAGGTGCACGCCGGTGAGGCGCTGGGCGTGACGGGCGCGAACGGCGCCGGCAAGTCGACTCTCGGGCTCACGCTGGCGGGGCTCATCCCCGCCGAGAGCGGCCTGGTCTCGGCGCTCCCCGCCCTCGCTGCGGGGGAGAGGAGCGATCCCTTCCGCTGGTCGTCACGCGCTCTGCTCACTCGCATCGCCACGGTGATGCAGACGCCCGAGCACCAGTTGCTCGCGAAGACGGTTCGGGATGAGCTGTCGGTCGGCCCGCGAGCCCTGAAGCTCCCGGAGGCCGAGATCGCCGTGCGGGTCGACGACCTGCTCGATCGGCTGCGGCTCACGTCGCTCGCCGGTGCGAACCCCTACACGCTGTCGGGCGGCGAGAAGAGACGGCTCACCGTCGCCGCCGCCCTCGCGACGCGCCCCCGGATGCTGGTGCTCGACGAGCCCACGTTCGGACAGGATGCGACGACCTGGGCCGAGCTCGTCGGCCTGATCGCCCGGCTCCGGGACGAGGGGACGGCCATCGTCGCGATCAGTCACGACGAGGCCGTGCTGGACGCCCTCCGCGCCCGTCGCATCGAGGTCGGCCGATGATCGATCCGCTCACCGCCCGCATCGAACGTCCGGGACCGATCGCGCCGCGCTCGGCCCTGGCCAAGCTCGCCGCGGCTCTGCTCATCGCGCTGCCGCTCGTGCTGACGATCGACGTCGTGTCGGCTGCCGTCGCGCTGATGCTCGAGATCCCGCTCCTGCTGCTCGCGGGCCTCCGCGCGAAGGAGTTCTGGACCCGCACGGCGGTGCTGTGGATCGCCGCCCCGCTCGGCGCCGTCACGATCGCCCTGTACGGCGCGACCGGCGGCACGATCCATGTCGAATGGCTGTTCATACGCATCAGCGACGGGTCGTTGGCGCTTGCCGCGGCGACCGCCGTGCGCGTGCTCGCGATCGGCCTGCCGGCGGTGGTGCTGTTCATCACGGTGGATCCCACCGACCTCGCCGACGGTCTCGCCCAGCGGGTCGGGCTCCCGGCTCGGTTCGTCGTCGGGGCGCTCGCCGGCATGCGGATGCTGGGCCTGCTCGTCGAGGACTGGCGAGCGCTTGCCCTCGCCCGGAGGGCCCGCGGGGTCGCCGACGAGGCGCGCGTGCGCCGCGCATTCGGCATGGCATTCGCGCTGTTCGTACTCGCGATCCGTCGAGGGTCGTCGTTGGCCACAGCCATGGAGGCGCGCGGGTTCGGCGGAAGCGGACCGAGGTCGTGGGCCAGGGAATCGGTGTGGGATCGACGCGACACGCTCCTCGTGATCGTCGCGGCGGTGATCCCGGTCGTCGCGATCACCGCGGCCGTGCTGACGGGGGCATGGAACTTCATCCTCGGCCCCGCGGCCTGACGAAGGGCCTGAGCCTCCACGCTCTGACGAGGCGCTCGACGTCGCAGCGCATACTCAGCTTCCTCATAGCTGGAATGCCGATGTATTCGCTAGCATCGAGTGAACCCAAGGGGAGTACTCCACCACGGGCGGCTCGTCATTACGGATGTCCCTGCATCCCGGGTCCCCGGTCCTCGATCTCGAGGATGGAGAAGACCTTGGCGTCGACATCGTCACGCCTACGTCTTCTGGAGACCCCCTTGAACATCACACCCCTCGTGTGGATCATCACGATCGCCGTCACGATCGTCTTCTTCGTGTACGAGTTCTTCGCCCATGTGCGAAAGCCGCATGAGCCCACCATCGGCGAGTCCGCGCGCTGGTCGGCCTTCTACATCGGACTTGCGCTGCTGTTCGGCGTCGGCATCGGCACCGTCTCGGGCTGGACATACGGCGGCGAGTACTTCGCCGGCTACCTCACCGAGAAGGCGCTGTCGATCGACAACCTCTTCGTGTTCCTGATCGTGATGACCGGCTTCGCCGTGCCGCGGATGTATCAGCAGAAGGTGCTGATGATCGGCATCGTGATCGCGCTGATCATGCGCGGTGGCTTCATCGCCCTCGGCGCCACGCTGATCGAGAACTTCTCCTGGATCTTCTACCTCTTCGGCGCCCTGCTGCTGTTCCTGGCATACCGCCAGGCATTCGCCCAGGGCGACCACAACCCGGCGAACGGCCGCTTCATGCGCTTCGTGCGCCGCATCCTGCCGGTGAGCGACGAGTACAACGGCGACCGTCTGACCGTGCAGCGTGACGGCAGGCGATTCTTCACCCCGATGTTCCTCGTGATCATCGCGATCGGCTTCGTCGACCTGATCTTCGCGGTCGACTCGATCCCGGCGATCTACGGTCTGACCGAAGAGGCCTACATCGTCTTCACGGCCAACGCCTTCGCCCTCATGGGTCTGCGCCAGCTGTACTTCCTCATCGGCGGCCTGCTGCAGCGCCTCGTCTACCTCGCCCAGGGCCTCGCGGTCATCCTCGCCTTCATCGGCGTCAAGCTCGTCCTGCACGCGATGCACGTCAACGAGCTGCCGTTCATCAACGGCGGCGAGCCGATGCTGTGGGCTCCCGAGATCCCGATCTGGTTCTCGCTGGTCTTCATCGGCGCGACCATCGCGGTCGCCACCATCGCCAGCCTCATGAAGACGCGCCGCGACGACAGGCGCGACGCGCTCGACGACTCCTCCTCGACCTCTGCATCCCTCACCACCGACACCGGTCTCACCACCGACACACAGAAGGAACACTCGTGAACCAGTCGCGCCGCTCCGACGCGTCCGCAGAGCCTGACAGACCCGGCGCCCGAACGACCTCGGGCGCCCCTGCACCTCGTGAGGTGACCCGCTGATGGGTGATCTCGTGCTGAACATCGCTCTGGTGTTCGTCTTCGTCCTCGTCGGCGGCGTGTTCGCCGCGACCGAGATGGCCCTCGTCACTCTGCGAGAGAGCCAGATCAACGCGATCGCGGCCCGTGGCAGACGCGGGCAGAAGGTCGCGGGCCTCGCCCGCAATCCCAACACCTTCCTCTCTGCCGTGCAGATCGGTGTGACGGTCGCCGGGTTCGCCTCGGCGGCGTACGGTGCGACGTCCATCGCCCCCTCTGTCGCCCCGCTTCTCGAGAACCTCGGGGTCGCGGCGCCACTGGCCATGACCCTCGCGACGGTGCTGCTGACGCTGGTCATCGCGTACCTGTCGCTCGTGCTCGGCGAGCTCGTGCCCAAGCGCCTCGCAATCCAGCGAAACGCCCAGTTCGCCTACGCGGTCGCACCGGTGCTCGACGGCTTCGCCACGGTCATGCGCCCGGTGATCTGGCTGCTCTCGGTGTCGACGAACGCCATGGTGCGCCTGCTGGGCGGCGATCCGCACAAGGCGGCGGACGAGCTCAGCGAGGAGGAGCTGCGCGACATCGTCGCGACGCACCAGAGCCTGCCCGACGACGAGCGCCGGATCCTCGACGACGTGCTGTCGCTACGCGGCCGCCAGGTCAGCGAGGTCATGCGGCCCCGCCCCGAGGTCGTGGCGCTCGACGGCGCGGCGACGCTCACCGATGCGATCGCCCAGGTGCGGGAGCTGCCGTTCTCGCGGTACCCGGTGATCGACGCCTCCCTCGACGACATCGTGGGCTTCGTGCACGTGCGTGACCTGTTCGAGGCCGCCGCCGACGATGCGACGCGCGCGGTGCTGGGGCTCATGCGTCCCGTCGAGTACGTGCCGTCGACGGCCGGCGTGCTGCCGACTCTGACCCGCATGCGGGCCGCGGGGCACCAGATCGCCGTGGTCGTCGACGAGTACGGCGGCACCGACGGCATCGTGACCCTCGAGGACCTCGTGGAGGAGGTCGTCGGCGAGATCTTCGACGAGTACGACACGGAGGAGCGGATGCCGGATGCCGGCGGTGCGCTCGACGGTCGCCTCAACCTGCAGGACTTCTCCGAGATCACCGGCATCGACCTGCCGCGCGGAGCATCCGACACGGTCGCCGGATTCGTGACCGAGATGCTCGGACGCCTCGCGGTGGTCGGCGACGCGGTCGAGGTGCCCGGCGCGACGATCCGCGTGACGGCAGTCGATCGGCGACGGATCGCAGAGATCCGCGTCGCACTGCACGAGGATGCGGATACCGACGCCGATGCGGCTGCCGCGGCGGACGCCGGCGTGACCGCTGAGGGGCGCGGCTGAGTATCAGCCCTCGTTCCAGAGCCGCCGGTAGTAGGCCAATCGCTCCCGATCCGGGGTGGCGCCGTAGGCCTCGATGAGCACGTCCTCCCATCCGGGACCGAAGTTCCAGGTCGTGCTCATCGAGGCGACGGCGATGTCCGCCCAGCGATCGGCGGTGCCGAGGGCGGCGAGATCGACGTGGGCGAACGGCTGACCGTTCTCGTCGAGCAGGGTGTTGGGCATGCAGGCGTCGCCGTGGCACACGACGAGTCGGTCGACGGGTGGGGGCGTGAGCAGGTCGTCCGGCAGGGCGACGCCCCGCTCACGGGCGTTCGCGATCCTCCACGCCGGGTCCCAGGTCCAGGGGCATTCGTCGACGGGCAGTGACTCGTGCAGCGTGCGCAGGGCGATGCCCACCGCGCGCACAGCGGTCTTCGGGTCGTCGCCCCACCGCGGATCCACCGCGCTGCGACCCGCGAGCGCTGCGGTGATGAGCCATTCGTGGTCGTCATCCTGGCCCTGCTCGAGGACCTCCGGAACAGTGATCCACTGCCGGGCCCAGCGCATGCGCTCAGCCTCGTCGCGCATGGTGGCCTCGGCGTCGTGCGGCCCCCATTTGATGTACCGTCCGTCGTCGGTGCGGAAGGTGAGTCCGCCGATGCCGTTCAGCCACACCGGGGTCAGCGCGGCGTCTCCGGCGAGCATGCGCACGGTCGCCGGGATCTCGATCGCGGTGTCTGGAATGCTCATGCGTCGCCCCCTTTGCAACGTATATCGGTATGCACATATTCTCCCGGTTCTGCCGGCTCGGACCCGGTTAGTGTCGATCCCGGTCGCCGTCGGCGACCGCTTCATCTCTCCCATCGATACACCGAGGTCTTTCGTGCGCGTTTCGTCTCGATCGCAGTGGTGGCGACGCCATGGCAGTGACGTGGATGCGTCGTCGAACCCGCCTGCGGCCGCCGGTGCAGACGCGGTTCAGGACGTCGCGGGCGATCTGCCCAGGGCCCCGGTGATCCCGTCGCGGGAGCCCGACGAGGGGGACCTCGACCGGTTCGTCGAATGGATCTGGGCCGAGGAGGCCCGTACATCTGCAGCAGACGAGCCCGTCGCGGACACACGCACCACCACAGAGGAGCAGTACAACATGAGTTCACTTGATGACGCCCTGCAGCAGCTGCTGGCCATCGAAGGCGCGACCGGCGCCGCGATCGTCGACTACGGCAGCGGCATGGCTCTCGCCCAGGGCGGCAATCCGTCGTTCGATCTGGGCATCGCGGCTGCGGGCAACTCCAACGTCGTGCGCGCGAAGCTGGCGACCATGCGCGACCTCGGCGTGACCGACGAGATCGACGACATCCTCATCACGCTGAGCTCGCAGTACCACCTGATCAACGTGCTCAACACGCAGAGCGCGAACGGGCTCTTCATCTATCTCGTCCTGAGTCGGGCAGCGGCGAACCTCGCTCTCGCCCGCCACAAGCTGAAGGGCATCGCCGCGCAGATCGAGGTCTGAGCGAGACGCGTCGACGAAGGGGGAGGGCCGTGCGGCTCTCCCCCTTCGCCGTGTGCGGCGTAGGCTCGGTGTCGATGCGCTCGGGCGTGACCCCACCGCGCATCGACTGAAACTCGGAGTCAGCTAAACTGGCACTGAGTCGCACACGTTTCGAAGGAGAACCGCATGCAGATCCAGGGCTCGAGCGCTCTCATCACCGGCGGTGCGTCCGGTCTGGGCCTCGCCACCGCACGCCGGCTGGCCGCAGCCGGCGCCGTCGTCACCATCCTCGACCTCCCCTCCTCGGCCGGCGCCGAGATCGCCGCCGAACTCGGCGGAGTGTTCACCGCCGGCGACGTCACGAGTGCGGATGACGCCGCCGCGGCTGCCGCTGCCGCGCAGGCCGCCGCCCCGCTGCGCATCGTGGTCAACTGCGCGGGGATCGCCCCGCCGGCCAAAGTCCTCGACCGCGAGGGCAACCCGGCCGTGCTCGCCGACTTCGAGCGCATCGTGCGCATCAACCTCGTGGGCACCTTCAACGTCCTCTCGCAGGCATCCGCCGTGATCGCGAAGAACGACACGACCGACGACGGCGACCGCGGCGTCATCGTGAACACCGCGAGCGTCGCCGCCTTCGACGGTCAGATCGGCCAGCCCGCGTACTCCGCATCGAAGGGCGGAGTGCACGCCATGACCCTTCCCGTCGCGCGCGAACTCTCGCGCCACGGCATCCGCGTCTGCACCATCGCCCCCGGAATCATGGAGACGCCGATGCTGATGGGGCTGCCGCAGGCCGCGCAGGACTCGCTCGGCCAGCAGGTGCCCTTCCCCTCGCGCCTCGGCCGCCCCGACGAGTACGCCGCCCTCGTTCAGCAGATCGTCGAGAACGGCTACCTCAACGGCGAGACGATCCGCCTGGACGGTGCGATCCGTATGGCGCCGAAGTAAACCGCAGCCTCAGACCCAAGGAGAATCCATGTCACTGGCAGGAAAGACCATCCTCATGTCGGGCGGCAGCCGCGGCATCGGCCTCGCGATCGCGCTGCGTGCGGCAGCTGACGGCGCGAACATCGCGATGCTCGCGAAGACCGACACCCCGCACCCCAAGCTCGAGGGCACTGTGCACTCCGCGGCCGAGCAGATCCGTGCCGCCGGTGGCCACGCGCTGCCGATCGTCGGCGACGTGCGCGACGACGACGACATCACCGAGGCCGTCCTCAAGACGCAGGGCGAGTTCGGCGGCATCGACATCGTCATCAACAACGCCAGCGTCATCGACCTCTCGCGCTCGCTCGACCTCGGCGCGAAGAAGTACGACCTGATGCAGGACGTCAACGTCCGCGGCACGTTCATGCTGTCCCGCGCGGCGATCCCGATCCTGAAGGATGCCGAGAACCCGCACATCCTCTCGCTGTCACCGCCCCTGAACCCGACGCCGAAGTGGCTGGGCGCGCACACCGGTTACACGCTGGCGAAGTTCGGCATGACGATGGTGACGCTCGGTCTCGCGGCGGAGTTCGCCCGCGACGGCATCGCCGCCAACACCCTGTGGCCGCGCACGACGATCGCCACCGCGGCGGTGCAGAATCTGCTCGGAGGCGACAAGGTCATGGCTGCGAGCCGCACCCCCGACATCTATGCGGATGCCGCCTATGCGGTGCTGCTCAAGCCCGCGGCGGAGTACACCGGTCAGACCCTGATCGTCGAGGACGTGCTGGAGGCCGACGGAGTGACCGACTTCTCGGGTTACGCCGCCGTGCCGGGAACGCCGGACGACCGGCTGTTCCCGGACATCTTCCTCGACTGAGGCGGGGGCTGGCCGGGCCGGGCCGGGCCACGGTCAGAACAGCAGATAGACCGCGCCGGCGATCGTCAGCACGATCACGATCCGGTCGAACAGCACCTGGTTCATGCGCTTCGCCAGGCGGATGCCGACGAGGGCGCCGAGCACGACGAGGGGTGCGAGCACGGCATCCATCAGCAGCACGTGTCCCTCGAACAGGCCGAGGCCCGCGAGGAACGGGATCTTCACGAGGTTGATGATCGCGAAGAACCAGGCCGAGGTACCCAGGAACACCTGCACGGGTGTGCGCGTCGCGAGGAAGTACATCGACATGACGGGGCCGCCGGCGTTCGCGACCATCGTCGTGAACCCGCCGAGCGTGCCGTAGACGCCCGAGAGCACGATGCCGCCCGGTGTCGGTGCCACGGCAGCCGCCCTGTTCTGCCTCCATCGTCGCCACAGTGTCACCGCGATCATCGCCAGCAGGATCACCCCGATCGCGCGACGGACGATCCCGTCGCCCGCCAGCGCGAGGAACGCGAACCCGGCGACGAGGCCGGCGATGACCGCGGGCGCGAGGCGCAGCAGGGTCGGCCAGTGCGCGTGGCGGCGATAGGTGACCAGCGCGAACACGTCGCCGACGATGAGCAGCAGGAGCATCGCGGCTGTCGACGTGCGTGCGGGCAGCACGGTGGCGAAGAGGGCGATGGCAAGGATGCTGCCGCCGGGCAGCGCGGTCTTCGAGATGCCGATCGTGACGGCCGCGAGTCCGAGTGCCGCCCAGGCGAGGGGTGCGAGTTCGATCACCGGATCATCGGCGTTCGAGCAGGGCGGCGATGCCGTCGTAGCCGCGGGCGGCGGCGAGATCATGGGGCAGCACGCCGTCACCGTCGCGGATCGTGATGTCGGCACCCCCATCGATCAGGGCGCGCACGACCTCGACGTAGGTGTCGGATCCGTCGCCGAGCACGATCGCCTCGTGCAGCGCCGTCCAGTTCAGGTCGTTGACATGGTTCGGGTCGACGCCTGCCTCGAGCAGGATGTCGATGGTCGACAGCAGCCCGCGCTCGGATGCCGGGATCAGCGCCGTGCCTCCGAAGCGGTTCGTGCTGGCGAGGTCGGCGCCGTTCGCGAGAGCCGACCGCAGGATCGCGTCGTGACCCCGGGCGCCCGCATAGAGGTAGGCGGAGTCCTGGATGTCGTCCTTGGCGTTCACGTCTGCGCCGGCCTCGATGAGCGCCCGGGCCGCGTCGACGTTGTTCGCCTTGGTCGCGGCGACGAGTGCGGTCATGCCGCCGTCACCACGCGCCTCGATGTCGGCACCGGCGTCGAGGGCGGTGCGCACGGCATCCGCGTCACCTGCCGATGCGGCGTCGAAGAGATCACGGGTGCGGTCGGACATGGAGTGCTCCTCAGCCGCGGGTCGCTGCGAGTGCCGCGGCGAATCGCGCCGAACGCTGCTCGATGTCGGCCCAGTCGGATGCCGCGAGCGATGCGCCGTTGGCGAGGTCGCCGCCCGCACCCACCGCGACGGCTCCGGCGCGGAACCAGTCGGCGAGGTTGTCGGGGCTGACGCCGCCGGTCGGCATCAACGGCGCATCCGGGAACGGCCCGCGCAGCGCACCGAGGTAGGAGGGGCCGCCGAGGGAGGCCGGGAAGATCTTGACCACGTCGACGCCGAGCTCGAGCGCGCCCATGACCTCGGTCGGGGTCATGGCGCCGGTCATCACGACGCGGCCGGTGTCGAGCATCGCGCGGGTCAGCGCGGGCAGGGTGCCCGGGCTCACGAGGAACTCCGCGCCGGCGTCGGCGGCGAGTGCGGCCTGCTCGGCGGTCGTGACCGTGCCTGCTCCGATGTAGGCGGCATCGCCGTGGCGGGCGATCAGCTCGCGGATCACCGCGGGCGCGTCGGGTGTCGAGAACGTGACCTCGATGCCGGTCACGCCGCCGCGGATGATCGCCTCAGAGGCCTCGAGTGCGAGCTCGGGCGACGGCGCGCGCAGCACAGCGAGGACTCCGGTGGCACAGGCGCGGGAGAGACGGTCGGGCATCGAGGGCTCCTTCGGGTGGGGTTCGTCCCATTCTCCCGGACCGCAACCTGTAATTACAAGTGGCGCGGATGCGGCCAGGCCTCGACGACGTCCTTCGAGCCCTTGAGCCCGAGGCCCGTGTGCTCGCGCACCAGTTTGATCGCGTGGATCTTCTGATCGGCGGCGACGAGGCGGTCGACCTCTGCCGCGACGGATGCCGGGAGTGCGCCGCGCACGGACGACGGCGTGGCCGTGATCGACGAGTGGGCCGCCGCGGCGTTCGAGACCGCAGCGAGGTGCGGTGCCGTGGTGCTGACCGACCAGTGGTCGATCCGATCCTTCGCCTCCTGCAGGCGCACGCCGGTGTGTTGACGGTAGAGCTTGATGGCCTGGATCTTCCTGTCCGCGGCGACGAGCCGGTCGATCTCGGCGATCGCGGCGGGCGTCAGCTGCGAGGCGGCGGCGGTGGATGTGGAGGAGGAGGCGACCGAGCGGGCCATCGTCGGCGACGGGGTGAACACGTGCGGCTCCGGGGCCTTGGGGCGCATCGAACGCAGTGCGGCGCCGATGACCACCACGCCGACGGCGACGACGAGGATGACTCCGCCGAGAGCGAGGATGATGTCCATCCGCTCAGTCTAGGGACGCGTGCGCTCCCGCCCCAGGGCCTTCCCACCCGGCACCGCGTACCCTGGAGATATGACCGAGACTCCCCGCACGCGCGAGACGCGCCCCGCCACGGCACCCGCGTCGTCCCGTTCGGGGGCCATCCGCTCCACCGGCACTCCGCAGGTGCGCCCCGCGACAGAGGGCTGGACCCAGCAGAAGGACGCCGAGGGGCGGCCGCTGCTGCAGTTCGCGAGCCCCAAGCGCGGCAAGCCGCCGGTGCACCTCGCCGACCTCACCCCGGCTGAGCGCGTCGAGAAGGTCAAGGAGCTGGGCCTGCCCGGATTCCGAGCGAAGCAGCTCTCGACCCACTACTTCCGCCACTACACGTCGGATGCCGCCGAGATGACCGACCTCCCGGCCGACACCCGCGAGCAGCTCGTCGCAGGCATGCTGCCGCCGCTGCTCACCGAGGTGCGTCGTCTCGAGACCGACCGCGGAGACACGATCAAGTTCCTGTGGCGCCTGCACGACGGCGCCCTGGTCGAGTCGGTGCTCATGCGCTATCCCGGTCGCATCACCCTGTGCGTGTCGTCGCAGGCCGGGTGCGGCATGAACTGCCCGTTCTGCGCCACGGGTCAGGCGGGTCTCACCCGCAACATGTCGACCGCCGAGATCATCGAGCAGATCGTCCGTGCCAACCGTCTGATCGCCGACGGCGGCCTCGGCGGCAAGAAGGCCGACGACCACTCGATGGAGCGCGTGTCGAACATCGTCTTCATGGGCATGGGCGAGCCGCTCGCCAACTACAAGCGCGTGATGGACGCCGTGCGCTCGATGGTCGCGCCGCAGCCCGACGGCCTGGGCATGAGCGCCCGAGGCATCACGGTGTCGACCGTCGGACTCGTGCCGGCGATCAAGAAGCTCGCCGATGAGGGCATCCCCGTCACGTTCGCGCTGTCGCTGCATGCACCGGACGATCACCTGCGCGACGAGCTCATCCCGGTGAACTCGCGCTGGAAGGTCGACGAGGCGCTCGACGCCGCCTATGACTACTACGCCAAGACCGGCCGCCGTGTCTCGATCGAGTACGCGCTGATCAAGGACATGAACGACCATGCCTGGCGGGCCGACCTGCTCGCCGACAAGCTCAACGAGCGCGGTCGCGGCTGGGTGCACGTCAACCCGATCCCGCTGAACCCGACGCCCGGCTCGATCTGGACGTCGTCCGAGCCCGCGGTGCAGAACGAGTTCGTGCGCCGGCTCAACGACGCCGGCATCCCGACGACCCTCCGCGACACCCGCGGCAAGGAGATCGACGGAGCATGCGGTCAGCTCGTCGCGACGACCGAAGACGAGGCTGCCTCCGCCGCGATGGCCTGAGGCTCGGCGACACCGCTCCGATCGCGGAGGCCGTCTCGACGACCGAGGGACTCTGCGCGCGACAGCCACGACTCGATGCGCGCGGGGCTCGCGTCCTTGACGCCGAGCATCCGGGTGGTGCGCACCCGGCGGATGCCGCAGAACCGCAGAGTCCCTCGCGCGACGTGCGTCTGCGCCGGCAGCCCGGTGAAGGGCGTGAGGAACCACGGGGTGTCCGCCAGCAGGAACAGGCGGCCGTTCGCTGCGGTCAGCAGCCCCTCGGGCATGCCGAGCTTCGAGTAGCGGTACTCCTGCTGCGGCAGCAGCGCCCGATCGAAGAAGCCCTTCAGTAGTGCGGGCACCGACCCCCACCAGAGCGGCGTGAACACCACGACCGTCTGCGCTTCGGCCAGCGCGCGCTTGGCGTCGATCAGGTCGGGCTCGAGCTGCATCCGCTCGCGGTAGCCGAAGCGCAGCGACGGATCGAAGTCGAGATCGCGCAGGGCGAGGACGCGGGCGTCGCCGTGTGCCGCGGCATAGCGTCGAGCGAGTTCTGCGGTGAGGGACCGGGCATCCGGGTGGTCGTCGATGATCAGGGCGGAAGACATGCGGACTCCTATGTTGACAGTGTCAAGAACTGGTGGACACTGTCAAGATAGGCAACAATGTTGCTTGTGTCAAGTTCCCGATCCGGCTATCACCACGGTGACCTCGCCCACGCTCTCGAGGCGGCGGCGATGCAGCTGCTCGCAGAGAAGCCCGCAGGCGAGATCAGCCTGCGCGAGGTCGCCCGCGCCGCCGACGTGAGTCACAACGCGCCGTATCACCACTTCTCCGACCGTCGGGGCCTGCTCAAGGTGCTCGCCGAGCGGAGCATGGCCGACCTGGTCACGGCCGTGCGCACCGCGATCGAGGGCGCCTCCGGCCCCGCATCCGCCGCGATCGAGGGCGGAGCCGCCTACATCCGCTTCGCGGTCGAGCATCCGCACGGCTTCGACGTGATCTACGATCCGACCGTGTGCATCCCCGGTGAGCCGAGCGAGACCATGGCGCCGCTGATCGTCGAGCTCGAAGAGCTGCTGTCGGCCGCATCCGTCGCCGCAGGACTCGACAGCGAGAGCGGCGTCACCGGCGTCTGGGGGCTCGTGCACGGTCTCGGAACCCTGTGCGCCGCAGGGCATTTCTCGCTCGACGACGCGCTCGCCGCGAGTGCCGATACGATCACCCGCATGCTCCCTCGCTGACCCTTCTCAGAGCACAGCAGAGGCGGAGACACAGGGTTCGTGCACGTTATCCACAGGCGACCTTTCGTAGATTGTCGGAATGCCCTATTCCGCTCACCGCCCCGGACGGTTCGATTCGCAGGGTCGGATCATCCTCGACAGCGACCCGAACGCTGACACGGACGACCTCGACTTCCTGCGGGCATACGAGCCCACGGGTGCCGATCTGCAGGCGCCGGAGCCGGTCGACTCCACCCCGCTCGACGCAGAAGGTGGGCAGGATGCCGCGGCGCCCGTCACGCCGGTGCGTGAGCCGAAGCCGCGTCGCCAGCCGCGCGAGCGCACTCCCCGCGTGCCTGGTTCGCGTCTGCGGAAGCTCGCGATCCTCGGTGGGGCCGAAGGTGAGATCCTCGACCGCGTGCCCGGTGAGACCCCGCGGTTCGTGCAGATGTTCTTCGTGCTCGCCGGCACCGCGCTGGTCTCGGCCATCTCGATGCTGTTCGCGCTGACCACGGGTGTGCAGGCCGCGATCTGGCTGGCCGTGCCGCTCGCGATCGTGTGGGCGCTGATCATCTTCAACCTCGACCGCTTCCTCACCTCGACCATGTCGTCGACCCGCAACGTCTGGCGGCTCATCGGCCTCGCCATCCCGCGTGTGATCATGGCCGCGATCATCGGCTTCGTCGTCGCCGAGCCGCTCGTGCTGCAGATCTTCCACAACGACATCGCGCGCGAAGTCGCATCGACCAACATCACGCAGGCGCAGGCCGATCAGGATGCGCTCGAGACGGGCCCCGAGAAGAAGGCGCTGGACGCGGCATCCGACCGCGTCGCCGAGCTCGAGAACCAGGCGGCCACGGGCATCGTCGCAGGCACCGACTCGTCCTCCGCGAGCGAGTCCGCAGCCCAGGCCACGGTCGACGACCTCACCGCCAAGATGACAGCCCAGCAGGGCGTCATCGACCAGGCGCGCGTGCTGTACCAGTGCGAGCTGACGGGTGAAGGTGCGGGCACCGTGCCCGGCTGCACCGGCGTGAACGGCGAGGGCGCGAGCTCGGATGCCGCCCAGGCCCAGCTCGCCGAGGCGCAGCAGACCTACGACGCGCTCGCCGCCCAGCTGCGCACGGCCAACGAGGAGCTCGCCGCTGCGGGTACCGCCGCGAAGGAGAACACCAGCACCTCCGAGACGCAGAACCGCGAGGAGGCGCAGTCGCAGCTCCCCGCCGCGCGTGACAGCTACGACACCGCGCTCGCCGCCTACAACGCGCGTGCCGAGTCCGTGGCATCCGGCAATGCAGGGGCGATCGGACTGCTCAGCCAGATCAGCGGGCTGAACAGGCTCAGCGAGAAGGAGCCCACGATCCTCTGGGCGCACATCCTGATCGCGGCGCTGTTCTTCATGATCGAGCTGCTTCCGGTGCTCGTGAAGGTGCTCACGTCCTACGGCGACCCGTCGCTCTACGAGAAGGCCGCGGCGATCCGCAAGCAGGTCGCGCTCGACAAGGTCACCGCCGAGGGCTTCCGCGACCGTGCGGCGATCGTGAACGTGCAGTCGCAGGGCATCCAGGCGGATGCGTCGCCGACTGAACCGCAGACGCGTGCAGAGCGCAAGGAGGCCGAGCAGGCGGCACAGGAGCGTGCGCAGGCCGAGGAGCGCGAGCTCGCGGAGAAGCGTGCGCAGGCCCAGACGCTCGAGGAGCAGGAGCAGCTGGTCGAGCCCCGGGTCTGAGGACGCGGGGTCCGCTTCCGGTAGCCGCTACTCGAAGAGGCCGGTCAGCACCACTGTTCGGGTAGCGGGATCGATCGCGACTGAGGCACTGTAGCCCTCGGCCGAGAACAGGGCGTCCAGCTCGGCGGAGCCTTCGAAGGATCCCGCGGGCACCTGGGAAGCCATGCCCGGCACCAGGACGGGAGCGTCGATCCGCTCGAGACCGGCGGTGCTGCGCAGCGCCTCGATCTCGGACTCGGGGAGCATCGCGACGACATCCACCCAGTATGTGGTGGGGCCGATCCCACTCGACCCGGTCGTGCCGCCCATCCACGCGACCGATTCGGCCGCGCTGAGCTGCGGGTAGCGCTTCGCGATGGGAGCGAGGTCTGTGCGCAGAACGCCGTCGCCCTGCTTCTCTGCGGTTCCATCGGTCACCGTCGTCTCCGTCGGCTTGGGGGTGGCAGGAGTGCACGCGGTGACCCCGATGGTCACCGCGGCAAGCAGCAGCAGGAGGGAGTATCTACGCATGACGGCCTGCCTGCCTTCCGTGGGAGAGTCCCAGAAGGATATACCTGACCGGTCACGGAGATCCGGGCCCGGTGTCTGCGACCGCCGGTAGCGTTGTCGCATGGTCAACTATCGTTATCTCGGCAACAGCGGTCTCAAGGTCTCTGAGATCACCTACGGCAACTGGGTCACCCATGCTTCACAGGTCGGCGACGACGCCGCCGTCAAGACCGTGCATGCGGCGCTCGACGCCGGCATCACCACATTCGACACGGCCGACACGTATGCCAACACGGCGGCGGAGGTCGTGCTCGGCAAGGCGCTCGAGGGCCAGCGTCGCGAGAGCCTCGAGATCTTCACGAAGGTCTACTTCCCGACCGGCCCCAAGGGCCCGAACGACACCGGTCTGAGCCGTAAGCACATCCTCGAGTCGATCAACGGCTCGCTGACGCGACTCGGCACCGACTACGTCGACCTCTACCAGGCGCACCGTTTCGACTACGAGACCCCGCTGGAAGAGACGTTCCAGGCGTTCGCCGACGTCGTCCGTCAGGGCAAGGCCCTCTACATCGGCGTCTCCGAGTGGACGGCGGAGCAGCTTCGCGAGGGCCACGCTCTCGCGAAGCAGCTCGGGGTGCAGCTCATCTCGAACCAGCCGCAGTACTCGATGCTGCACCGCGTGATCGAGGGCAAGGTCGTGCCGGCGTCCGAAGAGCTCGGCATCTCTCAGATCGTCTGGTCGCCGATGGCGCAGGGCGTGCTCTCGGGCAAGTACCTGCCGGGTCAGCCTGTCCCCGACGGCTCGCGCGCGACCGACCCGCACAGCGGCGCGGACTTCATCAAGAGCTTCCTGAAGGACGACATCCTCACCGCCGTGCAGAAGCTGAAGCCGATCGCCGAAGAGGC
This sequence comes from Microbacterium sp. LWH13-1.2, assembly GCF_038397735.1. Classification (NCBI taxonomy): domain Bacteria; kingdom Bacillati; phylum Actinomycetota; class Actinomycetes; order Micrococcales; family Microbacteriaceae; genus Microbacterium; species Microbacterium sp. LWH13-1.2. The sequence continues at coordinate 2,961,442 of NZ_CP151635.1, read as the reverse complement.
TGGCCTCTCGATGCCGCAGCTCGCGATCGCATGGGTGCTGCAGAATCCGAACGTCGCGGCGGCCCTGGTCGGCGCCTCGCGTCCCGAGCAGCTCGCCGACACGGTCAAGGCGTCCGGTGTGACGCTCGACGCCGACACGCTCGCCGCGATCGACACCGCGCTGGGCGACACGGTCAACCGCGACGCCGAGGCCACCTACTCGGTGTCGCCGAACGCGCGCCTGGTCTGATGGCCGCATGACGAAGGCCGCCGTTCGGGATGAACGGCGGCCTTCGTCGTGTGCGAGGAGACCTACTCCTTGACGGCTCCGGCTGTCAGTCCCTGCACGATCCAGCGGCTCGCGAGAGCGAACATCACCATGGTCGGCAGGATCGTCAGCACGGCTGCGGCGCTCATCGAGCCCCAGTCGATGTTGAATGTCGAGATGAAGCCGTTCAGCGCCGACGGCACCGTGCGGTTGGCATCGGTGTTCATCAACACGACCGACAGGAACAGCTCGTTCCAGCAGTTGACGAAGTTGAAGATGAACGCCGCGATGATGCCCGGGGTCATCACCGGCACGAGCACCCGGAACAGAGCGCCGAAGCGCGAGCACCCGTCGATCATGGCCGCCTCTTCGAGCGCGTCGGGGACGTTCTCGAAGAAGCCGCGGAGCATGACCGTGGAGAACGGGATACAGACCGCGATGTACACGAGGATCAGGCCGGGCTTGGTGTCGACGAGCCCGAGGTCGGTCATCATCGAATACAGCGGCCCCAGCGCGATGAACGCGGGGATCATCTGCGTCAGCAGGAACGCGACCAGCACCGTGCCCTTGCCGCGGAACTCGAAGCGGGCGATCACGTAGGCGCTGAGCAGCGCGATCAGCGTCGCCACCGCGCCCGCGATCGTCGCCACGATCGCGGAGTTGGCGAGGAAGACCCCGAACGAGCTCTGCTGGAACAGGCTGACGTAGTTGTCGAACGACGGCTCACTCGGCCAGTACTCGATCGGGAACGAGTTGATCGTTCCCGGCGACTTGAACGATGTCAGCGCGATCCAGTAGAGCGGGAACAGCGTGATGACGAGCCAGAGGCCGAGTCCGACGACGCGGATGACGCCGCCGACCGACGCCTTGCGCTTCGGTCGCGGTGCCTTCGCGATGTCGGGGACGGTGAGACGCCGGGTCTCGGTGACCGTGGTTCCGGTGATGGTCATCGCTGGACCCTCCGCATCGCCATCAGGTAGAACGCGCAGAACACGAACAGGAACGCGACGACGATGAGTCCGATCGCGCTCGCGATGCCGTAGTTGCCCTGCTGGGTGTAGTTGATCATCCACGTCGTGATGATGTGCGTCTGGTTCGCCGGTCCGCCGTTCGTCATCGCGTAGATGATGTCGGGGAAGTTGAAGATCCAGATGATGCGCAGCAGGATCGTCAGCAGCAGCGTCATCGAGATGTACGGGATGATGATCGAGAACAGCTGGCGCACCTTGCCTGCACCGTCGAGGCTCGCGGCCTCGAGCATCTCGTCAGGCACCGACTGGAGCGCTGCGAGGATCATGATCGCGAAGAACGTCACGCCGTACCAGATGTTGGCCACGATGACCGCGAACATCGCGAGCTTCGGGTCGGCCAGCCAGGGGAGCGGGGCATCGATCAGCCCCGCCTTCATGAGCACGTCGTTCACGACGCCGAACTCGGCGTTGAACATCCAGCGGAACAGCATGCCGATCAGGAAGCCGGAGACGGCCCACGGGAAGAACACGAGCGCCTGATAGAGACCGCGGAAGCGGAACCGCTTGCGCAGCGCGAGCGCGATCAGGAACCCGATCACGAGCTGCGGCACGAGCGACCCGACGACCCACAGCACCGAGTTCCAGGCGACGACGGGGAACGCCGGGTCCTGGAAGACCGTGACGAAGTTGTCGAAGCCCACCCAGGGGGTAGACGTGAGATCCCACAGGTTCCAGTCGTGGAAGGCCATGCGTGCACCCTGCAGCATGGGCCAGTAGGTGAACCAGCACACGAACACGATCGCCGGGGCCATGAAGGCCAGCAGCGTCAGCGCGTGGCGGCCACGGAACGGGCGGCGCCGGCGGGATGCCGGGGAGGCCCCGCCGGCGGTGCCGACGGAGCCCCCTTCGAGAGTGGTCCGAGTCACGGATCAGCCCTTTTCCGCTGCGTACTTCTCGGTCCAAAAGGTGTCCCACGACTCGAGCAGCTCGCTGGTCGACATGTTGCCCAGCAGCACGTTCTGCACGTCCTGGTCGGACTTCTGGATCCACTCGGTCCACCAGCTGACACCACGAGGCTGCTTGACGTTGACGTAGGTCTCGGGGTCTTCGGTCATCGTCACGTAGCTCGTCCACGGGCCGGTCGAGTAGAACTCGTCATCCGCCGCCTCCGAGATGATCGGCACGAGGCTGTTCGCCTGCGCGAACTCGGTGGCGGGCTCGGCCGACGAGAGGAACTCGACGAGCTTCACTGCGGCATCCTGATGCTCGCTGTTCTCGGCGACGCCCCAGCCGGCGACGGCCAGCGGCTGCGCGGCCTTGCCCGAGGGGCCTACGAGCAGCGGAGCGGTGTCCCACTGGTCCTCGGTCAGCGACGAGTCCTGCACCGTGGCGATGACCTCGGGGTCCTGCAACAGGAACGCGGTGGTGCCGTTGGTGAAGCCGGCGACCATCTCGGGGTAGCCCCACGAGACGGCCGAGGGCGGGGACGCCTCCGTGAAGAGGTCGAAGTAGTCGTCGACGGCCTCCTGAGCCTCCGGGGCGGCGAAGATCGTCGAGCCGTCCTCCATCAGGAATGCGTCATCGACGTCGAGGCCGTCGATCGTGTACGCCTCGATCGCCGCGACGACGTTGCTGTTCGCGTTCGCGCCACCGCGGAACGCGTAGCCGTAGATGTTGTTCGAGGGGTCCTGGATGGCGCTGGCCTGCTCGAGCAGGTCCTTCCAGCTGTGCGGCGGGCCGTCGAAGCCGGCCTCCTCGACCAGGTCGGTGCGGTAGAAGAGCGACAGGCCGTAGAAGCCGTAGGGCACGAAGTAGCTCTTGCCGTCGGCGGCCACCGAGGCGGACTGCGCGTTGTCGGTCAGAGCATCCCAGCCGTCCCACTTCTCGAGATCGCCTGAGATGTCGTGCAGCCAGCCGTTGTTCGCGAACGGGCCGACCGTGATGTCGCGGACCTCGAGGACGTCGACGCCCTTTCCGGACTGCAGCATCTGCTGGATCTTCGCATCGGCCTGCTCGGTCGGCGGCGAGACGAGGTTGACCTTGATCTTGGGGTTGTCGGCCTCGAACTCGTCGAGCAGGCCGCGCAGCAGGTCGGTGCGCGCAGGGTTGGTCAGGCTCTCGACCATCTGCAGGGTGACGGTGCCGTCGGCGGATTCGCCGCCGCCTGCGGAACAGCCGGTGAGCGCGAGTGCGGCGACGGTGCCGATTCCCGCGGCGGTCGTCAAGATTCTGTTCTTCTTCACGAGGTGCCTCTCAGTTGGTGATGGTGGTGGGTGTGGTGGATCGGGTGGTGATGGTGGTGGGTCGGGCTGGAGCGGGTCAGGGGATGATGAGGGAGTCGGCGCCGGTGCGGATTCCGGCTCGGCGGAGGATCTGCGGGATGCAGCGCTCGACGAAGGTCTCGAAGTCCGAGGCCTCGGTGTACAGGTGCGCCGACAGGCGGAAGTACCCGATTCCGCGGAAGCTCGTGAACGCGGTCTCGACGCCGGTCTCGTCGAGCAGGTCCATGCGCAGGGCATCGGCCTCTTCGCGGGTCGACCCGAGCCCGAGGGGCAGACGCACGAGTCGCATCGACGGCACGGGCGAGGGCAGCGGGGTGAGCGGGTCTTCGTCGCCGTAGGGGCGCAGGCCCTCGGCGATGATCTCGGCACCGGCATCGGCCATCTGCGCCATCGCCTGTCGGGTGTTGTGCCAGCCGAACTCGGCCTCGATGAACTCGATCGAGGCGGGCGTGGCCAGGTAGGTCGTCGCGTCGATCGTGCCCTGGGTGTCGAAGCGCTCGGGGTAGGCCTCGTTCGCGGCCCACGAGTCGATCAGCGGCCAGAGTTCGTCGCGGTCGGGCGCGTTCGTGACGAGAAGCGCCGAGCCGCGCGGGGCGCAGGGCCACTTGTGCAGGTTGCCGAACCACCAGTCGCCGCCGGCGACCGCGGCGGCATCCGGCACGAGGCCTGGGGCGTGGGCGCCGTCGACGAGCGTGCGGACGCCGCGCTCGGCGGCGAGTTCGGCGATGCGGCGGGTGGGCAGCATCCGTGCGGTGGGGGAGGTGATCTGGTCGACCACGATCAGGCGGGTGCTCGGGGTGAGCGCATCGGCGAAGCGCTGCACGACCTCGTCGTCGGAAGCCAGCAGCGGCAGCTCGACGGCGCGGACGGATGCTCCGAAGCGGCGTGCCAGGCGCTGCGCGCCCATCGTGATCGCGCCGTAGCCCTGGTCGGTGACGAGGATCTCGTCGCCGCGCTCGAGGTGCATGGCGTTGTAGATCACGGTCGCCGCGGCGGAGGCGTTGGGCACGAAGGCGCTGTCCTCGGCATAGGCGCCCACGAACGGAGCGGTGCGCTCGCGGGCGGCGCGCACCCGCTCGGCGATGCGGGGGAACCACTCGACCGGGCTCAGGTCGGCGCGGCGACGCAGAGCATCCTGCTGCTCGACGACGGCCGTGGGCACAGCACCGAACGAGCCGTGGTTGAGGTGGATCACATCGGGATCGAGGGGCCACGCGTCACGGGCTCGCATGCCCGAGTTCAGCGTGAGCGGTGCGGGAAAAGCTGGTGCGGGCATCGGTCCTCGTCGGTGCGTCAGGGGGAGTTGTTGCACAACTTTGCCACATGGGTTCCTAAATCGCTACGAAAAGGTGAGGATGAAACATAGTTGTCATACGAATTTGATGAAGGCCCTGCATCCGACAGACTCAGCAGGGGGATCGGGCGGTGTCAGGAGGATGACCATGAGCGCTTTGGACACGGCTCTGCACGGGCTGCGCACGCTGATCGCCGACGGTGCTCTGCGCCCCGGTGATCGCCTGCCCAGCGAGGGCGAGCTGTGCGAGACGCTCGGAGTCTCACGCGGGTCGCTGCGAGAGGCCATCCGGATGCTGGCCGCCCTCGGCGTGCTCGACACGAGGCACGGCTCGGGCAGCTACGTCAGCGAGCTGCGCGCCGCCGACCTGATCGGCAGCCTGTCGCTCACGGTCGGCCTTCTGCCCATGGCGGGGGTGCTCGAACTCACGGAGCTGCGCCGCGTGCTCGAACCGCACGCGGCCGCGCTCGCCGCGGCCCGCATCGACGCGTCGACGATCGAGGAGCTCAGCGGAGTTCTCGACGAGATCGAGGCCAGCGACGACTTCGAGGATCACTCGCGCCTCGACCACGCCTTTCACATGACGATCTCGGAGGTCGCGGGCAACGACGCCCTCACGAGCCTCATCGACGTGCTGCGCTCACGGTCGCGGGCCTATCGGATTCCGGATGCCGCGGATGCCGCCGAGCTCAAGCTCCACTCGGACGCAGGGCACCGGGCGATCCTCCGCGGACTCGCGGCGGCGGATCCGGTAGCGGCATCGGCGGCGGCTTCCGCTCACGTCGCGCAGACCGAGTACTGGGTGCGGCGCTACACCGAGACCGACATCGTCGCCGAGAGGTCGGCCGTCGAGCCGGACTGAGTTCCGCGGGGTCGCGAGGCTCGCCTCGATTCAGTCTTCCTGCGGCGCGAAGCGCAGCACATTCGTGTTCCGGCGGACGAAGCCGACGGACTCGTAGAGACGCAACGCCGATTCGCGAGACGGCCGGGACGTCAGGTCGAGTGTCGACAGCCCCCGCTGCTCGGACTCGTCGATGATCGTTTCGAGCAGCAGGCGTGCGATGCCTCGTCCGCGGGTGGTCTGATCGACCACGACGTCTTCGATGCTGCCGTGCCATCCGGTGATGAGCGGAGCCGTCACGAGGGTGGCCATTCCCACGATCCGGCCGGATGCGCGCGCCACGAACAGGTCTGTGTTCTGCGCCTCGAGCAACGAGAGCACCCGTTCCGAGTCGAATCGAGCGGTCGTCGAGAGCTGAGGGAGAAGTGCGTCGATCCGGTGAAGGTCATCCGCTGTGAGGCGGTCCGCGATCGAGATGCTGATTCCGTCGGCCATGTCCGGAGCCTATTCGACGGCGTGGCCCGAGTCGGGCGGGGCCTGGGGTCGCGTCAGCGGGGTGCCTCCCAGGAGGCGGTGTATCGCCAGAACAGGCGGCGCCTCATTCGGATGCCGGGGAGCTCTTCGCTGGCGATCGCGCGGATCTCGTCGAAGCTCTGGTCGGGGTGCGCGATCGGAGCCTGCATGTGCGCGGGAGGACGCGTCGCACGTTTCGGATGGCGGACGAGCCCGACGAGCGGGTTCAGCAGCAGCGACGCCCCGGAACGCGGGGCGTCCTTCGCGGTCTCCCTGGCGACGCCGACGATGACCACGCGGCCACCGGGGCGCAGCGCCGCGCGAGCATCCTGAAGTGCTGTGCGCAGGGCCATGTGATGAAGGGATGCGACGAAGGTGATCAGGTCGTACGCTTCGAGGGGTTCGGATCCGAAGGTCCGGCTTTCGATCCGCACCGCATCTCCGGTGAATCGTCGGACGGCGGCCGCCGCGGCATCCGGATCAGGGTCGATGCCGATCGCGGCGGGGAAGATCTCTGACAGGGCGCTCAACAGATTGCCGGTGCCGCAGCCCACATCGACAGCGGTGTCTCCGCCCTGGCGACGCACAGCGCGGGCGTGCCTGAGCACGAAGCCCGCGTACGCGTCGTTGTGCGACCACGGGTGAGCGGCGTTCACCCGGTCGATCGCGGCCAGGAATCCCATGCGCGGTGCCTCTGGCCTGGCGACTCAGGCGAGGGTGATGTCGACCTGGATCTCGGTGGCGATGCGCTCGAGGTCGCGACGCAGGGCATCGAGGTCGACGGATGCCGGAACCCGCGCGATCACGGATGCCTCGAACAGGCGCCCGCCGGCCATCGCGGCATCCCGGGTCTCGGTCGCCAGCTCTTCGATGCTGAGCTCATGCGCGTTCAGCACGTTCGACACCTCGCGAACGATGCCCGAGCGGTCGTTGCCGAGCACGCTGATCTCGAGCACCTGGTCATCGGCGCCGGTCGCGGCAGCGCCGGTGAGCACGGCGAGGGTCAGGAGCCCTTGGCCCTGCAACTCGCGGAGTGCGGTCTGCAGGCCTTCCGAGTGCTCGGGGGCGACCGAGACCTCGATCACGCCGGCGAAGGTTCCGGCGAGCTCGGCGAGCGAGCTGTTCTCCCAGTTGCCGCCGTGGGCATCGACGACGTCGGCGACGGCTGCGACGAGACCGGGGCGGTCAGCACCCGCGACAGTGAGGATGAGAGTAGTCATGCGGCCAGCGTAGCCGGACCCTCCCCGCGTGGACCCTCGAGACGGAAGGCCGCGCAACTAGTGTGGGCGGATGGCGCCACAGGATGCGGACACCCCTACCAGCGAACACTTCGTACGCGGGGTGACTCTGCTGATGTCCGGGCCTCTGATTCCCTCGTGCCGAGCCCGGGTCGCCCTCCGGGTGGGGGCCGACGCGCCGGTCGAGCACTTCCTCATCGACGCTTCGCCAAGAGACCTGGTCTACACCCTTCATCGGGCAGACGGAGAGCTGGTCGACGACTACGACGGCTACACGCACACCCGTAGGAGTGAGACGCCGGTGCAGGACATCCCCCGCAACTCCTTCCATGTCGAGCATTTCGCCGCTCGTCTCGTGTTCCCGCTGTCGCTGCCCGTCTGGGGGCGCAGCTTCGACGGGTATCGATTCACCGGGGAAGCCCTCGCGGACGGTACACGGAGATCGCCGCCGCCCGCCGCGCTCGGCCGAAGGCGCGCGACTGACGATTCTCGCCTCTCAGGCGTGGTGAGTTGTTTTGAGTCATTCAAAACAAGGTACGCTGGAGGGACGACGTGGTGCCGGGGTTGCAGCCCCGGCACCACTGTCCGTGAAGCACCACCACCCCTGACTGAGGAGGCTCACATGAGTCACGAACACGCCAAAGATAGCCGATCACTGCCGATGGATCGATCGATGGGGCGCGCGGGGCGCGAGCGCATCGTTCGCGAAGCGCTGGAGCGAATCGACGGAGCGCCGACCCCGACAGTCGACATGATGCAGGCCGCGATGGGGTCCGAAGCGCAGATCCGGCTCGTCCACGACGTCGTCCGGACCTATCTCGATGAACACGGCCTCGCGGATATGAAGGCGTGGGCCGAGGCCCTGCGAGAACGTTCTGCGGAGCATGACGCGTCCGTGAGCGTGATCTGAGTGGCGATCGCCTCGATGGTTCAGCTTCCGGTCGCCGCACTCGGCGCAGGTCACGCGGTGCAGCACATCACCGAGTCGGATCTGCTTGCGACGCCGCCGCGCATCACCGATCCGTCGCGGGTCATGGGACGCGTGGAATCCGGAGGACTCGGCCGTCCGAGCTTCGTCGTCGTCGAGTGCGCAGACGGCCGGATCCCGGCCGCGCTGGTGCTCGAGTACGGAGACGCGCATGCCGAGCGGACGCGACCGGCGCGCGTGTGGAGCCGCACGGGCGGGGCGGGGAGCGCTCCGCTCTATCGCCTCAGCGGCGACAGCTCTTCGGGCGGTTACGTCACCGCGTGAGGGCGGCGCTTCCGGCTGGCGTCGTGGAGCGCGACGCGGTCAGTCGACCCACACCCCGGTCTCGAGCAGGTGGTCGAGGCGGGCGCGGTGCGGGGCGAGGTCCCAGCCCTGCTCCGCGACCCACTCGTCGTTGAAGTACGTGCCGGCGTAGCGGATGCCGCTGTCGCAGATGAGCGTGACGATGCTGCCGGTCTCGCCCGCCGCGCGCATGCGCGCGATCAGCTGGAACGCCCCGTACAGGTTGGTGCCGGTCGAGCCGCCGGCGAGGTGCAGCGTGCGCTCGCGCAGCATCCGGATCGCGGCGATCGAGCCTGCGTCCGGCACGCGGATCATCTCGTCGATCACCGTCGGCACGAACGAGGCCTCGACGCGGGGCCGGCCGATGCCCTCGATGCGGCTGGGTCGACCGGCGGGCGGATCGACCGTGCCGGCCCACCCGTCGTAGAACGCCGAGCCCTCGGGGTCGACGACCGCGATCTGGGTCTCGTGGCGGCGGTACTTCACATAGCGGCCGAACGTCGCGCTCGTACCGCCGGTGCCGGCGCCGACGACGATCCAGCGGGGGATCGGATGCCGCTCCTGCGACAGCTGGCTGAACACGCTCTCGGCGATGTTGTTGTTGCCCCGCCAGTCGGTCGCGCGCTCGGCGTACGTGAACTGGTCGAGGTAGTGCCCGTGGCACTCTGAGGCCAGGCGCTGTGCCTCGGGTGACATGTCCTCTGCGCGGTCGACGAAGTGGCAGCGTCCGCCGTAGAACTCGATGAGGTCGATCTTCTCCTGGCTCGTCGATCGCGGCACGACGGTGACGAACGGCAGCCCCAGCATCCGCGCGAAGTACGCCTCAGAGACGGCGGTCGAGCCGCTCGACGACTCGACCAGCGTCGAGTGCTCGGTGATGCGGCCGTTCACGAGCCCGTAGAGGATGAGCGAGCGGGCGAGGCGGTGCTTGAGCGAGCCGGTCGGATGCACCGACTCGTCCTTGAGGTACAGATCGATGCCCCACTCGGGCGGCAACGGGAAGAGGTGCAGGTGCGTGTCGGCACTGCGGTTCGCGTCGGCTTCCAGCAGGGCGATCGCGGTGCTGGTCCAGTCGCTCATGCTTCGAGCGTAACGCTCCGCTACTTGGCGGTGTAGCCGCCCTCGCCCGTCTCGCCGTCGTACGTGAAGACCTTGTCTTCGAGAGTGATCTTGATGTCGTCGCCGAGCGGCTCTTGAGCGAGCAGGAGCTCCTCGAGCATCGCCATGCGCTCCTGATACTCCTGCGCCTGTGCCTCATCGACGCCCCAGACGGTCGCGGACTTCATGTCGATGAGAAAGTACAGGAACGCCGACACGGCGGTGCGGTTGAACTCGCTGTCGGGGATCTTCTCCCACAGAGCCCCGCTGTCGCGGAGCTGCTTGTACTCGTCGATCTTGGACTGCAGCACGTCGGCGATGCCGGATGCATCGGCGCCACCGGCGTCGTCGGACGGCGGCTCGTCATCCGTCGAGTCGTCGGAGGGCGCGCTGGGAGCGGCCGTCACAGAAGGGAGCGGAGCGGCGATCGGGTCGGGACGCGAGCTCACCACCAGGCCCACCACGACCCCGATGCCGACGACGACGATCAACACGAACGCCACGACGGACGCGATGACGATGCCGAGGGTCCTGCCGGAGCGCGACGGGCGGCTCGGAGCCGCGGCGGGGTAGGGGTACTCGGAACCGTAGGGGGCCGACGGCTGCTGCCCTGTCGCGTATTGCCCTGGCTGAGCGGGGTACTGCGGGTACGGGCTCGGCTGCCCTGTCGGGTGCTGTCCTGCCGGATGCTGCGCCGGATACGGCCCGGCCGCGTACTGTCCGGCCGGGTACTGTCCGGCCGGGTACTGTCCGGCCTGCGGAGCCGCAGCGTAAGGCGGCAGGGGCGGTGCGGGCGGTCCGTACGCGCCACCGGGTGCCGGCGGCTGCGGAGCGGAAGGGGCCGGCGGTCCGCTCAGGGGCGGCGCCAGCGGAACGGAGGACGCCAGGTCGCCGGGGGGTGCGGCCGGAGGCGGCGGGATGACAGCATCCGGATCCGAACCGTTCGAGTGCGCGTCGTCGACCATGGTGTTGCCCCCCTGCTCACGTCGCCCGATGCGACGCATGCTCCGCCTTCAGGCTAGCGGCCCAGGCGCTCGGCTGAGTTCAGTCGCTCAGCTCGCTCGCCTACCGCACGGTGCCGGCGCGCGAGGTGCTTCCCTCGCCGTCGACGTGCAGCAGCGATGCCTGCGACTGCTCCTGCTGCAGCTGGAACTCGAAACGCGAGCGATCGCCGCGGTGGTGCGCGACGAAGTACTCGATCGGGATGCCGTCGGCGGAGCGACTGACGCTGCGCAGACGCAGAAGCGCCGACCCGGCGCTGACGCCGAGATGCTGGGCCTGCTCGTGCGTCGCGACCGTCGCCTCAGCGGATCGCACACCGCTCGTCGCCACGATGCCGTTGTCGGCGAGCACGCGATAGAGAGACGCCTCGGACAGATCGACGTCGAGGGTGACGGTGCCGACGGCATCCGGCATCCAGGTCGTCGAGAGCGACCAGGGTTCTCCGTCGACATGGCGGAGACGGTCGAGCACCACGACGGGGGCTCCGACTTCGACCTCGAGGGCCGCCGCGATCTCGTCGTCGGCGACGGTCAGCTCATGGCGCAGCACGTCGCTGTGCACGTGGCCGCCGCGCCGCTCGACGTCGTCGTAGAGGCCGATCAACGTGTGCACGAGGCTCTCGCTCGTGCGCGGACGCGAGACGAACGTGCCCTTGCCCTTGACCCGCTCGACGAGTCCTTCGTGCTCGAGCTGGGCAAGAGCCTGCCGCACCACGGTGCGCGAGATGCCGTAGCGCTCGCACAGGCGGTGCTCTCCCGGCAGCGGGTCGCCCGGCTGCAGTCCGTCTCGGGCGATGCCCTCGACGATCAGCTGGCGCAGCTGGTCGTACATGGGCGCGGCGGAGTGGCGGTCGATCGAGTCGTTCATGTCAGTACGCCACTCCCGCGTGCAGGATCACGTTGGCGTAGGGGGTGAACTCGCCCGACCGCACGAAAGCGCGCGCCGAATGCGTGAGCTTCTTGAACTCGACGTGCGGGATGAGCTCGATCTCGAAGTCTTCGCCGGCGAAGCGCTCGCGCAGCGCCGCCAGCACCTCGGGGCTCTTCTCGGCGACCTCCTCCGAGACTGTCGCGCCCTCGACGACCAGCTCGGCGAGCACGGTGTCGAGCACATCGAAGAAGGCGGGCGCACCCGGACGGTAGGCGAGGTCGATGCGCTCTGACCCCGGCGGGATCGGCAGCCCCGCGTCGGTGACGACCAGCAGATCGGTGTGCCCGGTCTCGCTGATCACCCGAGAGAGGGCGGGATTGATGGTCGTCGCTGTCTTGCGCATGGTGCTCCTCAGGGGGTCAGTGGGCTTCTCGGGCAGCCAGGAACGCCTCGACCTCAGCGCGCAGCGGCAAGCTCGGCGATGCGCCCTGCTTCGTCACTGCGAGGGCTCCCGCCGCGGTCGCCACGCGCACGGCATCGGTCAGTGACCGTCCGTTCGCGAGCGCCGCTCCGAGATACCCGGCGTAGGCGTCGCCGGCCGCGGTGGTGTCGACGGCCTCGACGGGGAAGGGCGGGACGACGGATGCTCCGTCTGCCGTCACGACGCACGAGCCCTGACCCGCCAGCGTGATCACGGCCGCGCCGACGCCGCGGTCGAGGAACCAGCGCCCGGCGAGCGTGGCGGATGCGGCATCCGTCACCTCGATGCCGCTGAGCACCGAGGCCTCGGTCTCGTTCGGGGTCACGATGTCGATGCTCGCCCAGACCGCGTCGTCGAGCGGAGCGGCGGGGGCGGGGTCGAGGATGACGGTCATTCCGTGTTCGCGGCCGCGCGACGTGATGTGAGCGGTGAGCGCCGAGGGCGTCTCGAGCTGGGTCAGCAGCACCGACGTGGTCGACGCGAGGGCGGCGAGCGCGGCGTCGATCTGCTCGGTGCTGAGAGCGGCGTTGGCGAGCGGCACCATCACGATGTCGTTCTGGGCCGAGGCGTCGACGCGGATGTGGGCGATGCCTGTCGGTCCCGGCACGGTGCGCAGGTGGGTGAGGTCGACCCCTGCATCGCTGAGCCCGTCGACGACGAGGTCGTGGAAGAGGTCGTCGCCGACGCATCCGACGAAGCTCGTGCGAGCGCCTGAGCGCCCAGCGGCCACAGCCTGGTTCGCGCCCTTGCCGCCGAGCATGAGGGTGAACTCGTCTCCGAGGATGGTCTCGCCGCGGGCCGGGAGCCGGGTCGAGAAGGTCGTCACGTCTGCGGTCACACTGCCGACGATGACGACGCCGGTGCGATCGGGCGAGGTGGCGGCTGTCATGGCACTCCTGATCGTCGTCGATGCGGGGTGCTTTGACATCCTCCGCGGCTGTCATTACATTAGCCGAATCCGAACCTGTAACGACAGGTTGTGCACAAGGAGACCCGATGACCGTGTTGGCCCCCCGTCTCTATGTCGACAGCGCGGACGTCGATCGCGTCGCGTCCCTCCTTGCCGCAGGGGTCGTGCACGGTGTCACGACCAACCCCACGATCCTCGAGCGCGGTGGCCGCACTGCCGCAGAGATCCCCGACCTGTACGCCCGCTGGTCAGGCGAAGGCGCCCGCGAGATCTTCTTCCAGACGTGGGGCGGCGACACTGCATCGTTCCTGCGCAACGCCGAGGGCATCCGTGCGCTCGGTGACCGCGTGGCCGTGAAGGTGCCCGCCACGCGCGACGGGTTCGCCGCGGCATCCGCTCTCGTGCGCGATGGCGCGACCGTGCTCGTCACCGCCGTGTATTCGGTCGCTCAGGCGCTGGCCTGCGCCTCGATCGGAGCGCAGTACATCGCCCCGTACCTCGGGCGGATGCGGGATGCCGGCATCGACGGCGACGCCGTGATCGCGCGCATGCAGGAGGCCTGCGCAGGCAGCGAGTCGAACGTGCTGGCCGCGAGCCTGCGTTCACCCGACGACATCACCGGTCTGCGGCTCGCCGGCGTGCCGTACTTCACGGCCGCGCCTGACGTGATCGAGCAGGTGCTGTTCCACGAGGTCAGTGACAGCTCGGCCGCGGAGTTCGACGCGGCCATGGGGCGGCTCGGGGGCTGAGGCGGGTTCCGGCCGACCAGGATTCAGGCGGATGCCGCCTGGCGCAGCCACCGTTCGACCCCGGCGATATGCGCGGTCGCGAGCGATGTCGCGAGTCCCGAGTCCCGACGCGCGATGGCATCGGCGATCGCCCGATGCTCCGACAGGGTGCGCTCGACGGCGCCGCCCTCGGTGAGCCCGCGCCACACCCTGGCACGCACGGTCTGGCTGCTCAGATGCTCGATGAGGCTGGCGAGGTAGGCGTTGCCTGCCATGCCCACGATCTCGCGGTGGAACCGGATGTCGTGCTCCACGAGCTCTTCGATGCCGACCGTCGCGTCGATCGAGTCGACCTCGCGTTCGAGCTCTGCGATCGCGTCGTCGTCGCCGAGGGTGGCGGCAAGGCCCGTGGCCTGCGACTCGAGCATCCGTCGCACAGCGAAGATCTCGAGCATCGAGTCGTCGTCGTGCATGTCGACGACGAACGAGATCGCCTCGAGCAGCAGGTGCGGTTCGAGGCTCGTGACATAGGTGCCGTCGCCGCGGCGCACGTCGAGCACGCGGATGACCTCGAGCGCCTTGACGGCCTCGCGCATCGAGTTGCGTGACAGGCCGAGACGCTCGGACAGCTCCTTCTCGGGAGGGAGTCGATCGCCGGGGGCCAGCTCGCCGGACACGATCATCGCCTTGATCTTCTCGATCGCCTCGTCAGTCACTGCCATGGCGTCATCCTAGCCATTCATCGGATGTCTGCGGCAGGATGGGGGCATGCGCGTACTCGATTCGCACCTGCACCTGTGGTCACCGTCGACCCTCACCTACACCTGGCTCGAAGGACCGCTCGCGTGGGAGTTCGCGGCGCTCGAGATCGAGCACTCTCCGATCGACGCCGCGACGGTCGAGAAGTCGGTCTTCGTGCAGGCCGAGACGATCGAAGACGACTTCCTCGCCGAGGTGCGATGGGTCGCCGATCAGGCCGATGAGGCCGGCGTCGTCGGCATCGTCGCCGGCGCGAGGCTCGACCGCGGCACCGACACGACCGCGCACCTGGAGGGTCTCGCCGCCGAGCCTCTTGTGGTCGGCGTGCGTCACAACCTGCAGGGTGAACCCGATGGACTCGCGGTGTCTGCCGCGTTCGTGACCGGGGCGCGCGAGGTCGCCGCCCGGAACTGGTCGTTCGACGCGTGCGTGCGCGCCTCGCAGCTGCCCGATATCGCCCGACTCGCAGGAGCCGTGCCCGAACTGCGGATGGTGCTCGATCATCTCGGCAAGCCCGAGGTCGGTACGGCGGAGGCTCCGGTCGCGCCGACGATGGAGTGGGTGCGCGATCTCGACGATCTGGCACGGCATCCGCACGTGTGGTGCAAGCTGTCGGGCCTGCCGGGCGAAGCGGGTGGCGACTGGTCGCCGGAGCAGCTCGAGCCTTTCCTCGATGCCGCGGCGGATGCGTTCGGCATCGAACGGCTGATGTGGGGGAGTGACTGGCCGGTCTCGGTCATCGGCCCCGCGGAAGAGGGCGACCCGCACGCTCCGGAGGACGGCTCGCCGACCTATCAGCCGACGGCGCGCAGTCGGTGGGCGGATGCCGTGATCGCCTGGGCTGAGCGTCGCGGACACGACGTCGACGCGATCCTCTGGCGCAATGCCGAGGAGTTCTATCGGATCGGCCAGCGGCCCGCGCACGAGGACGCACGAGAGGAGCGGCCACGCCGCGGCATCCTGGGCTGGCTGCGCGGCGAGCGCCCGTAGGCGAAGTCGCGGTCGGCGCAGCCAGCCGGATGCGGTGACTCGGATCGATGCTGCGGCTCAGCCGGCGGGACGCAGGCGCAGCTGCGCCATACCGCCGTCGACCTCGATGAACGTTCCCGTGGTGGATCCCGCGGCGGGGCTCACGAGATAGGCGACAGCTGCGGCGACCTCGTCGGGCGAGACCAGACGGCCGTGCGGCTGGCGGGCCTCGAGGGCGGCCCGCTCAGCCGCCGGATCGTCCGCCGAGTCGAGCAGGCGTCCGACCCAGGGGGTGTCGGCGGTGCCGGGATTCACGGCGTTCACTCGGATGCCCTCGCGCAGGTGATCGGCCGCCATGGCGCGGGTCAGAGCAGAGACGGCGCCCTTCGACGCGCTGTAGAGGGCGCGCTGAGGCAGGCCGGTCGACGAGGCGATGGATGCGGTGTTGCACACGGCCGCGCTCGGCGATCTCTTGAGCCAGGGCAGTGCCGCCGAGGTGACGCGGGCGATGCCGGTGACGTTGATCGAGAGCACACGTGCCCACTCGTCGTCGTCGTTCGCGGTGATGTCGCCCTGTGCGCCCACGCCGGCGTTGTTCACCACGATGTCGATGCGGCCGAACTCCTCTGCGACGGCCGCGACGGCGGCGTCCACCGATGCGCGGTCGGACACGTCTGCGGTGAACGCGGCGAACGCGGCATCCGCGCCCGAGGTGTCGCGGTCGAGTACCGCGATCTGCGCTCCGTCGGCGTGCAGGCGGGCGGCGATGGCGGCCCCGATGCCGGATGCTCCGCCGGTGACGATCGCGACGAGTCCGTCGAGTGCAGTGCTCACTTCTGTGCCTCCCATGCCACGAACTCCTGGCGCTGGTGCCCGAGTCCTTCGATCTCGATCTCGACGACATCGCCAGCCCGCAGGTAGGGGAACCTGCCCCCGAACGCGACGCCCTGCGGGGTGCCGGTGAGGATCAGGTCGCCCGGCTCGAGCGTGACGTACTGCGACAGGTGGTGCACGATCACGCGCACGTCGAAGATCATGTCGTCGGTGTTCGAGTCCTGCCTCGGCTCGCCGTTGACCCAGCTGCGCAGCTGCAGGTTGTCGACGTCGACCTCGTCGGGGGTGACGAGCCACGGGCCGGTCGGATTGAAGCCGGGGGCGATCTTGCCCTTCGACCACTGCCCGCCCGAGACCTCCATCTGGAAGGCGCGCTCCGAGACGTCGTTCGCCACGACGTAGCCGGCGATGTGCGCCTCGGCCTGTTCGGGCGAATCGAGGTAGGCGGCGCGGGCGCCGATGACGATGCCGAGCTCGACCTCCCAATCGGTCTTCTCGCTGCCGCGGGGGATCGTGACCGCGTCGTTCGGGCCGACCACCGTGTTCGGCGTCTTCAGGAACATGATCGGCACGGTCGGCGGCTCGGCGCCCGACTCACGGGCGTGGGCCGCGTAGTTCTGGCCGATGCAGATGACGGCGCTGGGGCGTGCGATCGGCGCTCCGATGCGCATCGCGGCCGCCTCGTCGAGCACGGGGAGCTCGTCGGCGGCGCGGGCGGCTTCGATGCGCGCTCGGAAGTCGCCGGCGAGAAAATCACCGTTCACATCGGATGTCACGGAGCGCAGATCGAGGTAGCGGTCGCCCTCGATGAGGACGGGGATCTCGGCGCCGGGGGTGCCTAGCCGTGCGAACTTCATGTCTCTCCTGATCAGTGAGGATGCCGGGTGAGAGGGGAGCGCCGGGGCGGCCCATCTCGTTGACAGTATAGACATCGGATGTTTACACTCCAAGAGATCTGCACGAATCCCCACCCGTGCACGAGAGGATCCCGTGAGCCGCATCGTCGCCCTCGACACGACCGACATCCGCTTCCCGACATCGCTGAGCCTCGACGGGTCGGATGCCATGAACCCCGACCCCGACTACTCGGCGGCGTACGTGATCGTGCGCACCGACGCCGAAGACGGCATCGACGGGCACGCCTTCGTCTTCACCATCGGACGAGGCAACGACGTGCAGGTCGCGGCCATCGATGCGCTCGCCGGACACCTGGTCGGCCGCGAGATCGAACCGCTGCTCGACGACATGGGCACGACCTTCCGCGACATCATCGGCGATTCGCAGCTGCGCTGGCTCGGCCCCGAGAAGGGCGTCATGCACATGGCCATCGGTGCGGTCATCAACGCACTGTGGGACATCAAGGCCAAGCGGGCCGGCCTGCCGCTCTGGCAGCTGCTCGCGCGGATGACGCCGGAGGAGCTCGTCGGACTCGTCGACTTCCGCTACCTGACCAACGCGCTGACGCCCGAGGACGCACTCGGGATCCTGCGTGCGGCCGAGCCCGGTCGACTCGAGCGGGAGCGCGAGCTGCTCGCCACCGGATACCCCGGATACACGACGAGCCCCGGCTGGCTGGGCTACTCCGACGAGAAGCTCGAGCGGCTCGCCCGCGAGGCGATGGCCGACGGCTTCACCCAGATCAAGCTCAAGGTCGGTGCCGACCTCGACGACGACATCCGCCGCTTCCGCAAGGCGCGCGAGGTCTGCGGGCCCGACTTCCCCATCGCGATCGATGCGAACCAGCGCTGGGAGGTGTCGGAGGCGATCGAATGGGTGAACGCGCTCGCCGAGTTCCACCCCGCCTGGATCGAGGAGCCGACCAGCCCCGACGATGTGCTCGGTCACGCCGAGATCGCCAGGGGAGTCGCGCCCATCCGCGTCGCGACCGGTGAGCACGCGCAGAACCGCGTCATCTTCAAGCAGCTGCTTCAGGCCGAGGCGATCGCGGTCATGCAGATCGACGCCGTGCGCGTCGCGGGCGTCAACGAGAACATCGCCAACCTGCTGCTGGCCGCCAAGTTCGGCGTGCCGGTCTGCCCGCACGCCGGAGGAGTCGGTCTGTGCGAGGCGGTGCAGCACCTGTCGATGTTCGACTTCGTCGCCGTCACCGGCACGCGCGAGGGCCGGATGATCGAGTTCGTCGACCACCTGCACGAGCACTTCGTGGTCCCCACCGACATCCAGGGCGGCTCGTACATGGCGCCGACCGCGGCAGGCTCGGGCATGGAGATGAAGGCCGAGAGCATCGCCGCCTACACGTGGACGGGTCAGCATGTCGGCGTCTGACGGTGTGGCGGCGGATACGGGGCTGGCGATCCCGACCCTCGGATACGGCGCGGCGAACGTCGGCAATCTGTTCCGCCCGCTGAGCGACGACGAATCGTGGGCCGTGCTCGATGCGGCATGGGACAGCGGCATCCGCTACTTCGACACGGCGCCGCACTACGGGCTCGGACTCTCGGAGCGCCGCCTCGGTGCCTTCCTGCAGACCAAACCCCGCGACGAGTTCGTGCTGTCGACGAAGGTCGGTCGGCTGCTGCGGCCGAACCCCGACCACGACGGCGGCCTCGACACCGCGAACGACTTCCACGTGCCCGACGACCTGCAGCGCGTGTGGGACTTCTCGGCCTCAGGGATTCGCAGAAGCCTCGACGAGTCGCGCGAACGCCTGGGCATCGAGCGCATCGACCTGCTCTACCTGCACGACCCCGAGCGGCACGACCTCGATCTCGCGCTCGCCGAAGCTCTACCGGCTCTGGAGCAGCTGCGAGCCGAGGCCCAGGTCGCCGCGGTCGGGATCGGGTCGATGGTGTCGGACGCGCTCGCCGCATCGGTGCGATCCGCCGACCTCGACCTGGTCATGGTCGCCGGTCGCTACACGCTGCTCGAGCAGCCCGCCGCTGCCGACGTGCTGCCCGCCTGTCGTGAGACCGGGACCGGCATCGTCGCGGCATCCGTCTTCAACTCGGGATTGCTCGCGTCGAGCGAGCCCCGCCGCGACGGGCGCTACGAGTACGGTCAGCTGCCCGACGAGCTGTGGGAGCGGCTGCTGCGCATCGCCCGCGTGTGCGCCGACCACGCCGTGCCGCTGCCCGCCGCGGCCATCCAGTTTCCGCTGCAGTCCGACGTCGTGCGGTCGGTGGTCGTCGGGGGCAGTCGGCCGGCGCAGCTTCGTCAGAATGCCGAGTATGCGGCGCTCGAGATTCCCGGCGCGCTGTGGGATGAGCTCGCGGCAGAGGGGCTGATACCGGCCTGAGCCGGAGTTGCCTCGTTCACAATTCAGCATGAGCGGGCCCGGGAATCGGGTTCCGGGTCTTCGGCATCGGTTTCAGCGCGGCGTCATGCTGAGTTGCGCACCGCGCAGAACGCTCAGCGGCCGACGGTGGACTCCCGGACCACGAGTTCGGCGGCGAACGGCGTCGGCGCGGGAAGGTCGGCGGTCGGATCGGTGAGCTGACGGATCAGGGCGGCACCTGCCGCTCGGCCGATCTCGTACCCGGGCTGGCGCACGCTCGTCAGCGGTACGACGGTCTGGTGCGCCTGCGCGACGTCGTCGAAGCCGACCAGTGCGATCTCCTCCGGAACACGGATCCCCTCGCGCAGCAGCCGGGTGAGCACCCCGATCGCCACCATGTCGTTCGCCGCGAAGATCGCGTCGGGGCGGTCGACGGCGGGCGACGCGACGATCCGCTCGGCGATCTCGAGGCCGTCTTCCGTCGTGAGATGCGGCACGTCGAACACGTCGACCGTGGCATCCGTGCCGACGACGGCGTCGCGCAGCCCCTGCAGCCGGTCGTTGGACTGGCTGACGCTCGGCGCCCCGAGGAACAGGATGCGGCGGCGTCCGATCGCCAGCAGGTGCTCACCCGCGAGGCGGCCGCCGCCGCGGTCGTCGAAGAGGACGGAGCCGACGGTCGGGGAGTCGGGGATGGGCCCGACCACCACCGAGCGGATGCCGCGGTCGGCGAGCTGCTCGAGCCGGGGCACGACGTCTTCGAGCGGATAGATCACGATGCCCTGCACCCGATGCGCCTCGAACATGTCGATGTTGCGACGTTCGGTGCCGGCATCGCGGTTGCTGTTGCTGAAGAACAGCGACCAGCCGCCCTCGCGGGCGACGTCTTCGACACCGCGCGAGAGCTCGTGGAAGTACGGCAGCCAGGCGTCGAGGAGGATCAGCGCGAGCGCCTTGCTCGACCCCGCGCGCAGCTGTCGTGCGGATTCGTTCGGCACGTAGCCGAGCTGTTCGATAGCGGCCCGGACCCTCGCGGCGCTCGATTCGCCCAGCACGTGAGGGTGGTTGAGGTAGTTCGAGACGGTCGAGGAGGAGACCCCGGCGAGGGCGGCGACATCTTTGACGCTGGCGGGCATGGAGCTCCTTGTCGGCTGCGCCGGTGCGCTCGTGCGCGGGGGCCACTGCGCACCGGCGCGGCACCGACGAGTCCACAGTAGCCGAGCAGTTGGCACGTGCCAAGAAAGTTCTTGACATCCCCGTGCGACCCCGCGTACCGTGACCTGAACGCGGACTTGGAACGTGCCAAGTCGCAGAGGCGATGGTGCCCCACACCCGTCTCCGAGAGGTCTCATGAACATCGGATGCCACGGGCTCGTCTGGACCGGACACTTCGATGCCGACGGCATCCGTCTGTCGGTGGCGAAGACGAAAGCCGCAGGGTTCGACCTGATCGAGTTCCCGCTCATGGGTCCGTTCTCGTTCGACGTCGCTGCAGCCAAGGACGCGCTCGAAGAGCATGACCTCGCCGTGAGCGCATCGCTCGGCCTCTCGGGGTCCACGGATGTGACCAGTTCTGATCCGGCTGTCGTCGCCGCGGGGGAGGCGCTGCTGATGAAGGCCGTCGACGTGCTGGCCGAGCTGGGCGGCCGGCACTTCTGCGGAGTGATCTACAGCGCGATGCAGAAGTACATGGACCCGGTGACCCCCGAGGGGCTCGCCGGCAGCCGCCGCACGATCGCCCGCGTCGCCGACCACGCCGCCGAGCGCGGCATCTCGGTCTCGCTCGAGGTCGTGAACCGCTACGAGACCAACGTGCTGAACACCGCGCGGCAGGCACTCGCCTACCTCGCGGAGGTCGATCGGCCGAACCTCGGCATCCACCTCGACACGTACCACATGAACATCGAGGAGTCGGATATGTTCGCGCCGGTCCTCGATGCCGCACCCGCCCTCCGCTACGTGCACATCGGCGAGAGCCACCGCGGCTATCTCGGCACCGGAACGGTCGACTTCGACACCTTCTTCAAGGCGCTGGGGCGCATCGGCTACGACGGCCCGATCGTGTTCGAGTCGTTCTCCTCGGCGGTGGTCGCCCCCGACCTCAGCCGGATGCTCGGCATCTGGCGCAACCTGTGGACCGACAACGTCGAGCTCGGTGCGCACGCCAACGCCTACATCCGCGACAAGCTCGTCGCAGTCGACTCGATCAGGCTGCACTGACCCAGCGCAGGCCGCTCGAGACCCAGACCCGTTGTCAACTTGTTATTACAGGTCTTCCCATCCGAACAAGTCTTAGTTACATTTAGATACAACTTGCGCAGGGTGGGGCGCAGGACGCAGAATTGATCCGATGTTTCCAGGCCCGACTGGAATATCGCATAACGACCTTCAAGGAAGCAGGTGAGCACATGAGTGACCCCATTCTCAGAGTCGAGGGGATCAGCAAGGGATTCCCCGGTGTGCAGGCTCTCAAGGACGTGCACCTCGAGGTGCGGGCCGGTGAGGTGCTGGTGCTCGTGGGCGAGAACGGCGCGGGCAAGTCGACTCTCATGAAGATCCTCTCGGGGATCTACACCAAGGACGAGGGCACGATCACCTTCGAGGGTCGGGAGGTCGAGCTCACCAGCCCCCTGCAGGCGCAGCAGCTCGGCATCACGATCATCCATCAGGAACTCAACCTGATGCCCGACCTCACCGTGGCGCAGAACATCTATGTGGGCCGCGAGCCCACGACCGGTCCCTTCCTGTCGGAGCGCAAGCTGAACGCGCAGACCGCGGCACTGCTGCAGCGTCTCGACATCAGACTGAACCCGCGGCAGCTCGTGGGCGAGCTCACGGTGGCCGAGCAGCAGATGGTCGAGATAGCCAAGGCGCTCTCGTTCAACGCCAAGGTGCTCATCATGGACGAGCCCACGTCGGCACTCACCGACTCCGAGACCGAGACCCTGTTCGTGCTGATCGAGCAGCTGCGGGCATCCGGCACCGGCATCGTCTACATCTCGCACCGCATGGACGAGCTGCGGCGCCTCGCCGACCGGGTCACCGTGCTGCGTGACGGCACATACATCGGATCACTGGATAAATCCGAGGTGAGCATCCCCACGATCATCGAGATGATGGTCGGCCGCGTGATCGACGAGGGAACCCGGCCGCAGGCCCGCGAGCACACCAACGATCCGATCGTGCTCGATGTGCAGGGGCTCTCGACCAAGAGCCTGCTCACAGACGTGTCGTTCCAACTGCACCGGGGCGAGATCCTCGGCTTCGCCGGTCTCATGGGCGCCGGTCGCACCGAGACGGCCCGGGCCATCATCGGCGCCGACCACCGCGACGGGGGCACGGTGTCGATCGGCGGACGACCGGTGCGCATCGCTCAGCCGGCGGATGCCGTCAAGCACGGCGTCGGCTACCTCTCGGAGGACCGCAAGCTGCTCGGGCTGATGCTCGAGCAGGACGTCACCTTCAACACCGTGCTCGCCTCACTCGGGTCGTATGCCAACGCGATCGGCTGGATGGGCGACGGCAAGGCGAAGAACCGCACCAAGGACTACGTCCAGCAGCTGCGCGTCAAGACGCCCTCGGTCAACCAGGTCGTCAAGCTGCTGTCGGGAGGCAACCAGCAGAAGGTCGTCATCGCCCGATGGCTGATGCGCGACTGCGACATCCTCATCTTCGACGAGCCGACGCGAGGAATCGACGTCGGCGCCAAGGAAGAGATCTACCGCCTGATGCAGCAGCTCGCTGATCAGGGAAAGTCCATCATCGTCATCTCGTCGGAGCTGCCGGAGATCCTCCGCGTCGCGAACCGCATCGCGGTCTTCGCGAACGGGCGCATCACCGGCACGCTCCGCAACGAGGACGCCAGCCAGGAGAAGATCATGCAACTCGCAGCCCACGGAGAGGAAGACTGATGAGCGCTCCGCAGAACGGGTCGTCGACGACGACGATCATCCAGACGGCTCTCGATGAGAACACCGACAAGCGCGACGTGGTCGGCTTCCTGAAGCGTCAGGTGCAGCAGTCCCTCGCATTCGGCACCCTGATCGTGCTCGTGATCTTCTTCTCGATCGCCAGCCCGAACTTCTTCACCTTCAGCAACATCGCGACCGTGCTGCTCTCGACCGCGGTCATCGGCATCCTCGCCCTCGGCACGACGTTCGTCATCATCACCGGCGGCATCGACCTGTCGATCGGAACCGGCATGGCCCTGTGCGCCGTGATGACCGGTGTCATCGTCACCAATCTCGGCCTTCCGGTCTGGCTCGGCGTGATCGGCGGCATCGCGACCGGTGTGCTGATGGGCCTCGTGAACGGCATCAACATCACGTTCCTGCGGCTGCCCCCGTTCATCGCGACCCTCGCGATGATGATGATCGCCGGAGGCCTCGCCCTCGTCATCTCCAACGTCGCGCCGATCTACTTCTCGACCTCGGCACCGGACTTCAAGAAGATCGCGCTCGGCGTGATCATCCCCGGCATCCCGAACGCCGTGCTGATCACCGCCGCGCTCGCGATCGTCGCCTGGCTGGTGCTGTCGAAGACGCTCCTGGGCCGGTACACCTTCGCGATCGGCTCGAACGAGGAGGCCACGCGCCTCTCGGGCGTCAACACGCGACGCTGGACGATCTTCATCTACATGTTCGCGGGAGCCTTCACCGGCATCGCGGGCATCGTGATCGCCGCCCGCCTCGACTCGGCACAGCCGCAGATCGGCACCGGGTACGAGCTGCAGGCCATCGCGGCCGTCATCATCGGCGGTACCTCGCTGCTCGGCGGGCGCGGGTCGATCCTGGGCACCGTGATCGGCGCGCTGATCATGAGCGTGCTCGTCAACGGTCTGCGCATCATGTCGATCCAGACGGAGTGGCAGAACATCGTCGTCGGCGTCGTCGTGCTGCTGGCCGTGTTCCTCGACTCGCTGCGCAACCGCCAGCACACCTGATCAAGACCTATCCCCCCCACCACCACACAGAGAACAATGGAGTTTCCATGAAATTCGGCAAGAAGACCGCATTCGCGGCACTCGTGGCCGCATCCGCCCTCGTCTTCGCGGGCTGTGCCGGCGGCGGTGACGTCATCGAAGAAGGCAGCGGCGGCGACGGAGGCAGCGGCGACGGCGAGATGTACATCGCCATGGTCTCGAAGGGCTTCCAGCACCAGTTCTGGCAGGCCGTCAAGAAGGGCGCGGAGCAGAAGGCCGAAGAGCTCGGTGTCCGCATCACGTTCGAAGGCCCCGCGGCCGAGACCGAGATCGCACAGCAGCTCGAGATGCTGACCGCTGCGATCGACAAGAACCCGGATGCCATCGCCTACGCAGCCCTCGACCCCGAGGCGTGCGTCGCCCCGCTCGAGCAGGCGAAGTCGAAGGACATCCCCGTGGTCTACTTCGACGCCCCGTGCGACGGCGACGTGGGCCTGAGCCTCTCGGCGACCGACAGCAAGGTCGCCGGTGCGCTGGCCGCCGAGCACATGGCCGACCTGATCGGCGGATCGGGCGAGGTCGCGATCGTCGGCCACTCGCAGATCAACTCGACCGGTGTCGAGCGTCGTGACGGCTTCGTCGAGAAGATCGAGGCGGACTACCCCGACATCAAGATCGTCGACATCCAGTACGGAGACGGTGACCACCTGAAGTCGGCCGACATCGCGAAGACGCTCATCGCCGCCCACCCGGACCTCAAGGGCATCTACGGCACCAACGAGGGCTCGGCCATCGGTGTCGTGAACGCCGTGAACGAGCTCGGTCTCGAGAAGGGCAAGATCACGATCGTCGGCTTCGACTCGGGAGCCGCGCAGATCAACGCGATCAAGGACGGCACGATGGCCGGAGCCATCACGCAGGACCCGATCGGCATCGGCGAGCAGGTCGTCCAGGCGGCGTACGACGCCGCCAACGGCAAGGACGTCGACGAGTTCTACGACACCGGTTCGTACTGGTACGACAGCACGAACCTCGAGGACAAGGACATCGCAGCGGTCCTCTACGAATGACCCGCTGAGATCACGGAAGCCCCTCGCCTTCGGGCGGGGGGCTTCTCTGCGTGCGTGGGGTCAGATGCGGCGGAGGAAGGTGAGTATCGACGAGGGCTCGACGATGAGCTGCTGCAGGGCCTCGTTGAACGGCACTCCGGCGGGAGCGGCGAGGTGCGCCTGGAAGGCCGCCTCGTCGCGGTAGACCTCGTAGACGAAGAAGCGGTCCGGGTCGTCGACCAGTCGTGTCGCATCGAATACGAGGTTGCCCTCTTCCGCGCGCACGATCTCGGCGAAGTCGCGCAGCAGTGCGGCGACGTTGTCGCCCTGCTCGGGGCGCGCGGTGAAGATCGCGTGCAGGATCGTGGGCTCGGTCATGGGAGTGCTCCTCGGACAGGGGGATCAGGCAGACAGGGTGAGCAGACGCGCGGGGTTCGCGACGAGCATCCGCTCCACCGCGTCGTCGCCGACGGCGGAGCGCAGGCGCGGCAGGTAGCGCTCGCCGAGGTAGGCGAGGCCGGGCAGTCCGCCGTAGGAGATGTAGCGGGTTCGACGGGCGACGTCGCCGCCGAGAAGCACCCGGTCGACCGCACCGAGCTCGACGACCCGCTCGGTCAGGGCGAGCAGCTCGGCATCCGACCTCGTGCGCGGGCGGGCGAAGCCGTCGTATCCGAGGTACGCGCCGCGCTCGGCGAGCGAGGCGTGCAGGCCGGCATCCGGGTCTCGGTCGGCATGCGCGAGCACGACACGATCGGATGCCACGCCCTCGGCCTCGAGCAGATCGAGCACCTCGTGGGCGGCGGTGCAGAACTCCAGGTGGACCATCACCGGCGCCCCGGTCGCCCGATGCGCCGCGGCGACCGCGAGCAGCGTCGTGCGCTCGAAGGGGGTGATGCTCCAGTAGTCGACACCTGCTTTGAGCATCCCGGCGCGCACCGATGATCCATCCGGAGCTGCGGCACGGGGGACGTCGGGCGTCTCGAACACCAGTGCATCGTCGACGACCATGCCGCGAGTCACCTCGGAGACGAAGAGCTCGGCGAGGCGCTCGACGCCCCACACCTGCAGCGGATGATCCGCACCGTAATGCGCCTCGCGGTGGCGCCCCGTCGTCGCGACGACATGCATCCCGGTGCCTGCACTGATGCGCGCTACGGCCTCGGGGTCGCGCCCGAGGCCGAACGGAGTGGCATCGACCATCGCCGTGAATCCGCTGGCCTTCAGCAGCGCGGCCTCGCGACCCGACAGGTCTTCGTCGTCGAGCTCGTCGCCGACGAGCAGCGGCGAGATCTGGAACAGATGCTCGTGATAGTTCGTCGCCCCGAGCTGCGCCGGGTCGACGTCGCCGAGCACTGTCCGGATGCCGGGCATCAGCGCACCGACTCGGCAGCCTCGGCGAGCCGCTCGACGATCTCGGGGGTGAGGTCGATCTCGAACACGTCGGCGACGACCTGCGACCAGCCGTGGATGAAGTACCGCCAGCCGTCGATCACGTGCAGTGCGCGCTCGGCCTGCTGCGCGCGCGCCTGGTGCAGGAACTCCAGCGACCCGCGGTAGTTGAACTCCCACACCCAGGCGCCATCGGGGAACACCACGTCGTCGGGCAACGGCGAGCCGGGGCGGTCCTTGCCGAGGCCCGTGGCGTTCACGATCAGCGAGCCCGCCGGAGCCGCCGCGACGATCGCCGCGGCATCCTGCACCGTGTCGGTGCGCGCATACGTGATCAGGCCGTCGGCGGTGCCGTGCTGGCGGTGCACCTCGCGCAGATGGTCGAGCTTGTCGTCGTCGCGGGCGGTGACGGTGATCTTCGCCGGAGCGTCCGCGCGCTCGGCCAGCGCCCAGCTGAGCGCGGTGCCCGAGCCGCCGGCGCCGAGGATCACGACCTCGGCACCCGTGCGGGCGAAGTGGTCGGTCGGGAGGAAGTCGTTCAGCGCGAGGTCGACCGTGAGAGGGTCCTTGGCGCGGCCGATCAGACGGTCGCCCCGCTTCGAGATGCTCGAGATCTCGGAGCACGAGACGGCGAACGGGTCGAGCTCGTCGAAGAGGTCGGATGCCGCGGCGAAGACGTTCATCTTGTGGGTCGTCACGAGTGCGCCCCGGTGGTGAGGGTCGTCGCGGATCTGCTCGACCATCGCGATGTACTGCTCAGGCGTCGCATCCATCGGCAGATCGTGCCCGATGAGGTTCTCGGTGGGGAGGCCCAGCACCTCGGCCCATTTCGGGAACACCGACATGATCGATGACGAGCCGGTGCTCACGCCGACGAAGCCCATGTAGCCGCCGGTCTCGGGAGTCGCGGGGGTCTCGGTGGTCTCGGTGATGGTCATGGTCTGGTCCTTCAGAGTCGGGGAGAGACGGGGTGGGCGGGGGAGCGCCCTGCGAGCACGGCGAGCACGTCGTCGAGCGACATCGAGCCCATATTGTCGACGGCCTGGGTGGTCTGCGCACCGAGGTGCGGGGTGACGGTCACCCGATCTGCGAGGTCGTCGGCGAGAAGCGGGCTCGCACTCGCCGCGGTGTCGCCGTCGAGGGTGTCGGCGGCGTATGCACCGAGACGTCCGTCGCGCAGGGCGTCCGCGATGGCCGCCTCGTCGACGAGGTCGGGGCGCGCGGTGTTCACCAGGATCAGGCCCGGTCGGATGCTGTCGAGCCGCGCCGCGTCGACCAGCGTCTGTCCACCGGGGGCGTGCAGGGTGATCAGGTCGGCCGAGCGGAACAGCGCGTCGAGATCGGTCGGCTCGGCGCCGCTCTCGACGATGACGTCGGCCGGGAGGAAGGGATCGGTCGCAAGAACCCTCGAGCCGAAGCCGCTCAGGCGCCGGGCGACGCCCTGACCGATGCGCCCGAAGCCGACGATGCCGACGGTCGCAGCACCGAGCTCCCGCCCTCGTCGCACGGCCCAGTCGCCGGTGCGGACGCGGCGGTCGCCGTCGGGGATGAAGCGGAGCGCGGCGAGCATGAGGCCGACGGCGTGGTCGGCGACGGCATCCGCGTTCGCGCCGGGGGTGTTGGTCACCGGGATGCCGCGTCTCAGCGCCGCATCGAGATCCACCGCCTCGGTGCCGACGCCGTAGCGGGCGACGATTCGGAGGTTCGGCGCGGCGGCGAGGTGCTCGTCGGTGACGGGGCCGGTTCCCGCGATCCACCCCTCGGCCGCGGCCAGGAGCGGTGCGAGCTCGGTGAGCCCGTGGTGCGCGGGGCCGCGGACGACCTCGTGGCCGGCGGCCTGCGCGCGCCCGACGAGATCGAGGTCGCCGTCCGAGAACGACCGACTCGTGGCGAGGATGACTCCCATCAGGCGTCCCGGTCGGCCGGCGGCCCGGCGGCGAACCACGGCTCGAGGGCCGCGTAGGCGTCGACGAAACGGGTGTGGCGCTGCGCGTGGATCGCGTGCCGACCGGCATCCGGCGTGAACTCCGCCGTCACCTCGCTGAGCGCCCTGGCCGCCGAGAAGTCCGCGAGCCCGAGCCCGACCGCACCGGTGACCGCGGCGCCGAGGCTGTTGGCCTCTTCGACGATCGTGCGGCGGCGGATCGGCACGCCCCAGACGTCGGCGAGGATGCCGAGCCAGGCGTCGCTCTGCGCCCCGCCGCCGACCGCGTCGATGCGGTCGATCGCGGCTCCGGATTCGCGGAACGCCTGGATGCAGGTGAGCAGGTTGTACGCCACGCCTTCGAGCACCGCCCGGGTGAGGTGCGCCCGGGTGTGGTGGCGCCCCAGGCCGACGAAGGCTCCGCGGGCGTGCGGGTCCCACAGGGGGGAGCGCTCGCCGAGCAGGTAGGGGAGGAAGTAGAGATCCTCGGTGTCGAGGGCGCCGCCGGCCTCGGCTGTGAGCCGTGCGGTGTCGGGGTGAGCGGGGTCGGGGGAGAGCGCTTCGGCGATCCACTGCACCGATGCGCCACCGGCCTGCATGGTCGCGGTCGGCACGAACGAACCGGGCACGACGTTGTCGAAGGTCATGGTGCGCATCTGCGGGTCGTGCAGCGGGGTGAGGCTGGCGAACGAGATCCACGACGAGGTGCCCAGGCACACGTAGGCGCCGTCTTCGGGGGCGACGATGCCCGAGCCCACCGCGGCGAGCGGTCCGTCTCCGCCGCCCATCACGACGCGGACCGATGCCGGGAGGCCCAGGGCATCCGCAGATGCGGTCGTGAGCGTTCCGGCGACGGTCGTCGATTCGAGGATCTCGGGGAAGAGCGCGGCGTCGAGTCCGGCGGCGGCGAGAACCTCGACCGACCACGTGCCGCGCAGCTGGTCGTAGGCGTTCGTGCCCGAGGCGTCGGAGCGCTCGGTCGCGAGGCGTCCGGTGAGCCGGTAGACGATGTAGTCCTTGGCCACGCAGAAGTGGCGCACCCGAGCCCAGATATCCGGCTCGGTGTCCCGCACCCACATGATCTTCTCGATCGAGTACGTCGGGTTCAGACGGTGGCCGAGCGCGCGATACGCGTCTGCGGCGCCGAGCCGTTCTTCGAGGGCGCGGGTCTGCGCACCCGAACGGGTGTCGGCCCAGATGATCGCGGGGCGCACCGGCTCGCCGTGGGCGTCGAGAAGCACGGTGCCCATCATCTGGCCGCTGACGACGAGGCCTCCCACGGTCTCGGGCGCGATGCCGGCGCGAGCGATCAGCTGCCGGGTCGCCGAGACGACGGCATCCCACCAGTCGGCCGGGTCCTGCTCGGCGATGCCGCCGGCAGCGAAGTGAGCCGGGTAGGGCACGGTGACCGAGGTGACCAGGCGGCCGTCGTCATGGTGCAGGGACGCCTTGTCTCCCGTGGTCCCGAGGTCGTGCGCGATGAGCATGATCGACCCTATTCCGCGGAGGGGGACGCGGAATAGGGGCGCAGGTCGACGCCCTCGGTCGAGCGGTAGGCGCGGGAGCCCATGCCGTGCTCGAGCACCCAGCCGTAGTCGTGGCCGGCGCCGCCCGGATACACCGCGAGGAACGCATAGGGCTCGTCGCCCGTGTTCACCGAGCGGTGCGCCCAGCCCGGGGGAATGTAGCCG
Source organism: Microbacterium sp. LWH13-1.2 (assembly GCF_038397735.1). NCBI lineage: Bacteria > Bacillati > Actinomycetota > Actinomycetes > Micrococcales > Microbacteriaceae > Microbacterium > Microbacterium sp. LWH13-1.2. The sequence goes on along the minus strand of NZ_CP151635.1, from coordinate 2,930,926 downwards.
ATGGTGCCCGGCAGCATGTCGATCCACTCGGTGCGCTCGCCGTCGAACATGAGCAGGCCGCCTCGGCCGGTAAGCGCCAGGTAGATCTCGCCCTGGTGGTTCGGGTGCTGGTGGCCCTTGGTCATCCAGAGCTCACCCGAGGTGTCGCCGGGCATGATCGTCGTGATCGACTGCGGCAGCTCGCGGTCGGCCTCGGGCACGGGCGAGCTGGTCACCGTGTAGACGACGGGGTCGTCGCCGGCGGATGCGGCGGCCCAGGCATCCGCGTCGAGGAACAGGCCCTCGAGGTCGGACATCCGGCGCGTGAGCGTGGGACCCTCGGGCGAGAGCGTGAGCCTCTCGGCGTCGAATGCGATCGCCATCGGCGAGATCGGAGGGGTGTGGAACTGGGGCATCGGTGCTCCTCGTGCGGATGCTGCGGCGCTGCGCAACCTGTAATGACAAGCTGAGTGTACCTGTTATGACAAGTGGCGTCCAGTGCTCGGATGCGCGGGGGTGAGAGCGCGGGTGTGCGCTGGCCTGGGATGCCGGAATCCGATCGCAAGGAGCTCCCGGATCGCCTCTACCCTGAGACGGTGCAATTCGCCTTCATCGACGAGTCCGAACCGCTCGGGGCAGGCAACAGCGGGCCGTACGTCATGGTGGCGACGCTCCCGCAGTGCGGCGAGATGGCGGATCTGCAGGACCTTCGCCGGTCATTGGTCGCGTTGAAGCCGAAAGGTGCGATCAAGCTGCACTGGTATGACAACGTCGGTGCTCTCAAGGATGAAACCGTCTCCGTCATCTCGGGGATGCCGCTCGCTCACTGGGCGGTCGTCGTTCATCCGGAAGCGGGAGATCGCAGCGAACGGACTCGCCGCGCGTGCATCACTCGGCTCTTCTGGGAACTCGACCGACTCGACGTCGTCGACCGCGTCGTCTTCGAATCACGTGGACAGAGTGATGACCGCCGGGACATGGCCATGGTGCAGGCGCTGCGGGCATCGCGCGTGATCGGGTCGAGAATGCGAGTCGAGCACGTTCGAGGATCGGGCGAGCCGTTGCTCTGGCTTCCGGATGCGGTCTGTGGGGCGGTCAATGGACGCGTCACGGGACGTGACCTATGGGCGGGCCGACTCGACCATCAGCTCCGCATCGTCACCGAGATGCGCGAAACCCGGGCCCCACAATCAGCAGGAAATCCCGGGTTCACTTCTCCAGCCTCCGCAAAGGGGGAGCTACCGACAGATTCTATCCGAAACGGGGTGTGACGGGGAGAGGGATGGTCGGGAATGCCCAAATCTCAGGATGCTGCGCGCAGCGCGCGTGCGAGGTGGGACCTGCCGTCGCGGATCGCCGCGGCCGCCACCTCCTCGACCCCCGGATACTCGGCGTGGCCCGCGGGGAGGACGGCGAGCTCGAGCATCCGTGCCGCGTTCGCGACGCCGAACTGTCCGGGCGGCGGCACGTACGGGTCCCACAGCGCCGCCTCGACGCGCACCGGGATGCGGGCGAAGCCGAGGGCCGTCGAGGCGTCGAACAGGCGCAGCACTTCACGGGCCTCCGGATGCGCGGCGACGTGGTCGCGCACGGTCTCGCCGCTGCCGACGCAGTGCACGGCGAGGCGCTCGTCGTACTGTCCGAAGCTCGGCACGATGAGGGTCGCCCCGACGTAGCGGTCGTCCCATGGCAGGGCGAGGGCGCCGATGCCGCCGCCGAAGCTCTCGCCGACGTAGTAGAGGGGCAGGGGGCCGACAAGGGTGGTGAGAGCATCCGCCGCGAGCCAGAGGTCTCGGGCGCAGAGGCCGAGCACGTACGAGTCCGGGCTCTCGATCCCGGCCAGCACATGCTCGGCCTGGGGTGCGGGGGCGCCGACGCCCGTGTTCAGCGTGGGCAGCCCGCGGGCGACCGGGAAGATCGCGGCCGCATCGTCGGGTATGCGTGCGAGGTCGACCGCATCCCGTCCGCCGTAGCCGTGGCTGTGCACGACACCGACGCGCGCCGGGGCGGCGAGGGGTTCGACGAGCCAGGCGCGCAGGCGGGTGCCGTCGACTCCCGCATGCTCGATGACCGAGACCCGTCGGCCGTGCGCGGTCTCGGCGGACAGCACGGTGGGTGCGGCATCCACCGTCTTCGCCTGCTGTCGCCAGCCCTGCCACCGCTCGCCGAACCCGTCGGGTGCGGCGACCGGAGCGATCGCACGGAGCGTGCTCAGCGTGTGGCCGTAGCTCGCGTCGAACTCGGCGTCGGCGAACCAGATGTCGTAGGGGGAGGGGAAGGTCATGACGACACGACGCTACCGAATCCGGATGCGGAGGCTCAGGCGCTCGCGCGCCGTGCGCGATAGGCGGCCACGGCGTTGCGGTTCGTGCAGGTCGTCGAGCAGAAGCGCTTGGAGCGGTTGCGCGAGAGGTCGAGGGCGAGTGCCTCGCAGGTGTCGTCGGCGCAGATGGAGATGCGCGACCCCTCGTCGGCGCGGATGACGTCGATCAACGCCATGGCGGTCTCGATGAGCACGCGCTCGGGCAGGGGGCGCTCGTCCGCGACGGCGTGCAGGTGCCAGTCGACGCCGTCGTGGCGCACCAGCCTCGGAGCGAGATGCGCTTCCGCGAGTGCGGCGTTGACGTGCTCGGCCATCTCGTCTCGGGGCGCGAGCAGCATTGTGCGCAGCCGCGGACGCAGGGTTCGCAGCGCGTCGAGCTCAGCCTCGTCGCGGTCGAGCCGGCCCGAATAGGGGAAGTTCGTGAGGAACGCGTCGTAGTCGGCGAGCGTCTCGAGGGTGTCGGGGTCTTCCGCAGAGTTCACCAGCCAGACGGCTGCACGGAGGGTCTCTTCCGTGTCATCGGTGAAGTTCATGTTGACACCTTACATCCTGCGCGAGTAGCGTCACCTGTCATGAGCACCGTTGCAAATGACACCGCGCTGACGGGCGTGCGCTTCGGTCTGCCGCTGGCGATCGGCGCGGCTTTCGCGTTCGGGATGTCGGGCGCCTGGGCCCGGGGCCTCATCGATGCGGGATGGACGCCGGGAGCAGCCGTGACCGCGCGGGTCTGGGTCGCCGCCCTCGTGCTGCTCGTGCCGACGATCCTGTCGCTGCGCGGGCGCTGGGGTGTGCTCAGGAAGAACGCGGGCATGGTCGCCGCCTACGGCCTGCTCGCCGTCACCGCCACCCAGCTCTGCTACTTCCAGGCCGTCGCCGTGATGGACGTCGGCCTCGCACTGCTCATCGAGTACACCGCGCCGATCGCCGTCATCCTGTGGTTGTGGCTGCGCCGGGGTGAACGGCCGAGTCGTCGCAGCGTGATCGGTGCCGCCCTCGCCTTCGTCGGCCTCGTGCTGATGCTCGACATCATCACCGGGGCCGAGGTCAACATCGCCGGCATCCTCTGGGCGCTCGCCGCGATGGTGGGGGCGGCGACCTACTTCCTGCTCTCGGCCAAAGCTGACACCGGGCTGCCGCCGATCGCGCTCGCCGGAGGTGGGCTGCTGCTCGGCGCGGTCGCCTTGACGATCGCCGGACTCGTCGGCATCCTGCCCATCGCCTGGACGACCGATGACATCACCTACCGCTTCGGCACCGTGCCGTGGTTCGTGCCGGTGCTCGCGATCGGCCTGATCGCCACCGCCCTCGCCTACGTGCTCGGCATCGCCTCGACCCGGATGCTGGGCTCGCGTCTCGCATCCTTCGTCGCACTCTCCGAAGTCGTCGCCGCACTGCTGTTCGGCTGGCTGCTGCTCGGACAGCTGCCCGACCTGCTGCAGGCTCTCGGTGGCGCGCTCGTGCTCGTCGGAGTGGTGATCGTGAAGCTCGGCGAGCCGCGCCCTGCGGAGTTCGTCGAACCGGTTCCGGATGCGGTGGGGGTTCCGCAGCGGTAGAACTATGTATACGTGAGGCGGCTATCGATGAATCTCAGACACCGTTTATCGCATTTGTGTATACACTGAGGGCATGAGCTCTGTCGCCGATCGCACCACCGCGAGCGACCGAGCCCACGCGGCACTGCTGGAGGAGATCCAGTCGGGCGCCCTCCCCGCCGGGTTCGTGCTCGGCGAGGTCGAGCAGGCCGCTCGCCTCGGCATCAGCCGCACCCCGATGCGCGAGGCCCTGCGCCGCCTCGCGGCCGACGGCCTGGTCGTGCAGCAGTCGCCTCGAGTCACGGTGGTCGCTGACCTGGATGCCGACGACATCCGCGCCCTGTTCGAGATCCGCCGCGCGCTCGAGGAGACCTCCGCCAGACTCGCCGCCCATCGAGGGGACGCTTCGCTGTTCGCCGCCCTCGCCGACGAGTTCGCGCACGTCGATCTCGCCGCCGTCGAAGGCCGCGACGCGTACTACGCGCTCATCGCCCGCTTCGATGCCGCTCTCGACCAGGCCGTCGACAACGACTACATCGCCTCGGCGCTGCGCACCGTGCGCACCCACCTCGTGCGGGTGCGCCGCATGGCCCGCGACAAGCCCGACCGCCTCGCGGCATCCGCGTCCGAGCACCGCACGATCGCCGCAGCGCTCGGCGCCCGAGACGGCGACCTCGCCGCTCACGCCACGCACGTGCACCTGCACAACGCGCTCACCGGCATCCTCGACTCCCTGACAGCCAACCCCGAAGGTGTGAAATGACCGTCACCCACCATGTCCGCGTCCACCGCAGCGACGAGAACCTCGCCCGCGAAGACCAGCTCGCCTGGAAGATCGCCGAGGTCGCCGCCGATCCGGTCGAGGTCGAGCAGGACGTCGTCGACATGATCATCAACCGCATCATCGACAACGCGTCGGTCGCCGCGGCATCCCTCACTCGCGGCCCCATCAACGCGGCCCGCGCCCAGGCGTTCAGCCACCCCGTCTCGACCGGTGGCATCGGCGCCACGGTCTTCGGTGCGGCGCTCGACCACCGCACGAGCCCTGAGTGGGCGGCGTGGGCCAACGGCGTCGCCGTGCGCGAGCTCGACTACCACGACACGTTCCTCGCGGCGGAGTACTCGCACCCGGGCGACAACATCCCGCCGATCCTCGCCGTGGCCCAGCATGTGCAGGCCGACGGCCGCGCGCTGCTGCGCGGCATCGCGACCGGCTACGAGATCCAGATGGACCTCGTGCGCGCGATCTGCCTGCACAAGCACAAGATCGATCACGTCGCCCACCTCGGCCCGTCGGCGGCCGCCGGCATCGGCACGCTGCTCGGGCTCGACGTCGAGACGATCTATCAGGCCGTCGGCCAGGGCCTGCACACCACGACCGCCACGCGTCAGAGCCGCAAGGGCGAGATCTCGACCTGGAAGGCGCATGCCCCGGCGTTCGCCGGCAAGCTCGCGGTCGAGGCCGTCGACCGGGCGATGCGCGGTCAGACCAGCCCCGCCCCGATCTACGAGGGCGAAGACGGCGTGATCGCCTGGATGCTCGACGGCAAGGACGCCGCCTACGAGGTGCCGCTGCCCGCCGCGGGCGAGGCGAAGCGCGCGATCCTCGATTCCTACACGAAGGAGCACTCGGCCGAGTACCAGGCGCAGGCGTGGATCGACCTCGCCCGCAAGCTCGGCATCGAGAACCCGGCGCTGCGCGACCCCGCCAACATCGACGCGATCGTGCTGCACACCAGCCACCACACGCACTACGTGATCGGCTCTGGCGCGAACGACCCGCAGAAGTACGACCCCACGGCCTCGCGCGAGACGCTCGACCACTCGATCCCGTACATCTTCGCGGTCGCGCTGCAGGACGGCGGCTGGCACCACGTCGACTCGTACACCCCCGAGCGGGCCGGGCGCGAGGACACCGTCGCGCTGTGGCACAAGATCACCACGGCCGAGGATGCCGAGTGGACGCGCCGCTACCACTCCGAGGACCCCGACGTGAAGGCGTTCGGCGGTCGCGTGGAGTTCCGCCTGACCGACGGCACGACCGTGGTCGACGAGATCGCCGTCGCCGATGCGCATCCGCTCGGTGCCCGCCCGTTCGCCCGCGACGACTACATCGCGAAGTTCCGTCTGCTGGCCGAGCCCGTGCTCGAGCCCGCCGAGATCGAGCGCTTCCTCGAGCTGGTGCAGCGTCTGCCCGAGCTCACGGCCGCCGAGGTCGGCGAGCTGTCGATCATCGCCAAGCCCGGACTGCTCGATGGCGCCGACGCCCCGAAGGGGCTGTTCTGATGCTGTACTCGCACGTCACGCCGACCGAGAAGCGCCGCCTGTTCCGTGAACGCCTCGCGAGCGGCGAGCTGTTGCGGTTCCCCGGCGCCTTCAACCCGCTGAGCGCCCGACTGATCGAGCAGAAGGGCTTCGACGGGGTCTACATCTCGGGCGCGGTGCTCTCCGCCGACCTCGGTGTGCCTGACATCGGCCTCACCACGCTGACCGAGGTCGCGGGGCGGGCGAAGCAGATCGCGCGCATGACCGACATCCCCGCGATCGTCGACGCCGACACCGGCTTCGGCGAACCGATGAACGTCGCCCGCACGATCCAGGAGCTCGAAGACGCGGGCCTCGCCGGCACCCACATCGAGGATCAGATCAACCCGAAGCGCTGCGGCCACCTCGACGGCAAGAGCGTCGTGGACGAGAGCACGGCGATCCGTCGCATCCGAGCGGCGGCCGACGCTCGTCGCGACCCCAACTTCCTGATCATGGCGCGCACCGACATCCGCGCGGTCGAAGGCCTGGAGTCGGCGATCGACCGTGCCAAGGCGCTGGTGGACGCCGGGGCCGATGCCGTCTTCCCCGAGGCGATGCGCACGCTCGCAGAGTTCGAGGCGATGGCGGAGGCGCTCGACGTGCCGATCCTCGCGAACATGACCGAGTTCGGCAAGAGCGACCTGTTCTCGGTCGACCAGCTGCGGGATGCCGGCGTGAACATGGTCATCTGGCCGGTGTCGCTGCTGCGCATCGCGATGGGCGCGGCGGGCCGTGCGCTCGATACGCTGAACGAGGAGGGGCACCTCACCTCGAAGCTCGGTGAGATGCAGCACCGTGCCGATCTCTACGACCTGATCGACTACGAGTCCTACAAGGAATTCGACTCGGGCGTCGCAGGCTTCACCGTCACGAAGGAGTGAGCATGACCGAGCCGGACATCAAGAAGGGCCTCGCCGGGGTGGTCGTCGACACGACGGCGATCTCGAAGGTCAACCCCGAGACGAACAGTCTTCTCTACCGCGGGTACCCCGTGCAGGAGCTGGCGGCGACCCAGCCGTTCGAGGCGGTCGCCTACCTGCTGTGGCACGGTGAGCTGCCCACGTTCGAAGAGCTGGCGGCCTTCCGCGCGCAGGAGCGACCGCATCGCGCCCTGACCGACAACGTCAAGGCGGCGATCGACCTGATCCCGCTCGAGGCGCACCCGATGGACGAGGTGCGCACGGCCGTGAGCCTGATCGGCGCGTCCGACACGAACGCCGGCGGATCGGTGCTCGATGCCGGCGGCAGCCCCGAGGAGAACCTCGAGCGCAGCATCCGTCTGTTCGCCGCTCTTCCCGCGATCGTCGCCTACGGTCAGCGACGCCGCCGCGGCGAGGAGCCGATCGCGCCGCGCGACGACCTCGACTACTCGGCGAACTTCCTCTGGATGACGTTCGGCGAAGAGCCCGACCCGGTCGTCGTCGACGCGTTCAACCGCTCGATGATCCTGTACGCCGAGCACTCGTTCAACGCCTCGACCTTCACGGCCCGTGTGATCACCTCGACCCTCAGCGACCTCTACTCGGCCGTCGTCGGTGCGATCGGCGCGCTCAAGGGACCGCTGCACGGCGGCGCCAATGAGGCCGTGCTGCACATCTTCGACGAGATCGGCGAGGCGTCGAACGTCGTGCCGTGGCTCGATAAGGCACTCGCCGAGAAGCGCAAGATCATGGGCTTCGGTCACCGCGTCTACAAGAGCGGAGACTCGCGCGTGCCCACCATGAAGGCCGCCCTCGACACACTCGTCGAGCACTACGACAGGGCAGAGGTCGCAGAGCTCTACGACGCTCTGGAGTCGGAGTTCGTGGCGCGCAAGGGCATCTACCCGAACCTCGACTATCCGTCGGGTCCTGCCTACAACCTGATCGGCTTCGACACCCTCACTTTCACCCCGCTGTTCGTCGCGGCACGGGTGACGGGGTGGACGGCCCATGTGATCGAGCAGGCCGGCGCGAATGCGCTGATCCGCCCGCTCTCGTTCTACGACGGCGTCGACGAGCGGCACATCGAGGGCTGAGCGGCGCGTGTCGTCTCGCCTCCGGTCGTCGAGCGAGCCCGGCGGAGCCGAGAGAGTCGAGACGCGCTGGCATCCGTGCGCGAGTCGAGTGCGTCTCGTCTCGGTCGCCGCGCGTTCTCGCTCAACGACCGGAGCACGCAGCCCGCAAATTACAACGTCGTAAAAACTCCTTGACAAGCCTGAACGTCAGGGACATGCTGGCACACAGCAGCATTACGACGTTGTAAATTGCTTCTCGCATCCCGCCGTGGTGCTTGCCGAGGGTGCCCTCCGAACGTGTGCCCTGCGAGCCGTGCGCGGTGTCGCGCGCGGGAGATACGAGAGGAAATCAAAGGTGATGAGAACTCGAACGAGTGCGTCGCCCGGCAGCGGTCACCGCCGCTGGATGGCGCTGCTTGCGGTCACGGCCGTGGGGGTGGGGACGCTTCTGGCTGCGCAGCCGGCGGCCGCAGCCGACGCTCCGGCGGATCCATGGATATCCCAGCCTGCCGATGGGCTCTATCGGTTCACGGTGCCGGACTCCGTGGTACGCAGCGAGGTGGGCACGTCTCCCGCTGCCGTGGCCGTCGAGGGCAACTTCGGTCCGGGCAATACGTCGGCGCAGTTGAACCTGGGGCTGAGCGGCGGGTCATGGACGGCCACGATCGGCCCGCTCGAACCCGGGCAGTACTACTTCCAGTACAAGGCGACGATCGGGGGGACCGAGCAGCTCGTCACGTTCCGCAATCCGGCGACCGAGCAGGTGGTCACGGCCCAGCCGTCGTACAGCACGTTCTTCGTCGACGGGGAGTCGGCGGCATGGCAGGCCGATGTGCCTGCCGGTGGACAGCTGCAGTCGCTGACCTACCAGAGCACGGCTGCCGGCGCCGAGCGATCGGCGCAGGTATGGACCCCGCCGAGCTACGACGCGAACCGCGCCGACGAATACCCGGTGCTCTACCTGCTGCAGGACACAGGGCAGGCGCACACCGAGTGGACCGAACTCGGACGCGCCGCGCAGATCCTCGACAATCTCGCGGTCGAGGGGCAGATCGAGCCGATGGTCGTCGTCATGGCCGACGGCAACACGAACGACCTGCGCACCGAGATCCTCGACGACCTGCTGCCCGCGGTCGGTGAGGAGTTCCATGTCTCCGACGATGCGGCTGACCGTGCCATCGCCGGCATCGGGCGCGGCGCCTCCCAGGCGCTGACGCTGATGGTCACAGATCCCGGCGAGTTCTCGAAGGTCGGCTCGTTCTCGGGCAGCCTCGTGAGCAGCATCAGCTCGGCCAAGGCGACGCAGATCAATGCGGGCACCGACCTGGTGCGCCTCTACATCGGGAACACGACGGACCGCTCCTACAACCAGAACGTCGATCTGGCCGCGAAGCTGGATGCCGCAGGAGTGGAGTACGAGTTCGACGGCGTGAACCCGGCATACGGCGACATCTGGGAGACCTGGCAGGAGTCACTGCGCGACTTCAGCTCCCGACTCTTCCATGACGTCGACGACCACGGCATGAGCGAGGGGCACCGTGCCCTCGAGGGCACGCACTCGCTGCCCGCTCCCGGCACCACGCCGACACCATGGGTCGACGAGCACGGCGTCGTCACCTTCGAGACGGGCACCGAGTTCAGTTCGGCCAAGAACGTCACGATCTGGGCCAACTGGGCTCCGGGCGGCAACTGGCTGCGCATTCCCATGGAGAAGGCCGGCGACCGGTGGAGGCTCACCCTCGGACCGATCGAGGGCGGCTCGTACTACTACAAGTTCGTGGTGGACCGAGTGGACCGCAAGGACGCGGGCAACCCCACGAACGTCGAATCCGAGCCCAACTGGAGCACGTTCTTCGTGGCCGGCGACGGCATCCGGGGCGCGTTCACGGGTGATGTCGCACCGGAGCAGCGTGGAGCGGTGCAGACGATGTCGTACTCGAGCCTGGCCGGCGGAGCCGACCGCTCCGCCTATGTGTGGACGCCCCCCGGGTACGACCCCGAGCGGGAGGAGCCCTACCCGGTCTTCTTCCTCCAGCACGGTGGCGGACAGACATGGAGCGACTGGATCAAGGTCGGACGCGCCGCGCAGATCCTCGACAACCACTATGCGAACGGCACGATCCGGCCGATGGTGGTCGTCATGGCGAACGGCAACGGCGTCGACTACCCCAAGGAGATCACGCAGAAGCTCATCCCGACGACGGAGGCGGCGTACAACGTCAGCTCCGACCCGTCGCAGCGAGCGCTCGCAGGACTCTCGATGGGATCGGGGCACGCGCTGAGCACGCTCTATGCCTACCCCGGCGAGTTCGCCTACATCGGCGCGTTCTCCGCCTTCACCACGCCACCGGCGAACGCCGACGTCGAGGCCATCAACGCGGGCACCAAGCTCCTGTCGATCTACACGGGTGACATCCAGGACTTCACCTACCAGAACACGATGTCGCTGATCAGCGCGTTGGAGAGTCGGGGGATCACCCACGACTTCCACCCGCCGATCCCCGGCCCGCACAGCTGGGACGTGTGGCAGAAGGCGCTGATCGACTTCCTGCCGAAGCTGTTCGTCGCCGAGACCGCGTCGGGTGTGCCGATTCATGCGGCGATCGCCGAGGGCGAGAACGGTGCGCTGGCGATGACGGTCGCCGACTTCGGCGAGGGAGTCCAGCTGTCGGCTCCGCAGAACGTGGGTGATCGCCTGCGCTTCACGGGTGAGCTGCCCGAGATCTCGGTCACCGATTCGCGCACCGCGCAGCAGGCGGGCCTGGGCGGATGGTCCGTCGCGGCTCAGGCGCAGCCGTTCGTGTCGGCCGGAAAGACGATCGAGGCCGATCACCTCGGCTGGGTGCCGAAGGTGCTGACGCCGCGGGCGGGCCTGGAGGCCGGTGATCCGCTGGAGACGGCCATCGACGGCGGTCTGGGTCTGGCGACATCCGGAGAGCTGGCCAGTGCCGACTCGGAAGGCCGCTTCGGCTCGGCGACGCTCAGCGCGGGTCTTCGTCTCGAGGTGCCGGTGGACACGCAGCCGGGGTCGTACTCCAGCGTCCTGTCCATCTCCCTGTTCCCGGTCGACTGACCGAGAGTCTCGAACAGTGCGGCCGGTCGGGCATCCGACCGGCCGCACCCCGATGAGGAGTCACATGTCCTACCGTCACATCACCGCCGTGGGTGTCCTCGTGGTGGCCGCCACCGCCCTGTTCGCGCAGTCGGCCGGCGGGGCCGCGCAGCCGGAGCCGCAGAGCCGTATCTCGCCACCCGCGCTCGCGCAGTCATCGACGCTGCCCGCCGATACCGACCCGGCTCCGACCGCCGGTGTGACCTGGTCGCTGCAGCCGGCGACAGGCGGTCTGCCCGACGGCCGCGTCTCGTTGCGCCACCGAGTGGACCCGGGGCAGCGCATCGACGAGAGCATCGTGCTCACGAACTTCAGTGCTCAGCCGGAGGCATTCGCCGTCTACGCCAGCGACGGAACGGTCACCGGAGACGGCAGCTTCGACCTGATCCCGTCGGTGGAGGAATCGACGGGCGGCGGCGCCTGGGTGTCTCTCGGCGCCGTCGCCGGCGCCACTCCTCGTGATGACGGCGGATTCGCGGTGACGCTCGACGCCGGCGCATCCGTCGCCATTCCGGTGGGTGTCGACGTGCCATCGGACGCCTCTCCGGGAGACCACCCCGCCGGCATCGTGGCGGAGCTGCTGCCCGATGCGGCGACCGAGGTGCAGATCGCCTCGCGGGTGGGCGTGCGCGTGCATCTCCGCGTCTCGGGCGACGTCGTCGCCGCCGCGCGCCCCGAAGCCGTGCGGGCGAGCTACGAGCCGTCGTGGAATCCCTTCGCGCCCGGAACCCTCACCCTCACGTACGACATCACGAATGCGGGCAACGTGCGCGTGGGAGCAGACTCGAAGGTCCACGTCGCCGGTCCCTTCGGGCTGCTCGGCGTCGATCTCGCGACCGACGCACGGCGCGAGATCCTTCCCGGTCAGTCGGCGGTCGCGGAGTTCGAGGTGCCGGCGTGGCCCCTGCTCCTCCTCGAGGGCACCACGAGAGTGCAGCCCTCCGTCGTAGGCGACGACGAGATCGAAGGATCCCTCGACGCGGCATCCGCGTCCTTCACCGTGTGGACGATCCCCTGGGCGCAGCTCGCACTCATCGCCGCCGCTGTGCTGCTGTTCCTCGGTGTCCGTCGAGCGCGCGCCCGGTCGGAATCGAGGATGCAGGCGAGGATCGACGAAGCCGTGGCCTCCGCGCGCGGGGAAGTGCCGCGCACCGACTGATCAGGTCAGCGGACCGGGGAAACCCGTGGACTCGCGTCGGACGATGCGGAAGTCGGGCGTGATCGTTCGCGGTGGCCGCCGCTCGCCCTTCTCCTCGATGCGCTCGATGAGAAGATCGACGGCTGCCGCAGCGATCTGCTCGCGTCCCACGTCGACGCTCGACAGCGACGGGACCGAGAAGTGGGCTTCGTCGGTGTTGTCGAAGCCGATGACGCCCACGTCCTCCGGCGCGCGCAGGCCGGCTTCGCCGAGCGCGCGGAGGGCGCCGAGCCCCATCGTGTCGTTGAGGGCGAAGATCGCGTCGAAGGGGACGTCCTCCGCGATCAGCTGACGGGTGGTCTCTGCGCCCGCCGCGTGATTCCAGTGCGTGCTCGGGCGGATGAGAGCGGGGTCCACGGCGATGCCCGCGGCATCCAGAGCCTGGAGGTAGCCGTTCAGGCGCAGGCTGGCCGAGCTCACCTCGGTGCCCTGATGCTCCTCGGCGCCGATGATCGCGATCCGACGTCGCCCGGTGTCGATCAGATGCTCGACAGCAGCCCGCGCCGATGACGTGTTGTGCATGGCGACGTGATCGGTCGGTCCGTTGAAGATGCGCTCGCCCAGGAGAACGAGGGGGAAGTCGTTGTCGAGCGCGGCGGCATCGTCCTGGCCGAGGGCGGAGGGGCTGAACACGAGGCCGTCGGTGAGACGAAGCCGCCCGCCGGTCACTGCCTGGAGCTCGCGAGTCCGGTCGCCGCTGGTCTGCTCGACGACCACCCCCAGGCCCCGTTGGTCGGCCACGCGGATCACTGCGTCTGCGAGCTCGGCGAAGTAGTTCTCGCGCAGTGCGGGCACGGCCAGGCCGATGACCCCGGTGCGCCCTGATCGCAGGCCGCGCGCGGAGAGGTTCGGGCGGTAGTCGAGCTCGCGGATCGCCGCCTGCACCCTCTCGCGAGTGTCAGGCCTGACGTGCGGGAAGTCGTTGATGACATTCGACACGGTCTTGATGGACACGCCGGCGAGTCGCGCGACATCATGCATCGTCGAACCCATGGCGCCCACCCATCACCCTGCGCCGCAAGTGCGACACGTTCTCCACACTCTATTCGCAAGGCACCGTCACGGTGGGGCCGCGGCACGGGGTGTCGTCGTGCCTCGCCGCGTAGTATGGCGCAATGTCCATCGACAGTCGGCGACCTGGCCGTCCGCAGCGGATCAGCCCGCGTCTCGTGGTGGACGATGTGCACGATCAACTCCTGCGCCTCATCATCGACGGGCACATCGGTGCCGAGTCGCCACTGAGCATCGATGCTCTCGCGCGTGAGTTCGGGGTCTCGAGCAGTCCCGTGCGTGAAGCGCTGACGCGGCTCGAGGCGACGGGTCTCGTGCAGAGGCTCGCGCTGCGCGGGTACCGTGTCGCCCCGGCGCTCGATGCAGAGGAGATGGCCGACCTCTTCGACGCCCGGATCCTCCTCGAGCCCGCGATCGCGGCAACGGCGGCGCGGAGTGCGGATCGCGAGGGGCTCGTCCGCGGGCTGGAGGAGAACGTGGCGGATCTCGAGCGCGCGCCACGGGGAGACCGCAGCGGCTCGCTGCACGCGTACTACGAGGCTGATCGCGAGTTCCACCGCGCCATCGTCGCCGGTACCCGCAATCGTTTCCTGGTGCATGCGTACGACGCGCTCGGCGCGCACGTGCAGAGGTTCCGGCTGTTCTCGGGTCGCGGAGTCACCGATGCCGCGGAGACGGTAGCGGAGCACGCGGCCATAACGCGCGCCATCGAGACGGGCGATCCGATCGCCGCTGACGCGTCGATGCGCCTGCATCTGCGCAACGTGAAGAGCCGCGCGCTCGCCGAGCTCGACATCGATCGCGACTGAGGCCGCGGCCCCGCCGCTGTCATCTCCGTCGACGCTGTTTACATCGTTTACCTAATCAGGTATCGTGCATGAAACCTGATTCGATGGAGTTGATGGACGATGGCGCTCACCGCCGAGACCTGGCCGATCGCGGCAGCGATGCTGCCTTTCCCCGCCGCGCAACCCGAGGACGCGAACGAAGACGCCCTGCGCGTCGAGTGGGCGCGGAGCCTCCAGCAGGTTGCCGACGCGGACTTCGCGCACGTCGACCTCACCGATTCCTGGGTGCGCTACGGCGACCTCGACGAGCGGCATCGGCAGCTGTTCCGGCACGTCCTCGCCGACAGCGGCCTGAAGGCCGCCTCGCTCTCGGCGATCCGGAGAAGCGTGATCGACGCCGACACCGGGGCGGAGAACCTCGCCTACAGTCACCGGACACTGGATTTCGCCGCCGACCTCGGCATCGGAGTGGTGTCGGTCGGACTGCACCAGGCGCTGAGCCCGCGGCAGCGGGAGCAGCTGTGGTTCTGGACCGCCGAGGGGCATCGCGACCGACTCGATGATCGAGAGGCATGGGATCTGGCTGTCTCCGGATTCCGCGAGCTCGGGGCTCACGCCGCCGACCTCGGCCTCCTGCTGTCGCTCGAGATGTACGAGCACACCTTTCTCGGCTCGGGTGCCTCGGCGGTGCGTCTCGTCGAGGAGATCGGCATGGCGGAGGTCGGCCTCAACCCCGACATCGGCAACCTCGTTCGGTTGCACGAGCCGATCGAGGACTGGCGGGAGCTGCTGGCGCAGACGCTCCCGTTCACCAATTTCTGGCACGTGAAGAACTACGCCAGGGACGAGGACCCGCAGTCGGGGGTCATCACGACGCTGCCGGCCTATCTCGAGAGCGGACTCATCGACTACCGCTCGGCGATCGCGATGGCGATCGACAGCGGCTTCCAGGGTGTCATCTGCACGGAGCACTACGGCGGAGACGGACTGAGCATGAGCGCTGCGAACCGCGACTATCTGCGCCGGCGAATCCTGCCCCGGCGTGACTACGAACCGGGCGCGAGCCTGGTCGTCCAGCACAGCGAGAGGAGCTGGTCATGACACGCATGCCCGCCGATCCGGACACCTTCGTCGAGGAGGCGCTGGATGGACTCGTCCTCGCTCATCCCGACGAGCTGAGGAGGGTGAGCGGCGGTGTGGCCCGTGCGACCGCGATCACCCCCGGGCACGTCGCCGTCGTGATCGGAGGCGGGTCCGGGCACTACCCGGCGTTCGCCGGTGTCGTGGGCGAGGGGATGCCCGCGGCCGCCGTGTGCGGCAACATCTTCTCCTCACCGTCGGCCGGGCAGGCTGTGCAGGTCGCCCGCGCCGTCGAGGCGGGCGGTGGAGTGCTGTTCAGCTACGGAAACTACGCGGGGGACGTGATCCATTTCGGAGAGGCCGAGCGTCGACTCCGCGAGAAGGGGCTGGACGTGCGCACCGTGCTCGTCACCGATGACATCGCCAGCGCGCCTGCGGCAGATCGGACGCAGCGGCGGGGGATCGCCGGAGACCTGTGCGTCTTCCGCATCGCCGGCGCCTCCGCCGAGCGGGGGGACGATCTCGACGAGGTCGAGCGTCTCGCGAGGCGCGCCAACGCGATGACCCGCACCCTCGGCGTCGCGTTCTCCGGCTGCACGCTCCCCGGGGCGTCATCGCCTCTGTTCGAGGTGCCGGAGGGGAGGATGTCCATCGGGCTCGGCATCCACGGCGAGCCCGGCATCCGCGACGTCCCGCTGCAGAGCGCCCGTGAACTCGCCGTCACCCTGCTGGAGCCGCTGCTGGAGGAGCGCCCGGAGGGTCACGCCTCTCGGGTCTCGCTGATCGTGAACGGGCTCGGCACCGCCAAGTACGAGGAGCTCTTCATCCTGTTCGGGCATCTGCACCGCGAACTCGCCAGCAGGGGGATCGAGGTGGCCAGTCCTCTCTGCGGTGAGCTCGTGACGAGTCTCGACATGGGCGGGGTCTCGGTCACGCTGCTCTGGCTCGATGACGAGCTCGAAGAGCTGTGGAACGCGCCGGCGGCCTCGCCGGCCTTCCGCCGCGGTGCCGTCGATCGGTCGGGTGTGCCGGCCGTCGCCGAGGTCGCGACCGGCGCCGATGCGTCGGAGGAGCCTCTCGGTCAGCGGACGGTGACAGCGGAGTCCCGCCGCGATGCGGCACTCGCACGCCGACTGCTGTCTGCGGCACGGGACGCGGTCGTGCGTGAGGCCGATCACCTGGGAGAGCTCGACGCGGTCGCCGGTGACGGCGATCACGGCATAGGCATGACCCGTGGGTTGGAGGCCGCAGTCGCAGCGGCGTCGGCGCTCGATGACGAGACAGGCCTCGCCGAGGTGCTCGACGCCGCGGGGGATGCCTGGTCGGAGACCGCGGGCGGCACCTCGGGAGCGCTGTGGGGGGCCGCGATCTCGGCACTCGGTCGCTGCATCGACGAGGGCGGCGCGTCGCGCACCCTGTCTCTGCCGGCGGCCGTCTCCGCGGCGCGGTCCCGAATACAGACGCTCGGCGGAGCATCCGCGGGCGACAAGACCATGCTCGACGCCCTGCTCCCCTTCGAGCGCGAACTCGACGCCGCTCTCGCGGACGGCCGGAGCGTGGCCGATGCGCTCGGTCGTGCGGCGGGGAAGGCCCGGCAGGGGGCGAGCGACACGGCGGCCCTGACTCCGCGCAAGGGCCGCGCCCGACCGCTCGCGGAGCGCAGCATCGGCCACCCGGACCCGGGTGCGGTGTCCTTCGCGTTGATCGCGTCGACCGTCGCCGAGGTCGTTCTCGGCGGCACGGAGGAGGATTTATGAACGGCTGGCGGATCGTGATCGGCGCGGATGACGCCGGCTACGAGTACAAGGAGATTCTTCGAGCGGTTCTCGAGCAGGACGACAGGGTGGCGAAGGTCGTCGACGTCGGTGTCGATGCCTCCGGCGCGAGCCCGTACCCGCGGGTCGCCGCCGAAGCCGCGCGCCACGTGGCCGCGGGTGAGGCCGACAGGGCCCTGCTCGTCTGCGGGACCGGTCTGGGCATGGCGATCGTGGCGAACAAGGTGCGTGGCGTGCGCGCGGTCACGGCGCATGACACGTACTCGGTCGCCCGCTCAGTGCTCAGCAACGATGCGCAGGTGCTCGCGCTGGGCGCGCGTGTCATCGGACCCGAGCTGGCGAAGACCCTCGTCGACGGGTGGCTCGACCTCCGCTTCGACCCGGCCTCGCCGTCGGCGGCCAAGGTGGAACTGATAGACGAGATCGAGGAGGAGTCGTGATGACCGAACAGGTGGCAGTCGTCGGATCCGGATACATGGGGGGCGGCATCGCGCAGGTGATCGCCCTGTCGGGGCGTCGTGTCGCGCTCGCCGATGTGTCAGCCG
Source organism: Microbacterium sp. LWH13-1.2 (assembly GCF_038397735.1). Classification (NCBI taxonomy): domain Bacteria; kingdom Bacillati; phylum Actinomycetota; class Actinomycetes; order Micrococcales; family Microbacteriaceae; genus Microbacterium; species Microbacterium sp. LWH13-1.2. Next base: position 2,913,280 of record NZ_CP151635.1, on the reverse strand, counting down.
AGCAGGCGTCGAACAGCCGGGAGCGGATCATCCGCGAGGCGGCCGACTTCGAGCGGCGATCCCTGTTCCCCGTCGGCGCCTCAGAGAGGATCGCCGAGCGGGTGACGGCTGCGGCGTCGATAGAGGACGCGGTGACCGACGCCGACATCGTCGAAGAGGCGGTTCCCGAGATCCTCTCCGTGAAGCACGAGACGCTGCGGCGGATCACTGCGGCGGCTCCTGCCGCCGCAGTGATCGGGAGCAACACATCGACCATCTCGATCGCGGCGTTGGCTGAGGCCGTGCACGGGCCCGAGCGGTTCCTCGGCGTGCACTTCAGCAATCCGGCCACGTTCATCCCCGGGGTGGAGGTGATCCCGCACGAGGGCACCGACCCGAGCGCGGTGGCGCGGGTCACCGCCCTGCTCGCCGAGTGCGGCAAGGTCGGCGTCGAGATCCCCGACGTCACGGGCTTCGTGCTCAACCGGTTGCAGTACGCGCTGTTCACCGAGGCCGCGAGGCTGGTCGACGAGGGTGTGGCATCGCCCGAGGCGATCGACACGATCGCGCGAACCACCTTCGGCTTCCGTCTGCCGTTCTTCGGTCCCTTCGCGATCGCCGACATCGCCGGTCTCGACGTCTACCGGTTCTGCTACCAGTCGCTCGGCGAGGCCTATCCCGAGCGGTTCGCCGAACCGGCGTCGCTTCGCGAGCACGTCGACCGGGGCGAGCTCGGAGTGAAGTCCGGTCGTGGTTTCCTCGCGACGCCGCCGGAGCAGATCGCCGCGTTGACCGAGTATCGCGACCGCGCATACACGCGCATGGCGCAGCTGCTCGACGAGCTCGGCCCCGCGCCGGTCAGATACTGATCGGCGCCCCAGACAGCAGGGCCAGCTCTTGACAGTCGAGAGTGCCCATGCGGTAAAATTACAACGTTAGAAATACAACGTTGTAACCCGACCACTCCGAGTCATGAAGACCGAGTGGAGCAATGACAATGAAGTCCAGCATCCGAAGGGAAACACAGTGAAGACCAAGCCACTTCTCGCTGCGGCACTCACTCTCGTCATGGCCGGCGCGCTCGTATCGTGCGCAGGCGACGGCGGCACGAATGAGGGCGGCGGCAGCGACGCCACCAACTGCACCAACAAGATCCAGAAGGACGACCTGCCCGTCGTGACGATGTGGGCCTGGTATCCGAACATGGAGCTCGTGGTCGACAACTTCAACGAGCAGAGCGACGACGTCCAGGTCTGCTGGACCAACGTCGGCCAGGGCGGCGACGAGTACGACAAGTTCCAGACCGCGATCACCGCGGGCACCGGCGCGCCCGACGTGATCATGATCGAGGCCGACCGCATCCCCACCTTCCAGGTGCAGGAGGCGATCGTCGACATCTCGTCGTTCGGCTACGAGGACGTCAAAGACGACTACAGCGAGGGCGCCTGGAAGGACGTCTCCGTCGGTGAGGGCGTCTACGGCGTTCCCGTCGACGGCGGTCCGATGGGCATGATCTACCGCAAGGACATCTTCGAGACCTACGGCATCACGCCTCCGACCACCTGGGCCGAGTACGAGGCCGCCGCGCAGACCGTCAAGGACGCGGGTGGGCCGCTGTTCGGCGACCTCGGAGCGAACGTGCCCGCGGTGATGATGGCGCTGCAGTACCAGGCGGGCGCCGAGCCGTTCACCTATGACTCCGCGACTCCCGAGGAGATCTCGGTCACCCTGAACGACGACGCATCGAAGAAGGTGCTGGACTACTGGGACGGACTGGTCGAGAAGGGGCTCGTCGGCACGCAGGACCAGTTCACCCCCGAGTACGTCTCCGGCGTGATCGGCGGCGACTACGCCACCTACATCTCCGCCGCGTGGGCCCCCGGGTACCTGACCGGCGCCGGCGTCGGCGAGGGAGAGGATGCCGGAGTCTGGGCGACCGCTCCGCTGCCGCAGTGGGACACCGCCGACCCGACGTACGTGAACTGGGGCGGATCCGCCTTCTCGGTGACGAGCCAGGCCTCGAACCCCGAGCTCGCGGCGAAGGTCGCCCTCGGCGTCTACGCCGATGACGCGTCGCTCACGGACGGCTGGCAGAACCAGGTCATCTTCCCGCTGAACCTCAAGGCCCTCAACTCGCCCGAGTTCGAGAACTACGAGGTGCCGTTCTTCGACGGACAGCTCGCCAACAAGGAGGTCTACGTCCCGGCTGCCAACGGCTACGAGGGCATGACGTACACGCCGTTCGGCGCGTACTACTTCGATGCGTTCAACGAGCAGCTCGCAGCGATCAATGAGGGCTCCGTGACCGGGTCCGAGGCCGCTGACGCGTTGCAGGAGACGATCGTCACGTACGCGGAGGAGCAGGGCTTCACCGTCAAGTGACCCCGCGGGACGGGTCGCCCCCACCCGCGGGCGACCCGTCCCGTCCTCCCTTCCCCTCATCACAGGAGTCTTCAGATGACCGTCGAAATCGCCACACGTCCGAAGGCGGCCACCCGCCGCCCTCGGCGACGAGGCGCATCCGCACGAGGACATGTGGGCTGGGCCTTCGTCGCCCCGTTCGCGATCGTGTTCGTCGCGCTGCTCGTCACGCCGCTGCTCTACGCGCTGTACCTGAGTCTGTTCCAGAAGAAGCTGATCGGCGGGACGAGCTTCGTCCTCTTCGACAACTACATCAAGGCGTTCACGGACCCGAACTTCCTCGACGGCATCTGGTTCGTCGTCGTGTTCTCGACCGTGCTCATCCCTCTGCAGATGGTGGTATCGCTCGGGGTCGCTCTGATCCTCGATGCCGTCGTCACCCGCTTCGCACGCTTCTCGCGGCTGATGATCTTCCTGCCGTACGCGATCCCGGCGGTCATCGGCGCGCTCATGTGGGGATTCCTGTACAGCAAGAGCTTCGGACCCGTCGCGGAGATCTTCGGGATGTTCGGGGCGGTCGGCCCCGATCTCCTCAGCCGCGACCTCATCTTCTTCGGCCTGCTCAACATCGTCACGTGGCAGTGGGCCGGGTACTACATGATCATCATCTACGCAGCCCTTCAGGGCATCGACCCGACCCTGTACGAGGCCGCGAAGATCGACGGCGCGACCGGATGGCAGATCACGCTGCGGATCAAGATCCCGCTCATCGCGCCCGCGCTGCTGCTCATCCTCGTGTTCGCGCTGATAGGCACGCTGCAGTTCTTCAACGAGCCCCAGATCCTGCGGTATCTGGCCTCGGGCGCCATCCCCTCGGATCTCACTCCGAACATGTACGCGTTCCAGCAGGCCTTCGCTCTGGCGAACTACAACTACGGATCGGCGATCTCGTTCGCCCTCGGTGCCGTGGTGTTCGTCTGCGTCTACCTCTTCATGTTCATCACCCGAAAGCGCGGGAGCATCCTGTCATGACGACCCTCAACGACACCCGTCGCACGGCGCGTCAACGCCATCTCCCGCTCCAGGTGCTCCTCGGGTTCCTGGTCGTCTACTTCCTGGTCCCGTTCTGGTGGGTCATCGTCAACAGCTCGAAGGACGCCGCCGGCCTCTTCGGCGGCGGCAGCTCGCTGTGGTTCGCCGACAACATCGACTACTGGGGCAACCTCGTCGACCTGTTCACGTACCAGAACGGCATCTACCTCCGTTGGCTCCTGAACTCGGCGCTCTACGCGGTCGTCGGCGGCGTCGGCGCGACGGTGCTCGCCGTGATGGCCGGGTACGGGTTCGCGAAGTTCCGATTCCGCGGCCGCTCGTTCAGCTTCGCCGTGCTGCTCGGCTCGGTCATGGTCCCCGCCACCGCGCTGGTGATCCCGACGTTCATCCTGTTCTCGCAGCTCGGTCTGACCAACACGATCTGGGCCGTGATCCTGCCGACGCTGCTGAACCCGTTCGGCGTCTACCTCATGAACATCTACACCCGCGACGCGGTGCCGGACGAGCTCCTCGACGCCGCCAGGGTCGACGGGGCGGGCGAGATCCGCACGTTCGTCCAGGTCTCCCTCCCCCTGATGCGCCCGGCGATCGTCACCGTGCTCCTGCTGTCGGTCGTCGCGTCATGGAACAACTACTTCCTGCCGCTGGCGATGCTCTCCGACAACCGGCTCTACCCCGTGACGGTCGGCATCGGCATGTGGCAGGGGATCGCGTCGGCCAACAACTCCGGAGGAACGTCGCTCTGGAGCGTCATCATCCTCGGCTCCCTCGTGTCGGTGATCCCCCTGGTCATCGCCTTCCTCACCCTCCAGAAGTACTGGCAGGGTGGCCTCTCCATCGGAAGTCTCAAGTAGCGGCCAGGGCCGTGACCGACTTCCATCCTCTCCACGCAAAGGTGAAAATGATCAACGCCCGTCTCGCCATCGACCCGCACTTCACGGTCGGCGACATCAACCGACGACTCTTCGGCTCGTTCGTCGAGCACCTCGGACGCTGCGTCTACGGAGGCATCTACGAACCGGGCCACGAGACCTCCGACGCCGACGGCTTCCGTGGTGACGTGGTCGAGCTGGTCAAGGAGCTGGGGGTGTCGACCATCCGGTACCCCGGCGGCAACTTCATCTCGGGATACCGCTGGGAGGACGGCGTCGGACCCCGCGAGGAGCGTCCCCGCCGCCTCGATCTGGCCTGGCACTCGACCGAGACCAATGAGATCGGCCTCGACGAGTTCGCCGCATGGACCGAGGGAGTCGGCAGCGAGCTGATGTACGCGGTCAATCTCGGCACGCGGGGCATCGAGTCGGCGCTCGACGTGCTCGAGTACACGAATATCGCCTCTGGCACCTTCCTGTCGGAGAAGCGCATCGCGAACGGCAGGACGAAGCCCTACGGCATCCGCATGTGGTGCCTGGGCAACGAGATGGACGGTCCGTGGCAGGTCGGGCACTCGACCGCTCACGAGTACGGCCGCCTGGCCGTCAAGACCGCGCGAGCGATGCGCATGATCGATCCCGATCTCGAGCTCGTCGCCTGCGGATCGTCCAGCGCCTCGATGCCGACCTTCGGCGACTGGGAGCGCACGGTGCTCGAGGAGACCTACGACGAGGTCGACTTCATCTCCTGCCACGCGTACTACGAGCCGAAGGGCGACGACTACGCGAGCTTCCTCGCCTCCGCGGTCGACATGGATCGGTTCATCGACGTCGTCGTGGCGACCGCGGACCATGTGAAGGCGCTCAAGCGGAGCGACAAGACGCTGAACATCTCCTTCGACGAATGGAACGTCTGGTACCAGTCGCGGTTCAACGACGTGGAGAAGATCACGGATGCCACGGACTGGCCGGTCGCGCCTCGGCTGCTGGAGGATTCGTACTCGGTGGTGGATGCCGTGGTGTTCGGCAATCTGCTGATCTCGCTGCTCCGTCACGCCGACCGTGTGACCGCGGCCAGCCTCGCCCAGCTCGTGAACGTGATCGCACCGATCATGACCGAGCCCGGCGGCATCTCGTGGCGCCAGACCACGTTCTTCCCGTTCGCGATCACCTCACGACTCGCCAGAGGCAAGGCGCTCGAGGTGCGCCTGGAAGCTCCGACGTACGCATCCGACGTCTTCGGCGACGTGTCGCTCGTCGACGCCGTCGCGACCCATGACGAGGAGACCGGCGAGACCGCGGTCTTCCTCGTCAACCGCAGCCTGACCGAGGAGATCACGGTGCAGATCGACGTCAGCCGTCTGGGTGACGTGCAGGTGACCTCGGCGCAGTCGCTGCACGACGACGACATGCACGCCCGCAACACCCTCGAGGACCCGGAGCGCGTGGGGATGCGGGAGAACACCACCGCGCGCGTGATCGACGGTGCCATCTCGATCACGCTCCCCGCCGTGTCCTGGACGGCGGTGACGGCGCGGTGAGCGCGGCGACCGGCGCGAGTGTCGATCCGCAGATCCTGCGGGTCGACGGCACCCGCATCGTCGAGGGCTCAGAGCCGGTGCTGCTGCGCGGTTTCGGGCTGGGCGGGTGGATGAACATGGAGAACTTCATCACCGGCTACGCCGGAACCGAGACTCAGCACCGCAGAGCGCTGCTGAGAGTCCTCGGAGAAGACGCCTACCAGAGCTACTTCTCGCGGTTCCTGTCCGTCTTCTTCACCGAGGCGGATGCGGCGCACGTGCGATCTCTGGGGCTCAACTCGGTGCGGATCCCGTTCAACTACCGCCACTTCGAGGATGACGCCGACCCGTTCGTGATCAAGGAGGAGGGCTTCGCTCTTCTCGACCGGGCCGTCGACGCCTGCGCGACGCACGGCGTCTACGCGATCCTCGACCTTCACGCCGTTCCCGGTGCCCAGAATCAGCACTGGCACAGCGACAACCCCACGCAGTGGGCGCACTTCTGGGCGCAGCGTCAGTTCCAGGACCGCGTGGTGAATCTCTGGGAGCAGATCGCGGAGCGGTATCGGGGCAACCCCTGGGTGGCCGGATACAACCCGATCAACGAGCCCGCCGATGCGGAGGGCGCAACGGTGGGGCCCTTCTACCGGCGGCTGGAGGCCGCGATCCGGGCCGTCGATCCGGAGCACATCCTGTTCCTCGACGGCAATCGGTACTCGACCCAGTTCGATCAGCTGGGCGACCCGCTGCCGAACTGCGTGTACACCGCTCACGACTACGCGCTGCCGGGGTTCGTCGACGGCGGTCCCTACCCCGGCGTGAGCCGCGGTCAGTACATCGATCGGGATCGAGTCGAGGAGACGTTCCTCGCGCGCACCGCCTACATGCGCGAGACGGGAACGCCGATCTGGGTCGGCGAGTTCGGGCCGGTCTACACCGGCGATCCGGAGCGCGACGATCAGCGCTATCGACTGCTCGAGGATCAGCTCGAGATCTTCTCGCGCCACGACGCCAGCTGGGCGCTGTGGACCTACAAGGACATCGGCCTGCAGGGTGCCGTCAGCGCCGACCCGACGTCGGAGTACATGCGTCGCATCGCTCCGGTCCTCGAGAAGAAGGCGCGCCTCGGCGTCGACTCCTGGGGATCGACGGATGCCGGGGTGCGCGGGATCCTCGACCCCATCGAGAAGCTGTTCGAGACGGAGTTCCCCGACTTCGCGCCGTTCCCGTGGGGCGCGCGACGGTGGATCCACGGGCACGTGCGGCACGTGATGCTCGCCGAGGCCATGGTGGCCGACTACGCGAACGCGTTCGAGGGAGTCACCCCTGCGGAGGCGGCCGATCTCGCCGACGCCTTCGCCCTCGAGAACTGCGTGCGCAGAGAGCGGCTCGAGGCGATCCTGTCTTCGTCGATCTGAGCGCGCATAGACTGCGACGGGATGACCGCCGAGCGACGAAGGAGTGCCGATCCGATGGAACGCAACTGGGCCGGGAACCTCACCTATCGGGCGAGGCGGGTCGAGCACCCGTCGTCGATCGACGAGCTGCGTGCGCTGTTCGCCGAGGGCGGGCCGGTGCGCATGCTCGGCTCCCGGCACTGCTTCAACGACATCGCCGACACCGACGGGGTGCTCGTCGCGCTCGACCGGATGCCGGTGGTGTTCGAGATCAACGACGCCCGCGACGCCGTGCGCGTCTCGGGCGGGCTGCGCTACGGCGACATCGCGCCGCGGCTCGGGGCGGAGGGCCTGGCCCTCGCGAACCTCGCCTCGCTGCCGCACATCTCGATCGCCGGGGCCGTGGCCACGGGGACGCACGGGTCGGGCGACGCGACCGGGTCGCTGGCGACCGCGGTGCGTGCGCTGACCATCATCACCCCGGCCGGTGAGACGCGGACGCTCTCACGCGGTGACGACGACTTCGACGGCGCGGTCGTCAGCCTCGGTGCCCTGGGTGCGGTCGTCGACGTCACGCTCGACGTCGAGCCGACCTACGACGTGGCGCAGCATGTGTTCGAGCATCCGTCATGGGATGCGATCCTGGCCGACTTCGACGAGGTCACGGGCATCGGCACGAGCGTCAGCATCTTCTCGACCTGGACGCGCACCGACATCGCCGACCAGATCTGGGTCAAGCAGCGCCATCCCGAGGCGCATGAGCTCGTCCGCGACGACCTCTTCGAGCGGCTCGGCGCGGAGCCGGCGACGAGCAAGCGGCATCCGATCCTCGGCGTCGATCCCGTCGCCTGCACCGAGCAGCTCGGTGAGCCGGGGCCGTGGTTCGAGCGCCTCGCTCACTTCAAGCTCGAGTTCACGCCGTCGGCCGGCGCCGAGATCCAGAGCGAGTACCTCGTGCCGCGCGCCGACGCGGTCGCCGCGATCCAGGCGGTGCGCACGCTCGCCGGCCAGATAGCGCCGCTGCTGCTCGTGAACGAGATCCGCACGGTCGCCCCGGACTACCTCTGGCTGAGCTCGTCGCAGGGCACGGATGCCGTCGGCATCCACTTCACCTGGAAGCCCGACGAGGCGGCCGTGCGCGCGTTCCTGCCCACCCTCGAGGCGCTGCTGCCTGCCACCGCCCGCCCGCACTGGGGCAAGGTCTTCACTCTCGATGCCGCAGAGGTGCGCTCGCGCTATGCGCGATGGGACGACTTCGCCGCCCTCGCGCGGCGGTTCGACCCCGAGCGTCGCCTGGTGAACCCGTACCTGGAGCGCCTCGGGCTGTAGGTACGGGCCCCTCTTCGGAGCGAGGTGCCCGTCGGAGCCCCCGCTGGGCTCCCGTAGGGGCGATCGGTCACGGATTGACGAAGACTCTTGCGTTCCAAATTCTGTTACCGGTAACATCCGAGTGACAGCAATCGTCGCGGCTCCGTTCGGAGCCACTGAGGCAGCGTGTTCGCGACCTCGGTATCTCAAGGAGGAGAGTGCATGAACGGCGTCATCTGTGTCCATCTCGATCGGGTCGCGCACCGCGCCACACGACGCCTTCCCGTGCTGCACTCGGCTATGAGAGAACCTCGACCGGCGCACTGAGCGCCGGTGCCAGCGGGGTGAGTCCCCGCCGGCAGAACGGCGCCTGAGGCTTCTGCCTCCAGGACGCCGGCAGACCGAGGAACCGCATCCGTCCGCTCTTCCCAGGCGCGGATCGCTGCTGCAGCACTCCTCGATTCCCGAATCACATCGACCCCACAAGGGGACTGACGCGCGCCGCGGCGATCCGCTGCTGCGAAGACGCTGTCGGTCGCTATCCCACCTTCGCTCGAGACAGCAGCGTCCACGGCCTCTTCGCAGAAGAAGCGGCCTGGCGCGCGTTCGCGCCGGCGCGCCCTCGAGCGAGACCTACCCGCAAGGAGCAACACGTGAAACCACATCTGAGAACCGTCGATCGGCGCCGCCGGTCCGTTTCGCTTCCGGCAGCGATTCTGGGGGTCGCGGCGCTCGTCGCGTCTTCCGTGACCGCCGCCGGGGCACCGGAGGCGGCTTTCGCCGCTCCCGTGAGCATCATCGACAACGGCACTTTCGAGAGCGGACTGTCGGGATGGTCTGCGCCACTCGGAGGGACGCTCACGGAGAGCGCGGACGCCCGCACGGGCGCGAAGGCTCTTGCGATCAGCGACCGCTCGAGTTTCCAGTCGGGCCCCACCGCCACGGTGACGGGACTGCTGAAGACGGATCAGTCCTATGACCTCTCGCTCTCGCTGAAGTTCGACGCCGGGCGCGCCACGCAGGACTTCAACGTCGTTCTGTGCACGTCATCGCGCAGTCGCTGTGACGTGGTGGTCTCGGCGACGGCAACGGCCGGCGAGTGGTCCACCCTCGAGAAGACTTTCTCGCCCCTGACGGCCGACTACGACATCCTCTTCGTCGAAACGCCGTGGAACACCGACGTCCAGTCCTTTCTGATCGATGACGTGTCGCTGACGACGGACGGCGGGTCGTCCGCCGCAGTCGAGCCGCCGGCGGTGCCGGGCAACCTCCTGCCTGACGGCCGCTTCGTCTCGGACCTGACCGGGTGGACCAACACCCGCGGTGGCACGCTGGCTCTCAGCGACGACGCGGCGAGCGGCGCGCACTCCCTGAAAGTCACCGGCCGGGAGAACACCCAGTCGGGCCCGTTTGCGAGTGTCGCGGACAAGATCGAGCTCGGTGCCTCGTACCGCCTCACCGGAAAACTGAAGTACGACGAGGGCAACGCCACCCAGCAGTTCAACTTCACCTTCTGCCCGACGAACTTCAACGGATGCGCCGACTACGGGCACACGTTCACGAAGGGCGAATGGGGCGCCTTCTCGCAGGAGTTCACGGCCGAGGCCAGGCACGTCGCTGCGGGATGGCTGTTCGTGGAGACTCCCTGGGGCTCCGAGGCTCTGCAGGACTTCTCGGTCGACGAACTCTCGCTCGTCAAGATCGCCGATGCGCCCGAAGTGCCCGCGTTCACGAGCCTCGAGAAGGTGCAGACCAAGCCGATCGGCGACCACAACCCGCTCGTCGGCCACAAGTTCGGCGCCGACCCGCACCACCTCGTCTACAACGGTCGCCTGTACATCTACTCGACCGATGACACCCAGCAGTACGACCTGAACAGCAAGGACGAGAACGGCCTGCCGACACAGTCGAACGGCTACGGCGGCATCACGCGTCTCAACGTGATGTCGACGATCGACATGGTCAACTGGGTCGACCACGGCTCGGTGCCGATCGCTCGTGAGGGCGGCGCTGCCCCGTGGGCCCGCAACTCGTGGGCTCCGGCGGCGATCGAGAAGGACGGCAAGGTCTATCTGTACTTCTGCGACAGCGGCACCGGAACGGCGGTCGTCGTCGGCGGGTCGCCCCTCGGGCCGTGGGTGGATCCGCTCGGCAAGAAGATCATCCCCGACACCGTGTCGAGCGACTACATCGCCGACGGCGGATTCCCGGCAGGCATGTGGCTCTTCGACCCCGAGGTGTTCATCGACGACGACGGCCAGGGCTACCTGTACTTCGGCGGCAACTCGCAGATCGGCACCGCGCCGAACGTGCAGGGGCCGCAGAACCCGAAGTCGACCCGTGTCGTGAAGCTGAAGGACGACATGGTCACCCTCGACGGCGACCCGGTCGAGATCGATGCCCCCGGCATGTTCGAAGCGTCGAGCATGTTCAAGCGCGACGGCAAGTACTACTACTCGTACTCGTCGAACTTCCAGGTGAACGAGGCGCCGGGACAGTACCCGTCGCGCGGTGCGATCGCGTACATGATGACCGATGACCCGATGAAGCTCGGTTCCTCGGAGTACGCGGGCGTGGCGTTCCAGAACCAGGGCACGTTCTTCGGAGCGGGCAACGGCGGCAACAACCACTCCGACATGTTCACCTACAAGGGCGAGACCTACTTCACCTACCACGCGCAGACGCGTGGGGCGGCGTGGGCGTCGGCTCTCGGAACCCCGGGCGCGACACAGGGATACCGCTCGGTCCACATCGACAAGCTCGAGTTCAACCAGGACGGCACCATCAAGCCGATCGTCGGAACCAAGGCGGGCGTGGAACAGGTCGAGAGCTTCGATCCGTACCGCACCTTCGAGGCCGAGACGCTGGCCTGGCAGCTGGGCGTCACCACGGCCAAGACGGATGCCGCCTCGGTCGAGTTCCCCGAGCACAACGGTTCGGGCAACATGGTGCTCTCGGGCATCGATGACGGGGACTTCTCCGGCATCTCCGGTGTCGACTTCGGCTCCGGCGCCCAGAAGGTGTCTGCGAAGGTGAAGCCGTTGGTCGCCGGTGGCAGCATCCAGGTGCGTCTGGATGACGTCGACGGCCCCGTCGTGGCGGAGATCCCCGTCGACGGCACGGTCGGAGAGTGGACCACGGTCGAAGCCGAGGTCACCGGTGCCACGGGCGAGCACGATGTGTTCTTCGTCTTCGCCGGCCCCGAGGGCGTCGGCGCGGATGTCGACCTGTTCGAGGTCGACAACTGGTCGTTCGACACGGTCGACGACGGCCCGGGATCGCAGCTGACCGCTGAACTCTCCGCGTCGAAGGTCGCGGCGGGTGGATCCGTCACCGTCACCGCTGCCGGTGTGGCAGCGGACGAGGTCGAGATCGGCATCGCCAGCACATACCGGGCGCTCGCCACGGTCGCCGTCGAAGGCGGCGAGATCGAGGCCACCGTCGTGATCCCGGCAGATGCGACAGCCGGTCTGCACCACATCATCCTCCGCGATGGTGAGACCGAGCTCGCGCGACTGCCGATCACCGTCACGCGGGTCTCCGGTGGCGGCACCGACGGTGGCTCCTCCTCCGGCGGAGGAGGCGACGGCACCGGTGGGTCGCTGGCCGCTACCGGCGGTGACGCGAGCGGATCGTTGATGGCTGCGTTGCTCGGCGCGATCCTGCTGGCCCTCGGATCCGCGTTCTGGGTCCGGCGCCGCAGATCAGTCCGAGTCGCAGAGATCGGGACGGACTGAGGTGAGGACGCCGCGCGCCGGCAATGCCTGACCTTCTGATGACCCGCCTCTTCCTTCCGGCCGCGCCGAAGGAAGGGGCGGGTCGCCCGTCATCCATTGCAGGTCCGGGGGTGTTCTCGGTAACATTCTCCGAGGCCTGGCCGACGGAGGTGCGCATGGTGAACGTCGGTTCCGACAAGCCCAACATCCGTCAGGTCGCCACCATCGCTGGCGTCTCGCACATGACGGTGTCGCGGGTGCTCAACGATCACCCCAACATCAAGCCCGACACCAAGCGGCGTGTGCTCGAGGCGATCGAAGAGCTCGACTACCGGCCCAACATGGTCGCCCGCGCACTCGCCACGCAGCGCACACGTCGTATCGGTGTGATCGTCGAGAGCGCCGTGGCCCATGGCCCGACCAGCATCCTGCGTGCGGTCGAACTCTCCGCCCGTGCGGCGGGGTACTCGGTCACACCGATCGCGCTCCATGAGGGCGATGCGCTGTCGCCGCAGGAGGCCGTCGACAACCTCGTCACCCAGGGTGTCGATGCGCTCTGCGTGATCGCGCCCCGTTCGTCGTCCGTCGCGGCTCTGCGCCGCATCGCGATCACGGTGCCGATGCTCGTGGTGAAGGCCGACGCCGATCCGACCTTCCTGACGGTGTCGATCGACCAGCACGCGGGCACGACACTGGTGGTCGACCACCTCGTCGCGCTCGGACACCGCGACATCCTGCATCTCGCGGGCCCCCTGGACTGGCTGGACGCGAGGGCTCGCGAGCGCGCCTTCCACTCGCGGGCCAAGTCGTGGGGCATCCGGGAACGGCCGATCGTCGTCGGCGACTGGTCTGCCGACTTCGCGTACGACTTCGCCAAGGGCCTGACGCGTCTGCCCGACTACACCGCGATCTTCGCCGCGAACGACGACATGGCCATCGGACTCATCCACGGACTGCACGACAGGGGCTTCGAGGTGCCGACGGACCTGAGCGTGGTCGGATTCGACGACGTGCCGCTCGCCCGGCATTTCCTGCCGCCGCTGACGACGGTCCGCCAGGACTTCGGCGCGCTCGGCGGCGCGGTCGTCGAGATGCTGCGTGCGGCGATCGAGGGGCGCGACATCCCCGCGCTCACCCGTATCCCGACCGAGCTCGTGGCTCGCGCATCCTCCGCGGCTCCCCGGGAGTCGCGATGACACTCGACCGTGGTCCCGAGCCGGTGGTGCGGCTCGAGGGCATCACGGTCGACTTCCCCGGCGTGCGCGCACTCGACGACGTCGATTTCCGGCTGTTCCCCGGCGAGGTGCACGCCGTGATGGGTGAGAACGCCGCAGGAAAATCGACGCTCGTGGCGGTGATCACCGGCACGCTCGTGCCTGAAGAGGGGACGGTCTTCGTCGATGGCGAGGCTCGCCGATTCTCGGGAGTCGCCGACAGTCGCGCGGCCGGCATCGCGACGGTGTTCCAGGAGGCGCAGCTGAGCCCGAACCTCAGCGTGGCTGAGAACGTCATGCTCGGCAGGGAGCGACGCGGGCACTTCGGCATCGACTGGCGCCGCACCAGAGCGGATGCCGGCGAGGCGCTGGCGTGGCTGGGACTCGACGACCTCGACCCCAAGACGCCGTTGTCGATGCTGACGCCCGCGCAGAAGCAGCTCGTCGCGCTGGCCAGGGCCGTCGTCGATGAGCCGCGGGTCCTCGTGCTCGACGAACCGACTTCGAGTCTCGATGTCGCCGAGGTCGCCACGCTCATGCGCGTCATCCGGGGCCTCCGGCAGCGCGGTGTCGCGATCCTCTTCATCTCGCACTTCCTCGAGCAGGCGTTCGCGATCAGCGACCGCATGACGGTGCTGCGCGGTGGGCGACGGGTCGGCGAGTACGCGACGCGCGATCTCGACCGAGCCGACCTGATCTCGAAGATGCTGGGCAAGGACATCGACAGCCTCAGAGCGCTCGGCTCGGAGCGCAAGGCGCACCATTACGCGTACGACGGAGAGCCGGCCATGCAGGCGTCCGGTCTCGGTCGCCGCGGCGAGCTGGAGCGGATGGATGTCGAGGTCCAGCGCGGTGAGATCGTGGGCCTCGCGGGGCTTCGAGGCTCAGGACGCACGGAGCTCGCCTCTCTGCTGAGCGGCACGGTGCGTGCCGACAGCGGCGAGCTGTGGGTGGACGGCGAGAAGGTGCAGCTGAAGAACCCTTCTGCCGCGCTGCGGCATCGCATCGCCCTGTCGGCGGAGAACCGCGGAACGCAGGGCATCATCGGCGACCTCACTGCGCGCGAGAACATCATCCTCTCGCTCCAGGCGCTGCGCGGATGGACTCGTCCTCTCTCGCACGCCGAGTCGAAGAGTCTCGTGGAGACCTACGTGGAGGCGCTGCACCTCGACTCCACGGACCTCGACCGTCCCGTCGGCCTCCTGTCGGGGGGAACGCAGCAGAAGGTGCTTCTCGCCAGGGCGCTGGCGGTGCGCCCTCACGTGCTGATCCTCGACGAGCCCACTCGGGGGATCGACATCGCGGCGAAGGTCGAGGTGCAGCGCCGCATCAGCCAGCTGGCCGGAGACGGCGTGGCCGTCGTGTTCATCTCGTCAGAGCTCGAGGAGGTCGTGCGGCTGAGCGATCGCATCATCGTGCTGAAGGACCGCGAGAAGATCGGCGAGCTCAGCAACGGTCCAGGTGTGACCGTAGACACGGTCGTCGAGATGATCGCGGCCGAGCTGAGTCTGACAAGCGGACTGTGATCGGTAACAGAATCGAGACCGATTAGAAACGCTGATTTCGTCAGAACCTCTTGTGTTCCAGAAATTGTTCCCGGTAACATCGCCGCAGGACCTGCGATGCCGCAGTCCTGCAATCACGACAGGGACCACGACCGGTCCACCGTTGCCGGAGTGACTACCGGCGTCTCAAGGAGGAGAATCATGTCCGCGAAGAAGCGCATCCGCGTCGCGTTCGGCCTGGCAGCAGTCGGCGCACTCACCATCGGCCTTGCGGCCTGCTCGACGGGCGACTCCGGCGGCGACGGCGGCGGCTCGGAGGAGATCACCACCGTCGGCTTCGTGGCCGTCGGCCCAGAAGGTGCATGGCGCGAAGCCAACGAGCAGAACATCCAGGACACCTTCACGGAGGAGGCCGGATACGACCTCAAGTACGCCCCCGCCACGAACCTCGACCAGAAGTCGCAGATCGACGCGTTCACGTCGTTCGTCGACGAGGGCGTCGACGTCATCCTGCTGTCGGCCACCGAGGCCTCGGGCTGGGAGGACTCGCTCAAGCGTGCACAGGAGGCGGAGATCCCCGTGATCCTGCTCGACCGCGGCATCGAGCCGGACGACGACAGCCTGTACGTGACCCGCATCGCTCCCGACAACGTCGAGGTCGCGAAGGAGGTCGGCACCTGGGCTGCGGCCACGTTCCCCGACGGCGGAAACTACGTCGTGCTCGAGGGGCCTGCCGGTGTCGGCGTCGTGAACGAGCGCAACACGGGCTTCGACGAGGGCCTCGGCGACTCCTCGCTCACGAAGCTCGACGCGCAGACCGCGAACTGGTCGGCGGAAGAGGGCAAGAGCGTCTTCGAGACGATGCTCAAGGCCTCGGGCAACGACATCCAGCTGGTGTTCGCGCAGAACGACGAGATGGGTCTCGGCGCAGCGCAGGCTGCGGAAGAGGCCGGACTCGTCGTCGGAGAAGACGTCAAGATCGCCACGATCGACGGCACGAAGAACGCCATGCAGGCGCTCGCCGACGGTCAGCTCAGCTACGTGCACGAGTACAACCCGCTGTTCGGCGAGACCGCTCTCGAGGTCGTCGAGAAGGCGCTCGCCGGCGAAGACGTCGAGTCGTACATCGTCGTCCCCAGTGAGGCGTTCGACTCCGCTGAGGCGGCGCAGGCCGTGCTGGCCGACCGCAAGTACTGACCGA
The DNA here is from genome assembly GCF_038397735.1 of Microbacterium sp. LWH13-1.2. Taxonomy (NCBI): domain Bacteria; kingdom Bacillati; phylum Actinomycetota; class Actinomycetes; order Micrococcales; family Microbacteriaceae; genus Microbacterium; species Microbacterium sp. LWH13-1.2. The sequence goes on along the minus strand of NZ_CP151635.1, from coordinate 2,897,154 downwards.
GCACCGACGCCGACGCCGGAGCGATCCGGCATCGAGCCCGGGTGGCGCGGATTCCTGCGCCACCCGGGCTCTCCCGGACGGAGAGACAGCATGAACGAAGAACTGCCCATCGTCGAGATGCGGGGCATCTCGATCGAGTTCCCCGGAGTGAAAGCCCTCGACGGAGTCGACTTCCGGCTCTTCCCGGGCGAGGTGCACGCGCTCATGGGCGAGAACGGTGCCGGCAAATCGACCCTCATCAAGGCGCTGACCGGCGTCTATCCGATCGACTCCGGATCCATCGTCGTCACGGGCGCCGAGCGCAGCTTCGGCGGAGCCGGTGACGCTCAGGATGCCGGGATCTCGACGGTGTACCAGGAGGTCAACCTCGCCCCCAACCTCTCGATCGGCGAGAACGTGATGCTCGGCCATGAACTGCGGGGCGTGTTCGGCATCAACTGGACGGCCACGCACCGAGCGGCGACCGATGCCCTCTCCCGACTCGGGCTGGCGCACCTCGACACGCGCCGACCGCTCTCGACTCTCTCGATCGCGCTGCAGCAGCTCGTCGCCATCAGCCGCGCGATGGCGATCAAGGCCAAGGTCCTCATCCTCGACGAGCCGACCTCCAGCCTCGACGCCGCCGAGGTCGACGGCCTCTTCACCGTGATCAGGGCGCTGCGCGATCAGGGCGTCGCGATCCTCTTCGTCTCACACTTCCTCGATCAGGTCTACGCGATCAGCGACCGCCTGACGGTGCTGCGCAACGGTCGATACCAGGGCGAGTACCTCACCCGAGACCTCGACCGGCACGCCCTCATCTCGACCATGATCGGCAAGGACCTCGACGCGCTGAAGTCCCTGGGCGGCAACCGCCGCCGCGCGCCGCGTGAGGTCGACGAGAAGCCGCTGCTCTCGGCATCCGGCATCGCACGGCGTGGTGCGGTCGAGGCGACCGACCTCGACATCCGCCCCGGCGAGGTGGTCGGATTCGCCGGCCTGCTGGGGTCGGGACGCACCGAGCTCGCACGTCTGCTCTACGGGGCCGATCGCCCCGACGAGGGAGCGATCGAGCTCCACGGCCGCACCGTCGATCTGCGTTCTCCCGCCGATGCGCTGCCACGTCGGATCGCCTTCTCGACCGAGAATCGACGCGACGAAGGCATCATCGGAGACCTGACCGTTCGCGAGAACATCGTCCTCGCGGTTCAGGCCGAACGCGGCTGGGCGCGGCCGATGAGCCGCAAGGAGCAGGATGCGATCGTCGACCGCTACATCGCGCAGTTCAACGTCCGGCCGGCCGACCCCGACCGGATGATCAAGAACCTCTCCGGTGGCAACCAGCAGAAGGTGCTGCTCGGGCGCTGGCTCGCCACGCAGCCCGAGCTGCTGATCCTCGACGAGCCGACCCGCGGCATCGACGTGGGCGCGAAGGCCGAGATCCAGGAGGCGGTGGCCGCGCTCGCCGAAGACGGCGTCGCCGTGGTGTTCATCTCCTCCGAGCTCGAAGAGGTCGTGCGTCTCTCCGAGCGGATCGTCGTGCTGAAGGACCACCGCAAGATCGGCGAGATCCAGAACGGCCCCGATGTCACCGCGCAGGTGATCGTCGATGTGATCGCCGCCCACGGCGTGGAGGCCGCGGCCGAGACGCTCGACGACACCGACGGCGCCGTGCCCGATAGCATCGCCCCCACGACCGACAAGGAGGCAGCGCGATGACCGCGTCAGCCGGCACCACCATCTGGCGGGACCTGATCCACAAGCCGTTCTTCTGGGGCATCGTCGCGATCCTCGCGCTGCTCGCCCTGAACGTGATCAAGGACCCGACCTACCTCGCGCTCTCGATCAACCCGAACAACGGAAACCTCGTCGGCAACCTCATCGACATCCTGCGCCAGGCGGCGCCGATCATGATGATCGCCATCGGGATGTCGCTCGTCATCGCCACGGGCGGCATCGACCTCTCGGTCGGATCGCTCATGGCCGTGGCCGGGGCCGTCTCGATGGAGTTCCTCAGCGCCGCGGGTGACTCCTTCGGCGCGGCGCTCGCCGCGGTCGGACTCGCGCTGGTCATCACCGGCATCCTCGGGGCGGTCAACGGCCTGCTCGTCGCCTACGTCGGGCTGCAGCCTTTCATCGCCACGCTGGTGCTCATGCTCGCCGGGCGGGGAATCGCCAAGGTGATCACCGGCGGACAGAACACCACCGCGTCGAACGATGCGTTCCGGTGGATCGCGAACGGCTTCGTGATCGGCATCCCCGTGGTGTTCATCCTCGCCGTGCTCATCGTGATCGCCGTCGGCTGGGTCGTCAGGCGCAGCGCGCTGGGACTCATGATCGAGGCCATCGGCATCAACCCCCGCGCCAGCCGCATGGCGGGGATCAAGCCGAAGGGCCTGCTGCTGACGGCGTACATCATGAGCGGCATCCTCGCCGGGATCGCGGGGATCATGTCGGTCGGCAGCGTGATGACCGTCGACATCTCGCGCACCGGATACCAGCTCGAGCTCGATGCGATCCTCGCGGTCGTGATCGGCGGTGCATCGTTGGCGGGCGGCAAGTTCTCGCTCAGCGGTGCGTTCGTCGGAGCGCTGCTCATCGCCACCCTCGACAAGACCGTGCTGTATCTCGGCGTCTCTTCGTCGGCGACCCCTGCCTTCAAGGCCATCGTGATCGTCATCCTGTGCCTGCTGCAGTCGCAGCGGGTGCGCAGCTGGTTCCGCTCGCGCCGCAAGGCCCGACCGGTCGAACAGGTCCTCGCCAAGGAAGAGGTGTCCGCATGAGCGTCGTGACCGCCACCCCGGCTCCGCAGGCGACCGAGAACGTCGTCGACCGCCTGCGACGCATGATCACGGCCAACCCGTCGGTGCTGCCGACAATCGCCTCGGTCGTCATCTTCGTCGGCATGGTGATCTTCGGTGAGGTCGCTTACGGCCGCATCCTCCAGTTCAGCACCGTCTCGAACCTGCTCATCAACAACGCGCACCTCATCGTGCTCGCCGTCGCGCTGACGTTCGTGATACTCACCGGAGGCATCGACCTCTCGGTGGGTTCGATCATCGCGGTCTCGTCGGTGGCCGGGGTGATGCTCTCGAATGCCGGATGGAACGCATTCGCCGTGATCGTCGCGATGATCGGCATCGGCGTGCTCTTCGGCATCGTGTCGGGTGTGCTGATCCGGTACTTCAACGTGCAGCCGTTCATCGCGACGTTGGCGATGATGTTCCTCGGGCGGGGGCTCGCCTCGCTGCTCAGCACCAAGCCCGAGCGGCTCGGCGAGGACTCGCCCATCCGCTGGATCGGCACGCAGCTCAAGATCCTCGACGGACCCAAGGTCAACGACCTCGTGATCACCCCCGCGGTGCTCGTCGCGGTCATCGTCGTGGCAGCCGCGTTCTTCGTGCTGCACCGCACCCGCACCGGGCGCACGGTCTACGCGATCGGCGGGTCCGAGAGCTCGGCGCTGCTCATGGGTCTTCCGGTGCAGCGCACCAAGGTGCTGGTCTACGTGATCAGCGGTGGCCTCGCGGGCCTCGCGGCCGTGCTGTACACCGCACGACTCGGAACCGCGCAGAACATCACCGGTATCGGGTGGGAGCTCGACGCGATCGCCGCAGCGGTGATCGGCGGCACCGTGCTGACCGGTGCCTACGGCTACGTGCTCGGATCGGTCATCGGGGCCCTGGTGCTCGGGCTCATGAACGTGCTGATCACGCGCGACGGCGGGATCCCGCCCGAGATGACGACGATCATCACCGGCGGCATCCTGCTCGTGTTCGTGCTGCTGCAGCGGGCGGTCACTCGAAAACGCGAGTAGCTTCCGTTCGAATGACGTGAAAGACCCCTTGTCCGGTGGACAAGGGGTCTTCTGCGTTCCCGCAGTGTCACGCGTCGACCGCGCGGCATTCCTGAACACCGCTATGTAACACGGGGAGACCGCAATCCACCTCATATGACTACGTAACATCGTCATTCGGACATGTGGGGGCGCGATGACAGATGTGGAGACCGACGAGCTCCGAGCTCTCGCGACGCAGGCCGAGAGCGTGCGGGGAGACTTTGGATCGCCGGTGGTCGCGCAGTCGTCGGGGCTGGGAGCGGGCTCTCTCGACGAGGCAGTGGCGCGGTTCGGTGAAACCTGGACGACGGCTCTGGGGCGTCGTCTCGGGGATGTCGACATGCTCGCCGAGAATCTGCGGCAGACGGCTGAGGTGTTCGACCGGGGAGACGAGGCGTCGAGCAGTGAACTCGACCAGATGATCTGGGCCGAGAGCGACTACTGATGCCCGAACTGGGGATGACGAATGACCCGGTCGTATTGGTGCCCGGTTCTCATGCCGCAGCGCACACGGTCGCGTCGGCGTGGCGGTCTCGGTCAGAGGCCGCCACTGCGCTTCGGGACGGGTTGAGAGGCCTCGAGGTCGATTCCGCGTGGACCGGGTACCCGTACGACAAGTACCTCGAGCGGGCGGAGTATGTGCGGTCGTCGTGGCAGAGGTGCGGCGAGTACCTGATGAGTGGCGCCGCCGCTCTGTCGGCCTATGGCGATGCTCTGCGATGGGCGCAGGATGAGGCGGCGCGCGCGATCGACCTGTGGGAGCAGGCGGAGGCGGCGACGGTCGTCTCGCGTCAGGCGCACCGGGTGAAAGTGCGGGAGCTGGAGCGCGACCTCGGCCTGCGGCACGTCAAACTCGACGTCCCGTTCATCGATGGCGGGGCGGACCTGCGCGCACAGGCCGTAGACGTCTTGACGAACGCGAGGGGCGTGCTGGATCGCTACGCCATGGATGCCGCGAACACCATCCATGACGCGGCGGACGCGGCGCCCCTGGAGACGCCGAAGCAGACCGAGAGCACAACGAACTGGGCAGTGGCGGGGGCGATCGGCGCGGCGGTGTTCGAGACCGCCGTGCTCAACCCGGCGAGAGAGCAGCTGAACTTCGTCGCCTCGATGGGCAACGCTCTCCTCAACCACCCCGACTTACTTCTCGAACTGCTCGGCGGAGTCGCCCTCGTGGTCGGTGGCGGCACGATGATCGGCGGCGGAGGCGCACTCGTGCTCACGGGGGTGGGGGCTGTGCCCGGCGGCGGCGTCGCGTGGGCCGGAGTGGGCGTCGCCGGAGCAGGCCTTGTCGCCGCGGGACATGCCAGCGCTCGCTGGATGAACGAGGCGACCGGTGATGATGCAGTCCGCATCGCGGAGCGCCCGCCACCTCACCCCGAGTACGGGGGTCGTGACATCAAGGGCCAGTACAACGGCGACGGGCAACGCCCTTGGGTCGACACCGAGAAGATCGGGTTGGACGAAGTCGCTAGCGATACCGGGTACGACATCATCCGCGACAAGGTGCGTTCGACCATCGACGGGTATTACAAGCCCGGCGCGACGGCCGAGCAGCACCGATACTACGACGGCCTATACAAGAATCCCGACGGCACCTACACCGGCGTGGAGGTCAAAGGAGGAACCGGGAGTCGTGACGCATACCAGAGAGGGTTCGACAGCACCGTCAGTCCCGATCGCCCGGCTACAGCCGTCGTCAACGGCGAGAGAATACAGATCACCAAAGTGATACTGAAGGAAGTCAAGTGACCAAGCCCACACACATCACCCAGAGGAATGGGCGTTCCCGCGGCGCGCTCCTCGATGAATTCCGTCCGTACTCCGAACAGATCCGGTTTGTTCTGCTTCAGATGGACGGATCCTCGTTCTGGGCCTACAGTTTGTGGCGTGCGCCCGAAGGTGCGGACCTGCTGGAGAGCATCCCGTTCAGCGAGGAGTATATGCAGTGCGCGGGAACCGCTGACGCGCTGGCGCTGGAGGTGCGCCGCATCGAGGCCGACGGCACCCCCCACCAGTACGCGATCGGCAAGCCCGGTGGTCACCGCACGGGGGAACCCACCGAGGTGATCCACTACGACGACGGTCGCCACAGCACCACGGTCTATCCGCACGAGGTCTTCACCGCCGATGAAGCAGCCGTCGTCTTCTATACGTATTTCCTCACTGACGACGTGTCTCAGCCGTACGAGCTCCGCGATCTGCACCTGAGCTGGCCGAAACCCGGATCCGAAGAGGGTGACAGCTGATGCGCATCCGCGTCGATCACCAGCCGCTCGCTCAGTCGATCGCGGTTCTCGCTGACACCGCAGATCGGATCCGCGGTCTGCTCGACGAACTCGAGTCTGAAGCCTCCGGGCTGAGACAGCTGTGGACCGGGCAAGCCCACGAGGCGTACTCCCGCGCTCAACGCGAATGGACCGAGTGCGCCGACGGCATGCAGACCGCTCTCACCAGCGCCGCGACCGCCGCAGCCCGCGCGCACGCACGCACCCGCGACGCCGAAGCCCATGTCGCCACCCTGTGGAGCTGAATCCCCCTGAGCGTCGTCACACCGTCGGGATCCACACGCGCATGGTCGACGGACCGCGCTGAGCCCAGTCGTGGTACGGAACGAGAGCAACCTCGTTGACCTCATCGGTCGACCGGTGTCGCACGGGCAGCACGACCCTGCCATCTCGCTCGATCGGGTCCCCGGCGACGACCGCGTCGCCGACGTCACTGCCGAGGTCGATCGACTCGAGCGCCAGCACCTCGGGGCCTCGTTCGATCACGACGCTGCCTCGCACCGCATCGACCATCGGATGCGGTGCCGTGGCCCGCGCCACGATCGGCAGGTTCAGCTCGACGACGTCGCCCGCACGGAACGCGCGAGCGACCTCGACCGCACCCGCAGGGGCAGGGGACTCCGTGACCTCGCCGCCGCTGTGCACGCGCACCGTCGCTCCTGATGCCCACGCGGGCACGCGCAGTGTCAGCGCGAACTCGGCATCCTCGGCCATCGTGATCCGTACGTCTCCATCGACGGGGTAGGCCGTCGACACCTCGAACGCGACGATCCGGCCGTCCGGCAGTGTCGTGCGCACCGTCGAGGGCGCGTACTGATGCAGCTGCACGCCGTCGTCATCGGCCGTCGTCACATACGCCGCGAGACTCGCGAAGGTGCGGGCCACGTTCGGCGGGCAGCATGACACCTCGAACCACGGGGCCCGCAGCGATGACGAGGCGCGCGGCGACGTGGCATCCGGATCCGCCGGGATCCCCGGAGTGCGCTGATGCAGCGTGTTGGCGTAGAAGAACGAGCGCCCGTCGTCGCCGGGCGAGGTCGCGACCACGTTGAACAGGGTCCGCTCGATCAGGTCGGCGTACTGCGCCTCGCCGGTCGCGAGCAGCAGTCGCCACGAGAACATGATCGAGCCGATGCCGGCGCAGGTCTCGGAGTAGGCGCGGTCGGGCGGCAGCTCCCAGTCGTCGCCGAACGCCTCGTCCTGGTGGTGGGATCCCTGGCCGCCCGTGACATAGGTGCGCCGTTCGACCGTGCGGTCCCACTGCGACCGCAGCGCGTCGAGCAGAGACTCGTCGGCCAGCTCGGTGGCGACATCGGCCGCGGCCGACGACAGGTAGTTCGCTCGGACCGAGTGCCCGCGCAGCGCCTCGGCGTCGTGCACCGAGACGTCGTCCTGGAAGTACTCTCGCCCGAACTCGATCTCGCCCAGCGACCCACGACCGTGCCGCTCGACGAAGAGGGCAGCCTGATCGATGTAGCGCGTCTCGCTGAGCGCGCGACCGAGCTCCGCGAGGCCGACCTCGACCTCGGCATGCCCACAGATCGCGTCGCGTCCGTCGACGCCGAACTCCTCGCACACGAGGTCGGCGGCGCGGCGGGCGATATTGATCAGCCCGTCGTCGGCATCCGGTCTCGTGCGCACCCGGGCGACGGCCGCCTGGAACAGGTGCCCGAGGCAATACAGCTCGTGCCCCCACTGCAACGCCGACCACCGCTCGCCCTGACCCTCGCGGCCGAACATCGTGTTGAGGTATCCGTCGGGTTCCTGCGCGGCAGCGACCCGGTCGACCACACGGCGGAACCGCTGTTCGAGGTCGCCGTCGGCCGCGGCATCCGTCCGTCCAATCTCCCACGCCAGTGCCTCGAGGTACTTGTAGATCTCGGAGTCGGCGAACTCGCGCCCGCGGCGTCCTGCGGGGAGCGTGCCGGCGGCGGCGAGATCGAAGTTCGGCAGCCACCCCTCCGACTCGAGTCGCGACTCGATGTGCGTGAGCGTGGCAGTTCCGTTGACGGCCTGGCGATCGCCCCAGAATCCTCCGGTGATGCGCACCTCGCGCAGGCCGAGGGGGCGCAGTCGTCCGCGGGTGGGGACCACAGGAGCGGCCGGTGTGGTGGTGTCGAACATGGTCATCCCTTGAAGGCGCCGGACATGAAGCCGCGCACGTAGTGTCGTTGCAGGATCAGGAAGAGCAGGATGCAGGGGAGCGCCAGTACGACGACCCCCGCCTCGGTCGCGCCGTAGTCGACGACGCCCTGCACCTGCCCACGGAGGTTCGCCACCGCGAGCGGAAGCGTCATGCGGTTGGTGTCGTTGATGAGAATGAGCGGGGCCATGAAGTCGTTCCACGCCGTGAGGAATGCGAACAGCCCGACCGTGACGAGCCCCGGCTTGACCGCGGGCAGCAGCACCCGCCACAGAGCGCCCCAGCTGGAGCATCCGTCGACCATCGCGGCCTCGTCCATCTCTCTCGGGATCGATTCGAACGAGATGCGCATCATGAACATCGAGAACGGCAGCTGGAACATGGTGATCACCAGCGCGACGCCGACGAGCGAGTTCTGCAGGCCGACCGCGTTGAGGATCACGTAGAGCGGGATGAGCAGCGTCGCGTACGGCACCATCAGGATCGCGAGAGTCAGCAGGAACAGCGCGTTCTTGCCGGGGAACGAGAAGCGGGCGAACGCGTAGCCGCCCAGCAGCGAGATGAACAGCGTGAGCGCCACGGTGAGCACCGAGACGAAGAGCGAGTTGCCGAGGTACACCCAGATGCCGGCCTGGTACTCGCCGAGGGCGGCGTAGTTGCCGAAGCCCCAGCCGTCGGTCTGGCTGGTGCCGGCCATCGGGCTGACGGATGAGACCCCGGTCCAGATCAGCGGATAGAGGAAGATCACCGCGAGAGCTGTGGTGAACACCCAGTACGGGATGCCGAAGACGACGCGCGCCGCCTTCGAGCGGTACCGGGGTGCGGTGGGCTGATGATTCGGGGCGACGATCGTGCGTGTCAGTGTCTGGGACATGGTTCTCAGCTCTCATCCGTGCGGCGGAACGCGCGCAGCTGGAAGACGTTGATGACGATGAGCGCGAGCAGCACGATCACCGAGAGGGCGCCGGCTATCCCGAGGCTGTTCTGCCCCTGGAAGGCGACGTTGTAGATCAGCTGCACGACGGTCATGGTGCTGTTGTCCGGGCCGCCCTTGGTGAGGATGTAGAACTGCTCGAACGCGAGCAGCGACCCGGTCACACACATCACCGTGGTGAGGGCGAACGTCGGCTTGAGCAGGGGCACCGTGATGTCGCGGAACGTCTGCCACCGGTTCGCGCCGTCGATGCGCGCGGCCTCGTAGACGTCGTCGGGGATGCCCTGCAGGCCCACCAGCATCAGCAGCATGTAGAAGCCGGCGTAGCGCCAGACGATCAGGAAGATCGTCGACCACAGCGCGCCCTCCGGTGTGCCGAGGAACGTGATGCCCCATGAATTCATCAGCTCGGCGAACGGGCCGGCGATGGGGGAGTACAGCACGTAGAACAGCAGCGATGCGGATGCCAGGCCGAGGGCGCTCGGGATCAGGAACGCGGTGCGCAGGAAGCCCTTCCACCGGGTCGACTCCTGCACCAGCAGGGCCAGGCCGAGCCCCAGGCCGATCAGGATCACAGTCGTGATGACCGTGTAAAGCAGGGTGAAGCGGATCGAGTCCCAGAAGAGGCGGTGCATGACGGCATCCGCGTAGTTCTCGGGGAAGTTGATGCGCTGATTGCCGCTCAGCAGCGGCCAGTCGGATGCCGACATCTGCACCACCAGCACGAGCGGCACGATGAACAGCAGGGCGACGAAGATCGCCGTCGGGGCCGCGTACAGCCAGCCCTGCACCGGGCCGCCGAAGGCGGTGCGCCGCCTGCGGCGACGCAGCGGGAGTGTGGCCTGGGTCATCACGTTCTCTTTCAATCGGGGGACTGACGAGGTGGATGCGGGGGCGGCGCGCGGCGCCGCCCCCGCGACGGGTCACTGCGACAGGATCGCGGTGATCTCCTCGTTGTCTGCCGGCACGGAGTCGTCGCCGTTCAGCACCGCGTTGCGGACGAGCGTGAGCCACGGGCTGCCCGGAGCGTTGAACGCCTGCTGGAAGTTCAGCGCCACCGGGGTGTCTCCCTGGGACGCGACCTCGTTGATCGTGACCAGCCGAGGGTCGGCTGCGGCGTACTCGTTGTCGGCCAGGTCGCCGCGCGAGACGGCGTTGCCGTCCTTCGCGAGCACCTCGACCTGGGCATCCTCCGACATCATCCAGTTGAGGAAGTTCCAGGCCTGGGCCGCCTTCTTCGAGTCCTTCGAGATGCCGATTCCGTCACCGCCGACGAACGTCGAGGCGCCGCCGTCGACACCGGGGATGCCGGCTACTCCCGCGTCGAACTCGAGGGAGGGGAGGAGCGTGGCCGGGAACGGCATCACGCCGACCTTGCCCTCGCTGAACGCGGCGGTCCAGGTGGGGCCGGCCTCGTCGGTCGAGCTGGGGAGGATCGCCCCGGCATCCTGCAGCTCGGCCCACGTGTCGTAGACCGCCTGAGCCGAGTCGCCGTCGAGCAGGGATTCGGTGCCGTCGTCGTTCATGACCTCGTCGCCGGACGCCCAGATCGAGGGGAACCAGGTGAAGACCAGGCATCCTCCGCAGTTGAGGCCGGTCGCCGTGCCGTAGGTGTCAGGCTTGTTCAGCGCCTGCACGGCCATGGCTGCCTCGGCGAACTCCTCGAGTGTGGCTGGTGCCTTCTCGGGGTCGAGGCCGGCCTCGGCGAAGAGCTCCTTGTTCCAGAAGAGCATCGAGAGGTCGAGGGCGAACGGCAGCACGTACTCGGCGCCGTCGACGGTGCCGGCGGACAGGTGGCCAGGGTTGATCTCGTCCTTGAAGTCGAGAGCGTCGATCTGCTCGGACATGTCCTGGAAGAGACCCTGCTGCGCCCAGTTGGGTACGTAGACGATGTCGGCGGCGAACAGATCAGGCAGTCCGCCGGACCCGGCCGCCGCGCCGACCTTGGCGACGTAGTCGTCGTTGGGGACGACCGTGAGCTCGACCTGGTTCTCGTGGCTCGCGTTGTAGGCGTCGACGAGCAGCTTGGCCTGGCGCTCGATCGGGGCGCGGGTCCACAGCGTCAGCGTGGTGCCGTCATCCGTGCCCTCGGCGGGGATCGGTTCGTTCGATGCTTCATCGGCGGCGGGTGCGCAGGCGGCGAGACCGCCGACCAGCAGGCCGGCCGCGATGACGGCGGCGGATGCACGTCGCGCGGCGTGTGTGCGGATGGTGTTCATGGGCGGGGACTCCTCTGGGCTCTTCCTCGAGCGGGTGCGGTGCGGCGCTTCGACAGTGCAGCGCCGGGTGTGGAGATGAGGTGGAGATCGGGTTCTCCGAAATCTACGAAAACCCTTTCGAAAGGTATAGCGTGGTTTCAGCGGGGGCGTCAACCCTCGTTCCGATAACCTTTCAGCAACAGGGAGTGGGATGAGCGACACGACGGCAGCACGGGCGGTGACCCTCGGCGATGTCGCCGCGCGCGCCGGAGTCTCGATCTCGACGGCCTCCAAGGCGCTGAACGACCGGGGTGACGTATCGGCGGCGACCCGCGCCAAGGTGCGTGCGATCGCCGAGGAGCTCTCCTTCACGCCCAATGCCATGGCGCGCGGACTGCTCGCCGGACGCACCGGAACCGTCGGTCTGCTCACGAGCGACCTCGAGGGCCGCTTCATGCTGCCGATCCTCATGGGTGCCGAGGATGCTTTCGGCGCCGGTCGCATCAACGTGTTCCTGTGCGACGCGCGAGGCGACGCGATCCGTGAGCAGCATCACTTGCGCGAGCTGCTCAGCCGCCGAGTCGACGGCATCATCGTGGTGGGGCGGCAGACCGACCCTCGGCCCTCGCTCGGACAGGAGATCCCTGTGCCGGTCGTCTACGCCTACGCCCCCTCGGACGATCCACGCGACCTTTCATTGACCCCCGACAACTATGCGGGCGGGCGACTCGCGATCGAGCACCTGCTCGCGTGCGGGCGTCGGCGCATCGCTCACATCTCGGGCGACCCGACGTATGCCGCAGCTCAAGACCGTCTCGCCGGAGCCAGGGCCGCGCTCGGCGAAGCGGGGCTCGAACTCGTGGGCGAGCCGATGTTCTCGGAGTGGACCGAGCACTGGGGGCGCGACGCCGCGGCGATGCTGCTGCAGCGGCATCCGGACATCGACGCCGTGTTCTGCGGATCCGATCAGATCGCTCGCGGCGTTCTGGACTCGGCGCGCGACCTCGGGCGCACTGTGCCCGACGATCTCGCCGTGATCGGCTACGACAACTGGGAGGTGCTCGCGACGAACGCGAGACCCGAACTCACGAGCATCGACGCGAACCTGCAGCAGCTCGGTCGTCAGGCCGCCTTGCGGGTGTTCGACGCGATCGACGGCATCGACATCGGCGAAGGGGCGCACCACCTTCCGGTGCGTCTCGTGATCCGCGGATCGACCATCGCCCGGCGCTGACGTGCGCCCTCCTGCCGGCGGCCGGCCCCGCCCGGGTCAGACGTGGTCGCGCCAGGAGTGCTGCGGGTCGAACCCCAGGATGCGGCGGGCCTTGTCGATCGACAGCAGGGTCTCGTTCGGGCCGAACTCACGGGCGACCGGCACATCGGGGAAGACCTCGGCGAGGAGCTCGGCGTTCGGGCGCGACATCACCGTGTCGGCGGCCGCGATGATGAAGTTGTCGAAGCCGGGGGCGGCGACGTCGAGCGCGCGCTGCACTGCCTGCGCGCCGTCGCGCGCGTCGATGTAGCCCCAGAGGTTCCACTTGCGGCGGAGCGCATCGGAATCGAAATCGGGGAATTCGGCGTAGTCCGCAGGGTTCATCACGTTCGAGAACCGCAGTGCCGTGATCGAGAGGTCGGGGTGCCAGCGCACGAGCTCCCTCGCCAGCTGCTCCTCGAGCGTCTTGACCAGCGAGTAGACCGATTCGGGGCGGGCGGGGTAGTCCTCGTCGACCGGCACGTAGGGCGGCGGCACGTCGAACGGCAAGCCCAGCACCGTCTCGCTCGACGCGTAGACGACGCGCCGGATGCCGAGGCGCACCGCCGCCCAGAACACGTTGAACGTCGCCGGCATGTTGTTGTGGAACGTGGCCACATCGCTGCGGATGCCGGGGGCCGGGATGGCGCCCAGATGCACGACGGCGTCGATGCCGTCGTGCCGGTCGCCGACGGCAGTGAAAGCATCCACGACCTGGCCGTAATCCGTGAGGTCGACCTGCACGAAGTCGGGGCCGCGAGTGCCCGCGACATCCATGCCGATGACCTCGTATCCCTGGGCGCGGAGTTCCCGCGCGACGACGCTGCCGAGCTTGCCCGATGATCCCGTGAGTGCGATGCGCATGTCACCAGAGTGGCACGAAGGAGAGGCGGCGGGGCCGCTCGGCATACACTCGTCGGCGTGAGTGACACGAGCAGCGAGCCGCGTCGCACCGTCGGCGTGCGTGACGTCGCCGTGCGTGCCGGGGTGTCTCGGCAGACGGTGTCGCGGGTGCTGAACGACCACCCCGAGGTCGCCACGGAGACCCGCGAACGGGTGCTGGCCGCGATGGCGGAGCTCGGCTACCGCATGAACAACGCAGCCCGCGCGTTGGGCACCCGGCGCTCCCGCACCCTCGGGGTGCTGGCGACCGACGCGCTGCACTACGGACCCTCCCGCAGCATCGCCGCGCTCGAGGCATCGGCCCGCGAGGTCGGCTATTGGCTGAGTGCGGCCTTCGCGGATGCCGGAGACGCCGATGCGGTCATCGCCGCGGTCGACCACCTCGTGATGCAGGGCGTCGAGGGGATCGTCGTCGTCGCGCCCCACGCCCACACCCTCGATGCGCTCGACGCGGTGCGCATCGGCGTTCCCGTCGTGACCCTCCATGCCGCCGACCGGGGTGCGCGTGGTCTCTCGGTCGACCAGGCCGCCGGCGCCCGACTCGCGGTCGCGGCACTCGCCGACGCCGGACACACGCGTATCGCGCACCTTGCCGGACCCGCCGACTGGCTCGAGGCCGAGTCCCGCGCCGAGGGGTTCGCGGCCGAGTTGGCGTCTCGCGGACTGGTGCCCGGGCCCGTGTTCGAGGGCGATTGGACCGCGGGATCGGGTTACGCGGCGGCCGACGCCGTGCGGCGCTCGGGTGTGACGGCGGTCTTCGCGGCGAACGACCAGATGGCGCTCGGGCTGCTCGGCGGCCTGCAGGAAGTCGGGCTCACCGTGCCTGGCGACATCAGCGTGGTCGGCTTCGACGACACCCCCGACGCCGCCTACTACTGGCCGAAGCTCACGACCGTGCGACAGGACTTCTCGGAGTTGGCGCGCCGTGCTGTCGCGGCGGTGCTGGCAGGGAGCGCCGGAGCTGCGGCATCCGATCTCCCGCCCGTGGCGCCGGTGCTGGTGACGCGGGACTCGGTCGCGCCGCCGCACTGAGCGGCGCCACGGTGTGTGCCGGCGCGATGCGGGTCGAGTTCGCATGGGCGCCGAGCGGTCGCCGACGTCTTGACGGCCCGCCGATCTCCGTGTCACACTGCTGTGACCGGTCACAGTGACCACCGACGACCCTGAGGTATCCGTGAGCAACGAAGCCCCCGCTTTCTCTGATGAGAACACCTTCTCCCCTGAGGTCGACGCATCCATCCAGGCCGTCCGCGAAGACGTCGCCCGTCTGCACGGCGAACTCGTGCGCTACGGACTCGTCGTCTGGACCGGCGGCAACGTCTCGGGCCGCGTGCCCGGCGCCGACCTGTTCGTGATCAAGCCCTCGGGCGTGAGCTACGACGACCTCGCCCCCGAGAACATGATCCTGTGCGACCTCGACGGCGCCGTGATCCCCGGCACCCCCGGCAGCGACCGTTCGCCCTCGAGCGACACCGCAGCTCACGCCTACGTCTACCGCCACATGCCCGAGGTCGGCGGCGTCGTGCACACGCACTCGACGTTCGCCGTGGCCTGGGCCGCCCGCGGCGAAGAGATCCCCTGCGTCATCACGGCCATGGCCGACGAGTTCGGCGGACCGATTCCGGTCGGCCCGTTCGCGATCATCGGCGACGACTCGATCGGCCGCGGCATCGTGCAGAACCTCACCGGCCACCGCAGCCGCGCGGTGCTCATGCAGAACCACGGACCCTTCACCATCGGAGTCGACGCGAAGGATGCCGTGAAGGCCGCCGTCATGGTCGAAGACGTGGCGCGCACCGTGCACTACGCCCGTGAGGCCGGCCCCTTGATCCCGATTCCGCAGGAGGCGATCGACAGCCTCTTCAACCGATACCAGAACGTCTACGGACAGAATTCGGACGCCCGGCGATGAGCGACACGACCGGCACGCCCCGCGACGAGAACACCACCGCCCGCGACGACATCGCCGCCGGCCGCACGAGCCTCGGCATCGAGCTCGGCTCGACGCGCATCAAGGCCTGTCTGATCGGGTCGGATGCCACAGAGGTGCTCGCCACCGGATCGTTCGCCTGGGAGAACCGACTCGAGGACGGCCTCTGGACCTACGCGATCGACGAGGTCTGGAACGGACTGCAGGCGGCATACGCCGGTCTCGTCGCGGACGCGCACGAACGCCACGGCGTGCGCCCCGAGACCTTCGGAGCGATCGGCATCTCGGCCATGATGCACGGGTACCTCGCGTTCGATACGCAGGGCGAGCTGCTCACGCCGTTCCGCACGTGGCGCAACACCAACACGGGTGTCGCGGCGGCCGAGCTGACCGAGCTGCTCGGCGTGAACATCCCGCTGCGCTGGTCGATCGCCCACCTGCACCAGGCGGTCGTCGACGGCGAGGAGCACGTGCCCCGGCTCGACTTCGTCACCACCCTCGCGGGCTACGTGCACACGCGCCTGACCGGCGAGCGCGTGCTCGGCGTCGGCGACGCATCCGGCATGTTCCCGATCGACTCGACCACCGGAGACTACGACGTGCGGATGCTGGAGGCGTACGACGCCCTCGCTGCACACCGCCTTCCGGCACGCGCGAAGGACCTGCTCCCGACCGTCCTGCCCGCCGGCTCCGCGGCCGGAGCGCTCACCGCCGAGGGGGCGGCGCTCCTCGACCCGACCGGAGCACTGCGGCCCGGCATCCCGCTCTGCCCGCCCGAGGGCGACGCCGGCACCGGCATGGTGGCGACCAACTCGGTGTCTCCGCGCACGGGCAACGTCTCGGCAGGGACGAGCATCTTCGCCATGGTCGTGCTGGAGCATCCGCTCGCCGAGGTGCACCACGAGCTCGACCTCGTCACGACTCCCGCGGGCGACGCCGTGGCGATGGTGCACTGCAACAACGGCGCCAGCGAGCTCGCCGCCTGGGCGGGTCTCTTCACCCGCTTCTCGGCCGCGGCGGGCCAGCCGCTGAGCGACGACGCCGTCTTCGATGCCCTGTTCCGGGAGGCGCTCGAGGGCGAGGCGGATGCCGGTGGCCTGCTCGCCTACAACCACCTCGCCGGCGAGCCGATCGCCGGTCTGACCGAGGGGCGCCCGCTGTTCGTGCGCACCCCCGACAGCGCTTTCACCCTCGCGAACTTCATGCGCGCGCAGCTCTACGGCGTCTTCGGAACGCTCGCGCTCGGGATGCAGGTGCTCGCCGCTGAAGGCGTCGAACTCGATCGCATGTTCGCGCACGGTGGCATGTTCCGCACCGCGGGAGTCGCGCAGCGCTTCCTCGCCGGAGCGCTGGGTGCTCCGGTCGCTGTAGGGGAGCTCGCCTCCGAGGGCGGCGCGTGGGGCATCGCCGTGCTCGCGTCGTATCTCGCGCACGCCGACACGCAGACCCTCGGAGAGTACCTCGACGGCGACGTCTTCGCCTCGGCATCCCTCGCAGTCGCCGACCCCGACCCCGCCGACGTCGCCGGCTTCACCGCCTACCTCGACCGCTACCGCGCGGGCCTCGCGATCGAAGCCGCTGCGACCACCGCTCTCTGAACTCTCCCGCGAACTCGGAACTCTCCCGCGAACTCGCCCCGCTGATACCGGAACACCGAAGGACCCCTCATGCCCCGCACCCCGCTCTCCACCTCGCTCGACGGCTACGAGGTCTGGTTCCTCACCGGAAGTCAGCACCTCTACGGCCCCGAGACCCTCGCGCAGGTCGCCGAGCAGTCGCAGCAGATCGCCCGCATCCTCGACGAGGCCGGCGAGGTTCCGGTGAAGATCGTCTGGAAGCCGGTGCTGACGGATGCCGCGGCCATCAAGCGCACCGCGCTCGAGGCCAACGCCGACGACCGGGTCATCGGTCTGATCGCATGGATGCACACGTTCAGCCCCGCGAAGATGTGGATCGCCGGTCTCGACGTGCTGCAGAAGCCGCTCGCGCATCTGCACACGCAGGCGAACGTCGAGCTGCCGTGGGCCGACATCGACTTCGACTTCATGAACCTGAACCAGGCGGCGCACGGCGACCGCGAGTTCGGCTACATCCAGACGCGCCTCGGCGTGCCCCGCAAGACCGTCGTCGGTCACGTGAGCGACCCGCGCGTGCGCCAGGAGATCGCGACCTGGCAGCGTGCGGCCGCCGGTCTCGCGGCATCCCGTTCGCTCAAGCTCGCCCGCTTCGGCGACAACATGCGCTTCGTCGCCGTCACCGAGGGCGACAAGACCGAGGCCGAGCTGCGCTTCGGCGTGCAGGTCAACACCTGGGGCGTGAACGACCTGGCGGATGCCGTCGCCGCGGCATCCGAGTCCGAGATCGACGCCCTCGTGGCCGAGTACGAAGAGCTCTACGAGGTCGTGCCCGAGCTGCGTCGCGGAGGCGACCGCCACCAGTCGCTGCGTGACGGTGCCGCGATCGAGATCGGTCTGCGGACGTTCCTCGAAGAGGGCGGCTTCGGGGCCTTCACGACCTCGTTCGAAGACCTCGGTGCGCTCAAGCAGCTGCCCGGTCTCGCCGTGCAGCGCCTGATGGCCGAGGGCTACGGTTTCGGCGCCGAGGGCGACTGGAAGACCGCGATCCTCGTGCGCGTCGCCAACGTGATGGGTGCGGGGCTTCCCGGTGGGGCGAGCCTCATGGAGGACTACACCTACGACATGACCCCCGGCGACGAGCTGATCCTCGGCGCGCACATGCTCGAGGTCTCGCCGTCGCTGACCACCGCGAAGCCCACTCTCGAGATCCACCCGCTGGGCATCGGCGGCAAGGACGACCCGGTGCGCCTCGTCTTCACCGCCGACCCGGGCCCGGCGATCGTCGTCGCGCTCAGCGACATGCGAGACCGGTTCCGCCTCACCGCGAACGTGGTCGAGAACGTGCCGCCGCGCCAGTCGCTGCCGAAGCTCCCGGTCGGCCGCGCCGTCTGGAAGCCGCAGCCCGACTTCACCACCTCAGCCGC
The DNA here is from genome assembly GCF_038397735.1 of Microbacterium sp. LWH13-1.2. Lineage (NCBI taxonomy): Bacteria > Bacillati > Actinomycetota > Actinomycetes > Micrococcales > Microbacteriaceae > Microbacterium > Microbacterium sp. LWH13-1.2. The sequence goes on along the minus strand of NZ_CP151635.1, from coordinate 2,878,685 downwards.
CGCCTGGCTGACCGCGGGTGCCGCGCACCACACCGTCATGTCGACGGCCGTCGGGCTCGAGGCCTTCCGCGACTTCGCCGAGATGGCCGAGGTCGAGCTGCTCGTGATCGACGACGCGACGACGCTCCCCGAGTTCCAGAAGCAGGTCCGCTGGAACCAGGCGTACTACCGACTCGCGCAGGGGCTGTGATGACGCAGGGTTCTGCTGCTGCCGTGGATCTCGCGACGGCCGCGCGGCCGCGCTCAGGTCGACAGCTGCGCATCGCCGGACACGGCTATGAGGCAGTCATCGCGAGCGTCGGCGCATCGCTGCGGGCGCTGACCTTCGAAGGTCGCGACCTGGTCGTACCGTTCGGGGCCGACGAGGTGCGGCCGGGATACCGCGGCACCACCCTCGCGCCGTGGCCCAACCGCATCGTCGATGGTCGCTACACCTTCGGCGGCGTCGAGCACCAGCTGGCTCTCACCGAGCCCGCCCGTGGCCAGGCGCTGCACGGCCTGCTCGCCTGGGCCGAGTTCGAAGACCGTCTCGTGCTCGACGACCGGGTCGTGCTCGCCGCCGTGATCGAGCCCCAGACCGGGTACCCGTTCCGCGTCGAGGTCGAGACCGAGTTCCGCATCGACGCCGAGGGCCTGCGTCAGACCGTGACCGCGCACAACCTCGGGGCTGATGCTGCACCCTGGGGCACCGGACCGCATCCGTATCTCGTCGCCGGCCCCGAGGGGCGGGTGGACGACTGGACGCTCACCCTGCCGGCATCCGAGGTGCTGACCGTCACCGACGACCGACTGAGCCCCGTGGCTCTCGAGGGTGTGGCCGAGCATCCGCAGTGGGACTTCCGCGCTGCGCGCCGGCTCGGCGACGTCTTCATCGACCATGCCTTCACCGGGCTCGCCCGCGAGGGAGGCGTCGCCGAGGTGCGGGTCGTGACGGATGCCGGCACCGGCGTCGCGATGACGTTCGACGAGCGCTGTCCGTGGGTGCAGGTGCACACGGCCGACAACCCCGGGATCGATGCGATCCACCGCATCGGCCTCGCGGTCGAGCCCATGACCTGCCCGCCGGATGCGTTCAACTCGGGAACCGACCTGGTCGTGCTCGAACCGGGAGCTGCGCACGCGGCATCGTGGAGCATCGCGGCGGTCTGAGTCTTGGCGGCCGGCCCGACGCCGCTTCGGCGCGACGCCGCTTCGGCCCGCATGGGCGGAGCGGCGAGAGCGGATGCGCGGATGTCGCGGATGCGCACCGCGCCCCTCCGATCAGGCCAGAGCCGTGAGCAGAGCGTGGGCCGCGGATGCCGACGACTGAGGGTTCTGGCCGGTGATGAGCAGCCCGTCGACGACGGTGTGATCGCCCCAGGGATCCGTGACCTCGACCTCAGCGCCGAGATCGCGCAGCGAGGTCTCGAGCAGGAACGGTGCGCGGTCGGCGAGTCCGCCGATGCGCTCCTCCTCGTCGGAGAAGCCGGTGATGCGGCGCCCGGCGACGATCGGTTCTCCCGTGGCGGTGCGTGCGGGCAGCAGTGCGGCGAGCCCGTGGCACACGGCGGCCAACGGGCGGCCGGCGGCGACGGTCGCCGAGATGAGCGCGGCCGAGTCGGCATCCACTGCGAGGTCTTGCATGGGGCCGTGACCACCGGGGTAGTAGAGCGCCGCGTAGTCGGCGCTGTCGACGTCGGCGAGCACCAGGGGAGTGGTGAGCCCCGAGATCTCAGCGAGAGCGGCGGCATCGCCCTCGCCGAGGCTCGCCGTGTCGGCGACCGGCTCGACACCGCCGGGAGTCGCGAACACGACGTCGTGCCCGGCTTCGGTGAGCAGGCGGTAGGGCGCGAGCAGCTCTTCTGCCCAGTAGCCGGTGGGGTGCTCGGTGCCGTCGTTGAGGGTCCAGGTGCGGGCGCCGGTGACGACGAAGAGGACGGATGACATGAATGCTCCCAAAGGGTCGGACGACGGATGCCGTGCGGATGCGATATCCGGGACAACCGTGATCTCAGGGGAACGATTCCGATAGATTGCCGATATGAGCAATCGGGTTGCCGATGGGTTGCAGGACCTCGGACTGTGGCGCACCTTCCTCGCGGCGCACCGATCGGGCTCGGTGTCCGCTGCCGCGCGCGTGCTGGGACTCGCGCAGTCCTCGGTGACCACGCAGCTTCAGGCGCTGGAGGCGAGTGTCGGCGAGCCGCTGTTCGTGCGCCATGCCCGCGGCATCCGTCCGACGCCCCGCGCCGACGAGCTCGCCGCCCGAGTCTCCGGTCCTCTCGACGCATTGGCGGATGCGCTCGGCAGCCGTCCGGCCGTCGAGCAGCCGATCGTGCGCCTGGCCGGAGCTGCCGAGTTCCTCGCGCGCGTCGCCGTGCCCGCTCTCGCGCCGGCCGTTGCAGACGGATTGCGAGTCACCGTGTCGGCAGGCCTCGCCGATGATCTTCTCGACGACCTCAGAGTCGGCAGCCTCGACCTCGTGGTCTCGGCCGTGCGGCCACGCGGTCGCTCGCTGCCCAGCCTGCCGTTCTTCGATGAGGAGTTCGTGCTCGTCGCCGCCCCGTCGCTGGGGATCGCGCCGTCGCCGCACCTGAGACCGGATCCTCTCGGCGAGGTGCCCCTGCTCGCCTACGCGCGGGATGTCCCGATCCTCCGGCGGTATTGGCGTCACACCTTCGGCATCCGTCTCGAGCGAGAGCCCGCACTCGTGGTCGCGGATCTGCGCGCGCTCGCCGCCGCTGCCGTCGCAGGCGCGGGTGTGACGGTGTTGCCGACCTACCTGATCGCCGACGAACTCGCCGAGGGCCGACTCGTGGTGCTGCGCGACACCGATGACCCGCCCATCAACACCCTGCACCTCGTGCGGCGGCCGGGGCCGTTGTCCGAGGGGGTCGCGCTCGTCGAGCGCACGCTGCGCGCGGCGGTCGTCGGCCTCTGACCGGCGGCTGATCGTCCTCCGATCGGCGTCCGCTCGACCGGTGCGGGGACAGTTCTGCATCCGCTTGCCGGTGTGGGGTCAGTTCTGCACCCGAAACCCTCGATTCCGATGCGTTTCTGACCCCGCATGGCAGCGCCTGCAGCGCCGGCTGGGCAGCCGCGGCAGCGCGCAGCCTCAGCGGGAGAGCCAGCGGCGCAGCCTGCGCGTGACGAACGGCAGCACCCAGTAGGCCATGATCGGGGTCAATACCGCTGTCGTCGCCAGCACGCGCAGCCAGATCGGCAGCTCGTTCCAGCCGGGAACCGGGCTCATCGCATAGGTGAAGGCGAGGTTGACGGGGAAGAATCCGAGCCAGATCGACACGGCCTGCTTCCACCGCGGGGGAGTGCTGACCATCGCGACCGTGGTCGTCGATCCGTCGGCGCGGGGCAGGGTGATCGTGTCGGTGGTCGGCTCGTCGAACCAGCCCTCGATGCCGGTGCGGCGCTTCACGCGCTCGCTGCGCACGAACTGGTCGCCGGTCGACTTCCACCACTCGCGCTCACCGGACTGCTCCCAGGCGATCAGCGACTTCTCGTCGGTGAAGCGATAGAGCATGTGCCAGACGTGCGAGTCCTCGCCGTCGCGCACCCATCCTGATCCGAGGAATCCCGGATACCGGTGGGCGAGGTTCACGCCGGTCTGCACCCAGGCCGTGGCGGCGGCCACATGCTCGGGGTCGACCTCGCGGCGGATGGAGACGGTGATGGGTTCGCTGGACATGGTGCGGTCCTCGGAGAGTGCGGTCGCCCGGGTCACGGGCGCCTCGACGGTGGGGGATGCGCCGGGGTGCGGGCGCATCAACGATTGTATTTCGGATGCAGTGGGTCACCGCTCGTTTTCGCGGCGCGCGAAGGCGGCATCCGTCGCTCCGATGCAGACGGCATCCGCCCCTGACTCCGCGACAGGGAGAGAATGGGACGCATGAGCACGCGCAGCGAAGCCGTCCTGATCGATGTCGTCCGCACCCCCGTCGGGCGGGGCAAGCCGGGTGGTGCCCTGTCGGGCGTGCATCCGGTCGATCTCGCGGCCGGAGCACTCGCTGCGGTCCTCGAACGCAGCGGCCTCGAATCGCGGCAGATCGACGACGTGCTGCTCGGCTGTGTGAGTCAGGTGGGAGACCAGTCGTCGAACATCGCCAGACAGGCCGTGCTCGCGGCCGGGTTCGACGAGTCGATCCCCGCCGCGACGATCGACCGCCAGTGCGGGTCGAGCCAGCAGGCGGTGCACTTCGCCGCGCAGGGGATCATCGCCGGCGCCTACGACGCGGTCATCGTCGGCGGTGTCGAGTCGATGAGCCGCGTGCCCCTCGGGTCGTCTGCGGCCGGCGGAAGCCCGATGTCGCCGCGACTGCGGGAGCGATACCCCGAAGGCCTCGTGAACCAGGGCGTCTCGGCCGAGCTCATCGCCGCGCGCTGGGGCCTCGATCGTGCCGTGCTCGACGAGTACGCCGCCGAGTCGCATCGCCGTGCGGCGGATGCCTGGGCCGAGGGGTTCTTCGACCGCACGGTCATCCCTGTCGCGGAGGCCCCGGATGCCGTCGCCGACGAGACCGTCCGCGCGGGCACGACGGCCGAGGGGCTCGCGGGGCTGAACCCGGCGTTCCGCACCGACGCGCTCGCCGCTCGCTTCCCCGAGGTCGACTGGCGCATCACCCCCGGCAACTCCTCGCCGCTCACCGACGGAGCATCCGCCGCCCTGCTGATGAGCGCCGAGCGCGCCGACGCCCTCGGGCTCACGCCTCGGGCGAGATTCCACGCGTTCGCGGTGGTCGGAGACGACCCGCTCATGATGCTCACCGGCCCGATCCCCGCCACACGTCGCATCCTCGAGCGCACCGGACTCTCGATCGGCGACCTCGACGCGTACGAGGTCAACGAGGCCTTCGCGTCGGTGCCGCTCGCCTGGGCGGCCGAGGTCGGGGCGGATGCCGCAAAGCTCAACCCGCGCGGAGGGGCGATCGCCCTGGGGCACGCTCTCGGCTCGTCGGGCACCCGCCTGCTCGGAACCCTCATCGACCAGCTCGACGCGGTCGGAGGGCGATTCGGCCTGCAGACCATGTGCGAGGGCGGCGGCATGGCGAACGCGACGATCATCGAGCGGCTGTAGCCCCTGCCTCCGGCCCGACTGATCCTCCCGCCCGGGGACAGCCAAGACGGGCACGACAGAGAAGACCCCCGCCGACCCGATTCGGCGGGGGTCCTTCGCGGTGTGTCACCGCAACGGGAGCAGACGCTCACCGTGGTGCGCGGATGACGTGACTACCCGATCCGGTCTGAGTCTGTGTCCGCGCATCTGCATTTCTAGTCGGCGAAGGTGTCCGGACGGTGAACGCGGCGATAAATCCTCATCGGCGCGGATGCCGGCGCCTGGAAGCGCTTGCGACTTTCGGCCAGCAGTATCCTCTACATCCCTGACTTTTCGCCATAGCCCCACTGCAAGCGCTTGCAGTCTTCACTCCCGCCCTGCTAGCTTCACTCGCAAGCCTTCGGACACGTCGTCGTGTCCGCGCCACCCAGGGAGCATCACTTGTTCAAGCCGGCTCGGTCGAAGACGACCGCCTCACGTCCGCTCGCCCTCCTCGCCGCCACCGCCCTCGTCGTCTCGGGATTCGGTGCGGACGGCGCCCTCGGGGGCTCATCCGCCTCGGCCGCCGATCGGACGGTGGCCCTTGTCGGCTCGCTGCAGTCCGAGCTCGGCTGCGCGGCCGACTGGGCTCCCGCCTGCGCCGAGACCGAGCTCGAGCCCACGGGTGCCGAGGGCGTCTACTCGGCCGAGTTCGATGTCCCCGCGGGCACCTGGCAGTACAAGGTCGCCCTGAACGACACATGGGACGAGGCGTACGGCCTCGATGGCGGCGCCGACGACATCCCCCTCACGATCGCGGGCCCGACGACCCTGCGCTTCACGTTCGACGACACCCTCAAGCGGGTGGGTCTCGAGGCGACCGAGTTGCGCGGCGGCTACACGTCAGACGATGATGCGCTCGTCAAGAGCCCGGCACGCCAGGCCGGGGCCGGCGAGCAGTTCTACTTCGTGATGACGGATCGTTTCGCGAACGGCGACACCTCCAACGACACCGGCGGACTCGAGGGCGACCGGCTCACGACCGGGTTCGACCCCACCGACAAGGGCTTCTACCAGGGTGGTGACATCGCCGGAATCCGCGACAACCTCGACTACATCGAGGGGCTGGGCACGTCGGCGATCTGGCTGACGCCGAGCTTCGCCAACAAACCGGTGCAGGGCGAGGGGGAGAACGCCTCGGCCGGATACCACGGCTACTGGATCACCGACTTCACGCGCATCGACCCCCACCTCGGCACCAATGAAGAGCTGCAGGCGCTGATCGCCGAGGCCCACGACCGCGGCATCAAGGTGTACTTCGACATCATCACGAACCACACGGCCGACGTGATCGACTACACCGAGGGCCAGTACTCCTACATCGACCAGGCGACGAGCCCCTACACCGATGCCGCGGGCGCGACGTTCGACCCTGCCGACCACGCGGGCACCGACGGCTTCCCCGAGCTCGACCCGGCAACCAGCTTCCCGTACACGCCGGTGGTGGCCGACAGCGAGACCGACGTCAAGGTGCCGGCCTGGCTGAACGACCCGACGCTGTACCACAACCGCGGCAACTCGACCTGGTCGGGCGAGTCGGTCACCTACGGCGACTTCGACGGGCTCGACGACCTGATGACCGAGCACCCGACCGTCGTCAACGGCTTCGTCGAGGTGTACGACAAGTGGATCGACCTGGGCATCGACGGCTTCCGCATCGACACCGTCAAGCACGTGAACTTCGAGTTCTGGGAGAAGTGGACCGCCGACGTCCTCGACTACGCGCACGAGACGGGCAACGACGACTTCTTCATGTTCGGCGAGGTCTACGACGCCGATCCGGTGAAGCTCGCCCCGTACGTGCGAGACACCGACATGAACTCGATCCTCGACTTCACCTTCCAGTCGTCGGCCGTCAGCTATGCGTCCGGCAACTCGGCCAGGGGGCTGCAGTCGCTGTTCGCGGGCGACGACCGCTATACGACGCCCGATTCGTCGTCGACCGCCCTGCCCACCTTCCTCGGCAACCACGACATGGGCCGGGTCGGATCCTTCCTGCAGTCGACGGATGCTCCGCTGCAGCGCGACGAGCTGGCGCACGAGCTCATGTTCCTCACCCGCGGCCAGCCCGTCGTCTACTACGGCGACGAGCAGGGATTCACGGGCGCCGGCGGCGACAAGAACGCCAGGCAGTCGCTGTTCGCCACCCAGGTGGCCGAGTACGCCGATCAGAACCTCATCACCGGCGAGCAGGCAGGCTCCGTCGACCGCTACGCGACGGATGCCGCGCTCTACGAGCACATCGCCGCGCTGTCAGAGCTCCGCGAGTCGAACCCGGCTCTCGGCGAAGGCGCGCAGATCGAGCGCTACGCGGCGTCCGGCGCCGGTGTCTATGCCTTCTCGCGGGTGGATGCCGACGACAAGGTCGAGTACCTGGTCGCGGTGAACAACGCCGCGACCGCGCAGACGGTCGACCTCGCGACGCTGACCGCCGACGCGTCGTACGAGGTGCTCTACGGCGACGCCGCACCCCTCACCACGGATGCCGGTGCGGCTGCGTCGATCACGGTGCCCGCTCTCTCGGCCGTGGTCTGGAAGGCCGACTCCACCGTCACGGCGCCGACCGAGGCGGCATCCGTCGAGGTGTCCGTGCCGACCGCCGGAGCCGGTGTCGCCGGGCAGTCCGCCGTGCAGGCCGACATCGCCGATCAGTGGGCGCAGACCAGCTTCGCCTGGCGCGTCGTCGGCTCTGACGAGTGGCAGGCCCTCGGCACGGCGGAGGACACGGATCCCCGGGTCTTCCACGACATCCGCGACCTCGCGAACGGCACCCTGATCGAGTACCGGGCAGTGACGACGGATGCCGCCGGTAACCACGCCGCCGCCTCGACCTACGCATCGGTCGGCAACGCCGTGACGCTCGAAGTGGGCGAGGAGCCCGAGTCGCCGATCGACATGGTGACGGTGCCCGGCAGCCTCAACTCCGAGATGGGCTGCGCAGGCGACTGGGATCCGGCGTGCGAGAAGGCGAAGCTGACCGTTCGTGCCGACGGTGTGTGGGCGGGGACCTTCGACCTGCCGGCGGGCGACTACGAGTACAAGGCCGCGGTGAACGGCAGCTGGGCGATCAACTACGGAGCGAACGGCGTGCCCGACGGCGCGAACGTCACTCTCACCCATGCGGGCGGGCCGATCACCTTCTACTTCGACCCGCGCACGAACATCGTGCAGACCACGGCCGACGGACCCATCGTGACGCTCCCGGGCTCCCTGCAGGACGAGCTCGGCTGCGCCGCCGACTGGTCGCCCGACTGCCTCGGCACCTTGATGGCCGACGGCGACCGTGACGGCGTCTACGAGTTCTCGACGGCGGATCTGCCGACCGGCGCGTATGAACTCAAGGTGGCGCACGGTCTGAGCTGGGCCGAGAACTACGGGGCCGACGGCGTGCCGGGCGGCGCGAACATCTCGTTCAGCGCCACCGAGGGCATGGTGACATCGTTCCGCTACACGCTGGCGACGCACGTCCTCGAGGTCGGCAGCGACACCCCGCAGCTCCCCGGCACGGGGGAGCAGCGCGCGCAGTGGGTCGATGCCGAGACGATCGCCTGGCCGGCGACCCTCGGGTCGGTCGACAAGGCGGCCTACCAGCTGCACTCGTCGTCCGACGCCTCACTCACGGTGGTCGACGGCGACATCGCCGGCGCCGAGCCGATCGCGCTGGAGGTGATCGAGAGCGGCCTGACCGATGATCAGCTCGCCCGATTCCCGGCGCTCGACGGCTACCTCGCCCTGCGAGTGACCGATGCGGATGCCGCGACGCTGCTGCGCACGCAGCTCGCGGTCGCCCAGCGCGACGAGGCGGGCACGCTCACCGCGTTCACCGGCGTGCAGATCGCGGGTGTGCTCGACGACGTCTACGCGGCTGCACTCGACGATGCCGACCTCGGCGTGACGTTCTCGGGCAAGAAGCCGACGTTCCGACTGTGGGCGCCGACCGCGCAGAGCGCGACGCTGCTCACCTGGAACGAGGGCGCTGAGGGCGACCCCGTGCGTCACGAGGCCACGTGGGATGCGGCCTCCGGTGTGTGGTCGGTCGCGGGCGCGAAGGGCCTCAAGGGTGACGAGTTCCTCTGGGAGGTCGTCGTCTACGCTCCGACCACCGGCGTGATCGAGACGAACCGGGTCACCGACCCGTACTCGACCGCCCTCACGCTGAACTCGGAGCGCTCGGTGGCCATCGATCTCGATGACAAGGCCTGGCAGCCGAAGCAGTGGCAGAAGACGACGTCGCCGATCGTGGAGCGAGCGGTCGACCGCGCGATCTACGAGCTGCACATCAGGGACTTCTCGATCAGCGACGAGACGGTTCCGGCCGCGGAGCGCGGCACCTATCTGGCCTTCACCCGCGACAGCGCGGGCACCGACCAGCTGAAGCAGCTCGCGGATGCCGGCATCAACACCGTGCATCTGCTGCCGTCGTTCGACATCGCATCGATCGAGGAAGACCGAGCGGCACAGGCGCTGCCCGACTGCGACCTCGCCTCGTTCGGCCCTGCCGATTCGGCGCAGCAGGCGTGCATTCAGGCGGTTGCCGATGCCGACGCGTTCAACTGGGGCTACGACCCGTACCATTTCTCGACCCCTGAGGGTTCGTACGCCGTGAACGCCGAGGGCGGCGCACGGGTGAGCGAGTTCCGGTCGATGGTCGGTGCTCTGCACGCCATGGACCTGCAGGTGGTGCTCGATCAGGTGTTCAACCACACCGCGGCATCCGGTCAGGCCGAGAAGTCGGTGCTCGACCAGGTCGTTCCGGGCTACTACCACCGCCTCAATGCGGCAGGCGGCGTCGAGACATCGACGTGCTGTCAGAACGTCGCGACCGAGCACCTCGCCGCAGAGAAGCTCATGGTCGACTCGGTCGTGACCTGGGCCCGCGACTACAAGGTCGACGGCTTCCGGTTCGACCTCATGGGCCATCACTCGACGACGAACATGCAGGCCATCCGTGACGCACTCGACGCGCTGACTCTGAACAAGGATGGCATCGACGGATCCGCGATCCACCTGTACGGCGAGGGCTGGAACTTCGGTGAGGTCGCCGACAACGGCCTGTTCGAGCAGGCCACACAGGGCCAGCTCGGCGGCACGGGCATCGGGACGTTCAACGACCGGCTGCGCGATGCTGTGCACGGCGGCAGCCCGGTCGACTCGTCGTCGACGTTCCGCCAGGGCTTCGGCACGGGGCTCGGCACCGATCCGAACGGCGATCCGATCAACGGAACCGTCGAGCAGGCTCTCGCCGACCTCGGGCACGAGACCGATCTGGTCAAGCTCGGGCTCGCGGGCAATCTGCGCGACTTCTCGTTCACGACGAGCGACGGCGCGGTCACGGCAGGCGAGGCCATCGACTACCGAGGCTCGGCGGCAGGCTATGCCGATCAGCCCGACGAGGTGATCAACTACGTCGACGCGCACGACAACGAGACCCTCTACGACCTCTCGGTGCTGAAGCTCCCCGTCGATACGTCGATGGCCGATCGGGTGCGCATGAACACTCTGGAGCTCGCGACGGTGACGCTCTCGCAGTCGCCGTCGTTCTGGCACGCCGGTACCGAGCTGCTGCGATCGAAATCACTCGACCGCAACAGCTACAACTCGGGCGACTGGTTCAACCGCATCGACTGGACGGGTCAGGAGTCGACCTTCGGATCCGGGCTCCCGACCGCAGCCGACAACGAGGAGAAGTGGCCGATCATGGCGCCGCTGCTCGCCGATCCCGCGCTCAAGCCGGCGCCCGCCGACATGGCGGCAGCCGAGGCATCCGCCCTCGATCTGCTGCGGGTGCGCGAGGAGGTCGACCTGCTGCGTCTCGGCTCCGCCGAGCTGATCCAGCAGAAGGTCACCTTCCCCAACGGCGGAGAGGCCGCAGCGCCGGGCGTGATCCTGATGCAGATCGACGATCTGGTCGGTCCTGATGCCGACGCCGAGCTCGACGGGGCGCTCGTCGCCTTCAACTCCTCACCCGCGCCGGTCACGCAGACGGTGGCAGGCCTGGCCGGACGCTCGTTCGCCCTGACGCCGGCCCAGGCGAACGGAGCGGATGCCGTGGTCAAGACCACGACGTGGGATGCCGCGACCGGCACCGTGACCATCCCCGCCCGCTCGGTCGCCGTGCTCGTCGACGACCAGGTGCAGCCGATCGACACCCGCGTGCGTGCCTCGTCCGATGTGCTGGTGAAGGCGGGCAAGAGCGCCGCGGTCAAGGTGACCGTCACCGCCGACGATGGCACGGCCCCGGTGGGAACCGTGACGGTGCATGACCGCGGAAGGATCGTCGCGACGGTCGAGCTGACGTCGGCTGACAAGGGCAGGGCCACGGTCTCGGTGCCGAAGCTCGGCCGGGGGATCCACCTGCTCACGGTGCGATTCGACGGCACGGAGCCGTGGCAGGACTCCCGCGGCCCTCGCAGCCTGCCCGTGATCGTCTACTAGAACGACGAAGACCGGATGCCGGGGCGATGTCCCCGGCATCCGGTCTCCGTGTGCGCTCGCTACCAGGCGTAGGCCTCGGGGGCGGTGCCGCCGGGACCGGGCCAGATGCGGTCGAGCTCGGCGAGCGTCTCGGCATCGAGCGTCACGTCGAGCGCCTCGACGGCCGAGTCGAGCTGGTCGATCGTGCGCGGACCGATCACCGGGGCGGTCACCGCCGGCTGGTGCAGCAGCCAGGCGATCGCGACGACACCGGGGCGGATGCCGAGCTCGGCGCAGAACTCCTCGTAGCGCTCGATCGCGGGGCGCCGGTCTCCGAGGGCGTCGAGGCTCGACCGCGAGCGGTCGGTCTTCTGCAGCACTCCTCCGAGCTGCCCGCTGGCGAGCGGAGACCAGGGCAGCAGCCCCATGCCGTACTGCTCCGCGGCGGGCACGACCTCCAGCTCGACGGTGCGTTCGGTGAGGTTGTACAGCGACTGCTCCGTCACCGGGGCCGGATAGCCGGATGCCGCGGCGACCTCGTGCACGCGCGCGAGGTGCCAGCCGGCGAAGTTCGAGCTGCCGAGGTAGGTGATCTTGCCCTGCTCGCGCAGCGTCGCGAAGGCGCTGAGCGTCTCGTCGAGCGGCACATCGCGGTCGATGTGGTGCATCTGGTACAGGTCGATGTGGTCGGTGCCGAGTCGTCGCAGCGACGCGTCGACCGAGGCGCGGATGTGCACCGCCGACAGCCCTCGGTCGTTCGATCGGGGACCCATCACGCCGAACACCTTGGTCGCGACGATCAGGTCGTCGCGGTTGCCGCGGTCGCGCATCCAGCGTCCGAGGATCTCCTCCGACTGCCCGGGGTGGTCGCCCCACCGGCCGCCGCCGTAGACGTCGGCGGTGTCGATGAAGTCGATTCCCGCCTCCACCGCGCGATCCAGGATGGCGCGCGAGGCCTCCTCATCGATCACAGGGCCGAAGTTCATGGTGCCGAGGGCCAGGCGGCTCACGCGGGCGCCTGCTCGTCCGAGACGTGTGTAGTGCATCAGCTGTTCTCCTTCTGCGAGTCCTGCGAGTCCTGCGAGTTCTGCGAAACCGACGACGGCGAGTCGCTCGTGTCGACGAACACCCATCCGTACGCCCCGAGCTCGCGGCGCGCGTCGGTCGAGCCGGTGAGCACATCGGTACCGGCCACCTCGACCGCGAACGGCTCGGCGCTGTGGTTGATGACGGTGAGGATGCCGCCGCGGCGGGCGATCTCGACGTGCTCGGGAAGTCCTTCGATCTCGGCGGTGACCCCGGCCTCGGCCGCGAGCCAGCCCAGCACCGCGGCCATGCCGTCGTCGTCGGGGATCGTCGCGAGATAGTAGCCGTGACCTGCGCCGAAGTCCTTGCGGGTGAACGCCGCCCGGCCCTCGGTGCGGCCCTCGGTGAAGCGGCCGAGCACCTCGGCATCCTGCACGAGCAGCTCCTCGGCGAAGTACTGGCCGATGATCCGGCCGGCGGGCCCGTCGAGCGGGGCCTCCGACTGACCGGGCCCGTCGGGCACCGCGTGCAGGGCGACCTCGCCGGCCGAGTCGGCCGAGCGCACGGACTCGGGCGGCACCATCGCTCCGAAGTCCTCGAGGGCCACACCGAGAGCATCCCGCAGCGAGACGATGAAACCGCCCTCGCGGAAGGCGTCGTCCTGGTCGACCACGTCGCTGAACGCCGAGACGAAGAGGGTGCCGCCGTGGCGCACATACGAGGTCAGGTTGGCCGCGCCCTCGTCGCCGAGGAGGTACTGCTGGGGCGCCACGACGAGCGAGTACGCACTCAGGTCACTGGTCGTGTTCACGATGTCGACGGCCAGGTTCTGGCGGTGCAGAGCCGCGTGCCAGCGGTGCGAGAGCGTGAGGTAGTCGAGCACGATCGGGTGGTCGCGGCCGTCGATGGCCCACCAGTTCTCCCAGTCGAACACGAGGGCGATCTTCGCCCCCGAGGCGACATCCGGCAGGTCGGGCAGCTGCGCGAGCTGACCGCCGAGGTCTGTGACCTCCCGCCACGTACGTGTGTCGAGCCCGGCCTGCGGCACCATCGCCGAGTGGAACTTCTCGCTGCCGCGGCGGGACTGGCGCCACTGGAAGAACATGATGCCGTCGGCACCGCGCCCGACCGCCTGGGCGCTGATCGCCGCCATCTGACCCGGCGCTTTCGGCGCGTTGGTCGGGCGCCAGTTCAGCGCGTTCGTCGACTGCTCGGTGAGGAGCCACGGCACACCCGGCTTGAGCCCGCGCATGAGCTCGCGTGCGAACGCCGCGCCGCGGAACGACTCGGGGTCGTTGGGGTCGGGGTAGTTGTCGTCGCAGATGACGTCGACCTCATCCGCCCACTTCCAGTAGTCGGCCGGCGGGAACGCCCCCATGAAGTTCGTGGTGATCGGCTGCGTCGCCCCGGAGGCGCGGATGATGTCGCGCTCCATCACGTACAGCTCGAGCAGGGTGTCGGAGGTGAACCGCTTGAAGTCGAGCACGCTGGTGGGGTTGATGCTGTACGGCGCCTTGCGCGGCGGCACGATCTGGTCGAACGCGGTGTAGCGCTGCGACCAGAAGTCCGTGCCCCAGGCGTGGTTGAGGGCGTCGATCGTCGCGTACCTGCGCTCGAGCCACACGCGGAACGCGTCGCGCGCCGCGTCGGAGTAGTCGTAGTGCAGGTGGCATCCGTACTCGTTGTTGACGTGCCAGAGCACGACGGCCGGATGCTGCGCGTAGCGCTCCGCGAGGGCGGTGACGAGCTCCGACGCGAGGCGACGGTAGACGGGCGAAGCGGGCGCGTACGCCTGGCGGCTGCCGGGCCAGAAGGTCGATCCGTCGGCATCCTGCGGCAGCATCTCGGGGTACGCGGCGGAGGCCCAGGGTGGTGGGGATGCGGTGGCGGTGGCGAGGTCGACCTGGATGCCGCCCTCGTGCAGCAGCCCGATGATCTCGTCGAGCCATTCCCAGTCGAACTCGCCCTCGGCGGGCTGGATCCGCGACCACGAGAAGATCCCGAGGCTCACGAGCGTCACACCCGCTTCGCGCATGAGCCGCACGTCTTCGGGCCACACCTCTCGTGGCCACTGCTCGGGGTTGTAGTCGGCGCCGTAATGCATGGATCTCCTGGGTCGGTGGTCGCGAGGACCGGATGGGTGGGGAAGGTCAGTGGGAGCGGGTCGAGGCCCGAACCACGAGCTCGGGCACGAAGCGCGCCTCGATCGGATCGTCGGAGCCTGCGAGGTGGTGCATGAGCAGCTCGATGGCCCGCGCGCCCATCTCTCGGGCGGGTTGGCGCACCGAGGTCAGGGGCACGACCGCGGCGCCGGCGAACTCGATGTCGTCGTAGCCGACCAGCGAGATGTCCTCGGGCACGCGCAGGCCCCGCCCGACGAGCCCCTGCAGCAGGCCGAGGGCGAGGTGGTCGTTACCGGCGAAGATCCCGTCGGGGCGGTCCGCTGCGGGCAGATCGGCGATCTGCTCGCCGATCTCACGGCCGAGTCCGGTGTTCAGCGTGGTCGTCTCGATGAGCGTGGTGCGCACACCTGCGGCATCCGCCACCTCGTGCAGTCCGGTGAGACGCTCGTTCATCTGCTCGCGCGACTTCGGTCCGCCGATGAACGCCAGGTGTCGGCATCCGCCGTCGAGGAGCGCCTGAGCCGCGATGCGTCCGCCGAGCCGGTTGTCGACCGACACGGAGGAGAACTCGCCGCGTGGATGCCGCTGGTCGACGAGCACGACGGGCACCCCTCTGCGGCGGAAGCGCTGCAGGTACTCCTCGTGGTACTCGACCGGGGCGATGAGCACGCCGTCGACGCGCTGCCGCTCGAACAGGTCGAGGTAGCGCGACTCGCGCTCGGCCGAGTCGAAGCCGTTGCCCACGAGCACGGAGTAGCCGGCGGTCAGCGCCTGCTCCTCGGCGCCGAACGCGAGGTCGGCGAAGAACGGGTTGGTGATGTTGATCACCGAGAACCCGATCGCATCGCTGCGACCCGCCTTGAGCTGTCGGGCGGCGATGTTGGGCACGTAGCCGAGCTCGTCGACGGCCTCGGCGACGCGGGCGGCCGCGGACTCGGAGACGAGCTCCGGGCGGTTCAGCGCGTTCGAGACGGTTCCGATCGAGACCCCGGCGCGCTCGGCGACGTCTCGGAGGCCGATGTCAGGCATGCCGCTCCTCCTGCGTCCGAGTCAGAGCCCGCAGGTCGTCGAGCAGTCGGACGCGATTATCGAGCTTGACGCGCGCCGGGCCGTGGACCACGACGACGCGCCAGTCGTCTCCGAGCAGGATGGCAGATCCGTCGCCGCCGCCCTGCCAACGCCCGTGTTCGGCGACCAGTGCGATCCCCGCGTCGGCGGAACGCAGCATCCGTCCGTCGATCGCGGCTCCGGGCAGGTCGACACGCAGACCGACGTCGACGGACGCGAGCCGACCGACCTCGCGGCCGTGGCTGTGCAGGGCGGCACCGCCGTCGCGCAGGCGCTCGAGCAGGAGGTAGCCGGATGCCAGCAGCTCACCGTCGTCGAAGTGATCAGCGAAGCCGGCCACTCCGACATCGCCGCCGTGCGGTGCGATCGCGATGAGTTCGTAATCGAGCGCGGCGGCCTCGAACGCCCGCTCCGGCGGGATCGCCGACGGGGCCGGGTCCAGCGCATGGTCGGTACCGACCAGTTCGTCGACCAGCGCATGGAGCAGCGCGCGCGTGCCGTCGGCCCGATAGGCCTCGACGCCGTGGCCGAGTGCCGAGTACGCGACGCCGCCGTGTCCGTCAGCGCCGTGGCGTGACCAGGCGAGAGCGTGGGTGATGCCGTCGTCGGTGTGGATCGCCCGCACCGCGGAACCGTCGCCGACCTCGAGGTGCGAGTACCGCTCGTCGTAGACCCGGAACGGGGGGAGCGGAGCGGACGGCTGCACCACGCTCCAGCCGATCTGCGGATGCATCGTCACCCCCGGCACCCATCGCCCACCCAGCAGCTCGGCCCAGCGGGGATCGTCACGGAAGGCGAGAGACGAGGAGTGCACCGCGAGCAGCGGGATGCCCGAGGCCACGGCGTCGAGCAGAGGATCGAGCACGGCGCTCGCCGCAGCGGCATCCACGCCCAGATCGGCGCTGATGTTCACGACGAGCAGCGCGGCGTCCGTCAGAGTCGCTCCATCGGCCACGTCGTCGGTGTCGAGGCGGCGCACCGGCATCCGCTCGACGAGCACCGCCGCGAGCGCCTCGCCGGTCGCGGCCAGACCGTGCCAGGGGTCGGCGTGCGCGCCGACGCCGGTGACGAGCAGGGCGGGGCGGTCAGTCATCGATCCACGATTCCCGTGAGGGGCGGAGCGCGTCGAGCTCCTCCCAGAGTGCGTCGGGGATGACGGTCTCGGCCATGCGCACAGTCTCGTCGAGCTGCTGCGGTGTGACCAGCCCGCACACGGTGGAGTGGATGCGCGGATCGCGCAGCGAGCTCTGCAGCGCCGCCACGATCAGGGGCACTCCGTGGCGTTCGCACGCCGCGCCCATCGCGTCGATCGCTGCGAGCATCTCGGTCGACGCGGGGGCGTAGTGATAGCGATCGGACGTGCGGGGCCAGCTCGCGAGGATCCCGCCTCCGTAGATCGCCGCGTTCACCACGCCGATGTCCGCCGCGGCGGCGGCGTCGAGCAGGGCATCCGCCGTGCGGTCGACCAGTGTGGCCCGGTTGTGCGTGATCAGCACGTCGAAGACGTCCGTCTCGACGAATCGCGTGAGCATCCGCGCCGGCCCTCCCGAGATCCCGATGAAGTCGGCGTATCCCTCATCACGCAGTGATTGCAGCATCTCGACGGGGCCGCCCGGTGCCATCGCCGCGTCGAAGCCGATGTGCTCGGGGTCGTGCAGGTGCAGGATCGGCACCCGGTCGATGCCGAGCCGCTCGAGGCTCTCGTCGAGCGAACGCCGCATGCGGTCGGGGTCGAACGAGTCGCTCTCGGGGTCGCGGTCGAGCTTCGTCTGGATCACGAAACCTTCCGGTACGCCTCCCGCCCGACGAACCGCCAGACCGATCCGCCGCTCGCTCTCGCCGTCGCCGTAGTTGTTCGAGGTGTCGATGAAGGTGACGGGGCTCTCGAATGCAGCCAGCGTCAGCTGCACCGCATCCTCCTCCGGCACCGTCAGGCCGTGCACGGGGGACGAGACTCCCCACGCCGCGGTGCCGATGCAGATCGGCGAGACGGCGAGCCCGGTGCGGCCCAGGATCTTGCGCTCGAGCGTGAGCGGATGGTCGGTGCTCATTCGAAGGCGTCCCCTCCGCGGAAGCGGTCGACCAGCACGGCGGCCAGCAGGATCACCGCCACGATGAGGTCGAGGTAGTCGGGGTCGATGAAGCTCACGTTCAGGATGTTCGTGATGCCGGCCACGACCAGCAGGCCCAGAAGCGCGCCGATCGGGTTGCCGACGCCGCCGCGGGTGATCGAGTATCCGCCGATCATCAGCGCCGCGTAGATCTGGAACTCCAGTCCGGTGCCGAGGATGTTGGATGCCGAGCCGAGCTGCCCCACGTAGAAGATGCCACCGATCGCGGCTCCCACTGCGCTCACGATGAGCGCGACCGTGCGCACCTTCACGACCGAGATGCCGGCGCGCTGGGCGGCCCGAGGGTCGCCGCCGACGGCCTGGATCTTGCGTCCGACCCGGGTCTTCGAGACCACGCCCGCCGCGACGAGCGTCAGGCCGACGCCGATCAGCAGCAGGGTCGGGATGCCGAACGTGGTGCCCTGGGTGACGTCGTAGAGCGGTTCGATGAGCGTGGTCGGCGGAGCCTGCACGACGATCGCCTGGCACACGCCCCGCAGCAGCGTCAGCATGCCCAGGGTGACGGCGAGCGGTTCGGCGCCGAGACCCACGATCACGAACGCGTTGATCGAGCCGACGACGACGCCGAGCAGGACGGTGACCCCCGCGGCCATCCACGGATCGATCCCCGACGCGACGAGCTGGTTGAACGCGACGGCGCCGAAGCCGACCATCGATCCGATCGACAGGTCGACCACACCGGCGAGCAGCGCGAACGACGCGAGCACGCCGACGATGAGGGGGATCGCGACCGCGACGCCGACGATGCGCACGTTCGAGACCGAGAAGAACGCGGGCCCGACCGCGATCGCACCGATGATGATGACGGCAGCGAGCATCAGGCCGATGCTGCCGACGGGGCCCTTGAGATACGAGAGCAGCTGGGGGAGAGCCCGGGGCGACTCGACGTCGGATGCCGGGGCGAATGCCGTGGTCATCGTGCACCTCTCTTGATGCGGAAGCCGTCGATGCCGACGGCGATGATGAGGAGAGCGCCCTGGAAGATCAGCGCGAATGCCGGCGGGAGTCCGAAGAAGGCGATCGACACCGGGATGGTCGAGAGGAATCCGACGCTGAGCAGCAGCACGAGGAAGTTGCCCTTGCCGCCGGAGAGGCTGATGCCCGCGAGGATCACCGCGGCGATCACGATCAGCTGGTAGCTCGCTCCGGCGTTGGGCGTGAAGCTCGGCGTCACCGAGGCGAACAGCACCCCGGCGAGTCCCGCGACCGCGCCGGCGCCCGAGAACGTGGCCAGGCGGACGCGACGCAGCGAGACACCACGAGCGCGGGCGGCCTGCGGGTTGCCGCCGACCGCGGTGAGCCGCCGACCCCAGCGGGTCCACGCGATCGCGAGACCGGCGAGCACGACGATCGCGAGCATGGGCCAGAAGATGTTGGGGAGCCCGAGGAACTGCCCCAGGCCGAAGGCCCGGAGCGCGGGCCCCGAGGGGATCTGCGCCGACTTGAACCCGATCATCATGATCGCGAGGCCGCCGAAGCCGGTGGCGAGCGTCACGATGATGGGGTTCAGCTTGCCGAAGACGATGATCAGACCGTTCAGCAGGCCCCACGCGGCACCAGCGACGATGCCGGCGACCACCGCGAGGAGGTCGGGCACACCGGCGGCGAGCAGGGTCACTGTCGCCCAGGCGCTGACCACCAGCGAGACCGGGAGGCTGAGGTCGAGCAGGCCGCCGCCGATGACGACGATGCCCTGGGCGACCGAGAGCACGCCCGAGATCGCCATCGTGAACGTGATCGCCAGCAGCGACTGGCTCGACAGGAAGTCGGGGCGGACGATCGTGGTCGCCGCCGCGAGGAGGAACCACACGGCGGCGATGCTCAGGGCATCCCGCAGCGTGGTGCGGCTCCCCGCGTCCGAGCGCGATGTGCGCACGCTCGGACGCGGGGCGGCCGGATCGGCCGTGAGGGTGGGAGTCGTCATGAGAGTCTCGTTCTTCTCGAGACCGATCCGGGAGGAACGGTTAGTTCTTGCAGTAGAGGTCGTAGAGCGTGGTGCCCTCGTCGGCCTCGGAGATCGCGGCGACGCGCTCCTCGATACCGGGGATGGCCGCGGCCTGCTCCTGGGTGACGGCGCACGGCTGCACGCTCACGGCCGCGTCATCGCCGGAGTCCTTGACGGCGGGCGGGTCGCCGGCGGCGATGGCATCCGCGATCTCGAACGCGTAGGCCGCGTACCCCTCGAGGAAGTACATGACGCTGCCGGCGAGGTTCGGGTCGACGTTGTCGCCCGTGATCAGGCCGCCGTCCTGACCCCAGCCCATGATGTGCGCGTCGCGACCGAGCTGCGTCGCCGCCTGCAGGGCGCCGACGACCGCCTGGTCGTTGAGTCCGACGACGAGGATGTTCTCGGCATCCGGGTGCGCGGCGAAGACGCCGGGCGCGTTCTGCAGCGAGGTGGTGAGGTTGCCGTCGGCCTCGTACGCGACGTATGCGTCTTCGGGGATGTCGGGGCAGACCTCGCCGACGGCGGTCGCGGCGTTGCCGGTGCGCCAGGTGTCGATCTGTCCGGCCGCGGTGCCCTGTGCCGAGATCACGAGGTCGACATCGCAGTCCCACTCGCTCTTGGCGAGCTCGCCGAGAGCCGTACCGCCCTCGGTGCCTGCCGCGGCGTTGTCGATGCCGACGAAGTACCAGCCCTCCTGGGCGATGTCGAACGTGATGACGGGGATGTCGGCATCCTTGTACTTCTTCGCGATGACGGGGTTCGCCTCGGGGCGGCCGTTGAACATCATCACGGCGTCGACGCCCTGCTGCACGAAGAGGTCGGCGTTCTTGACGGCCGTGGCCTCGTCGCCGTCGTTGCTGAGTTCGACGTACTTCCAGCCGCGCTGCTCGGCCAGGGCCTGGGCGACGTCGCCCTGGTAGTCCTGCCAATCGGCGTCGGCCTGGCCGCCGACGGCGAACCCGAGGGTGAAGGTGTCGTCGCCGCCTGCGGAGCCGCCCGCGGGCTGATCGGCGCAACCGACCATCGAGATTCCGGCGACGAGTGCCACGCCGGCGCCGAGAAGGCGCAGGGCGGTGCGGGGTGAGTGATGCGTCATTGCAGTGCTCCTCTTGAGTGGGTGTGTTCGGGTGGTGCGGTGTTCGGGTGGTGAAGTCTGGTCGTCGTCAGCTGACGAGGGTCTCGGTGTCTTCCGGGGTGGGGACGTCTGCCGGGATCGCCCCGGTGATCAGGCCGACGATGTCCTGCGCGGTGACGTCGGCGATGTCGCGCACGGCGACCGAGCGGCCGAGGCGCATCACCGTCACGCGGTCGGCCACCGTGTGCAGCTGCTGCATGTTGTGGCTGACGAGGATTACGCTCACGCCGTGCTCGCGCAGGCGGCCGATCAGGTCGAGCACCTGCTGCGATTCACGCACGCCCAGGGCGGCGGTGGGTTCGTCGAGGATCACGATGCTGCGGCCCCAGAGCAGTGCGCGGGCGATCGCGAGGCACTGGCGCTGTCCGCCCGACATGCCCTTGACCGACACGTTGACCGACTGGATGCCGACGCCGAGCTCGGCGAGCACCTCGCGAGACCTGGCGCGCATGCCGCGGTCGTTCACGATGTTCAGCGCCTTGAGGAACGGGTTGGTCGAGAGCTCTTCACGACCGAGGTACACGTTCTGCACGGCCGACATCGTGTCGACGAGCGCGAGATCCTGATACACCGTCTCGATCCCGGCGGCGAGGGCGTCGGTCGGGCGGCGGAAGTCCACGGGCGCGCCCTCGACCTCGATCGTGCCGCCGTCGGGGATCACGGCTCCGGAGAGCACCTTCAGCAGCGTCGACTTGCCGGCTCCGTTGTCGCCGACGAGGCCCATGACCTCTCCGCGGCGCAGGGTGAGGGAAGCGTCGGCGAGGGCCGTGACCGCGCCGTAGCGGCGCGAGATGTTGCGAGCGTGGAGAACCAGGTCCTGGTCAGCAGCGAGTGCCATGATCAACCTCATTGTCGAAGGGCTGGAACGTCGACTTTAAACGTTTCAGGTGTTTAAAACGTTTCAGACTCTACAACCGGATCTTCGGATCGGGCAAGGACTTTTCTCGCCGGGACATGTTCGAATCGCGCACCTGACCCGATATGGCCCCCGAATCGGGCCATTCGTGCGACCCGAAAGGGGATATACAAGGACGCCCTAGTAAATCTCAGGATGCCGAAGTACCATTCTCATAGTGCCAACGACGGCACGAAGGGACATCGCACAATGACTCGTACCATTCCCCATTTCGTAGGCGGATCGCATCTCACCCCCGAGGGCGGCCGCTTCGCCGACGTGTTCGATCCGAGCACCGGATCCGTGCAGGCGCGGGTTCCGCTCGCCTCGGCGGAAGAGGTGGGCCGCGTGATCGCGAACGCCGAGGCCGCGCAGATCGAGTGGGCGGCGACCAACCCGCAGAAGCGCGCTCGGGTGCTGCTGCGGTTCCTCGATCTGGTGCAGCGCGAGATGACCTCTCTCGCCGAGCTCCTCGCGAGCGAGCACGGCAAGACGGTCGACGACGCGAAGGGCGACATCCAGCGAGGCCTCGAGGTCATCGAGTTCGCAGCCGGCGCGCCGCACCTGCTGAAGGGCGAGTACTCGACGGGCGCCGGCGCGGGCATCGACGTCTACTCGAT
Organism: Microbacterium sp. LWH13-1.2; assembly: GCF_038397735.1. Taxonomy (NCBI): domain Bacteria; kingdom Bacillati; phylum Actinomycetota; class Actinomycetes; order Micrococcales; family Microbacteriaceae; genus Microbacterium; species Microbacterium sp. LWH13-1.2. The sequence continues at coordinate 2,856,238 of NZ_CP151635.1, read as the reverse complement.
GCGGCAGCCGCTCGGAGTCGTCGCCGCGATCACCCCGTTCAACTTCCCCGCGATGATCCCGCTCTGGAAGGCGGGCCCTGCTCTCGCGGCGGGCAACGCCGTGGTGCTCAAGCCCAGTGAGCGCGACCCCTCCGTCCCCGTGCGCATCGCCGAGCTGTTCCTCGAGGCGGGCCTCCCCGCCGGCGTCCTCAACGTCGTGCACGGCGACAAAGAGGCGGTCGATGCGCTGCTGAGAGACGACCGCATCCGGGCGGTCGGCTTCGTCGGATCGACCCCGATCGCCGAGTACATCTACTCGACGGCGGCCGCGCACGGCAAGCGGGCGCAGTGCTTCGGCGGTGCCAAGAACCACATGATCGTGATGCCCGACGCCGACCTCGACCAGGCCGTCGACGCGCTGATCGGCTCGGGCTACGGCTCGGCGGGCGAGCGCTGCATGGCGATCTCGGTCGCGGTGCCGGTCGGACAGGAGACCGCGGATGCTCTCGCCGCCAGGCTCACCGAACGGGTGGCGCAGCTGCGCATCGGCCCCTCGCTCGCGGCCGACGTCGACTACGGTCCCCTCGTCACCCGCGCGGCCGTGGAGCGCGTCGAGGGCTACATCCAGCAGGGCGTCGACGAGGGGGCGACGCTGCTCGCCGACGGCCGAGGCTTCTCGGTGCCGGGGCACGAGCAGGGCTTCTATCTCGGACCGACGCTGTTCGACCACGTCACGACCGACATGGCGATCTACCGCGAGGAGATCTTCGGCCCCGTGCTCGTGATCGCGCGCGCCGCCGACTACGAAGAGGCGCTGCGCATGGCATCCGAGCACGAGTACGGCAACGGCGTCGCGATCTTCACGCGCGACGGCGACGCCGCCCGCGACTTCGCCGCCCGGGTCGAGGTCGGCATGGTCGGTGTCAATGTGCCGATTCCCGTGCCGATCGCCTATTACACGTTCGGCGGCTGGAAGCGCAGCGGATTCGGAGACCTCAACCAGCACGGCGCAGACGCGTTCCGCTTCTACACGAAGACCAAGACCGTCACGAGCCGCTGGCCGTCCGCGGGGATCCGCGAGGGCGCCAGCTTCGTCATCCCGACCATGCACTGATCCGCCGCAACCTCCCACAAGGAACCACGATGACCATGACCACCGTCACCACCACCGCTGAAGAGCGCGAGGCCATCCTCGACGCCGTCCGCGAGTTCGCCGACACCGAGCTCGCTCCGTTCGCCACCGAGCGCGACGAGAAGCACATCTTCCCCCGGGAGTCGCTCGGCAAGGCCGGGGAACTGGGCCTCGGCGGCATCTACGTGCGCGAGGAGTTCGGAGGCTCGGGCCTCAGCCGCACCGACACGGTCGCGATCTTCGAGGAGCTCGCCAAGGGCGACCCCGCGGTCGCCGCCTACATCTCGATCCACAACATGGTCGTCTGGATGATCGACACCTATGGTGACGACGCGCAGCGCAGCGAATGGCTGCCGAAGCTCACCGCGATGCAGGAGTTCGGCGGGTACTGCCTGACGGAGCCGGGCGTCGGATCGGATGCCGCGAACGTCGCCACGAGTGCGGTGCGCGACGGAGACGACTACCTGCTCACGGGCGTGAAGCAGTTCATCTCGGGCGCCGGCGAGGCCGCGGTCTACGTGGTGATGGCGCGCACCGGCGAGCCGGGTGCCCGCGGCATCAGCGCCTTCCTCGTGCCGGGAGACGCCGAGGGGCTCAGCTTCGGCGCCCCCGAGAAGAAGATGGGCTGGCACGCCCAGCCCACCCGTCAGGTGATCCTCGACGGCGTCCGCGTCCCGGCATCCGGCATGCTCGGCGACGAGGGCCGCGGCTTCGCGATCGCGATGTCGGCGCTCAACGGCGGTCGCCTCAACATCGCCGCCTGTTCGCTCGGCGGCGCCCAGTGGGCACTCGACCGTGCCGTGCAGTACGTGCACGAGCGCGTGGCGTTCGGCGAGCCGCTGGCCGAGAAGCAGTCGATCCTCTTCGCGATCGCCGACATGCGCACCGACCTGCAGGCCGCGCGTCTCATGGTCCGCGACGGGGCGCTGGCGGTCGACGAGCATGCCCCCGATGCCACGATGCGCTGCGCGATGGCCAAGCGCTTCGCGACGGATGCCGGCTTCGACGTCGCCAACCGCGCGCTGCAGCTGCACGGCGGCTACGGATATCTGCAGGACTACGGCATCGAGCGGGTCGTCCGTGACCTTCGTGTGCACCAGATCCTCGAGGGCACCAACGAGATCATGCGCCTGATCGTCGGTCGAGAGATGCTGCGACCGGCAGGCTCGGCGTCCCTCCAGCGGGGCGGCGGAGACCGGATGCGGAGTGCATCATGACCGAGGCGTCGAAGGCCCGCATCGCGTTCCTCGGCCTCGGCCACATGGGCCTGCCCATGGCGAAGAACCTGGTCGCGGCGGGGCACGAGGTGCACGGGTTCGACCTGGTGCCGGCTGCGGTCGAGGCGGCGCAGGCCGCCGGCATCCCGGTCGCAGCGAGCGGGGCGGATGCCGTCGCCGACGCCGACGTCGTCATCACGATGTTCCCCGCGGGCAGGCACGTGATCGACGCGTACCGCACCGAGCTGCTCGCCGCCGCGCGGCCCGACACACTGTTCATCGAGTCGTCGACGATCGCCGTCGACGAGGCCCGCGCGGCCCACGCCCTCGCCCTCGCCGCGGGGCACCGCAACATCGATGCTCCGGTCTCGGGCGGAGTCGTCGGCGCCGAGAACGGCACGCTCGCCTTCATGGTCGGCGGTTCCGACGAGGACTTCGCCGCAGCTCTCCCCGTACTCGAGATCATGGGAAAGCGGATCGTGCACTGCGGCGGCCCCGGCCTCGGGCAGGCGGCGAAGGTCTGCAACAACATGGTGCTGGCCGTCTCGCAGATCGCCGTCGCCGAGGCGTTCGTGCTCGGAGAGCGGCTCGGGCTCGAGCATCAGGCGCTGTTCGACGTCGTGTCGCAGGCGTCCGGTCAGTGCTGGTCGATCACGACGAACTGCCCGGTGCCGGGACTGGTGCCGACGAGCCCCGCGAACCGCGACTACCAGCCCGGATTCGCCGGTGCCCTCATGGCGAAGGACCTGGGTCTCGCGCTGCAGGCGATCGAACAGACCTCGACCGACGCGAAGATGGGGCGTCTCGCCCAGCAGCTCTACGCCGCGTTCGCCTCGGGCGACGGCGCGAACAGGGACTTCTCGGGCATCATCACCGACATCCGCGACGACGCCGTGTGATTCGCCCACGACATACTGAGATGACCACGACGAGAGGGCTTCACGATGACCGAGTACGAGACGATCCTGGTCGAGCAGCGCGGACGCGTCGGGTGGATCACCCTGAACCGACCGCAGGCGTTGAACGCCCTGAACAGTCAGCTCGCCGAAGAGGTCACCGCTGCGGCCGTGGCCTTCGATCTCGACGACGGTGTCGGTGCGATCGTCGTCACCGGTTCCGAGAAGGCGTTCGCCGCCGGTGCCGACATCAAGGAGATGGAAGGCATGTCGGCGGCCGAGATGCTCGAGACCGATCACTTCGGCGTCTGGCACGAGTTCGCGGCAGTGCGCACTCCTGTGATCGCCGCCGTCTCGGGCTTCGCACTCGGGGGAGGATGCGAGCTCGCGATGATGTGCGACATCATCCTCGCCGCCGACACCGCGAAGTTCGGTCAACCGGAGATCAACCTCGGTGTCATCCCGGGCATGGGCGGCACGCAGCGTCTGATCCGTGCGGTCGGCTACTACAAGGCAGCCGAGCTCGTGCTGTCCGGTCGGTTCATGGGAGCAGAAGAGGCGGAGCGCTCGGGACTCGTGTCGCGCGTCGTTCCGGCATCCGATCTGCTCGATGAAGCATCGACCCTCGCCGAGACGATCGCCTCGAAGTCACTGCCGTCGGTGTTCGCGGCCAAAGCCGCTCTCGACGCCGCGATGGAGACGACCCTCGCCGACGGGCTCGCGCACGAGAAGAAGGCGTTCGCTGCCCTGTTCGACACCGAAGACCAGAAGGAGGGCATGTCGGCCTTCCGGGAGAAGCGTGCGCCTGACTTCCAGAACCGCTGAGCTCCGCGAGAGCAGAGCGGTTTCGTGGTTCACAACTCAGCATGGATGGGGCCGGATCGGCCCGCCGGTGCCGATCCGGCATGCCCGACAGCGGTTGATGCTGAGTTGTGAACGAGCGGCGGGCGGTTCAGCCTCGCAGCGCTTCGACGATCTTCTCGACGCGGCGGTCACGGGTCGCGTCCTGCTTGGCCTCGGCGACCGTGCGGGCGTGCTCCTTGCGCACCGAGTACGACAGGGCGTCGAAGGCGGAACGCAGCGCGGGGTCGGCGGCGAGCGCCGTCGCGAGCGCGGGCGGGATCTCGACCTCGCGCTCGGCGGTGTCCACCCGGATGACCGCGTCGACCTCCTGGTCGATCTCGACCCCCAGATCGGCCCGCACGGCCTTGCTGAAGCCGATCATGTTCTGCCCGCCCATACGGGCGAGGCGCAGGCGGGCCGTGCGTCCGTCGATCGTGACGACGACGGGGAAGGCCTTGCCGGCACCGAACGAGGCGACCTGCTCGTCGGTGAGGATGAGGGCTGCAGCGGGCCCCCGACCTTCGAGGGCGGTGTGCAGGCGCAGTTCGCTCATGCGGGCAGTGTACGCCCGCGCCCCTCAGCCTCGACCGCCAGCTGGTCGTTGCGCTCCTCGATCAGCCGGCGCATGTACGCGCCGAGCACGACGCGGTCGACCAGCCGGCCGAGCGGACCGAACGGCGAGTGGAATCGGATCGTGTCGCGCATCAGCGTGCCCTGCGCATGCTCCTCGAACACGTGCTCGTGCCAGAAGGAGCCGAAGGGGCCCGAGATCTGCCGGTCGCGGAACCCGCGCGGTGGGTCGACGTCGTACACGACCGACCGCAGACGGAACGGGATGCCGAAGTGCCGCGCCCTCCACGTCACGGTCGACCCTTCGCTGAACACGCCGCCCGCCGGGGCCTCGACCATCGTCTCGCCGTACCGTGCCATCGACCGCAGGTGCAGCCCGGGGTCGAGGGCGATCGCGAAGACGTGGGCGGGAGCAGCCGAGATCACGCGCTCGAGGACGAACTCGACCATGTCAGAGGGCGTCCGGCTGCGGCTTCGGGTCGCTGAAGTCGCCGGCGGCCTTGCGCATGCGGGCCACGATCGCGACGAGCTCGGCGGCGTCGGCCTTGCTGATGCCCGGGTCGGCGAAGACGTCGTCGTTCAATGCGACGGTCGCACGGTCGACGAGGTGGCGACCGGCCTCGGTGAGCGCGAGCAGGGCTGCGCGTCCGTCGTGCGGGTGGGGTTCGCGCACGATCAGCCCGTCGCGCACGAGCCGCTCGGCGGTGCTCGTGACGGTCGTCGCGTGCACCTGGAGTCGCGCGACGACGCTCGACAGCGGCAGGCGGCCCGAGCGGCTGAACGCCAGCAGGCGCAGCATCTCGTAGCGCGCGAAGCTGAGCGAGAACGGCTTGAGCGCGGCATCCACCCTGGCGAGCAGCAGCTGCTGGGCCCGCATCACCGAGGTGACGACCGTCATCCCGTCGGCGGCATCCGTCCACCCGTGCGCGAGCCATTGCCGCTTCGCCTCGGCGAGCGGATCCACGGGCAGAGGGCGGGGTCGGACCACGGTTCTACGGTAGGGCATCCGCTCGCACGAGCGGGGAGGCGGTGCGGGACGGCCACCTGGTTCTCAGTCGCTGCTCGGATGGGACTCAGTATCAACGCGCTAGAATCGACGCAGTCGTGAGGAGCAATCGATGAAGATCTTCGTCCTGGTCAAAGAGGTCCCGGACACCTATGGCGATCGCAAGCTGGATCTCGAGACCGGACTCGCCGACCGCGGCGCCGGCGATGTGGTTCTCGATGAGATCACCGAGCGGGCCCTCGAGGTCGCTCTGAGCCACGCCGACAAGACCGAGGGCACCGAGGTGGTCGCGCTCGCGATGGCCCCCGCCGGCTCGACGGCATCGGTGCGCCGGGCGCTCGCGATCGGAGCCGGCTCCGCCGTGCACATCGCCGACGAGCAGCTCGCCGGAGCCGATCTCGGACTGACGGCCGAGGTTCTCGCCGCGGCGATCCGCCGCGCCGAGCCCGACCTCGTCATCACCGGCAATCTGTCGACCGACGGCTCGGGCGGCGTCATGGCCGCCATGCTCGCCGAGCACCTCGGCTGGGCACAGGCGACCGCGCTCACGAGCGTCGAGATCACGCCGGAGGGCATCTCGGGCACCCGAGGGGCGGATGCCGGAGCGCAGCCGGTCTCGGCATCCCTCCCCGCCGTCATCTCGATCACGGAGGCGCTGCCGGATGCGCGCTTCCCGAACTTCAAGGGCATCATGGCGGCGAAGAAGAAGCCGCTCGAGGTCCTGACCCTCGACGACCTCGGTGTCTCTGCCGACCCGGCTGCGGCTCCCCGCACGATCATGACGTCGGTCGCCGAGAAGCCGCCGCGCGCGGCGGGTGTGAAGATCGTCGATGAGGGCGATGCCGCCGAGAAGCTGGTGGAGTACCTCGTGCAGAACAGGCTGGTGTGACATGACCTACCCCGAGAACCCGATCCTCGTCCTGGTCGACCTCGACCCTGCCGGAAACCCCGCCAGCAGCACCGCCGCCCTGATCGGCGCGGCGTCGACCATCGGCGCGCCGGTCGCGCTGGTCGTCGGCGGGTCCGCGGAGGCCGCCGCGAAGGTCGCCGAGGCCGGAGCCTCCGTCGTGCTCACGGCCGACGCCGATGCGACGATCCTCACGGTGCCGATCGTCGATGCGCTTCAGGCCGCTTTCGAGCAGGTCCGCCCGGATGCCGTGCTGATCTCGAACTCCATCTCCGGTCGCGACGTCGCCGGCCGTCTCGCGGTGCGCGCGAAGCTCGCGCTGTCGGTCGACGCCGTCGGCGTCTCGCGCGATGACGAGGGCGTCGTCGCTCACCACTCGGTCTACGGCGGCGCATACCTCGTCGATTCCGCGCCCACCTATGGTGCCGCGGTCATCACGGTGCGTCAGGGCGCCGTCGACGCGCGCGCAGAGGCCGTGGCCTCGCCGACCGTCGAAGCACTGAGCGTCGCGGCATCCGGTGCCGCGGGAGCGACCGTCGGTGCGGTCGAAGCCGTCGAGGCCACCTCGTCGCGCCCCGAGCTGCGCGGAGCGACCCGGGTGGTGTCGGGCGGACGAGGTCTCGCCTCCAAAGAGAAGTTCGTGCTCGTCGAGGAGCTGGCGGATGCTCTCGGCGCCGCCGTCGGCGCATCGCGCGCCGCGGTCGACGCCGGCTACATCCCGCAGTCCCACCAGGTCGGGCAGACGGGTGTCTCGGTGTCGCCGCAGCTCTACATCGCACTCGGAATCTCGGGGGCGATCCAGCACCGGGCCGGCATGCAGACCGCGAAGAACATCGTGGCGATCAACAAGGACGGCGAGGCGCCGATCTTCGACGTCGCCGACTTCGGCATCGTGGGAGACCTGTTCACGGTCGTCCCGCAGGTGATCGCGGCCCTCGAGGCGCGGAAGAAGTAGACATGGCGACGCGGAAGCTGAGGCGCGGGCTGCCGCGTGTGCACGGTGGTGAGCCGTGGCCCCCCGGGGTCGCGATCGATGGCGCGGAGAGCGGCGCGTCGCCTTCGCCCGACGCCCCGGCGGGTGCCGATCCGGTCGTCGGGCACGCGAGCATCGAGTCCCCGGCCGCTCAGTCCCCGGTCGCTCAGTCCCCGGTCGCTCAGTCCCCGGTCGCTCAGTCCCCGGCCGCTCAGTCCCCGGTCTTCGAGTCTCCGGACATCACATCTCCGGCCATCGAGTCCTCGGCCGTCGAGAGCACAGTGCAGCGAGAAGACGACACGGCTCCCGCGGCGACCGGCGCATCGCTCCGCCGTGGCCTGCCCCGCGTCCGCGGCGGTGAGGCGTGGCCTCCCGCAGGCACTGCGACGGGCGCTGCCGCTGTGGCAGCGATGACACACAGCATGGCTCCGCCCTCGTCCAAGGCTCTGGCCGATTCGGGGCCGGTCGTCGAGCACGAGTCGTCCCCGTCGGCGTCAGCCTCCTCGATCGGCGAGGCCGCGGCTGCCACCTCTGTGGCTGCTGCCACCGAGGTCGCCGCCGTCGCGCAGGCGGCGTCACCCGCGCTCGGGTCGACCGGATCCGTGCGCCGCGGCCTGCCGCGAGTCGCGGGCGGAGATCCGTGGCCGCCGGCCGGTACCGTCCCGGTGATCGCCGTGGCAACGGACGCTTCCGAGTCCGCCGCTGCCGATGCCCTCGCAACCGGCCCCGCTGCGCCTGCACCCTCCGCCGATGTCACCCGCGCGCCCGCTGCCTCCACAGCTGTGGCCCCGGCATCCGCATCCTTCGCTCTCGGTGATCCCTCGATCCCGCTGCCTGCCCCGCGCACGGTGTGGAACGGCAGTGCGCCTCGGCGCATCACCGCGGCCGCTCCGGCATCCGCTCGTCCTCGTCCTCCGTGGACGCAGGCGATCGCCGGACTGCTCGGGGCTGCGGCCCTCGGCGTCCTGGCCGCGGCAGCCGTGGCGTTCGTGCGGGCGCTGCTGAGCTTCCCGTTCATGCAGGACTTCCTCGCGGCGTTCCCCGGCGAGTACACGCCCGCCATCGCGGTCGAGCCCGGCTTCGCGCCGTGGGTCAACTGGGCGCACTTCTTCAACGTGTTCCTGATGGTGCTGATCATCCGGTCGGGACTCCGCATCCGCAACGAGAAGCGCCCGACCGCATTCTGGACCCCTCGGGGCGACCCCAAGGGCAAGGTCAGTCTGACGATCTGGTTCCACCAGGCGCTCGACATCCTGTGGCTCGTGAACGGCGTGATCTTCGTGGTGCTGCTGTTCGTGACCGGGCACTGGGTGCGCATCGTGCCGACGAGCTGGGAGGTCATTCCCAACGCGCTCTCGGCCGCGCTGCAGTACGTCTCGTTCGACTGGCCGACCGAGCACGGCTGGGTGAACTACAACAGCCTGCAGCAGCTCGCCTACTTCGTGACCGTGTTCATCGCGGCACCGCTCGCGGCCGCGACCGGCTTCCGCATGTCGGGCATGTGGCCGAAGAAGGCCGAGCGTCTGTCGAGGGCGTACCCGATCGAGTGGGCCCGCGCGCTGCACTTCCCGGTCATGATCTACTTCGTGGTGTTCATCATCGGGCATGTCGCCCTGGTGTTCCTCACCGGATTCCTGCGCAACCTCAACCACATGTACGCCTCGTCGGATGCCGTCGGCTGGACAGGATTCTGGGTGTTCGTGGCATCCGTCGTGGTCATCGCCCTCGGCTGGGTGGCGGCGCGTCCGCTCGTGATCGCGCCGATCGCCAAGCTCTTCGGCACCGTATCGGGCCGCTGACCCGTTCGCGATTCAGCACAGATCTCTCCCGGCCCCAGCGAAACGGCCCCCTGCCTGAGGCAGGGGGCCGTTCATGCGGAATCGTGAACACGAGGTTCACGAGGCGCCGGGCTCAGCGGACGAAGCGGACCTCGGTCAGCGTCTCGCCGAGGAACGGCTCGGTGTGGCTGGCGCCGTCGAGCGCGAAACCGTTGCGCGTATAGAAGCGGTGGGCGCGGGGGTTGTCGTCCGCGACCCAGAGGTAGAGGGACTCGTCCTTCTCGACCGCGGCGTCGAACAGCTTCTGGCCGATGCCGGTCGAGTGGTACGCATCGAGCAGGTAGATGAAGTACAGCTCGCGGAACGCGGGTGCATCCTTGTCGCGCGCGGGTCCGGAGCCGACGAAGCCGACGATCTCTCCGTCGACGAGGGCGGCGCGCATCGTGAACTCGGGGCCCTGAGAGGCCCAGTGCGTCCACAGCTCGGCCATGCGCCGAGGCGAGACCTTCTCGAGCGCGGCCTTGCTGATCAGGTGGTCGTAGGTCTCGTGCCAGCACTGCGCGTGCACGCGACCCAGGGCTTCCGCATCCACATCACGGACCGGACGGACGATGACTTCGGGCTGGGCTTCGGCGCTCATATCGCGACTCTACGCGCGGCCTCCGCGATCAGGAAATCGAGCGGAAGCGTTCCCACAGCGCCGATATGTCGATGGAGGGTTCGCACAACGATGTTCGCGATCCGTTCGTCGATGGCTACGATCAGTCCTCGTGAACGTGATCTGGCGCACTCTCCTCGTTATCCTCTCCGCCCGCCGCCGAGTGCGCCGAGGCAAGACGCTCGACGCCGCCTCCGTCAGCAGCATCAGACTGACGACGCTCCCCACCGACATCGACATCCTGCGCCACATGAACAACGGCCGATACCTGTCGCTGTTCGACCTCGGCCGCTGGGACCTGCTGATCCGCACGGGACTGTTCGACGCGATGAACGAGCACGGCTGGTACGCCGTGGTGTCGAGCGAGACCGTGACCTTCCGCAAGTCCCTGCAGCTCTGGCAGCGGTTCGAGGTGCAGTCCCGGTTCATCGGACACGACGACAAGGCCGTGTTCCTCGAGCACCGTGCCGTCGTCGGCGGCGAGATCTACGCACGGGTGATCGTGCGCTCGCGGATGCTGCGCCGCACCGGCGGCACGGTGAGCAACGAAGAGCTGTTCGCCGCCGTCGGCAAGCCGGAGGGCGTGCCCGAGATCGACCCGTGGGTGCACGACTGGGCCGCGGCATCCGCTCTTCCTCCCGTGCGCAGCTCCGCGCCGAGCGTGTGGAGCTGAGGCCGTGAACGATCCCTGGGGTCTCGAGACGCGCACGCCGGGGGCGACCCTGCTGGTCGGATGCGGCAAGCTCGGCGTGCGGCTCGGGCAGCGTCTGCAGGCGCAGGGTGCGCCCGTCACTGCCATGCGCCGCCATGCGGGCGACCTGCCGTTCCCGACCATCGAGGCCGATCTGTCACAGCCGCTCGACCGCGCATTGCCTGACTTCGACTCCGTCGTGATCACGCTGCCGCCGAGCACCGAGGGCGACTCGATCTATCCGCCGGCGCTCCGCGGGCTCGCGGATGCACTGCCGGCGATGCCGTCGCGTGTCGTCTTCGTGTCGTCGACCCGGGTGTTCGAGGGGCGCCCCGGTGAGACCCCGCTGACCGAGCGCGATACTCCTGCCGTGTCGAGCGAGCGCGGCGGCGACCTGCTCGAGGGGGAGCACCTGGCGATGGAGCTGTTCGGTGCGCGCATCGTGCGCCCCGCCGGCATCTACGGACCCGGGCGCGACTTCCTGATCCGCCGGGTGCTCGAGGGGGCGCCGATCGATCACACCCGTCGCACGAACCGCATCCACGAGACCGATCTCGTGCGCCTGCTGGAGGCCATGCTGCGGGCCGACTCGGCACCGCCGCTGATCCACGCGGTCGACACCGAGCCGGTGCTGCTCGGAGACGTGGCCGCGCACATCTCCGGTCGTCTCGGGGTCGCGGTGCCGCCGCACGTCGATCCGGAGGTCGGCGGGGGGACGGTTCTCGATGGACATCTGCTGCGGGAGTTCCTCGGTGAGCTGGAGTATCCGACCTTCCGCACGGGGTACGACGAGATGATCGCCGCGCGCTGAGCGCCCGTCGCTCAAGGCCGGGCCCGCCTCTCAGTCCTAGGCTGAGAGCATGGCCGACCCGACGCCCTCCACGGATCCCGAATCCGCCTCTCTCGCGGATCGTGCCGTCGAGCTCGCCCGCCGCTGGGTGATCGAGGCCGCAGCCGCCGACGTCGACCCGGCAGCCGAGCGGCTGGCCGGTGTGCTGCAGGATGTCAACGGTCTGCCGTTCACGCTGGGTTTCGTCGACGGCGTCATGCGCCCCGAGAGCCTGGGGGCCGCGGCATCCCAGCTGCACCGCATCGCGCCGATCGTCCCCGACTTCCTGCCCTGGTACCTGCGCTCTGCCGTCCGCCTCGGTGGCGGGGTCGCGCAGATCCTGCCGAGCCCCGTGGTCCCCATCGCGCGCCGAGTGCTGCGCGACATGGTCGGCCACCTGGTCGTCGATGCCCGCCCCGCCAAGCTCGGACCGGCCATCGCCGAGATCCGCGAATCCGGTGCGCGACTCAACCTCAACCTGCTCGGTGAGGCAGTGCTCGGCGAAGCCGAGGCGAAGCGGCGGCTCGACGGCATCCACGATCTGATCCGTCGACCCGACGTCGACTACGTCTCGGTCAAGGTGTCGGCCATCATCAGTCACATCTCCATGTGGGCGTTCGACGAGGTCGTCGATGCCGTGGTCGAGCGGCTGCTGCCGCTGTACCTCACCGCAGCCTCCGACCGCACCTTCATCAACCTCGACATGGAGGAGTACCGCGACCTCGACCTGACGATCGCGGTGTTCACGCGAATCCTCGAGGATCCGCGGCTGCAGGGCCTCGAGGCCGGCATAGTGCTGCAGGCCTACCTGCCAGACGCCCTTCCCGCGCTGCAGGAGCTCACCGCCTGGGCGCGGGAGCGCGTCGACCACGGCGGCGCCCCGATCAAGGTGCGTCTCGTCAAGGGCGCCAACCTCGCGATGGAACGCGTGGAGGCGCATATGCACGGGTGGGAGCAGGCGACCTACGACAGCAAGCTCGACACCGACGCGAACTACCTGCGCTGCCTCGACTGGGCGCTGCGCCCCGAGAACATCGCGGCGGTGCACCTGGGCATCGCGGGGCACAACCTGTTCGGCATCGCGTACGCGTGGCTGCTGGCGGGCGAGCGCGGTCTGCACGGACTCTCGGCGGCGGGCGGGGGAGCAGGACAACCGCCGATCGAGTTCGAGATGCTGCTCGGCATGGCGCAGGGGCAGGTGCAGGCCGTCTCTCGCGAGGTCGGCGAGGTGCTGCTCTACGTGCCCGTCGTGAAGCCCGACGAGTTCGATGTGGCGATCAGCTATCTGGTGCGTCGGCTCGAAGAGAACGCATCGAACGACAACTTCCTCTCTGCCGCGTTCCGGCTCGGCGACGAGGAGCCGCTGTTCGTGCGTGAGCGCGACCGCTTCCTCGATGCGCTCGACCGCTCGACGTCGCCGACTCTGCAGATCGGCGCGCTCCGCACCCAGGATCGTCAAGCCCCGGTGCACGAATCGGTGCGCCCGGCCCCCGTGGCCGTCGCTCCCGACGAGGAGCTGACGAAGGCCGTTCTCGGCATCTCGCGAGGGTCGGATGACTCGGGCGGGCCGTTCCTCGAGACCGCGGTCTACGCCCCGCGCGAGATGGACGAGGGAGCCGGCGGCGCCCCCGGCTTCACCAACACCCCCGACAGCGACCCGTCGCTTGCGGTCAACCGCGAGTGGGCGCGCGAGATCCATGCGCGGATCGCTGATTCGACCCTGGGAGCCGCCACGATCGGGGCCGCCCGCATCGACGACACGGCTGTGCTCGAGAGCACGATCGCCGGAGTGCGGGATGCCGGCGCGCAGTGGGGCGCGCGCCCTGCCGCGGAGCGCGCCGAGGTGCTGCTCCGGGCCGCAGCCGCACTCGAAGGTCGACGCGGAGAACTCATCGAGGTCGCCGCCGCTGAGACGGGCAAGGTCTTCGCCGAGGCGGATGTCGAGGTGAGTGAGGCCGTCGACTTCGCCCGCTACTACGCCGCCAAGGCGCGGGAGCTGGATGCCGTCGCCGGTGCCGCGTTCGAACCGGCGCGCGTGACCGTCGTCACGCCGCCGTGGAACTTCCCCCTCGCGATCCCCGCCGGGGGAGTGCTCGCCGCGCTCGCCGCAGGCTCCGGCGTCGTCTTCAAGCCCGCCCCTCAGTCCCGGCGGTGCGCCGCCGTGATCGCCGAGACGCTGTGGGAGGTCGGCGTGCCGCGCGATGTGCTCGCGCTCGTCGACATCGAGGAGGGCGACCTCGGCCGGGCTCTGATCGCACACGAGTCGGTCGACCGCGTCATCCTCACAGGCTCCTGGGAGACTGCCGCGCTCTTCCGCTCGTGGCGGCCCGACCTTCCGCTGCTCGCCGAGACCAGCGGCAAGAACGCGATGATCATCACCGCATCCGCGGACCTCGACCTGGCCGTCGCCGACCTGGTGCGCAGCGCGTTCGGGCATGCGGGGCAGAAGTGCTCGGCCGCGTCCTTGGCGATTCTCGTCGGGCCGGTCGGTCGCTCTAAGCGCTTCGCCCGTCAGCTCGCCGACGCCACGCGCTCGCTGCACGTCGGCTGGCCCACCGACCCGCTCGCCGAAGTCGGACCCGTGATCGAGCGGCCGCAGGGCAAGCTCGCCTGGGCGCTCACCGAGCTCGAGGGCGAGGAGCAGTGGCTCATCGAACCCGCGGTGTCGGCCGGCGATCCGAGCGGACGGCTGTGGCGGCCCGGCATCCGCGTTGGAGTGCAGCCGGGGTCGCGCTTCCACACCGAGGAGTTCTTCGGGCCGGTGCTCGGGATCATGCACGCGCCGACGCTCGAGAGCGCGATCGAGATGCAGAACGCCGTCGCCTACGGGCTGACCGCGGGGCTGCACACGCAGGATCCGGACGAGCTCGAGCTGTGGCTCGACCGCGTGCAGGCCGGAAACCTCTACGTGAACCGCGGTATCACCGGTGCGATCGTGCAGCGCCAGCCGTTCGGCGGCTGGAAGCGCTCATCGGTCGGCCCGGGCACCAAAGCCGGCGGACCGAACTATCTGATCGGGCTCGGCTCCTGGCGTTCGAGCGGATCCGGTCCCGTGTCGAGCACGCTGCACCTGCGCGGCCTCGACTCCCGCATCACCGAGCTGATCGAGTCGGCGCAGCCCTCGCTCGACTACGAGGCGTTCGAATGGCTGCGTCGCTCGGCGCTGTCGGACGCGCTCGCGTGGGACCGAGAGTTCGGTCAGGTGCGCGACGTCTCGCGCCTCGGCGTCGAACGCAACCTCTTCCGCTATCGTCCTGTGCCCGTCGCGATCAGGGCGACTGCAGATGCCGGATGGCAGGAGCTGCTGCGCGTCGTCGTCGCCGCGGTGCGCGCCGGCGCCGGCTTCGTGCTGTCGACGCCCGTCGGGCTGCCGTCCGAGGTGCGCCGCGCGCTCGGCACCCTCGGGGCGGTCGTCTACATGGAGACCGACGACGAGTGGATCGAGAGGATGCGACGGCGCGAAGACGCCTCGGGCGACCTGTTCGCGTCATCGGATGACGCTCTTCGGCCGAGCCGGGTGCGGCTCGTCGGCTCGCGTGACGCGGTCGCGGCGCTGCATCGGGCACTCGCCGTGGCGGTCGACGGCGATCCCGACCTCGCGGTGTACGACGGCGAGGTCACCTCGGCCGGACGCATCGAGCTGCTGCCTTTCGTGCACGAGCAGGCGATCGCGATCACCGCCCACCGCTACGGCAACCCCGACGACTGGAGCGCCGCGGTCATCTGAGCCTTGCGCAGCATCGCTCACGATGTAAAGAATTCTTGACACGACGGATGCCGCGGGCATACTCTCATGTCAAGAATCTTTTACATGGGAGGCATCATGGCTTACGAAGAGCGCAACGCCTGGTCAGGCCTGCTCGTCGGTGCGGTCGTGATCACCGCGTACGTCGTCGTCGTGCTGCAGCAGGCCGCCGGACGACCGGTGACAGAGGTCGACTGGCTCCCGCTGATGCTCTGGACGATCGGGCTCGGCATCGTGGCCACGATCACGATCAGCATCGTCTGGGGGATCATCGCCGGCGCGAAGGATCCTGACGGAGTCGGCAAGTCCGACGTGCGCGACCGAGACATCAGCCGCATGGGCAGCCGCGTCGAGCAGGCCTTCGTCGTGATCGCGGGGCTCGGCGTGATCGCCCTGTGCGCGGTGGATGCCGACGTCTTCTGGATCGCCAACACGATGTTCGCAGGCTTCGCCGTCTCCGCCATGGTCGGCAGCATCGCTCGAGTCGTCGCCTACCGCCGGGGGCTGGTCTGATGGTCAAGCCCACCCTCGTCTCCAATCGCATCCGCGCTCATCGCGAGGGGGCCGGTCTCACTCAGGCCGAGCTCGCGCGCAGCATCGGCGTGACCCGGCAGACGCTCATCGCGATCGAGCAGGAGAAGTACTCCCCGTCGCTCGAGCTCGCTTTCCAGATCGCCCGCGCGTTCGGCGTCGGGCTCGACGATCTGTTCCACTACCCCGAACCTTCGACGAAGGATGCCTGAGATGACCGAGACGATGCCCGCCTGGGCGCGCGCGACCTACGGCTCCGCCGACGGGTTCCGGCTCGAGCGGATCCCGATGCCCGTGCCGCGCCGCGGCGAGGTGGTGCTGCGCGTCGAGGCGACGTCGCTCAACGCGGGGGACGTGCGGCTGATGCTCGGCGATCCGCTGCTGGTGCGCCCGGTCTTCGGTCTCACGCGCCCCAAGTACCCGGTGCGAGGAATGGAGGTCGCCGGCACCGTGGTCGCCGTCGGTCCGAACGCGATCGGTGCCGAGCTCGGAGAGCGGGTCGTCGGCGAGCTCGTCGGCGGCGGCGGACTCGCATCCCACGTCGCGGTGCCCGCCGATCGTCTCGTGCCGATCCCTCCCGATGTCACCTCCGTGACCGCGGCCTGTCTGCCGGTCGCCGCGGGCACGGCGTGGCAGGCGCTGGATCGAGCCGGCATCGGCATCCACTCCGAGGCCCGGATCGAGCGGCATCGCTCGGAGCACGCTGTCCCGAGGGTGCTCGTCATCGGCGCCTCCGGGGGAGTCGGCACGTTCGCGGTGCAGCTCGCGGCGCTGCGGGGGGCGGAGGTCTGGGCGACGTGCGGGGAGCGCAACTCCCGGCTCGTCGAGCACCTCGGCGCCGTGCGCACGCTCGACCACCGTCACTCGCCCCTGTCTGCACTGCCCGCCGGCCATTTCGACGCGGTGATCGACATCGCCGGGGGAACCGGATTGCGCGAGCTGCAGCGTCTGGTCGTCGCCGGTGGAGCGGTTGTGCTCGTCACAGGAGACGGCGGGCACGTTCTGGGGCCCATTCCACGGATGCTCAAGGCGGCGTTCCTGTCGATCGGATCGACCCGTCGCATCCGCCCGCTTGCGGCGACGCCGCGCACCGAGGTCCTCGCGAAGCTGCTGGAGCTGACCGCCGAGGGGCGGATCACGCCGGTGATCCAGCGCGAGTACGGCTTCGACCGTGCCTCTTCCGCCCTCGCCCACCTCGAAGCCGGGCACGCGGTCGGCAAGGTCGTCGTCCACGGCGCATGATCGGCGGCGTCGCGCTCTGGCGGCGTCGCGCTCTGGCGGCGTCGCGCTCTGGCGGCGTCCAGGGGGCGGGTGACAGAATGGATGCTGGCGTGCCCGAGTCGCATCTTCCCTGGGCGCCGGCTCTCACCGAGCGGCGCGGGTCGAAGGACCGCCGGGCCCCTGGACAGCGTCCGCCGCATCCGTTCGAGGAGCCCCATGTCTGTCGAAACCACTGCGACGTCGTCCGAGACCGCCACTCCGGTGCGCACCGCCCACCACCGTCACTACCTGATGTGCAAGCCGTCGCACTTCACGGTGAACTACTCGATCAACCCGTGGATGGAGCCGGCGAAGCCGACCGACACTGCACGGGCCGTCGAGCAGTGGCAGAAGCTGCACGACCTGTACCTCGAACTCGGTCATGAGGTCGAGCTGATCGAACCGCTCGCCGGATACCCCGACATGGTCTACACGGCCAACGGCGGGTTCCTGATCGACGGCCGCGCCTATGTGCCGAAGTTCCGCTTCGTCGAGCGTCAGGGTGAGGCCCCGGCCTTCGCCGACTGGTTCCGCGGCGCCGGCTACGACACGGTGATCCCCGAAGAGGTCAACGAGGGCGAGGGCGACTTCCTGCTCGTGGGAGATGTGATCCTCGCCGGCACCGGCTTCCGCTCGACGGGTGACAGCCACCGCGAGGTCGGCGAGGTCTTCGGCCGCGAGGTCGTATCGCTCAACCTCGTCGACCCGCGCTTCTACCACCTCGACACCGCCATCGCGGTGCTCGATCCGGTGCAGGGCATCGAGAACGGCGGCCCCGAGCGCGCGAACATCGCGTACCTCCCCGGCGCGTTCGACGACGCGAGCCGAGCGATCCTCGAGGAGCGCTTCCCCGACGCGATCCTCGTGTCGGATGAAGACGGCTCGGTGTTCGGACTCAACTCGGCGAGCGACGGCTACAACGTGGTCATCTCGCCTCGCGCCAAGGGCTTCGAGGCGCAGCTGCGCGAGCGCGGCTACAACCCGATCATGATCGACCTGTCCGAGCTGCTGCTCGGCGGCGGCGGGATCAAGTGCTGCACCCTCGAACTGCGCGGTGAGGTATGACCGCCGTCGAGCCGGGCGTCGAGGTCGCGGCCGAGCCGCACGTCGCCCACAACTACCACCCGCTGCCGGTCAACATCGCGCGCGCTGACGGTGCCTGGGTGACGGATGTCGAGGGCAAGCGCTACCTCGACCTTCTCGCCGCCTACTCTGCGGTCAACTTTGGGCACCGGCATCCGGCTCTCGTGGCGGCCCTCACCGAGCAGCTCGGTCGGGTCACGCTCACGAGTCGCGCCTTCATGAGCGATCGACTCGAACCGTTCGCCGCGGCGCTCGCCTCGCTCGCGGGCAAAGACATGGTGCTGCCGATGAACACGGGAGCCGAGGCGGTCGAGACCGGCATCAAGGTCGCTCGCGCGTGGGGATACCGCGTCAAGGGCATCGCCGAGGGCAAGGCGCGCATCATCGTCGCCGCCGGGAACTTCCACGGACGCACCACCACGATCGTCAGCTTCAGCGACGACCCCGAGGCGCGCGCAGACTTCGGTCCGTACACCCCCGGCTTCGACGTTGTCCCCTACGGAGATGCGGATGCCGTCGCCGCCGCGATCACCGATGACACCGCCGCCGTGCTGATCGAGCCCATCCAGGGCGAGGGCGGAGTGGTGATCCCGCCCGAGGGATACCTGCGCCGCATCCGCGAGATCTGCGACGAGAGGAACGTGCTGTTCATCGCCGACGAGATCCAGTCGGGTCTCGGCCGCGTCGGTGAGACGTTCGCGTGCGACCGTGAGGGTGTCGTGCCCGACCTGTACCTGCTGGGCAAGGCGCTCGGCGGCGGGATCCTTCCCGTCTCCGCAGTGGTGGGGAACACCGATGTGCTCGGTGTCATCCGGCCCGGCGAGCATGGATCGACGTTCGGGGGAAACCCGCTGGCCGCCGCCGTCGGTCTGCGCGTCGTCGAGATGCTCGAGTCGGGGGAGTTCCAGGAGCGTGCTCGTGCGCTGGGTGCTCATCTGGCCGCCGGCCTCGAACCCCTGATCGGTCACGGTGTCACCGAGGTGCGCATCGCCGGCCTCTGGGCCGGAGTCGACATCGACCCCGCCAAGGGCACCGGGCGCGAGATCGCCGAGAAGCTCTTGGTCCGTGGAGTGCTCGTCAAGGACACCCACGGCCAGACCATCCGCATCGCTCCGCCGCTGGTCATCCGGGCGACGGAACTCGACTGGGCAGTCGAGCAGCTGAAGCTGGTTCTCGGGGTCTGACCCCCTGTCCGCCGGGCGACACGCCCGGCGGACAGTCCGGATTTGCCGGAACCCCGGAACCCACGTAACTTATTACTTGTTCGCCCCACAGGGAAGCGGAGAGGCCGAGAGCCTTACCCCCCTCAAGCGGAGAACCACCTCCACTCGATCAGCTCCTCGGAGCAGATCGCAGACATACTTCTGTCTGACCTGGAGCTTCCACTTCGGAGAAACGGTCGATTTGACAGCGACTCCGCAACGGATAAGCTAGTGAAGTTGCCTCGGCGGCCTTGAGCCCCGAGCTGCAGATCTGGTTCTGAGCCTCACGGCGTGTCGATTTGACAGGCCGAAAGGCACAGATAAGATAGAGAAGTTGCCCTTCGGGCCTGGTTGTGATGACTGGGTCGTGGGAGCATCCGATCCTTGAGAACTCAACAGCGTGCACTTGTCAAATGCCAAATAACCTCGATTCAGCTTCGGCTGGATGAGATTCCTTTGGATCAAAGACCAACCTCCTTGTGGGGTTGGCAACGGATAAAGTCAGCAATGATTTGTCTCTTTGGTCAGCATCAAACTCGCTGCGTCACCGTTTTCCCGGTGTCGTATGCATTTCTTTTTTACGGAGAGTTTGATCCTGGCTCAGGATGAACGCTGGCGGCGTGCTTAACACATGCAAGTCGAACGGTGAACACGGAGCTTGCTCTGTGGGATCAGTGGCGAACGGGTGAGTAACACGTGAGCAACCTGCCCCTGACTCTGGGATAAGCGCTGGAAACGGCGTCTAATACTGGATACGAGTAGCGACCGCATGGTCAGTTACTGGAAAGATTTATTGGTTGGGGATGGGCTCGCGGCCTATCAGCTTGTTGGTGAGGTAATGGCTCACCAAGGCGTCGACGGGTAGCCGGCCTGAGAGGGTGACCGGCCACACTGGGACTGAGACACGGCCCAGACTCCTACGGGAGGCAGCAGTGGGGAATATTGCACAATGGGCGCAAGCCTGATGCAGCAACGCCGCGTGAGGGATGACGGCCTTCGGGTTGTAAACCTCTTTTAGCAGGGAAGAAGCGAAAGTGACGGTACCTGCAGAAAAAGCGCCGGCTAACTACGTGCCAGCAGCCGCGGTAATACGTAGGGCGCAAGCGTTATCCGGAATTATTGGGCGTAAAGAGCTCGTAGGCGGTTTGTCGCGTCTGCTGTGAAATCCGGAGGCTCAACCTCCGGCCTGCAGTGGGTACGGGCAGACTAGAGTGCGGTAGGGGAGATTGGAATTCCTGGTGTAGCGGTGGAATGCGCAGATATCAGGAGGAACACCGATGGCGAAGGCAGATCTCTGGGCCGTAACTGACGCTGAGGAGCGAAAGGGTGGGGAGCAAACAGGCTTAGATACCCTGGTAGTCCACCCCGTAAACGTTGGGAACTAGTTGTGGGGTCCATTCCACGGATTCCGTGACGCAGCTAACGCATTAAGTTCCCCGCCTGGGGAGTACGGCCGCAAGGCTAAAACTCAAAGGAATTGACGGGGACCCGCACAAGCGGCGGAGCATGCGGATTAATTCGATGCAACGCGAAGAACCTTACCAAGGCTTGACATATACGAGAACGGGCCAGAAATGGTCAACTCTTTGGACACTCGTAAACAGGTGGTGCATGGTTGTCGTCAGCTCGTGTCGTGAGATGTTGGGTTAAGTCCCGCAACGAGCGCAACCCTCGTTCTATGTTGCCAGCACGTAATGGTGGGAACTCATGGGATACTGCCGGGGTCAACTCGGAGGAAGGTGGGGATGACGTCAAATCATCATGCCCCTTATGTCTTGGGCTTCACGCATGCTACAATGGCCGGTACAAAGGGCTGCAATACCGCGAGGTGGAGCGAATCCCAAAAAGCCGGTCCCAGTTCGGATTGAGGTCTGCAACTCGACCTCATGAAGTCGGAGTCGCTAGTAATCGCAGATCAGCAACGCTGCGGTGAATACGTTCCCGGGTCTTGTACACACCGCCCGTCAAGTCATGAAAGTCGGTAACACCTGAAGCCGGTGGCCTAACCCTTGTGGAGGGAGCCGTCGAAGGTGGGATCGGTAATTAGGACTAAGTCGTAACAAGGTAGCCGTACCGGAAGGTGCGGCTGGATCACCTCCTTTCTAAGGAGCATCTGACTCTTCGGAGTCCAGAACCCAGTTCGAAGGCATACGTTCTTCGCTGGGAGCTCATGGGTGGAACATTTGACATGGTGCGAAGGATGAAGGTTTCTCTTAGTACACCGCTTGCGGTGGGAACGGGGAGGGCTTCGGATGTCGCACCTGCACGCTGTTGGGTCCTGAGGGACCGGATGCGATCTTCGGATCGTTTCTGTACCTCTGGGCCTCTTGTTGTTTCCCCCGTGTGGGGTGGCGAGAAGGGGTACCGCCCGTACTTTGAGAACTACACAGTGGACGCGAGCATCTTGCAGCCGGCTTCGGTCGGTTGCACAAGATGATCTTAAAGATCATTAGTCAATTTCATGCCAGGCTTTCGGGCCTGGTGTCGATTCTGATTCAAACTCATGTGATTTCAAGTCTTTAAGAGCAAACGGTGGATGCCTTGGCATCTGGAGCCGAAGAAGGACGTAGCAATCTGCGATAAGCCTCGGGGAACTGATAAGCAAGTTTTGATCCGAGGGTGTCCGAATGGGGAAACCCCGCTGGGCGGCGTGCCGACCTAGTGACTCCCGCCTGAATATATAGGGCGGGTAGAGGGAACGTGGGGAAGTGAAACATCTCAGTACCCACAGGAAGAGAAAGCAACCGCGATTCCGTTAGTAGTGGCGAGCGAAACCGGAACAGGCTAAACCTAGCGTGTGTGATAGCCGGCAGGCGTTGCACGTTGGGGGTTGTGGGACTTTTCAGTCATCTCTGCCGAGATGGCGGCGTTACACGATGGTATAGACGAACGGTCTTGAAAGGCCGGTCATAGAGGGTGCCAACCCCGTAGTCGAAATGCCAACCGTGGCGCGAAGAGTATCCCAAGTAGCACGGGGCCCGTGAAATCCCGTGTGAATCTGTCAGGACCACCTGATAAGCCTAAATACTCCCAGATGACCGATAGCGGACAAGTACCGTGAGGGAAAGGTGAAAAGTACCCCGGGAGGGGAGTGAAATAGTACCTGAAACCGTTTGCTTACAAACCGTTGGAGCAGCCTTAGTAGCTGTGACAGCGTGCCTTTTGAAGAATGAGCCTGCGAGTTAGCGATATGTGGCGAGGTTAACCCGTGTGGGGTAGCCGTAGCGAAAGCGAGTCTGAATAGGGCGATTCAGTCGCATGTCCTAGACCCGAAGCGAAGTGATCTATCCATGGCCAGGTTGAAGCGACGGTAAGACGTCGTGGAGGACCGAACCCACTTAGGTTGAAAACTGAGGGGATGAGCTGTGGATAGGGGTGAAAGGCCAATCAAACTTCGTGATAGCTGGTTCTCTCCGAAATGCATTTAGGTGCAGCGTTGCGTGTTTCTTGCCGGAGGTAGAGCTACTGGATGGCCGATGGGCCCTACAAGGTTACTGACGTCAGCCAAACTCCGAATGCCGGTAAGTGAGAGCGCAGCAGTGAGACTGTGGGGGATAAGCTTCATAGTCGAGAGGGAAACAACCCAGACCACCAACTAAGGTCCCAAAGCGCGTGCTAAGTGGGAAAGGATGTGGAGTTGCCTTGACAACCAGGAGGTTGGCTTAGAAGCAGCCACCCTTGAAAGAGTGCGTAATAGCTCACTGGTCAAGTGATTCCGCGCCGACAATGTAACGGGGCTCAAGCACGCCACCGAAGTTGTGGCATTGACATTATTGGTAGGCCTTCGTGGTCCAGCCGTGTTGATGGGTAGGAGAGCGTCGTGTGGCCAGCGAAGCGGCGGTGTAAACCAGCCGTGGAGGCTACACGAGTGAGAATGCAGGCATGAGTAGCGAAAGACGTGTGAGAAACACGTCCTCCGAAAGACCAAGGGTTCCAGGGTCAAGCTAATCTTCCCTGGGTAAGTCGGGACCTAAGGCGAGGCCGACAGGCGTAGTCGATGGACAACGGGTTGATATTCCCGTACCGGCGAAGAACCGCCCAAGCTAATCCAGTAGTGCTAAGTGTCTGAATCCCAGTGACTGATCCCTTCGGGGTGACGCTCTGGGCCTAGCGCACGACCCCATTCTGGTGCGGTTAGCGTATTAACAGGTGTGACGCAGGAAGGTAGTCCAAGCCAGGCGATGGTTGTCCTGGCGCAAGTGCGTAGGCCGAGAGATAGGCAAATCCGTCTCTCACATAGGCTGAGACACGATGCGGATAAAAAGTGGATGATCCTATGCTGCCAAGAAAAGCATCGACGCGAGGTTCTAGCCGCCCGTACCCCAAACCGACTCAGGTGGTCAGGTAGAGAATACCAAGGAGATCGAGAGAATCGTGGTTAAGGAACTCGGCAAAATGCCCCCGTAACTTCGGGAGAAGGGGGGCCTTCGACGTATTAGGACTTGCTCCGAAAGCGTTTGGAGGCCGCAGAGACTAGTGGGTAGCGACTGTTTACTAAAAACACAGGTCCGTGCCAAGTCGCAAGACGATGTATACGGACTGACGCCTGCCCGGTGCTGGAAGGTTAAGAGGACCGGTTAGCCGCAAGGCGAAGCTGAGAATTTAAGCCCCAGTAAACGGCGGTGGTAACTATAACCATCCTAAGGTAGCGAAATTCCTTGTCGGGTAAGTTCCGACCTGCACGAATGGCGTAACGACTTCCCAACTGTCTCAACCGCGAACTCGGCGAAATTGCATTACGAGTAAAGATGCTCGTTACGCGCAGCAGGACGGAAAGACCCCGTGACCTTTACTACAGCTTGGTATTGGTGTTCGGTGTGGCTTGTGTAGGATAGGTGGGAGACTGTGAAGCATGGACGCCAGTTCATGTGGAGTCATTGTTGAAATACCACTCTGGTCACTCTGGATATCTAACTTCGAACCGTAATCCGGTTCAGGGACAGTGCCTGGTGGGTAGTTTAACTGGGGCGGTTGCCTCCCAAAAAGTAACGGAGGCGCCCAAAGGTTCCCTCAACCTGGTTGGCAATCAGGTGTCGAGTGTAAGTGCACAAGGGAGCTTGACTGTGAGACTGACAGGTCGAGCAGGGACGAAAGTCGGGACTAGTGATCCGGCAGTGGCTTGTGGAAGCGCTGTCGCTCAACGGATAAAAGGTACCTCGGGGATAACAGGCTGATCTTGCCCAAGAGTCCATATCGACGGCATGGTTTGGCACCTCGATGTCGGCTCGTCGCATCCTGGGGCTGGAGTAGGTCCCAAGGGTTGGGCTGTTCGCCCATTAAAGCGGTACGCGAGCTGGGTTTAGAACGTCGTGAGACAGTTCGGTCCCTATCCGCTGCGCGCGTAGGAAATTTGAGAGGATCTGACCCTAGTACGAGAGGACCGGGTTGGACGAACCTCTGGTGTGTCAGTTGTTCCGCCAGGAGCACCGCTGATTAGCTACGTTCGGGATGGATAACCGCTGAAAGCATCTAAGCGGGAAGCCGGCCTCAAGATGAGATTTCCATACCTTCGGGTGAGAGGCTCCCAGCCAGACTACTGGGTTGATAGGCCAGATGTGGAAGTGCAGTAATGCATGCAGCTGACTGGTACTAATAAGCCGATGACTTGATAACACACCGTTTGTTGGTGCTACGCGTCCACTGAGTGGTTCTCGATGTACGGTCGAGAACCGCATGACAATGACTTTGTTATGTGTTTTGATTGAAACATCTATAGTGTTTCGGCGGCCATAGCGTGAGGGAAACGCCCGGTTACATTCCGAACCCGGAAGCTAAGCCTCACAGCGCCGATGGTACTGCAGGGGGGACCCTGTGGGAGAGTAGGACACCGCCGGACTTCTTTTACACAGAAAAGCCACCCAATGCTGGGTGGCTTTTCTGCGTTAACGTACATTTGCACGCTGTCGCGTCCGAACGCCAACGTGCACTCGCGATGTCGTGGCAGACGCAGGCCGACCTTCACGTCAGCGTTTCAGGCGGGACTCGAGCACCGCGGCAGTCTCGATCACGGCATCTGCGAGAGTGCGCTCATCGAGCTCACCGCCCGCCCAGGTCACCGCGACTGCGGCCACAGGCCAACCGGCGTGATCGCGGACGACGGCGCCGACGCTGCGCAGTCCGTCGGCCACCTCGCTGTCCTCGGTCGCATAGCCGCGTTCCCTCACGATGCGCAGCAGCTCACGCAGCTCACCCGGCTTTCGCGGACCGAGTCCCGTGCGGTCCGGGAATGCTGATGCGCTCGGATACAGCGCACGGACCTGTTCGCGGGGGAGAGCAGCCAGCATCGCCCGCCCCGAGGCGGTCAGATGCGCGGGCAGACGGACGCCGACATCCGTGACGAGAGCCTGCCTCCGCGGCGCGCGCTCCTCGACGATGTAGAGCACGTCGCCGCCACTCATCACCGCCAGGTGGGTGCTCTCGCCGAGGCGATCCGAGAGAGCGGCGACGAGCGGCCGCCCGATCCGCGCAAGCGGCTGCTGGCGGGCGTATCCCCCGGCGAGCTCGAAAGCCGAGGTGCCGAGGCCCCAGCGCCGATCCTCTCTCATGTGCAACACGAAACCGTGCGCCGCGAGGGTCGTGAGCAGGTGGTACACCGTCGACCGTGGCAGCTCGAGCTCGCGGGCGATCGCCGAGGCGGCGACGGGTGCAGGGCGTCCCGCCAGATAGCTCAGGATCCGCAGGGTGTTCTGGGCCGCCGGCACCTGGGCGACGGTCTCGTTCGTGTCTGGGATCACAGACACAGGATCGCACGATCGCCTGTCGCGCGCGACCTGTCGGGTGTGGAATCGAGACATGAGCGAACTGCCCTCCGTCCTCGTCGGCGATGCCCCCCTGAACCACGCCGAGGTCGTCGCGGTCGCCCGCCATGGCGCCCCGGTCACCATCAGCTCCGAGGCCCTAGTCAGGGTCGCCGAGACCCGGCGGGTCATCGACGGACTCGCGGCCGACCCGCACCCGCACTACGGGGTGTCCACCGGCTTCGGCGCACTCGCGACGACCTTCATCGCACCTGACCGCCGCCTTCAACTGCAGGCGAGCCTGATCCGGTCGCACGCCGCCGGTACCGGCGCCGAGGTCGAGCGCGAGGTCGTGCGCGGCCTGCAGCTGCTTCGGCTGCAGACGCTCTGCTCTGGCCGCACGGGTGTTCGCCCCATGGTGGTCGAGACGTATGCGGGGCTGCTCAACGCGGGCATCACCCCGGTCGTGCGCGAATACGGTTCGCTCGGATGCTCCGGAGATCTCGCTCCGCTCGCGCATATCGCGCTCGCGACGATGGGAGAGGGCGACGTCCGTGACGCCGAGGGAGCGCTCATCCCGGCATCCGATGCTCTGGCCGCCGCCGGCATCGAGCCGCTCACCCTCGTCGAGAAAGAGGGGCTCGCCCTCATCAACGGCACTGACGGGATGCTCGGGATGCTCGTCCTGGCGCTGCACGATCTCGAGACGCTGCTGCTCACCGCCGACATGGCCGCGGCGATGTCGGTTGAGTCGCAGCTCGGCACGGATGCCGTGTTCGCGGCCGATCTCATGTCGCTGCGCCCGCAGGCGGGGCAAGCCGTATCCGCAGCCCACCTGCGGTCGTTCCTCGGCGACTCGCCCATCGTGCACAGTCACAAGGGCCCGGA
The DNA here is from genome assembly GCF_038397735.1 of Microbacterium sp. LWH13-1.2. Taxonomy (NCBI): domain Bacteria; kingdom Bacillati; phylum Actinomycetota; class Actinomycetes; order Micrococcales; family Microbacteriaceae; genus Microbacterium; species Microbacterium sp. LWH13-1.2. The sequence goes on along the minus strand of NZ_CP151635.1, from coordinate 2,829,313 downwards.
GGACGGCCGTGTGCAGGACGCCTACTCGCTGCGCTGCTCGCCGCAGGTGCACGGAACCGCGCGCGACACCATGGGCTATGCGTCGATGATCGCCGACCGTGAACTCGCGAGCGTGATCGACAACCCCGTGATCACCGTCGATGGCCGCATCGAGTCCAACGGCAACTTCCACGGAGCGCCGGTCGCTGCTGTCCTCGACTTCCTCGCGATCTCGGTCGCCGATGTCGCCTCGATCTCGGAGCGTCGAACCGACCGCGCCCTCGACCCCGCGCGCAGTCACGGCCTGCCGCCCTTCCTCGCCGATGAGGTCGGTGTCGACTCGGGTCTGATGATCGCGCAGTACGCCGCGGCGGGGATCGTGTCGGAGCTCAAGCGCCTCGCCGTTCCGGCATCCGTCGACTCCATCCCGTCGTCGGCGATGCAGGAAGACCACGTGTCGATGGGGTGGGCGGCGGCCCGCAAACTCCGCCGCGCCCTCGACGGACTGGGCCGCGTGCTCGCGATCGAGATCCTCACCGGAGCCCGCGCCCTCGACCTGCGCGCGCCGCTGCAGGCGGGGCCTGCGACCGGCGCCGTGCGCGATCTCGTGCGCACCGTCGCCGCGGGTCCCGGACCCGACCGCTTCCTCTCACCAGACATGGAGGCCGTGACCGCACTCGTGCAGTCCGGCGCCGTCGCCCGCATCGCAAAGGAGCACGCGAATGACTGACACCACGACACCCGCCGGACCCCGCACGGTCCGCGCCGCCCGCGGCAACCAGCGCACCGCCAAGAGCTGGGGTGCGGAAGCGGCCAAGCGGATGCTCATGAACAACCTCGATCCCGAGGTCGCCGAGCATCCCGAAGACCTCGTCGTGTACGGCGGCACCGGCAAGGCGGCGCGCAGCTGGGAGGCATACGACGCGATCGTCCGCACGCTCGACGAACTGGAGCCCGACGAGACGCTGCTCGTGCAGTCGGGCAAGCCGGTCGGCGTCTTCCGTACGCACGAGTGGGCACCCCGCGTGCTGATCGCCAACTCGAACCTCGTGGGCGATTGGGCGACCTGGCCCGAATTCCGCAAGCTCGAAGAGCTCGGTCTGATCATGTACGGCCAGATGACCGCGGGTTCGTGGATCTACATCGGAACCCAGGGCATTCTGCAGGGCACCTATGAGACCTTCGCGGCCGTCGCCCGCTCGCTCGGACGGGACTCGCTCAAGGGCACGCTGACCCTCACCGGCGGCGCCGGCGGCATGGGCGGCGCGCAGCCGCTCGCCGTCACGCTCAACGACGGCGTCGTGCTGATCGTCGATGTCGACGAGTCGCGCCTCGCACGCCGGGTAGAGCACGGATACCTCGACGAGTACACGACCGACCTCGACGCGGCCGTCGCCCGGGCCGTCGCAGCGAAACAGGCCGGCGAAGCGCTCTCGGTCGGCGTCGTCGGCAACGCGGCCGAGGTCTTCCCCGAGCTGCTGCGCCGGGGCGTTCCGATCGACATCGTCACCGACCAGACCAGCGCTCACGATCCGCTCGCCTACCTGCCGGTGGGCATCTCGGTCGCCGACTGGAAGGCCGAGGCCGAACAGGATGCCGAGAAGTTCACCCGCCGCTCTCGTGAGTCGATGGCGCAGCACGTGGCGGCGATGGTCGCGTTCCAGGATGCCGGGGCCGCGGTCTTCGACTACGGCAACTCGATCCGGGCCGAGGCGCAGCTGGGCGGCTTCGACCGGGCTTTCGAGTTCCCCGGCTTCGTTCCGGCATACATCCGGCCGCAGTTCGAAGAGGGGCGCGGACCCTTCCGCTGGGCAGCTCTCTCGGGTGACCCGGAGGACATCTACAGAACCGACCGTGCGATCGCCGAGCTCTTCCCCGAAGACAAGGCGCTGCACCGGTGGCTCGAGAAGGCGGGCTCGACCGTGCACTTCGAGGGACTCCCTGCCCGCATCTGCTGGCTCGGCTACAAGGAGCGCCACCTCGCCGGCCTCAAGTTCAACGAGATGGTCGCCTCCGGTGAGCTGTCGGCGCCGATCGTGATCGGTCGGGACCACCTCGACTCCGGTTCCGTGGCCTCGCCGTACCGCGAGACCGAGGCCATGAAGGACGGATCGGATGCGATCGCCGACTGGCCGCTGCTGAACGCGCTGCTCAACACGGCATCCGGCGCGTCGTGGGTGTCGCTGCACCACGGCGGCGGCGTCGGCATCGGCCGCTCGATCCATGCAGGCCAGGTCAGCGTCGCGGACGGTTCGGCGCTCGCCGCCGAGAAGCTCGAGCGCGTGCTGACGAACGACCCGGGCACCGGAGTCATGCGCCACGTCGACGCCGGATACGAGCACGCTCGCGACATCGCCCGCGAGCGCGGCCTGAAGGTGCCGATGCTGTGAGCACCTCGCTGATCACGAACATCGGAGAGCTGACCACCAACGTCGGCTCACCGGATGGAGACCGCTTCGGCACGCTGCACGATGCGGCCGTGCTGATCGACGGCGGACGGATCGCCTGGGTCGGCTCGGCGGATGCCGCACCCGTGGCCGACGAGATCATCGACGCCGGTGGTCGCGCGGTCATCCCCGGGTTCGTCGACAGCCACAGCCACCTCGTGTTCGGCGGGGACCGCGCCGCCGAATTCGAGGCGCGGATGGCGGGGCAGAAGTACGCCGCGGGTGGCATCCGCTCGACCGTCGCCGCGACGGCAGCGGCGAGCGACGACGAGCTGCGCGCCCGCCTGCGCGGGTTCATGGACGAGCTGCTCGCGCAGGGCACCACGACGGTCGAGATCAAGAGCGGATACGGGCTGAGCGTCGCGGATGAGGAGCGCCTCGTGCGACTGGCTGCCGAGGTCACGCCGGAGGTCACGTTCCTCGGGGCGCACGTCGTGCCGGCCGAGTACGCCGACCGTGCCGACGAGTACGTCGATCTGGTCACGGGGCCGATGCTCGACGCCTGTGCCCCGCATTCGAAGTGGATCGACGTGTTCTGCGAGACCGGCGCCTTCTCGGTCGAGCAGTCGCGGCGGGTGCTCGAGGCCGGTGCCGCGAAGGGGCTCATTCCCCGAGTGCACGCGAGCCAGCTCGGCCCGGGCGACGGGGTGCGGCTCGCCGTCGAGCGCGGCGCGGCCTCCATCGATCACGGCACCTACCTGACCGACGGCGACATCGCGGCGCTCGCCGGGTCCACCACCGTTCTCACCCTGCTGCCGGGCGTCGAGTTCTCGACCAGGCAGCCGTATCCCGACGCACGACGACTGATCGATGCGGGCGTCACGGTAGCACTCGCCTGCGACACGAACCCCGGTTCGAGCTTCACGTCATCGATGCCGTTCTGCATCGCGATCGCGGTGCGCGACATGGGCATGACCCCCGCCGAGGCCGTGTGGGCGGCGACCGCCGGAGGCGCTCGGGCGCTGCGACGCGATGACGTCGGCGTGATCGCGGTGGGAGCGCGCGCAGACCTCGTGCTGTTGAAGGCACCCACGCGAATCCATCTCGCGTATCGACCGGGGGTTCCGCTCGTCGATCGGGTCTGGAAGGACGGTGTCGCGGTCTTCACCGCACCGTCGACGGCACGAGGAACGGAGAACCATGGCCCTCTCGCACGATGACCTCTGGCCGCGCGCCGGATCCTGGCCTGCCTTCGCCGTCGGCGACGATGCGGATGCCGTACTGCTCGGGGTTCCGACGTGGCGCACCTCGCTGTCGCCGACAGGTGCGCATGCGACGCCCGCCGCGGTCCGCGAGGCCCTGACGCGGTACAGCGCCACGCTCATGGGTTCGCCGGTCGTCGATCTCGGTGAGGCGCTGCGCGTGCTCGACGCCGGGGATGTGGTCGAGCCTGACGGCGAGGCCGGCATCGCGGCGAGCGTCGCACGCGTGCACGAGCTCGCCGAATCCGCGCGTCTCGTGATCGCACTCGGGGGCGACAACGCTCTGACGTACCCGGTCGCGCGGGGAGCCGGGGCCACCGGGCTGATCACGATCGATGCGCACTTCGACCTGCGCGACGGTGTGTCGAACGGCTCACCTGTGCGGCGGCTGATCGAGGATGCCCCGGACAGCGAGCGGATCGACCCGACACGGATCGTGCAGATCGGCATCGCGGACTTCGCGAACTCCGCCGCTTATGCGGCCCGCGCCGCCGAGTGGGGCATCCGCGTGATCACGCTCGACGAGGTGCGGCGCCGCGGGATCGATGACGTGGTCGCCGAGGCGACGAGCATCGCGGGAAGCGGCGCGGACGCCCGCATCCATCTCGATGTCGACGTCGACGCCGCCGATCGGGCCGCAGCGCCCGGGTGTCCGGCGAGCGTTCCCGGCGGGTTCGCCGCGTGGGAGCTGCGCGCGCTCGTCCGCTCGATCGTCGCGGATCCTCGCGTGGTGAGCGCTGACATCGCCGAGGTCGACGCGACGGCCGACACCGATGACATGCGCACGGTCAGGCTCGCGGCCCTCTGCGTGCTCGAGATGCTCGCGGGCCTCGCCATGCGCTGACCGCGGCGATGACTGCGACGCCTGACGTTCATCGCGACTTCGTCATCACGAAGGTCAGGAGACCGGCCAGGCCGAGCAGTCCGGCGACTCTACGATGGAGCCATGGATGCTGTGGACACCCTCGCCCTCGTCGGCGAGGTGCTGTCGTGGGTGGGGTTGGGGATCGGGCTGCCGCTGCTCCTGCTGGCCACGCTGATCCGTGCGATCGAAGGCCCGTGGCGCAGCATCGAGATCGCGATCGTCGAGCGGGACGGCTCCGTGTTCGCCCGCTGGTTCGCCGGGGGCGACTTTCACGAGAGGCCGCTGCGGCGAGACGAGTTCGCGGCCCCGGATGAGGGCTGGGCTGCGGGGGTCGTCAGTGCGAACGATCCCGCGCGCGCTCGTGTGGGGGATCCGCCGCATCTGCGCCGGGTCATCATGACGTTGGGGAGCGTCTTCGTCGGCGTGGGCGTGATCGGCCTCGTCGGATCCTTGCTGCCCCTGTTCCTCTGACCGGAACGTCAGGTGGACGATCCCTCTCGTGTGGCGACCCCGATCGCGCGGACGGTCGCTGCGGCGAGCAGTCCCACGGCCGGGATGATGTTGAGGCTCAGCCCTGGTTGCAACACCGTCGCGACGGTCAGCAGGACTGCCGCGAGGATTCCCAGAACCCACGAGAGCGGCCCGACCGGCAGAAGGCTGAGCAGCCCCGTCGCGATGCCGAGCACGCTGACGAGGGCCGCAGGGCCGACCGCCTCGAGCCAGTACTCGGTGCCCGTCATGGGTGCGTACTGATCCTGAACCTGCGTCGCCGACCCGTGCCAGGTCAGCCCGAGAACCCACGCGGTAGACAGGGCTGCGAGGATCACGAGCGCCGGACGCGCCTGTCGAGAGGGGCGGACGAGCAGAGCGATGAGGCAACCGGAGAGCACGACAGCGAGCCACCCGATGGCGAGGATGCCTGCGAAGCCGAGGTATCCGATCCCGTCGCTGCAGATCCAGGTGCCCGCTCCCTCGGAGCCTGGGGGCTGCATCCCGCAGTTATGGTGCAGCTGCTCCCGCACGAGATCCAGGGCGGGGCTGGCGAGGATGAAGGCGATGATGCCGCTGACGAGCATGGACAGCGCGGCAACGACTCGCTGCCAAGAACGCCCACCCGTGCGCCTGTGGCCTGAAATGGTGAATGCGTCATCGGCGGCCATAGGTGAGGACCCTAGCAACTGCGCCTGATGCGGGGCTGGCGGACTACGCGCCCGTGATCATCCAGATCTGAGGTGATGAGGTCATGCAGTGATCGTAGTTCTCGGCCGCGGGGCGGGTCCTCAGAGGCCGGCAGCCTTCTCCAGCTGCGTGAGTCGCTCGCCCGGGCTCCCCGTGAGCGTCACGATCGGCGGCCCATCACCGGCACGTTCCAGGTCGTCGAGCGCATCGAGAAGGGCGCTCTCCATAGCTTCTCGGAGCTCCGGGTCCTCGTCGTCGGGAACGTCGATCGGGTGCCGCGCATCCAGCGCTACGACGGCGATCAGATCGATGTGGGTCAGCGACGACTCGACCAGCTCCTGCGCCCGCGAGAGCAGGGCGCCGTCACCGCGCCCCAGCATCTCGAGCGCAGTGAGGTAGGCGAGGAAGTCCACAGGGCCGCGTTCCGAGATGACGGAGCCCTCGCCCGCAGTCTCTCGCAGGCGGGAGACCGTGACGCGGAGCTGCGCGACGAAGCTGGCCGCGCCAGTCGGCGCCTCCGACTCGATGTCGTCGAAAGGGTCGCCGAGCACCGAGTATTCGGGATGAGCTGCGTGGAATTCGGAGATCAGCGTGCTCTTGCCGCTCGCGTGCGTGCCCGACACCGCGATCCGCACGCGTCAGACCCCGGGGATCAGCAGGTGCGCGATGGTGAAGATCGCGAGGCCCGCGAGCGCGCCGACGAACGTGCCGTTGAGGCGGATGTACTGCAGGTCGCGGCCGACCATGAGCTCGATCTTCTCGGTTGTCTCGACGGGGTCCCATCGCTCGACGGTGTCGGTGATGATCGACGCGATGTCGTGGCGGTAGCGGTCGACGAGGAACACGGCCGCATCCGACACCCACGTGTCGACGCGGCGCTGCAGCGCGGCATCCGTCGTCAGTCGCTCGCCGATCTCCTGCAGAGCCTGCGCCGCGCGCACCCGCAGCCCGCTCTCGGGGTCGGCGAGGGCGGTGAGCAGTCCGTTCTTCGCGGTGTTCCACGCCTCGGCGGCGAGGGCGCCGACCCTAGGGCTGTCGAACAGCGACGACTTCGCGTTCTCGAGCTTCGCCCTGGTCTCCGGGTCGTTCTGCAGGCTGTCGGCCAGGCGGGCGAGGTAGCCGTCGACGGCGATGCGCGCGGGATGCTTCGGGTCGGCCTGCACCGCACGCACGAACTTCACGGCCTCGTTGTAGGCGGTGTCGTCGACGAAGCGGTGCGCGAGCTTCGGCACCCACCCCGGGAGCCGCCGCGAGATGAGCCCCGAGAACGACTCGGCGTTGGCGTCCAGCCAGCGCGCGATGCTGTCGGCCGCGAGGTCGACCGCTCCGTGGTGAGCATCCGCCTCGACGATCTTCTCGAGCCAAGCACCGGCGGGCGGGCCCCACTCGGGGGAGACGAGGTGCTCACGGGCCAGGTCGGTGATGAGGTCGCGCACGTCGTCGTCGCTGAGAGCGTTGAGCACGGCGGTCGCGATCGTCGCGCCCTCCGCGCCGACACGCTCGGCGTGGGCGGGCGCTCGCAGCCACTCCCCGGCGCGCTTCGCGATCGCGGTGCTGGCGAGCTTGGTGCGCACGACGCTCGCCTCGAGGAAGTTCGTCTCGACGAACTCGCCCAGCGTGCGGCCGATCTCGTCCTTGCGATTCGGGATGATCGCCGTGTGCGGGATCGGCAGGCCGAGCGGGCGCCGGAAGAGCGCCGTCACCGCGAACCAGTCGGCGAGCGCGCCGACCATTCCGCCCTCGGCGGCGGCACGCACGTAGCCGAGCCACGGCTGCCGCTCCTGGAACGCGAACGCGATCACGAACACGACCGCCATGAAGATCAGTGCCCCGAGGGCCACCGCCTTCATCCGTCGAAGAGCGCGAAGTCGTACCTGGTCTGCGGGCGACAGGAGCGCCATCGGTGTTCGCGGCATGACGTCATCCTTTCACGCGCGTTACCCTCGAAGCGTGATCGAAGACATCAAGAAGCGCGCCCTGCACCGCACCAGCATCCTCGAGGGTCAGATGCGCGGCGTCGCGCGGATGATCGAGAACGAGGAGTACTGCATGGACATCATCACGCAGTCCCGCGCGATCCAGCGGTCACTGGAGTCGTTGAACCGTCTGCTGCTCGAGAACCATCTGCGCACTCACGTGACGCACATGTTCGACGAGGGCGGGGAGGAGCGCGACAAGGCTGTCGCCGAGCTTCTCAAGGCGTTCGACTTCGACCGCAAGTAGGGCAGGTCCCGTCGCGCTCCTCTCGCGTCACCGCTTCCCGTCGAAGACCTCGCCCTCCATGGCGTCGTAGCCCTCGGCCTGCGGGTCGCCGTGGGAGCCGCCGGAGAGTGCGTACTCCTCTTCGGGGGAGAGCACGAGGCGGTGCCGGAAGAACAGTCCGAACCCGAGCAGGATGATCGCGTAGACGATCGCGATCGCGATGATCGCGGGACCGAACGTCGGGTTCAGCAGGAAGCCGACGAAGATCAGCGCGGCGATCACGAGCGCGATGACCGCACCCGGGATGCCCCACGGGCTGACGTACGGACGGGCGACGTTCGGGAACTTCCTGCGCAGGATGATGAACGACACGAGCTGCAGTCCGTAGGCGACGACCGCGCCCCACACCGCGATGTTCAGCACGATCGCACCGGCGACAGTTCCCGCGCCCTCGGAGTCGACCGCGGTGAGCACGTCGAGCACGATCAGGGCGACGAAGCCGATTGCGGCACCCACGGTGAGGGCGACCCACGGCGTCTGGCGCTTGCCGGTGAGCGAGAGGAAGCGCGGGTAGTACCCGGCGCGGGACAGCGAGTACATGTTGCGTCCGTAGGCGAACATGATGCCCTGCAGCGAGGCGAGCAGGCCGATGAGGGCGAACAGGGCCAGCACGGCGGCGAGCTGGTCGCCCACGATCGCGCGGAAGCCATCGAGCAGAGGTTCGCCCGCGGTGCCGGTGGCCTCGGCGCCGATCACGCCGGTGTTGAGGAACAGCACCAGGAGTCCGGTGACGATCAGCGTGCCGCGGGCCCAGAAACCCGCCTTCGGGATGTCACGGGTCGGGTTGTGCGACTCCTCGGCGGCGAGCGGCAGCTCTTCGATACCGAGGAAGAACCACATCGCGAACGGCAGAGCGAACAGGATCGGCAGGACGCCGTGCGGGAGGAATGCGGTCTGGCCCTCATCGGGGACGATGTCCCACAGGGCATCCCACGAGAACGCACCCGAGAAGATCGCCATCGCGGAGAAGACCAGGATGATGCCGATCGAGATCACCGAGACGACGATCGCGAAGCGGAATGAGATCGCAGCCCCCGCGGAGTTCAGGGCGATGAAGACGATGTAGAGGATGAGGTACCAGGCCCACCCGGGAAGTTCGAGGCCGAGCAGCTCGCTCGTGATGCCGTTGGCATACGACGCCGAGAAGTAGACGATCACCGCTGTGGTGGCGACGTACTCGATGGTCTCGGCGGCTCCGGTGACGAGGCCACCCCATGGACCCATTGCGGAGCGCGCGAACGAGTACGCGCCCCCGGTGTGCGGCATCGCGGCCGCCATCTCGCCGATCGCGAAGATCATGCCGTAGTACATCGCGACGAGGATCGCGAAGGCGATGAGCATCCCGCCGAAGCCTGCGAAGTCGATGCCGAAGTTCCAGCCCGAGAAGTCGCCCGAGATCACCGCGGCGACCGCGAGACCCCACAGACCCCAGACTCCGGCGGACCTCTTCAGGGTCCGTTTCTCGAAATAGTCACTCCCGGCGCGTGTATAGGTCGCTCCGGCGACCTTGCGGGATTCATTGCTCTGCTGGGACATCCGCTCTCCGTTCGCATGCGTGCAGGCGCCGGGTGCACCTTGCGGACGATTGTGACAGTCAATGGTGGTTTCGTCTACCTTTAAACGCGAAGGTGATCTACTCTGATGGCGAAGCCGGTCGGCCGATCGCTTCACCGCACGAGGACGGAGCGTCAGATGTCGGGCAACCTGAGCATCGAACAGCTGGATGCCGGCATCGCCGCCGGCGAGATCGACACGGTGATCGTGGCCTTCGCGGATGCGCAGGGGCGGCTGGTCGGCAAACGCGTGTCGGCGCGGCTGTTCCAGGAGGACATCCTGGCTCACGGAGCCGAGGCCTGCGACTACCTGCTGTCGGTCGACGTCGACATGAACACGGTCGACGGTTACGCGATGTCGGGCTGGGACCGCGGCTACGGCGACATGGTGCTCAAGCCCGACGTCGAGACTATGCGCAACATCCCGTGGCTCGACGGCACCGCGTTGGTCATGGCCGACCTCGTCTGGCAGAACGGCGAACCGGTCGGACCCTCGCCCCGCGCGATCCTCGATCGCCAGCGCGACCGCCTCGCCGAGCGCGGCTGGACCGCCTACTCGGGCACGGAGCTCGAGTTCATCGTCTTCGACAACACCTACCGCGACGCCTGGGCGCGCAAGTACGAGGGCCTGACGCCCGCGACCGACTACAACGTCGACTACAACCTGCTCGCCTCGACCCGCATGGAGCCGCTGCTGCGCGACATCCGCAACAGCATGGACGGCGCAGGGCTCTACTGCGAGGGCGTGAAGGGCGAGTGCAACTTCGGTCAGCAGGAGATCGCCTTCCGCTATGCCGAGGTGCGAGAGACCGCCGACCAGCATGCGATCTACAAGAACGGGGCGAAGGAGATCGCCGAGCAGCACGGCCAGGCGCTCACGTTCATGGCCAAGTTCAACGAGCGCGAGGGCAACAGCTGCCACATCCACCTGTCTCTGCGCGACCAGTCGGGCGCTCCCGTCATGGCGGGAGACGGCGAGCACGGCTTCAGCCCGGTGATGGAGCACTGGATCGCCGGCATCCTCGCCACGCTCCGCGAGTTCACGCTGCTGCTCGCGCCGAACATCAACTCGTACAAGCGGTTCGCGAAGGGCAGCTTCGCCCCGACGGGAGTCGCCTGGGGCATCGACAACCGCACGTGCGCGCTGCGCGTGGTCGGGTCGGGCTCGGGTCTGCGCGTCGAGAATCGCGTGCCCGGGGGAGACGTGAACCCGTACCTGGCGATCTCGGCGATCATCGCGGGCGGTCTGCACGGCATCGAGAACGAGCTTCCGCTGCCCGAGCGGTTCACCGGCAACGCCTATGAGGCGGGAGTCGACCATCTGCCGACGACCCTGCGCGAGGCGGCGAAGCTCTTCAGCGAGTCGGCCATCGCGCGGGCCGCTTTCGGCGACGACGTGGTCGAGCACTACCTGAACCAGGCCCGCATCGAGGTGGAAGCCTACGACGCGGCCGTCACCGACTGGGAGCGCATCCGTGGCTTCGAGCGCCTCTGACCCCGCGCCGCTGATCGGCGTCACGACGTACCTGGAGCGCGCGCAGCAGGGAGTGTGGGATGTGCGGGCGGCTTTCCTGCCCGAGCAGTACCTCACGAGCGTGACCTCGGTCGGCGGTATCGCGCTTCTGCTTCCGCCCCAGGACCCGGATGCCGCGGACGCGGCGATCTCGGGCATGCACGGCCTCGTGCTCTCCGGCGGTGCTGACGTCGCCCCCGAGCTGTACGGCGAGGACCGGCATCCGCTCACCGACCCCGCCCGCGTCGACCGTGATGCATGGGAGCTCGCCCTGTTCCGGGCGGCGGAGCGCCGTGGCATCCCGGTGCTCGCGATCTGCCGCGGTCTGCAGCTCGTGAACGTCGCCCGCGGCGGCACCCTGCAGCAGCACCTGCCCGAATCACTCGGCACCGAGAAGTACCGCATCGGCGGCGGCGTCTTCGCCGAGAACGACGTCGAGGTGTCGACCGACACTCCGCTCGCCGAGATCATCGGCGAGACCGAGATGCGCGTGCACAGCTACCACCACCAGGGCGTCGGTCGCCTCGGCGACGGTCTCGTGGCGGCGGCGCACTCCGACGACGGACTCGTGCAGGCCTTCGTCGACACCTCGGCCGGCCACATCGTCGGCGTCCAATGGCACCCGGAGGAGAACGCCGAGGATCGGCGGCTCTTCACCGATCTCGTCGCACAGGCCCGCGCGTTCGCCGCGCGGCGGAAGGAGGACGCCCGATGAGCGCGTTCACAGTCATCAACCCCTCGACCGGCGCAGCGATCCGCGAGATCGCGCGTGCCGACGTCGCAGAGACGGATGCCGCGATCGCGCGTGCCATCGCGGCCCAGCGCCGGTGGGCGGCGCTCGCCCCGGTCGCTCGGGCCGATGCCCTCCGCGCGTTCGCTCGCACGGTCGAGGCCGCGGTCGAAGAGCTCGCCCAGCTCGAAGTGCTGAACTCCGGACATCCGATCGGTTCCGCCCGATGGGAGGCGGGTCACGTCGCCCAGGTGCTCAACTACTACTCCGCCGACCCCGAGCGGCTGTCCGGCCGGCAGATCCCGGTGGCCGGCGGACTCGACGTCACCTTCCACGACCCCTACGGCGTGGTCGGTGTCATCGTGCCGTGGAACTTCCCGATGACCATCGCCGCCTGGGCGTTCGCGCCGGCGCTCGCCGCGGGCAACGCCGTCGTGCTGAAGCCCGCCGAGCTCACCCCTCTCACGGCCATCCGCCTCGGTGAGCTCGCCCTCGAAGCGGGTCTTCCCGAAGGGCTGTTCGAGGTCGTCACCGGGTCGGGTTCGGTCGTCGGACAGCGGCTCGTCGAGCATCCGGATGTCCGCAAGGTCGTGTTCACCGGGTCGACCGAGGTCGGCATCGAGGTCGCGGCCGGATGCGCTCGAGCGCTCAAGCCCGTCACGCTGGAGCTCGGTGGCAAGAGCGCCAACATCGTCTTCGCCGACGCGGACCTCGAGAAGGCCGTCGCGGCGGTTCCTGGCTCCGTGTTCGACAACGCGGGTCAGGATTGCTGTGCCCGCAGCCGGCTGCTGGTGCAGCGATCGGTGTACGACCGATTCCTCGAACTGCTCGAGCCGGCGGTCGCTGCGTGGCGAGTAGGAGACCCGTCGAGCGCCGACACCGATATGGGGCCGCTCATCTCGGCGGCGCACCGCGACACGGTGTCGGGGTTCCTCGACGACGCGAACATCGCCTTCCGGGGGAGCGCACCCCAGGGCGACGGCTTCTGGTTCGCGCCCGCCGTGGTGCTCGCCGATCCGTCCGACCGCATCGCCCAGCAGGAGGTGTTCGGCCCGGTCGTCGCGGTGATGCCGTTCGACGACGAGGCCGATGCGATCCGCCTCGCGAACGACACCGCCTACGGCCTCGCCGGCTCGATCTGGACCGAGAGCCTCGGCCGCGCCGTGCGTGTCTCGCGCGGAGTGCAGAGCGGCGTGCTGTCGGTGAACTCGCACTCGTCGGTGCGATACGCGACGCCGTTCGGCGGCATGAAGGCCTCAGGCCTCGGGCGGGAGCTCGGACCGGATGCCGCCGAGCACTTCACCGAGACGAAGAACGTCTTCTTCGCGACCGACGAATCCTGACCCGCATCCCACCCTGCAACGGAGAACACACATGACCATCGATCTGACCCAGCGCCTCAAGGACCGCGTCGCCATCATCACCGGAGGCGCGAGCGGAATCGGGTTCGCCACGGCCCAGCGCTTCGCCGCAGAAGGCGCGTTCGTCGTCATCGCCGACGTCGATCCCGCCACGGGCGAGAAAGCGGCAGCCGAGGTCGGCGGAGCCTTCCGTCCCGTCGACGTCGCCGACGAGACGAAGGTCAACGCGCTCTTCGACGGCGTCGCCGCGGAGTTCGGCCGCATCGACATCGCCTTCAACAATGCGGGCATCTCACCGGCGGACGACGACTCGATCGAGACGACCGAGCTGCCGGCCTGGGATCGCGTGCAGGACGTCAACCTCAAGAGCGTGTACCTCTGCAGCCGAGCAGCGCTTCGTCACATGGTGCCGGCGGGCCGAGGATCGATCATCAACACCGCATCCTTCGTCGCCCTGCTGGGGTCTGCGACCTCGCAGATCAGCTACACCGCGTCGAAGGGGGGAGTGCTCGCGATGTCCCGCGAGCTCGGTGTGCAGTTCGCCCGACAGGGGGTGCGCGTGAACGCTCTGTGCCCCGGACCCGTCAACACCCCGCTGCTGCAGGAGCTCTTCGCCAAAGACCCCGAGCGCGCACAGCGCCGACTCGTGCACGTGCCGATGGGGCGCTTCGCGGAGCCGTCGGAGCTGGCCGCCGCCGTGGCCTTCCTCGCCTCGGACGACTCGTCGTTCATCACCGCCAGCGCCTTCGTCGTCGACGGCGGCATCACCAACGCCTACGTCACCCCGCTGTGAGACCCGCACACCGCGCTGTGACAGGGTGAGAGCATGAGCGAGCACACCGCGGACGGCGACCTGGTGGAGGTCCGTCGCGCGGTCTATCGGCCGCTGCGACGGGGCAACGCCCTGGAGGACACGGTGGCGCGACTGGTGCAGACGATCCGTCTCGGCGTGGTCGCTCCGGGGGAGTCGCTGCCCCCGGAGCGCGAGCTCGCCGCCTCGTTCGAGGTGAGCCGCGACACCGTACGCGAGGCGATCCGCGAGCTCGCCGACGCCGGCTACCTGATCGCGCGGCGCGGCCGCTACGGCGGCACGTTCGTCGCGGATCCGCTGCCGCAGCCCGCGGAGTCCGTCGGGGTGACCGTGGCGGAGCTGGATGACGTGCTCGGGCTGCGCCGTGTGCTCGAGACCGGTGCCGCACGGGCTGCCGCGAGCCGTTCGCTGGACGCGGCGATCAGGGCGGATCTGTGGGCGCGCCACGAAGCCGCGCTCCCGGCCGGACCCGACGAGTACCGCCGCCTGGACACCCTGTTCCATCTCGCGATCGCCGAGGCCGCCGGCATCCCCTCGCTGGTCGCGCTCGCGGCGGAGAACCGAGCCGATGTGAACGCCTGGCTCGACACGTTCCCCCTCATGCCGCGCAACATCCAGCACTCCGGCGAGCAGCACGAGCGCATCGTCACCGCGATCCTCGCCGGCCGCCCCGAGGCCGCCGAGGACGCGATGCGCGATCATCTCGCCGGCTCTGAGGCACTGCTCCGCGGCTTCCTGGTCTGAACCCGCGCAGCAGCGGCTGCACCTCACGGCACCGTCAGCTCACAGGGCTGTCAGCTCGCGGCGGCCTCGTCGGCCACGGCCAGCGCGCCGTCGAGCACGGCGAGGCCGCGCACCAGGTCGTCTTCGCTGATCACGAGCGGCGGCGCCACGTGCATGCGATTGAAGTGCGTGAACGGCCAGACGCCGGCCTTCTTCGCGGCGGCGGCGAAGGCGGCGACCGGCGCAGCATCCGCTCCGCTCGCGTTGAACGGCACGAGCGGCTCGCGCGTCTCTTTGTCGCGCACGAGCTCGACGGCCCAGAACAGGCCGCGTCCGCGCACCTCGCCGACGCTCGGGTGGGTGTCGACCCAGCGGCGCAGCGTCGGCTCGACGATGCGCTCGCCGAGGTCGCGCACGCGCTCGAGGATGCCGTCTCGGCGGAACACCTCGAACGTCGCGACGCCCGCGGCGCACGCGAGCGGGTGGCCCGAGTACGTCAGGCCGCCGGCGAAGGGCGTGGTGTCGAACGCCTTCGCGATGCGCTCCGAGATCACGACGCCGCCGAGTGGCACGTAGCCCGAGTTCACACCCTTCGCGAAGGTGATGAGGTCGGGGCGGCCTCCGTACGCGTCGATGCCGAACCACTCGCCGAGCCGGCCGAAGCCGACCATGACCTCGTCGGCGATGTAGACGATGCCGTAGCGGTCGCACAGTTCGCGCACGCCCTGCAGGTAGCCGGGCGGGGGCACGAGCACGCCGTTGGTTCCGACCACGGTCTCGATGATGATCGCGGCGATGGTCTGCGGGCCCTCGAGCTGGATCGTCTGCTCGAGATGGGCGAGCGCGCGCTCGGACTCCTGCTCCGGCGTCTCGGCGTGGAACGGCGAGCGATACAGGTAGGGTCCGAAGAACCGCACGGCGCCCGAGTCGGGAGTGCCGTTCGCCCACCGGCGCGGGTCGCCCGTCAGCGAGATCGCGGTCGAGGTCGACCCGTGGTAGCTCCGGTACATCGAGAGCACCTTGTGGCGACCTGTCGACTGACGCGCCATCCGCACCGCGTACTCGTTGGCCTCGGCGCCGCCGTTCGTGAAGAAGACCTTCTCGAACCCCTCGGGTGCGACCTCGACGATGAGCCGGGCGAGCTCGCCCCGCACGTCGTTGGCCATCGCCGGCTGGATCGTCGAGAGGCGTCCGGCCTGCTGCTGGATCGCCGCCACGAGATCGGGATGCTGGTGCCCGAGGTTCAGGTTGACCAGCTGGCTCGAGAAGTCGAGGTAGGCGTTGCCGGCGTAGTCCCAGAACGTCGAGCCCTCACCCGCGGCGACGGGAAGCGGATCGATCAGGCCCTGCGCGCTCCACGAGTGGAAGACGTGGCCGCGGTCGTCTGCACGCACCTGCGCCTCGGCCTCGGGGGCAGGCAGCGGGTGGGATGCGCCATGCCGGTCGGTGTAGTTCGTCATGTCTCGTGTCTCAGTTCTCGGTGTCTGCTCGGGAGCTCAGTGGTTGCTCGGGAAGCCCAGGTCGATCTGCGAGGGCGTGTGGTCGGGCCAGCGGGTGGTGACCACCTTCGACCGAGTGTAGAAGTGCACCGACTCGGGGCCGTAGATGTGCGAGTCGCCGAACAGCGAGTCCTTCCAGCCGCCGAAAGAGTAGGCGCCGATCGGCACGGGGATAGGCACGTTGACGCCGACCATGCCGACCTCGATGTCGAACTCGTACTGGCGGGCGGTGCCGCCGTCCCGCGTGAAGATCGCGGTGCCGTTGCCGTACGCGTTCGCGTTGACGAGCTCGACGGCCTCGGCGTAGGTCTCGACGCGAACCACCGAGAGCACCGGGCCGAAGATCTCGTCGTCGTACACCTTCATGCCGGGAGCGACCTGGTCGATCAGGCTGACCCCGATGAAGAAGCCCTCGGAGTCGAACTCCTTCGTGGTGCCGTCGACCACGACCGTCGCGCCCTCTGCGGCGGCTCCGGTGACGTACGATGCGACGCGGTCGCGGTGCTCGCGGGTGATGAGCGGACCCATCTCGCTCGCGGCATCCGTGCCCGCGCCGATCGTGAGGCCCTCGATGCGCGAGGCGATCGCGGCGACCAGGTCGTCGGCGATGTCGCCGACAGCGACCAGCACCGAGACGGCCATGCAGCGCTCTCCGGCCGAGCCGTAGGCGGCCGACACTGCGGCGTCGGCAGCGGCGTCGATGTCGGCATCCGGCATGACGACCATGTGGTTCTTCGCTCCGCCGAGCGCCTGGACGCGCTTGCCCGCGGTCGACGCGCGCTGGTAGATCGACCGGGCGATCGGCGTCGAGCCGACGAAGCTGATCGCGTTCACGCGCGGCGACTCGAGCAGGGCGTCGACGGCCTCCTTGTCGCCGTGCACGACGTTGAGCACGCCGTCGGGAAGACCCGCCTCCTGGAAGAGCTTGGCGAGCCAGACCGACGCCGACGGGTCCTTCTCGCTGGGCTTGAGCACCACCGTGTTGCCGCAGGCGATGGCCGAGGCGACCATCCACAGCGGCACCATGACCGGGAAGTTGAACGGGGTGATAGCGGCGACGACGCCGACGGGCTGCTTGACCGAGTGCACGTCGACCCCACGCGAGACCTGCTCGCTGCGCTCGCCCTTCAGCAGGTGCACGAGACCGGCGGCGAACTCGACGTTCTCGATGCCGCGCGACACCTCGCCCGCGGCATCCGAGAGCACCTTGCCGTGCTCCGAGGTGACGATCGCCGCGAGCTCGGGCGTGCGCTCCTTGAGCAGCTGACGCAGGCGGAAGAACACGTCGGCGCGCTTGATGAGGCTCGTCTCGCGCCATGCGGGCAGAGCGGATGCCGCGGCGGCGATCGCCTGGTCGACCTCGGCGGTGGACGCGAAGGCGACCTGCTTCGAGACCTGACCCGTGGCCGGGTCGAACACCTGTCCCGTGCGTGCTGCGTCGGCGGTGTCTGCTCCGTTGATGAGGTGACGGACGATGTCCACAGGACTCCTTCGAGGGGGTGAGATCCGCGTCGAACACTCTGACCGAGTGGCGATACGCTGGCTTCCTCCCATGATCACAGAGTGCAAGGAGCATCTGCGGTGTCAGAACGTAGCGAGATCGGCGACAATCGGACAGATCGTCCGACGGGCGCCGTCTTCCTGACGGTGGCTGATGTGCTCGCAGAGGCTGCCGTGCAGCAGGGCGAGCCCGACGTGCTCGTCGGCGGTGCGGCGCTCGACGCCGCGGTGCGCTGGGTGCACGTCTCCGACAGCGTAGGCGTCGCGCGACTGCTCGACGGCGGTGAGCTGCTGCTGACCACAGGCGCCGGGTGGCCTGTCGACGACGCCGAGCTGAGGGACTTCGCGTCGAGCCTGCATCGGGCGGGAATCGCCGGCATCGTGTTCGAGCTGAAGACCGCTCGGCAGGCGGTGCCGCAGCCGGTCGTCGACGTCTGCGCGACAGTGGGGCTGGCCCTCGTCGCCCTCACACGCGAGGTCAAGTTCGTCGCCGTGACCGAAGCCGTGCACCATGCGCTGATCGCCGCGCAGACGCAGGCGCTGCGCGAACGGCAGCACCTGCACGAGCTCTTCACCGCGCTGAGCCTGCAAGGGGCTCCCGCCGACGTCGTGGTCTCCCAGACCGCTCGAGCGCTCGGAGCCCCGGTCGTGCTCGAGAACCTCGCGCGCGAGGTGATCGCGGCCGAGGGGCTCGAGATGCCGATCGCCGAGGTGCTCGAGAATCGCAGTGCGGCGGAGCCGGTGCCCGTGCAGGCGCGCGGGGTGCGCTGGGGCACGCTCCTCGCGCTCCCGGGTCCGCCACACCCCGCCGGTCGCGTGACCGTGCTCGAGCAGGGAGCGACGGCCCTCGCCTTCGGATGCATCGCCGACGGCGGCGATGCGGAATGGTCGCTGCTGGCTCAGCGTGATGTGATCGACGACCTGCTCGGAGCGCGCTTCGCGAAGGCCGAGGACATCGACGCCCGGCTGCGCGCCGGAGGATTCGCGCTCCGAGGCCGCCACTGCCACGGGATCGTGGCACGGGGCAGCGGCTCGATCAGCGAGCTCGCCTATCGCGCGCGGCAGGCCGGCTTCGCGGCGATGGCCGCCCGCGTCGACGGCGATGACGTGGCGCTGCTGTCGGTGCCCGCATCCGCCGGGCTGTCCGACGAGGTGCTGCTGCGCATCGCCGGCCCCGACCGAGCGGTCTTCGTGGGGCCGGTCGCCGACGACGTGATCGGTCTGCTCGGCTCTCTGCGCGCGGCGCGGGATCTGGCCGACAGCGATCGGGCCGAGACGGGAGCCCGAGTGCATCGTGTCGACGACCGCCCGCTCGAACGGCTCGTCGCCACGCTGCGCGACGATCACCGACTGCACGAGCACAGCGAGCGGATGCTGGCGCCGCTGATCCGATACGACAGGGAGCGACGCGGCGACCTGCTCGATGTGCTCGCCGCTCTCGTCGCACACCCCGGCAACCGATCGGCCGCAGCGGCGGCGAGCCACCTGTCGCGGTCGGTGTTCTACCAGCGCCTCACGCTGATCGGCGATCTGCTGGGGGCCGATCTCGACGACGGCGAGACGATCGCGGCGCTCCACCTCGCACTCCTGGCGAGGCGGCGCACCGCGGCATCCGGCTGAGACGATCCGGCTGGGTCAGAGCACCGACTGGGCCTCGGAGAGGACGCTGCGCAGGATCTGCCCGATCTCGCGGAACTCGGCGGGGCCGATCGTGAGCGGCGGCGCGAGCTGGATCACGGGGTCGCCGCGGTCGTCGGCGCGGCAGTAGAGGCCGGCCTCGAACAGGGCGGGGGAGAGGAAGCCGCGCAGCAGCCGCTCAGACTCGTCGTCGTCGAACGTCTCGCGCGTGCCCTTGTCCTTCACCAGCTCGATGCCGAAGAAGTAGCCGTCGCCACGCACGTCGCCCACGATCGGCAGGTCGAGCAGGGTCTCGAGCTCGGCGCGGAACAGCGGCGAGTTCTCGCGCACGTGCTCGTTGAGCCCCTCCTCGTCGAAGATGGCGAGGTTCTCGAGCGCGACCGCTGCCGAGACCGGATGCCCGCCGAACGTGTAGCCGTGCGGGAACGACACGTCGCCCTTCGAGAAGGGCTCGTAGATCCGGTCGCTGATGATCGTGGCCCCGATCGGCGAGTAACCGCTCGTCATGCCCTTGGCGCACGTGATCATGTCGGGCACGTAGCCGAGGCCGGTGCACGCGAAGGTGTGGCCGAGTCGGCCGAACGCGCAGATCACCTCGTCCGAGACGAGGAGCACGTCATGGCGGTCGCAGATCTCGCGCACCCGGGCGAAGTAGCCGGGAGGGGGCGGGAAGCATCCGCCCGAGTTCTGCACCGGCTCGAGGAAGACGGCAGCGACGGTGTCTGCGCCCTCGAACAGGATCATCTCCTCGATGCGGTCGGCCGCCCAGCGACCGAAGGCCTCGAGGTCGTCGCTCGGTCCGCCCATCTCGGCCGCGCGGTAGAAGTTGGTGTTCGGCACCCGGAAGCCGCCCGGCGTGACCGGCTCGAACATCGATTTCATCGCCGGGATGCCGGTGATCGCGAGGGCGCCCTGCGGAGTGCCGTGATAGGCGACCGAGCGCGAGATCACCTTGTGCTTGGTGGGTTTGCCCTGCAGCTTCCAGTAGTGCTTCGCGAGCTTGAAGGCCGTCTCGACAGCCTCGCCGCCACCGGTCGAGAAGAAGACGCGGTTCAGGTCGCCCGGAGCCTCGTCGGCCAGTCGGTCGGCGAGCTCGATGGCCGCGGGGTGCGCGTACGACCAGAGCGGGAAGAAGGAGAGCTCGGAGGCCTGCTTCGCCGCGGCCTCGGCGAGGCGTCGGCGACCGTGTCCGGCGTTCACGACGAAGAGTCCGGCGAGGCCGTCGAAGTACTCCTTGCCCTTCGAGTCCCAGATGCGGTGACCGTCGCCCTTGACGATGATCGGCACACCGCTCTTCTCCATCGTGGACTGGCGCGTGAAGTGCATCCACAGGTGGTCCTTGGCCATGGCCTGGAGTTCGGCCTCGGACGGAGTCGTGCGTTGCGTGCTCATCTGGTCCCCCAGTTGTAGAGCTGCTTCTGCAGCTTGGCGTAGATGAAGGTCTCGGTCGACAGCACCCCGTCGATCGGGCGGATGTGGTCGTTGATCATCGCGAGCAGGTCTTCGTCGTCCTCGCACACGACCTCGGCGAGGATGTCGAAGGACCCGACCGTGATCACGACGTAGTCGATCGCGGGGATCTCGGCGATGGCCTCGGCGACGAGCCGGGTGTCGCCGGAGACGCGGATGCCGATCATGGCCTGGCGGGGAAAGCCCAGCTGCATCGGGTCGGTGACCGCGACGATCTGCATGACGCCGGACTCGGTCAGGCGTTGGACCCGCTGGCGGACGGCGGCCTCGCTCAGGCCGACTTCTCGTCCGATGTCGGAGTACGAGCGTCGCCCGTCCTCCTGCAGCAACTCGATGATCGTCTTCGCGACGTCATCCAACGGGGGGTGCTTCTTCGAGGACGGCATGATGCGATCCTCGCACCGGAGCGGGCGCTCTTCAACCGATTCCGCAGATTAATCGGATCCGCAGCCGGGAAAACGCAGAATATCGGGCCTAGGAGTCGAGTGGTCCCAACCACGCGCTCGCCGCGGTCGCGTGCGCCGACTCGGGGTCGGACGGGTGGAATGCGCCGGCCAGCACGTCTCGATACAGACGTGAGAGCTCGTTCGACGAGAAGTACGAGCCGCCGCCCGCGACCAGCATCGCCTGGTCGACGACGTGCTTCGACATGGTGATGGCCCGATGCTTGACGCCCGAGAGCAGGGTGAACCAGCGGGCGCCGTTGTCGACCTTCTCATCGACGTCTCGCGCGAGCGATGCGATCTGGGGAGGCAGCGCGTCGTACGCGAGCCCCATGTCGGCGATGCGCCAGCGGATGTCGGGGTCCTGGCTGTAGGCGGCGCCCGTCTTCTTCGAGCGGCGCTTCTGCGCGGTGAGCACCGCCAAGTCGAGCGCGCGTCGTGCGATACCGGTGTACACCGAGGCCAGCAGGATCTCGAAGACAGAGAAGATGCCGAAGACGATGGGGTCGGGGTTCGGGCCCGGATCGATGCGGCGCACCACATGCGCGGCATCCGCGGTCGCTCCGTTCAGGCGCGTCGTCCTGCTCTGCGTCCCGCGCATGCCGAGGGTGTCCCAGTCGTCGCCGGTGACGACCGCGTCGGTGCGCTCGACGAAGGCGAACACGAGCTTCGGGGCGTCGGGGCTCGTCGTGTCGAGGCCGTGCAGCCCGAGCCTGGTCCAGACGGGCGCGAGAGAGGTGAAGATCTTGGTGCCCGTGAACGAGTAGCCGCCGTCGGCGGTGGGCACGGCATCCGTGTCGCTGTCGAACAGCACCAGGTCGTTGCCGCCCTCGCTGATGCCGAAGGCGAAGACGTCGCCGGCCACGGCGCCGTCCTGGACGAACTCGAGGCCGGGGACTCCCCGGTCGGAGAAGACCTTGGCGACACCCGTCCAGACGAGGTGCATGTTGATGGCGAGGGCCGTGGCGGGGGCGGCCGTCGCGAGGCGCTGCTGCAGGATCGCCGCCTCGGCGAGCCCGAGCCCCGCGCCGCCGCGCTCGGCCGGCACGAGGATCGACAGGTAGCCCGCGTCGCGGAGCTCGTCGAGGTCCTGCTGGGGGAAGGAGTTGTCGCGGTCGTGGATGGGAGCCCGCTCGCGGATGCGCTCGAGCAGGTCGTCGGGGAGGAACGCGGTCGGGTCGAACGTGCTCATGCGAGTGCCTCTTCCAGCTGTCGGATGGTCTCCTCCGGCTTGTCGCGGTGCAGCGAGTGGCCCGATCCCGCGACCACCGACATCGTGATGAGCGGGTTCGATGCGAGCACGGCGGCGGCGACGTCGCCGGTGAAGATGCTGTAGACCGCGGGGTCGGAGGCGATCACATGCGTCGGGACGGTCAGCCGTGCGGCATCCGCCGTGACGTCCCAGGGCGTGTTCTGCCGGCTCGTCTGCTCGACGGCCCAGGCGCTCGTGCGGTGCACCGCATCGACCTTGAGTTCCCAGTCCTGCGGATGCCAGTGCGGATGCTCCTGCTGCACCAGCTCGACCCTGTTGTCGGCGAACGCGCGCTCCTGGCTCTTGCGCACGATCGTGGCGTCGCGGCCGCCGACGAGGATCGCGGGGTCGAGGAGCACCAGTCGCCGGGTCCAGTCAGGGGCGGATGCCGTGGCAACGGTGGCGGAGGCCCCGCCGAGCGAGTGGCCGACCACGGCATCCCACGAGCCGCCGTCGTCGGGGAGCGTGGCGACGAGATCGGCGCCGTACGCGGCGACCGAGTAGTCGAGCGCGCGCGGTGCATCGCCGTGGCCCCGCAGATCGATCGCGGTCGCGTGCCAGCCCACGTCTGCCAGAGCAGTGCCGAGGCGCCACATGAGCGCGCCGGACGAGCCGAGTCCGTGCACGAGGAGGACGCGGCGATCAGACGCCGGGTGTCCCCAGGAGATGCGAGGCAACGAGAGCGGTGCGGGCATGCTCTCAGCCTACGACCGGCGTGTGCGAGGCAGCCCGACTGCGGTCACGCGAGGTCAGATCAGGGGAGGCAGATCGCCGTGCGTCGTGAGCACCCGCGCGGCCGCGGCGTGCCCGGCTGAGAGCCGATCAGCGAGGTCGGCGCCGTCGAGGGTCGCGGCGAGGAACCCGGCGGCGAAGGCGTCGCCAGCGCCGACCGGCTCGACGACGTCGACCCGGGGAGCCGGCACGAACACCGGCTCGTCGTCGCCGCGGAACGCTGTCGCGCCGACGTCGCCGTCTTTGACGATGAGCAGCCCGCAGTGCGGCAGGTGCGCGCGGATCTCGGCGGCAGTGACGGTGCCCCAGATGCGCTCGGCCTCGTCGCGTCCGACGAACGCGACGTCGGCGGCATCTGCGAGCCGGGCCAGCGTCTCGGCGGCATCCTGCATCGTCCACAGTGCGCGGCGGTCGTTGACGTCGAACGAGACGAGCGCGCCGGCGGCACGGGCGTCGACGTAGAGCTGATCGACCATCGCGCGGCACGACGCCGAGAGCGCGGGGGTGATGCCGGTGGTGTGCACGATCCGCACGCCGGCGAGCTGGGCGGCGTCGAGGAACCCCGGACCCATCAGCGAGGCCGCCGATCCGCGTCGGTAGTAGTAGACGGCGGAGGATTCGACGCCCGGGTCCTTGAACATGACGCCGGTCGGAGCATCCGCATCCGTCGTCACCCAGAGATCGACGCCCCGGCGCGCGAGCTCGGTCGAGATGCGGCTGCCGATTGGGTCGTCGCCCAGGCGCGAGGCCCACGCCGCCGTGCGCCCTGCCGCCACGAGGCCGACCGCGACGTTTCCCTCTGCGCCTGCCAGTCCCAGCGCGGCCGTCTCGGTCTCGGCGAGCGGTGCGCCGAGGGCTGTGACGAGTCCCATGGACTCTCCGACGCAGATCACCTCGGGGGCTGGGGCTTTGCTCTCTGGGGCGGTGGATGCGGGGGAGGGGGCAGAGCTCATGAAGGGGTGACCGCCAGGGGTTCGGTGTCGGGGTGGGGGCTCGCATCGCGATGACGCAGATCGGGGAAGGAGCGGACGAAGACGATCGAGACGACGAGTCCGGCTGCGGCGAAGAGCGTTGCCGCGAGGTAGGCGCCGCGGGGATCCGTCGCATCGACGAGGAAGCCCGCGACGGCAGAGCCGGCCGCGGCGCCGATCAGCTGACCGGTGCCGGCCCAGCCGAAGGCCTCGGCGGTCTCGCTGAACTTGACGCTCGCGGTCGTGATGGCGAACAGCACGGCGAGAGCCGGCGCGACGCCGATACCGGCGACGATCAGGGTGCCGCCGAGCCAGAACTCGTTGAGGGAGAGCATGGTGAGCGCGAGGCCGACCGTGACGATGGCGAGGCGGCGGGCCATCGCCCAGGGGCCGATGGGGATGTGTCCGAACGAGAGTCCTCCGGCGAGGCTGCCGACGGCGAACACCGCGAGCACGAGGCCGGCCGCGAGGCTGCCGTGCTCGAACGTCGCGACGACACCGACCTCGACCGCGGAGCACGCGCCGATGAGCAGGAATCCGATGATTGTGGCGAGCAGTACCGGCGGTTTGAGCACGACCTTGCCGAGGGCGCTGCGGCTTCGCGGGATGCGCACGCGGCCGACCTCGGGAGAGAGGATGAACCACGCTCCGCCGCCGACCAGCACGACCGCCACGAGCAGCAGCCCCACGGCCGTGCCGATCTGCGTCGACACGAGCGTGATCACGACGGGGGCGAGCACCCAGATGATCTCCTGCAGCGAGGCATCGAGAGAGAAGAGGGGGGTGAGCTGTGTCGAGTTCACGAGCTTCGGATAGATGGTGCGCACGGCGGCCTGCACCGGCGGAGTCGAGAGGCCGGCGATCATGCCGAGCGCCATGTATCCGGGGACGTTCAGGGGGAGCAGCGCCAGGCCCAGCACGGCGACCACGCACACGCTGAGCGTGAGGGCGAGCACGCGGCGCATGCCCCAGGCGCCCATCCATCGACTCGTGATCGGGCCGGCGACGGCCTGCCCGACGCTGGTCGCGGCGAGCACCAGGCCCGCGGAGCCGTATGAGCCGGTCTGCTGTTCGACGTGCAGCAGGATCGCGAGCGAGGTCATCCCGTTGGGGAAGCGAGCGGTCAGCTGTGCAGCGATCATGCGCGCCACTCCGGGCGTGCGAAGAAGGTCACGATATCCCGCCACGGGTCAACGCTACCGGGAGGTGCGGACGCCGGTCGAAGCGGCCGATCCTCGACACGCCGCGACACGCCCAAACCGAGTTTCCACAGAAAATCCGATGTCAGAGGTGAGGCGTACGGTCCGACCTGTGGATGGATCTCTCACAGGTCGTTCCCAGCCGCGATTTCTCGCGGTTCGGAGCTGCTCTCGAGGTGCCTGAGCCTGTGGAAGAAACGGTGGAGAACCTGTGTTGTACCAGTGGAGAGCGGTGGAAAACTACACGTATGTAACTACTACCCCTAGTGGTCACCCTGAATGTCCGTACCTATATGTAGTATTGAGATCCCGGTGAGGGTCTACCGGAAAACAGCCTGATACAGATGCAGGCCAGAGATTTGAGGGGAAGCGAAAAGATGTCGATCACGGTCTACACGAAGCCGTCCTGCGTTCAGTGCAACGCCACCTACCGCGCGCTCGACGCCAAGGGCATCGAGTACGAAATCCTCGACCTGTCGGAAGACGCAACTGCGCTCGAGCAGGTCAAGGCGCTGGGCTACATGCAGGCGCCGGTCGTCGTCACCGACGAGGGCCACTGGTCGGGCTTCCGTCCCGACAAGATCGACGAGCTCGCCTCGCGTCTGGCGTGATCCGCCATGAGCGCCGTCGCGACCGCCGCGCCGCTCCTGGTCTACTTCTCGAGCGCCTCGGGTAACACCGCGCGCTTCGTCGAGAAGCTCGGGCTCCCGGCCCGACGCATTCCCCTTCTCCGACAGCAGGAAGATCTCGTCGTCGACGAGCCCTTCGTGCTGGTCACCCCCACCTACGGCGGGGGTGAGGGGCGCGGCGTCGAACGAGGCGCGGTGCCCAAGCAGGTCATCCGGTTCCTCAACGACGAGCGCAACCGGAATCACATCCGCGGAGTCATCTCCGCGGGGAACACCAACTTCGGCGACTCCTTCTGTCTCGCCGGCGACATCATCAGCCGCAAGTGCAACGTGCCTCACTTGTATCGGCTCGAGATCTTCGGCACACAAGACGATGTAGATCGCGTGAGCGACGGATTGGAGCGACGGTGGGTACCGCAGTTGACGAGCAGGCAGGAACCGACTCAGTGACAGACACGGTGGCGTTCAAGATGAACCCGACCTACGAGGGCCTGGACTATCACGCCCTCAACGCGATGCTGAACCTGTACGACGCGAACGGGAAGATCCAGTTCGACGCCGACAAGCGGGCGGCACGCGAGTACTTCCTGCAGCACGTCAACCAGAACACGGTGTTCTTCCACTCGCTCAAGGAGCGTCTCGACTACCTGGTCGAGAAGGAGTACTACGAGCCTGCCGTGATCGAGCAGTACTCGCTCGAGTTCATCCAGAAGCTCAACGACCTCGCCTACAGCAAGAAGTTCCGGTTCGAGACGTTCCTGGGCGCCTTCAAGTACTACACGAGCTACACGCTCAAGACGTTCGACGGCAAGCGCTACCTCGAGCGCTTCGAAGACCGCGTCGTGATGACGGCACTCGGCCTCGCCGGCGGCGACGAGAACCTCGCAGTCGCCCTGGTCGAGGAGATCATCTCCGGCCGTTTCCAGCCCGCGACGCCGACCTTCCTCAACTCGGGCAAGGCCCAGCGCGGCGAGCTCGTCAGCTGCTTCCTGCTGCGCATCGAAGACAACATGGAGTCGATCGCCCGCGGCATCAACTCCGCTCTCCAGCTCTCCAAGCGCGGCGGCGGCGTGGCGCTGTTGCTCTCGAACATCCGTGAGGCCGGCGCTCCGATCAAGCAGATCGAGAACCAGTCCTCGGGCATCATCCCCGTGATGAAGCTCCTCGAAGACAGCTTCAGCTACGCCAACCAGCTCGGAGCCCGTCAGGGTGCAGGAGCGGTGTACCTCAACGCGCACCACCCCGACATCATGCGCTTCCTCGACACCAAGCGTGAGAACGCCGACGAGAAGATCCGCATCAAGACGCTGTCGCTCGGCGTCGTGGTTCCCGACATCACGTTCGAGCTCGCCAAGAACGGCGAGGACATGTACCTCTTCTCGCCGTACGACGTCGAGAAGGTCTACGGCGTTCCCTTCGGCGACATCTCGGTCACCGAGAAGTACCGCGAGATGGTCGACAACCCGCGCATCAAGAAGACCAAGATCAACGCGCGCGAGTTCTTCCAGACGATCGCCGAGATCCAGTTCGAGTCGGGCTACCCGTACATCATGTTCGAGGACACGGTGAACAAGGCCAACCCGATCAAGGGCCGCATCAACATGTCGAACCTCTGCAGCGAGATCCTGCAGGTGAACACGCCGACCACGTACAACGACGACCTCTCGTACGACCAGATCGGCAAGGACATCTCCTGCAACCTCGGCTCGATGAACATCGCGCTGTCGATGGATGCCGACGATCTGGGTCAGACGGTCGAGACCGCCATCCGTGCGCTGAGCGCGGTCAGTGACCAGAGCCACATCCGCTCGGTCCGTTCGATCGAAGACGGCAACGACCGCTCTCACGCGATCGGCCTCGGCCAGATGAACCTGCACGGCTTCCTCGCTCGCGAGCACGTGCACTACGGCTCCGAAGAGGGCATCGACTTCACGAACATCTACTTCTACACGGTGCTGTTCCACGCGCTGCGCGCCTCGAACAACATCGCGATCGAGCGCAAGCAGGCCTTCGACGGCTTCGAGGACTCGACCTACGCGTCGGGGGAGTTCTTCGACAAGTACATCGAGCGCGCCTGGGTGCCCGAGACCGAGAAGGTCAAGGAGCTCTTCGCCGGCAAGCACATCCCGACGCAGGCCGACTGGGTGGCGCTGAAGTCGTCGATCCAGGAGCACGGCATCTACAACCAGAACCTGCAGGCGGTGCCCCCGACCGGCTCGATCTCGTACATCAACAACTCGACGTCGTCGATCCACCCGATCGCGTCGAAGATCGAGATCCGCAAAGAAGGCAAGCTCGGCCGCGTCTACTACCCGGCGCCGTTCATGACGAACGACAACCTGGAGTACTACCAGGACGCCTACGAGATCGGCTACGAGAAGGTCATCGACACGTACGCCGCCGCCACCCAGCACGTCGACCAGGGCCTGTCGCTGACGCTGTTCTTCAAGGACACCGCCACGACGCGTGACATCAACAAGGCTCAGATCTACGCATGGCGCAAGGGCATCAAGACGATCTACTACATCCGTCTGCGTCAGATGGCGCTCGAGGGCACCGACATGACCGAGTGCGTCTCGTGCATGCTCTGATCCGGCCCTGAACACGAGAAACGACGAAGAACAATGACTCCTCACCCCCCGCTCAAGCTGGTCGACAGCGTTCAGGCGATCAACTGGAACCGCATCCAGGACGACAAGGACCTCGAGGTCTGGAACCGCCTGGTGAACAACTTCTGGCTGCCCGAGAAGGTGCCGCTGTCGAACGACGTCCAGTCGTGGAACACGCTGACGCCCGAAGAGCAGCTGCTCACCATGCGCGTCTTCACCGGTCTGACTCTGCTCGACACGATCCAGGGGACGGTCGGCGCCGTCTCGCTGATCCCTGACGCGATCACCCCTCACGAAGAGGCGGTGTACACGAACATCGCGTTCATGGAGTCGGTGCACGCGAAGAGCTACTCCTCGATCTTCTCGACGCTCGCGTCGACGAAGGAGATCGACGAGGCCTTCCGCTGGTCCACGGAGAACCCGAACCTTCAGAAGAAGGCTCAGATCATCATGGATTACTACCAGGGTGACGACCCGCTCAAGCGCAAGGTCGCCTCGACCCTGCTCGAGTCGTTCCTGTTCTACTCGGGCTTCTACCTGCCGATCTACTGGTCGTCCAAAGCGAAGCTCACGAACACGGCCGACCTGATCCGCCTCATCATCCGCGACGAGGCCGTGCACGGGTACTACATCGGCTACAAGTTCCAGAAGGGTCTCGAGAACGAGACCGAAGAGCGCCGCCAGGAGCTGAAGGACTACACCTTCAACCTGCTGTTCGAGCTCTACGACAACGAGGTGCAGTACACGCAGGATCTCTACGACGGCGTCGGTCTGACCGAGGACGTCAAGAAGTTCCTGCACTACAACGCCAACAAGGCGCTGATGAACCTCGGCTACGAAGCGATGTTCCCCTCGACCGTCACGAACGTGAACCCGGCGATCCTGTCGGCGCTCTCGCCGAACGCCGACGAGAACCACGACTTCTTCTCGGGGTCGGGCTCCTCCTACGTCATCGGCAAGGCCGAGGCGACGGAAGACGACGACTGGGACTTCTGAGTCACACGTAGGTTCGCGACCTCGTCGGCACAGGACCGATGGATCGGCACAAAACCAATGGAACTGGCAAAGCGTCATCTGCCTTCCGTGGGAGCGCTGACCGCGTCTCGTCGGTTCTTCTCGGGCAGATAGCCGGCGTCACGCTTGTAGGGTGCTTGGAGATGTGGCGCAGGGCGTTGCAGTCGGAGGGTGGTGAGGGTTGATCCTCACCACCCTCCGCATTGTCCTACTCGGAGGAGGAGCCCAGCTCCGCCTTCGGCACCCGGAAGGTCTCCGGGGCCATGAACGCGGCGACGGCTGAGACAGCAGCGGCGCCGGCGCAGATGAGCGCGGCCGGCCACCACATCGTCGAGTCCGCACCCGCTGCCTGAGCCGCTGCCGGCGCAAACCCCGCGAGCAGAATCCCGAGCATGAGGCCGACGGCCATGCCGGTGTAGCGCACCTTGGTCGGGAACTGCTCGGGGTACCAGGTCGCGCCGACGGTGATCGGCATGCAGTAGAAGACCCCGATTCCCGCGATCCCCGCTGCGAAGACGGCCGGGATGTTCTGTGCATCGATGGCGGCGAACAGTGCGACCATGCAGATCGCCGCTCCGAACACTCCGACGATGAAGACGGGGCGCCGCCCCCAGCGGTCAGACAGTGCGCCGATGATGGGTGCCGCAACCACTGCGGTGAGGTTCGCGAGAGTCACCACCGCAAGCATGACTGCGCTGGGGATTCCGTTACCTGTGCCATACGCGAGAACGAAGACATTGAAGATGGTGCCGACGATGTTGATGGAGCTCAGGAAGAGCACGCGGATCACGGTTCGCCAGTGGCTGTGGAGAAGGATCGCAATAGGGAGTTTCGCCCGGCTCCCCTTGGTGCGCATGTCGGAGAACGCCTCGGTCTCATCGAGCTTGCGACGAAGGAAGAAGGCGACGACTGTCAGCACTCCACTGAGCAGGAACGGGATCCGCCAACCCCACGACAACAGCTGATCCTCCGGGAGGAGGGCGACGGGGATGAACACGAGGCTTCCCATTGCAATGCCGAACTGCATGCCACTCATCGTGAAGCTG
Source organism: Microbacterium sp. LWH13-1.2 (assembly GCF_038397735.1). Classification (NCBI taxonomy): domain Bacteria; kingdom Bacillati; phylum Actinomycetota; class Actinomycetes; order Micrococcales; family Microbacteriaceae; genus Microbacterium; species Microbacterium sp. LWH13-1.2. The sequence continues at coordinate 2,798,686 of NZ_CP151635.1, read as the reverse complement.
GTGTAGAAGGCGCGACGCCGGGCGGGTGCGTGCTCGACCGTGAGCGACGTGGAGCCGGGAGACTCGCCGCCCGCTGAGAGGCCCTGCAGCAGTCGAATCGCGACCAGAAGGATGGGAGCTGCCCAACCGATGGTCTCAAAGGTGGGGAGCAAGCCGATGATGAAGGTTGCCACTCCCATCAGCGCGATGGTGAGCATCAGAGCGAGCTTGCGACCGTATCGGTCGCCGATGTGCCCCCAGAGGACTGCTCCGAAAGGCCGAATGACGTAAGCGACTCCGAAGGTCGCAATAGAGATGAGTGTTCCGGTGGCGCCCGCTTCGGGGAAGAACAGCCGGCCGAAGATCAGCGCCGATGCTGATGCGTAGACAAGGAAGTCGTAGTACTCGAGTGCGCTTCCGAAGAAGCCTGAGATCGCTGCGCGGCGAACTTTCACATTCGACTGCGCGCGAACATCTGTGTCCGTCATGATGTGCTCCTGTGTGGTTTCGGGTGTCAGAGAGTGATCGGGTTGAGTCGGATCGTCTGTGATCCGGTGGTGGATGCGAAGGTGACGGCGTAAAGGCCGTCCGGTCCGCCGTTGTAGTGGAAGTCGACGCCGAGTTCGTCGATGTCGAGGGGGCCGAGCCATTCGCGCATGTCGGCCTCGGCGCCCCCGACTTCGAGGGCGGTAACCCCTTCGCCGCGGGTACTGCCGCTTCCTGGCTGAGGGGGCATCGAACTCGGGTGGGACTCCAGCTCCGGTACGTGGTAGACGTTGGGTTTGCCGACCAGCCATGAGTTCCGGAAATCAGGAGCGTGGACGGCCCCAGGCCTCTTTACGGAGAGATTCATCGAACGCTTTCCGCCGGCGATCTCACGGGACACGTCCTTGCCCCGGTGGCGCGCGAAGGCTTCGATCTCTGCTTCGTCGTCGCTGCGGAAGCAGAGGCCCGCGAAGCAGTCGCCCCCGAAGGTCTGGCGCGCAACCTCGACCGCAAGCGGTGCGTCGTTAGCGATCATCTGGTGATCGACGATGCTCTCGACTTCGATGTAGACGGAGCCTCCGAGTGACAGCAGCTTCTGCCCGAGGCCCAAGCCGGGAAAGTAACCACCGTCGGAGCTGCCGATTCCGGTGAGCTCACTGAGGTCGAGTGTGGCGCGGTAGAGGTTGTCGGACCAGACCGCGATGTGGTCGAGGGCAATCATGTGTCTGCTTTCCGTTGGCGAATTTCTTTCAAATTTGAAATTACTGGGCGAAGAACACTCTTAGGTTTCACCCATGTAACAGTTCGGTGAGGCGCCGACTCAGTACGGGAGGGCCCCGCCGGTCGCCTCGCCACGGAGATGCACCTGCAGCCTGCCGAGCTCTCGAGTCAGATCCTCGATGGTGCTCTCGTCGAGCGGTGCGACCACCGCGTCCGTGATCATGTCGGTCTGCGCATCGAACGCGTCGACTAGAAGGCTCCGACCCTGAGGCGTGATCCGAGCGACCACTCCTCGTTCGTCGTCAGCCGCGGTGAACCTCTCGGCCAGTCCGGCCTTCTCGAGCTGGGACAAGTGATAAGTCAAACCGCTGGGCGAGGTGACGAGGAGTCCGCCGAGCTCCGACATGCGCAGCTCGCCACCAGCGTTCCGGAGGCGGATGAGCACCTCGTACTGGGAGTACTTGAGACCGACTTCACGCTTCGTGGCTCGATCTGCTCGCTTCTCGAGGAGCTTGCCCACATCGATGAGGCGTTCGAACAGCGCTAGCTGGGCGGAAGTCAGCATCGTGGTCGTCCTCGCGTCTCCGGGCCATGGGTACCGGCACCGTCCACGTCATCGTATCGACATCGTCTCGACCTCCTCGATCGTGCCTCCGGGGCTCACACGCCCAGGAAACGCCTCGCCGCACGCTCGAGTTCATGGGCGCTCATGCCCCGCTCGAGTGCGTGCGTGAGCGGTTCCGAATCGGCCATGTCGAATGGGTAGTCGCTACCCAGCAGAACCTGGCCGACGCCGGCTTTTGCCGTGAGGAGGCTCAGCGCATCCTCGTCGTGGGTCACGGTGTCGAAGAAGAGGCGGGGGAATCCCTCGCTCGGGGGCCGCTGGGAATCAGCGGACACGTCACTCCGTGCATGCCAGGCGTGATCCCACCGACCGAGCAGGCTTGGGGCACAACCGCCCCCGTGCACGAAACAGATTCGCAGGTCCGGGAGCTCATCCAGCACCCCACCCAGGAGTGTGGAGGCCACCGCGACCGCTGTCTCGACCGGATTGCCGATCAAGTTCGTCAGGTAGTGCCGGCCGAGGGCTTGGCCAGGTAGCTGCATCGGGTGAACGAGGACAGAAAGGTTCGCACGTGCCGCGAGGCGGACCACCTCGCGCAACGTCCCCGCGTCGAGCGAATCATCTCCGGCCAGCGGCGGTATCGCGATTCCGACGATCCCTTCCGCGTATTGCAACTGACGGATCTGGCGGGCGCTATCGTCGACATTGCCGAGGCTCACGCATCCGAGGCCCACGAGAGCACCATCGCCGTCGAGAACCACCCTGCTGAGCGATTCGTTGAAGGCATCGGCGTACTCCGCCGCTCCGGGAAGATCATTGCGCGCGAAGGCGAACGGCGGCGCGGAGAGAACGCGAACCGCGACGCCTGTCCTGTCCATGTCTGCCCGGATCGCAGAGACGTCGCTCATGAGCCGGCTATCGATAGAGAGCGGGATATCTCCGATGAAGAGCTGACCGTCCCGGTCGGAGATCGGGCGGTAAGGAGCACCGGGTGGCAGGTCGAAGAGTTCTTGTGGCAGCCAGTGAGCATGCACGTCGATGGGCCCGGGACGAAGAGTGACGGTCATCAGTTCTCCAGAGGAAGGGGCGCGTTATCGCTGTCGAGGTGCTCGACGGTGGTGAAGATCAACTCCGTGGAGCCGACGTTCTCGATGTCGTGCAACAGGTACTCGCCCGGCCCGAAATGGAAGTAGCGAGTTTCGCCGGCACCGTAGGACACGTCACGGGTTGTGCCATCGAACGTGTGCTGGCGAGATGTGCCGGCGTTGATGGCCGTCCAGAAGTAGTCAAGGACATGCCGATGGGCATGCCATCTCTCACCCGGCTGCAGACGGATCTCCCAGATACGGGCGCGGGGCGTTTCAGCAAGGAGTCGCGACCCGACCGCACCGTCCTGCGAATGAGCATCGAACTCGGCCCGAAGCTCGTCGCTCCAGCCTTCGAAGTCGGTTCCGATGAGGGTGCCTGCGAGAGGCAGGTCTGCGAGAAATTTCGACATCGTTGTTCTCCTGGTTCTGTTCAGTATGCCGAGACGAAGTGCGCGTCGTTCGCCTGGGTCGGCCGCGTTGTCACGCCTGACCCGTAGAGGCCGAACCGCAGGTCCGCGTCGCCGGGAACCCATGTCCCGTGTACTTGGGAGCGCTCGCCCATGGACACGACTCGCTCGAGCAGTGCATCGCTCAAAGCCAGTTGCGTCGGCTCCCATGCCGCCAGCGCGCCCTCCACGCTCTCGGCCTCGAGCAGTGCATCCCGCAACGCCCACGCGTCCGCAGCCGCCTTCGCAGTGCCCGCGGCGGCGTGCGGTCGTGCGGCGCACGCCGCGTCGCCGATCAGCGCGGCACGACCGAGTGCCATCCGCGATGAGCGCAGGTCCTGCACGACCTGAACATACGGCTGTTCCGTTTTCAGGACGACTTCTGCCGGCCCGGGGGCGAGTTGAGCGCGGGCGACATCCCGCAGTTCGGTCACGTACTCGTCCCGGACGAGCCCCGGTGGAACAGTGAGTGCACCGACATAGCCGTTCAGTCCGCGGAGCAGGTCGTCGAGCTGCTCTCCGGCGGTGACGTTGCGGTACCAGACATAGTTCATGAGCTGGTCTCCTGTACCGGTTCCGCTCTCGCCGGGGATCGGGTAGAGCGTGATGTGGGAATGGTCGATGACGTTGTAGGTGATGGCGTCCCCCATGAGGTCGCGCGTCTCCTCGCTGAGGTCGGCGAGGGGGACCGTGCCGCGCCATCCGACGTAGCCGGAGTACCGGCTCAGCGCGTTCGCGTCGAAAAGGGGGCGCCCCACTGAGCCGATACCGTCCGCGAAGACCACCAGATCCGCCGTCCGGACGCTGCCATCCGCGAACTCGACTGTCGCGCGCTCTCCGTCACCTCCGGGAGTCCATCTCACAGCCGGAGAATCCAGGTAGTAGCGCTCCTCGCCGAAGTCCTCCAGCAGAGCGCGGTAGAACGTCCCCCACGAGGTGTACTGCCATTCGCGCGATTCAGCGAAGACCGTCCCCTTGTCGCGGTCCACATACTGCACGGTTGAGGTCGAAGTGAACAGCGAAGCTGCGTCCTGCTCGCTGCGTTCTTCGAACCACCGCATGGTGTCCGGCTGCAGGACGATCCCGCCGCCCCGCCCGTGTAGAGGGACCGGTGTGCGCTCGAAGATGCTCACATCGAAGCCGATGTCTCGGAGGACGAGACCAGCGGTAAGGCCGCCGATGGAACCGCCGACAACTATGGCTGTGGATCCCTCGAACTTGTCACTGGTGCGTTGCATGGTTGTTCTCCCTCACACTCATCGGGTGGTTGCGGCGTCAAGAGACGCGTCTGTGGGCAGAGGCTGCCCTCGTGTTTCGCTCGCGAACGCAACGCCGATGAGTCCGATGACTCCGAGTGCTGCGATCACGGTGGTGGCGATGCCGAGGTCTCCGGCGAACCAGGAGGTCGCGATGACTCCGGCGACGAGCGGCCCGGCCGCGGTGACGATGCGTCCGACACTGTTGCAGAACGCGATGGCCGTCGCTCGCACACTCGTCGGGAACAACTCCGGCCCGTAGATGAAAGAACCGGACAGCGACCCGAAGAGCGCGAACCCGAGGACGGGCATGGCAGCGAGGTACACACCCAGCGGATGGTCGAACGGGAAGATCGTTCCGATTGATACAGCCGCGACGCCGAACGTGAGAAGGAACGTGGGTTTGCGGCCGAGTGCATCGGCGATGAAGCCCCAGGAGGCATAGCCGAGGACGCCTCCGGCGTTGAAGAGCATGGAGGCGAGTGCAACATCCTGAGCGATGTGACCTGGCTCGGTGCCGGCTTCGGCGCCCATCTGTCTGATGATCTGCGGGTACCAGGTGCTCACGCTCCAGAAGGCGATGAGAGCTCCCGTCGCGATTGCAGTGCAGACGAGCGTCGGCTTCAGCAGAGGTCCGGTGAACAGGCGCTTGAGTACGAACGCGTCGCGGTGGTCTGTGCGACCCGAACTCTTCCGTTCGCGCCGCACGCGGATGGCCTCGGTGGATTCCTCGGGTTCCTTGACGAAGCGGCGGATGAACCAGACCAGGATCGCGGGCAGCACGGCCAGTGCCATCATGAACCGCCAGCCGAGGTCGCCCAGCAGCGCGTATGCGAGCGCGGCTGCGAAGAACCCCATGGCGTACCCCGACATCATCAATCCACCCGCTCGAGCCCGATACCGATTGCGCCAGGACTCTGCGATAAGCGCTGCTCCGACCGGAGCCTCGACGCCCGAACCGACACCTGCGATGAACCGCAGGATGCCCAGGAGCCACCAGCTGTCGACGAACGCCGCCGCCGCGGTGAACACCGCATAAGTCAGGACGCCGAGCGCAAGGATCTTCGTCCGTCCGATGTAGTCGGCGAGGACGCCGAAAGCGACCCCTCCAACAGCCCACCCGGCGAGGAAGATCCCGACCGTGAGGCCACCGTAGAGTCCGATGTTCGCGGGGGTGGCTTCGATGCCGCTGTTCGGGAGAAGCTCCGTCATCGTGGGTCCGAGAACCAGGATGTAGAGGCTGCCGGCGAAGCCGTCGAGGCCCCAGCCGAGCATCGTTCCGGCTAGAACAAGCCACTGGGCTTTGGTGATTTCCTTCCGCCATCCAGTACGCGGAGAGGTGGCCGTGCGCGTCATCGTCGACGTCCTTTCGGTCATGCGGCTCGGGTTCATTGCTAGTTCAGGCGTTCGTTCGCTCCGCCGTACCAGTCGGCGTACCCGGGGGCGGTGCGGGCGACGATGGTCTTGATCCAGGAGAAGTCGTCGAAGGACTCCTGACCGGCGTCCTTCCCGATCCCGGATTCCTTGATGCCGCCCCACGGGAGCGACGGCTCCAGGCGGTGATGATCGTTGATCCAGACCATTCCTGCGTGGACTTCATCCGCAACTCGGAGTCCGCGCGCGAAGTCGCTCGTCCAGACCCCAGCGCCCAGGCCATAGGGGTTGTCGTTGGCCATCGAGATCGCGTCGGCTTCGTCGTCGAAAGGGATCACCACGGCGACGGGGCCGAAGATCTCGTCCCTGGCGACGCGCATGCTCATGGTGGCGTCGGAGATGACGGTCGGCGTATAGAAGAAGCCGTCTCGAAGGTCGCCTTCGAGGTCGGGGATCTCACCACCTGCGCGGACGGTCGCACCCTCCTCGCGAGCGGAATCGACGAGCTCCATGACCTTCGCGCGCTGGCGTTCGCTGATCAGCGGACCCATCTGAGTATCGGTGCTGGTCGGATCGCCGATGCGGATCGCCCGGGCCCGGGCGGACAAGTGCTGTACGAACTCGTCGTAGATGCCCCGCTGAACCAGGAACCGCGACCCGGCGACGCACGACTGCCCTGCCGCGACGAAGGCGGCGAAGGCGGCGCCCTCGGCTGCGCCCTGGGGGTCGGAGTCATCGAAGACGATGATCGGGGTCTTCCCTCCCAGCTCCGCCGTCATGCGAGCGAAGCGGCGGGCCGCAGCGACGGCGGCGGAACGTCCGGTCTCCGTACCGCCCGTCAGAGTGACCTTGGCGACGTCCGGATGCTCGGTGAGCCTCTTGCCGGCAGGGGCCGCTCCCGTGACGATGTTGACGACCCCGTCAGGCAGACCCGCACGGCGGAGCATCGGCATCAGTGCGAGCGTCGTGAGCGGCGTCATCTCGGATGGCTTGATCACCACGGTGTTGCCATTGGCGAGTGCTGCAGACAAGCTCCTCGCGAGGATGAGCATCGGGTGGTTGAAAGGTGTGATGATCGCGCACACACCGAGGGGGGCACGACGCTGGTAGGTGAGGTACGGTCCGTCGGTCGGCAGCACGGCTGTGCGCTGGGCGGCCAGCAGGCCGGCGTTGTATCTGAACCATTCCGGTACTCGCGACAGCTGAGCGCGTGTCTCGTTCACGGGTCGACCATTGTTCAGTGCCTCGAGGCGGTAGAGGTCTTCGCTCCCCGACTCGATCTCGTCGGCGATGCGCAGGAGGATCCGTGCCCGCTGAGTCGCCGTGAAGGTGGACCAGGGTCCGCGGGTGAATGCATCGAGCGCCCGGGCGACCGCCACATCGACATCAGCAGGACCATGCTCCGGCACGTCTTCGATCTTCCGGCCCGTCGATGGGTTGACGATGGTGCGGGTGTTCAGGTCGCCGGGCTTGTCCGACATCGGCTCGTGCGTCGCGTCCTCAAGAAGACTCATGTCACTCCTTTGTGTTCATATCGAAGAGCGCCGCTCTCCGATCAGTCCATTGGAGCACTGGAGTCAGTGCTCACCTATGTTTGTGCCCACACTCTTGACTGTTTTCTATGTTTGGGCGGACACTCAAGTGTGTCTTCCGATCTCGTTACTTGGCTGGCTCGGCTCCGTGAGCTGAGTGAAGTCGCATCCCGCGGTATCCCCGTCGGTCAAGCCTTGGGCCTCGTCGCTGCCACGGCTCGCGAGCTTCTCCCACTCGATTTCTGCGGTGTGCTGACGCCCAATGAGGAGAAGAGCGCCCTCATCATCACAGGGTGGGACGGCCTCTCACGCGAGTACGTGGACCGGATCAACGAGTCGAACCCCGTCGGGCTGGGGAGCGAAGCGCCCTCCAGCCGCGCGTACTTCGGGGGTGTTCCGGTTGTCGTCACCGATATCGAGGCCGAACGAGGATTCGCGCCATGGGGTGGGATCGCTCACGAGCAGGGCTACACATCGATGATCAGCGTGCCGTTGCGGAGCGACAGGGGCGTTCTCGGAACACTCAACGGGTACCACGCGGCACGCCACGAGTACAGCGCGGATGAGATCGAGCGGATGACGCTGCTTGCGAACCACGCGGCAGTTGCGCTCTCGTCGGCGGACCTCGTGGACGACCTCCGGAGGTCCAACGATGCGCTCCTGGAGCAGCGCGACCTCCTCGCACGGAGTCAGGCGATACGAGAACAACTGCTGCAGGCGTCCCTCAGCTCTCGGGGTGTGGAGGCCGTTCTCTCCGCCCTGCAGCAGATTGTGCGGCGCCCCGTAACCTACGTTCCTCTCCACGATGCGAGCGACGCGACGCCGGAACGGAGAGCCCTGGCCAGGCGCCTCATCCAGGTCGAAGGAGAGCGCGCCGGGGAACTGGTGATCTGGGCAAGCGCCGCCGAGGACTCGGACGACGCGGAGCTGGGCTCTATCGAAGAGGTGGCCGCGCGGCATGCTGTCGCGGTGCTCACGCTCGAATTGCTCAGGCAGCGTACGGCTCTCGACACGGAGCATCGAATCGCAGGCGAGCTTCTGCAGGATGTGCTGCTGGCGGGGATCACCGAACAGTCGATCAGCCGCGCCCAGGCGATGGGCTTCGACCTGGCCAGGCTGCGCGTCGCGACAGTCGTATCGTTGCGCCCCGTCGACCCAGAAAGCTCGCAGGCGGAAAAGCAGTTGCGTCGAGGAGCCTTGGTTCGGTTGGGCCGTCTTCGAGTGCAAGGAACAGACGGTCTCACGCGACCGCTCGTCACGGAACACCAGGGCAACATCGTGGCGCTGTGGCCGGATGATGTCGGGGGCGACGTCGGGGACGCAGTGCACGCGCACCTCTCCGAGGCATACCCGCGGTCAACAGTCACGGTCGCCTCCTCCGGTGCACATCGCCGCACGCTCGCTGAAGCTGTTCGAATCTCCATCGGAGCGCATGCGCTCGCGGCTTCCGCAGTGCCGGGGCAATCGGTCCGAGCGCCAGAGCTTGGTTTCGCGGGACTGCTGCTGCACGTTGACGACCCCGATGCCCTTCACGGGTTTCTGACCGCAGTGCTCGGCGGCATTCTCGCGTATGACGCCGAGCGGGGGAGCAACCTCATCGAGACTCTTCAGCAGCTCATCTCGAGCGACTTCGACCGGTCAGCGACCGCACGGTCCATGCGCGTCCACGTCAACACTGTCCAGCAGCGGATCCGCAGGATGGAGTCGCTGACAGGTCGAAGTCTTGCGAGCCCCGGGACGCTCCTCGATCTGACGGCCGCTCTTGCCGTGCATTCGATGCTCGCGGGTCATCGCGTGGGCACGCCCGGCGGGTGAGCGAGTGAGACTCTAGTTCTCGTCTGTCGACCAGTCGATCCCTCCCCGTTCGGTGACGAACGTGTGGATCTCGACGACGGCTGCGCGGTGGATGGGATTGTCGGCGAATGCTTCGAGACCGGCGATGTCATCGAAAGTGGCGAGCACCGCGAGGTCATGATTCACCTCGGGGAACGCGACGTTCTCGATGACGTCGATGGTTCGAATGGAATCGACGATGCCGACGAGTCCCATGAGCAACTCGCGTGTGCGAGCGATGGATTCGTCACGGTCGACGTCGTCGCGGAGCTTCCAGGAAACGAGGTGGTGAATCATGCGCGTGCCCCCTCCTGGCCGTAGGCCGGCTTGCCGTCGGCGGTGGTCTCCTGGAAGCCGATGAGCTGTGCCCGACCGATGATGTGCGGTCGTAGACGGAGGCCGATGATTGCAGGAGTCGCGTCGGCGGCGACTTCGAGGGCCGGGGTGTCGAGCGCGCTGAGCGTGTAGACGTACCGGTGCGGGCCGTGACCTGCGGGCGGGGCGGCACCGATGAAGACGTCCGTGCCGTATTCGTTGCGGCGGCGCTTCGCGTTCGGGGGCAGGAGATCGTCTTCGGTCCCTGCTCCACGGACGAGGGCGGTGATCCCGGCAGGGATGTCGATGAGCGTCCAGTGCCAGAACCCCGAGCCGGAGGGGGCGTCCGGGTCGAACACGGAGAGCACGTAGCTCTGCGTGCCCTCGGGGGCACCTGACCACTCCAGGGAGGGGGAACGGTCTTCGCCACCGCCGGCAGAACCGCGAACCCACAAAGGGAGGTGGGCGCCGTCGACGAAGTCGGGGCTTGTCAGGGAGAAAGCGGGAACCTCGGGGAGTTTCCAGTTCGGGTCGTTGGTCATGGCCCCATTCAACGGCGATGGTCGGGCAACGGCTTCGAGCGGGAGTCGGATGGCGGTTCTACATTCGTCGGGTGAAGTGAGGGAACGGCACTTCTCCCGTGGAGTCATTGCTGCCGGACTTGCGAGGACCCTATGAACACCCTGCTCATCACGCGCGTCCACGAACCCGCGGCCGCTGAGGACGGGTTCCGGGTGCTGGTGGACAGGGCCTGGCCGCAGGGCGTCGCAAAGGGGCACGCGGACCTTGACGAATGGATGCGTGACATCGCACCCACCCCGGCTCTACGGACGTGGTGGGATCATGACCCGGCTCGGATGGTCGAGTTCGCGCAACGGTACGAGGCGGAGCTGGATGCGAACGAGTCGGAGGTGCGCCATCTCGCGGCGGTCGTGAGCGCGCACCCCACCGTCACGCTCCTCTACGGCGCGCACGACCCGGTCGTGAACCACGCCCGCATCCTCCGGGACTACGTACTGCGGCGTCTCGTGGACGACTTCGACAGCTGACAACACCTCGGGGTGGCACGCGCCTCTCGTCGCCGGGCGCAGATCACCGAATGTGCCCGGCGTTCTCCCAATAGGTGGCGAGTTTCAGCGCCAGGTGCAGGGCACTGCGCTGCATCCCGTTATCCAGAGCCTCTTTCACTACGGGAGGCATGTTCTCGAGCCGGTAATACAGAGTGGTGCGGTGGATGTGTAGGGTCTCGCAGACGTCGCGCACATGATTGGCAGTGTCCAGGAGGACCTCGACGGTCTGACGGCGCATCGGATCGGGATCGTGGATGAGTGTGTGAGCGGCTGGTGAGTACCACTGCAGACGCTCAGGATCTACGAGCACGTCCGCAAGGAACAGCCAGGGACCCACGTCGTCCGCGTGAGCGCTCGTTCCGAGTTCTGGAAGCATCTCTACGACGGCTGCGGTCGCAACCGCTCGCCCTGCGACGGGAAGCAGATCGGTCTCATTCGGTGAAAGGGCGGCGGATCCGATCGCTTTGAGGGCGACGCCAGCCCTGTCGGCCTCGGACGTGATGAGCGCGTCGATGTTCTCCGGGACTCCGTGGCGTCCGACGAAGAGGAGCGCTGCCCCCAACTCGCCGATGAAGAAGAGCGCCTGCCGGGCTGTGTTCTCCAACGCCTGGCCGAGTGCTGCGCGTTGAATGACAGGGGCGTTCTCTTCGACGGTGATGGCGCGCACCACCGTCTCTGGCCCGCGGGTGATTCCATGGCTGCGAACGGCCGCAGCGAGCGCCTCGCGACGAGAGGCCGCATCGCCGGCGAGGAGGGAGCGGAAGATGCTCTCCCGGGCGTTGCGCGCCGCCCCGCGTGACCTGGCTTGGAGGAGGGAGCTGGCGACGGTGACGGTCGCGTCGATGGCACGGAACTCATCTTCTCTGAGCGGGGGGAAGCCGGTCTTGATGAGCCAGATCGTGCCGAGCGGCTCGTCGTCGGCCCAGACCGGAATGATGAACCGTTCGTGTGCACCGAATTCAGCGAAGTCGACGGTGAGGGGATGGCGGGTACGGGTGACCCCGCACTGCTCTGCCCATTCGCGCTCCGCCTGGGGTGTCGTCCTGGTGAGAAGCGTGCGCACCTGCAGCTCATCGACGTCGTCCGCCTGCGCGCTGGCCGCGACCAGTCGGAAGCCGCTGTCCTGCATCATGACCGAGCGGCCGAGGACGTCGGACAGCTCATCGACGAGGTCCTGCAGGCTTGTCGCTCCACCACCCGCAGGCAGCGGGATCAGGTCGGGGCGGATTCCCGCATGATGCTCAACGGTCGCTTGCGTCTGTTCTGGCCACACCAACGACGCTACGGAAGGACCGCTGGCGGATAACAGGTCCGCGTTGTACCACCCTGAGTCAGCACTCATCGCTCGGCTCCGGTCATCGCAGTCGTGGCCGCTCCACCAGGCAGCGTCTCAGCCAGGCGAGCGAACAGGCTTGCCCCCAGGCCACCTGGTTGCGCGGACAACACGGTCAGCTGATATCCCGGCATACTGCGGACGGCGAAGTTCTGAGCGTCGATGGCGATCTCGCCGACGCCTTCGAACACGAAACGAAAGGTCGCGTCTTCCGGGCCCGAGACGTCGTGGCGTTCCCAGATACGTCTGAAGTCGTCGTGCACGGACAACTGCCTGAGAAGCTCACGCAGTCGTGGCGATTGCGGGTGCGCGTCGCGCCGCAGCGTCGCAACGGCCGAGCGGGCCATCGGCTCCCATTCGAGAAGACTCCGCCGCATGCGCTCATTGAACAGAGCGCTGACCTGATTCGAGCCGGCCGCGAGCCCGCCTTCTCCGAATATCGTCGCGAGCGGGTTGGAGGCGATGATGTCCCGATGCGGGTCGGAGACATATGCGGGGGTGTGCGTCCACTGCGACAGGGTGCGGGCGATCCGATCAGGCGTGTCGCTGTCGCGGATGACTCCGCGGGGCATCTGCCCTGACACGAGACGGAAGGCGTACGCCGTGGATTCCACATCCAGGCGGAGTGCGCGCGCGATGGCTCCGATCACCTGGTCGGAGGGACGCGCGCCCCGACCCTGTTCGATTCGCAGGTAATAGTCGATGCTGATTCCGGCCAGTTCCGCGACCTCGTCCCGGCGAAGGCCCGCGACACGACGACCGCGGGTGCGGGGGAGGCCCACATCCTCCGGAGCGATCACCGCGCGCCGTGCCCGGAAGTAGTCGCCGAGTGCGATCAAAGCGGTGTCCATGCGCGCTCCTTGGGGTCGGTGTTCTTCACGTGTGCGTGGAGAACGTACCGCCGGCCGCAAGCCCGCCACATCACCCGAAGCGACCTCCGATATCCCACGTCAGAGAGTCGAACTCGTGCTCGACATCTGTCGGATGTCATCACCTTCCGGACCGACTCACACTTTTCCAGGCGCCGAGGTACGTGCGCATGGGAGCGAGGATTTCTATGGCGGGGACGACCGAGGCAGTACAGGCGTTGACGGCGCCGTTGACCGCGAACGCCGTGTTCCTCGTCGCCACGGTCGCCCCAGATGGCATAGGCCAGGCGCGAGATGTCCTCACCAGCCTCGCCGACACGGTCAAAGCACTCACCTTCCGCTTTCCCGAGACGGCATTGACCTGCACCGTGGGAATCGGAAGCCGGATATGGGCTGACCTGACCGGGCTTGCGGCACCGCGCCAGTTGCGAGAGTTCACGCCGGTCACCGGTGCCGCGCACACCGCTCCTGCGACGCCAGGCGACCTCCTCTTCCACGTTCGAGCCGAGCGAGCGGACGTCTGCTTCGAGCTCGAACGGCAGCTCCTGGAGGCGCTCGGTGCCTCCGTCGTCGTCCAGGACGAGACGGTCGGGTTCCGTTCCTTCGACCGACGCGACCTCCTGGGGTTCGTGGACGGCACCGCCAACCCCGTGGGGCCCGATGCCGAGGCATCGGTGTTGGTCGGTCGCGAGGATCCGGTTCACGCGGGCGGCACCTACGTGGTCACGCAGAAGTACGTTCATCCGCTCGCCGCGTGGCGAGAACTCCCCACGGAGACGCAAGAGGCCATCATCGGACGCACGAAGCTCGAGGGCGTCGAGCTGGATGACGCGGACGAGGGCCAGAAATCCCACAAGACCCTGGCGACCATCACCGACGACGCCGGCACCGAGCACGACATCCAACGGGACAACATGCCGTTCGGCAGTCCGGGGCGCGGCGAGTTCGGCACGTACTTCCTCGGTTACGCGCGGAACCTGTGGGTCATCCAGCAGATGCTGGAGCGGATGTTCGTCGGCGACCCACCAGGGCTGCATGACCGGCTCCTGGACTTCTCCACCGCCCTCACCGGCTCCGTGTTCTTCGCGCCGCGCGGGGACGTCCTCGCGTCCCTTCGTTCCCCGGAGTGACGGCGACAGGTGATGTCCCCAGGCGCGCCGGGGGATGTCCCGCATCCCACCCCAGACCTACCGTCACAACCATTCACCGCACCTCGGACCCGACAGAGAGCACCCATGACCACCCACATCGCGCCGCCCGTCACCGACGCCCCGAAACCGGTCGCATCCGTTCGCCACCCCGTCATTCGTGGCATCGCCGACCCTGCAGCCCTCGGCCTCGGCGCATTCGGCATGTCGACATTCCTGTTGAGCTTCGCCAACGCGGGCATCTTCCCGGGGGCCGCAGTGGCTGTGCTCGGTCTCGGCCTGTTCTACGGCGGAGTCGCTCAGATCATCGCCGGCATCTGGGAGTTCGTCCAGGCGAACACCTTCGGAGCTCTCGCTTTCGTGTCCTACGGCGCGTTCTGGCTCGCCTACTGGTGGACCATCACCACGCCGGGCATGCTCGCGAAGGCTGGGCCCGGCGGAATGGGCACATTCCTGATCCTGTGGGCCGTCTTCACCGCGTTCCTGGTCATCCCGTGCACCCGCATCTCCGTGCTGCTCACCGTTCTGTTCAGCGCCGCAGCCCTCACCTTCGTCCTCCTGGCCATCGGCGCATACGCATCCTCGAGCGTGATCACCCGTGCCGCCGGGTACACCGGCTTCGTTGTCGGAATCCTCGGTCTCTACGGCTGCTTCGCATCCGTGGTGAACGCCACCTGGCACCGCACGGTCATCCCGCTGGGAAGCCGCGAGTGATGACATGAGGCCTCAGACCAGCCGTTCGGCCCCCGCGGGAGTCGGGTCCTCGGCGCTCGAGCATGTGCGTCGTCTCGAAGGACACGTACCTTCCGTGGTGACCGATGCCCTGCACGCGGCAAACTCCCAGAACGCGTACGCTCTCACCCGATGCTTCCACCCCGACGCGGACGTGGACGCGTGGGGGATGCTGTTCGAGGGCTTTCCGGGGATCACCTTGTGGATCGAGAAATGGATCATCGAGAACCGCGTGCAATTCACGGACCTCCTGCATGCCTGGGACGGCAGCGACCTGGCCGTGCATACCCAAGTCCACGGAGACGGCTACAACGGTCCAGCCACTTTGACCTTCTCCACGCGCGGCGACACGATCTCTGCACTCCGTATCACCACGGCGTGAAGGTCGACATGCACGAGCACTGGGAACGCACCCTGACAGCCATCGAGTTGCTGGAGATCGAACTCGTCGTCCGCGACTTCGTCACCATCTTGAACGAAGGAAGCGACCACGACATCCACGCATTCCTGACCGAGGACGTCACCTATCAGCCGTCCGCGCGGGAGATCGTTCGCGGCCGAGCCGCGGTCGTGTCGATGATCCGGGACATCCGCGGCACGTTCACCGACTGGCACACGGAGCTCGTGAGCTTGGCGGTCTCGGGCCAGGTGGTTCTGGCCGAACTGGCTATGTGTCTCACCCTCCCTGCAACAGGGCCCCAGTGGGTCATGGGGTTTGCGAGCTTCCGCGTGGACAACTTCAGAATCAGCGCATGGCACCAGGTGCACGCTTGAATGCGGCCGCGAACCCAGGCGCCATGATCCGACAGGACACCGACGACAGGAGAACCACTCATGAGCGACGTCAGCGACTTCATCCGAGTGGACGTACCGCCATCCGGACCGGGGTGCGTGGACTGCGAGAAGATCGGGTCGTGGTGGCTGCACCTGCGCCGATGCGCGTTCTGCGGGCATATCGGATGCTGCGACGACTCCCTGAACAAGCACGCCACGAAGCACGCTCACGCGAGTGGTCACCGGGTCATCCAGAGCTTCGAACCGGGCGAGGACTGGTTCTGGGACTTCCACACTGAGACCGCATTCGAGGGCCCTCTCCTCGCGCCTCCGCGCAGCCATCCGCGATCCCAGACCACCCCCGGGCCCGCAGACCGAGTGCCGAGGAACTGGGAAGACCAACTCGCCGAAGACGCATGACCGAGATCACTCCTGGCAGCAAGCTGCCGCTCAGACTCATCGCGGATGCGGATGGACCAGACGCGTATGCGCTGCGCGACTACCTGACCCGTAGCGAAGTGCCCTTCTTGTCCGTCAGCGTGCCGCCTGGCAGTCGGGTGGCCGAAGGCGTGCTCCTAGCCGGGCGCCAGCTTCCTCTGGTGCTGTTCGCTGACGGGCAGCTGCTCGAGCGCCCCACGCCGGCTCAGGTGGCGTCCGCCTTGGGGTGGGTGACGCCGCCAGGCGCTGTCTTTCGGTGCGGACCTCGTTCTCATGCGGCACGGCATCGCCCGGACGTTCAAAGACCATGACGTGCGCGCCGTCCTCGCCGACGGTTCGGAGATCCATGCCCGCGCGGCCCTCTCGGCGACGGGCGTGCAATGGAGGCGACTCGGTCTCGAGGGGGAGGATGAGTGGGAAGGGGCGGGCATCTACTACGGTGCAGGCACCAGCGAGGCCTCCGCCTGCATCGGATTGCACGTGTATGTCGTGGGTGGCGCGAACTCCGCAGGGCAGGCCGCGATGAACCTGGCCGCCCACGCCGCCCATGTCACCGTCGTCGTGCGCGGAGCTTCGCTCTCCTCGACCATGTCGGCGTACCTGCTCAATCGGCTTGCCGTGCAACCGAACGTCACCATCCTCGTCCACACCCGCATCGTCGCGGTCGACGGAGACGACCATCTTCGTGAGATCACGCTCGACCAGGCGGGCGTCACGGCACGCGTGCCCGCGACCCACCTGTTCGTCTGCATCGGCGGCGCCCCGAACACCGAGTGGGCAGAGACCACCGATGTCCGACTCGACAGTCGTGGCTTCGTCCTGACCGGTGTGGACCTCGCCCCCGCCGATCTCGAGCGGTGGCCGATTGCCCGGCCACCGTTCTATCTGGAGACCTCCGTCCCTGGGATCTTCGCCGCCGGCGACGTACGCGCGAAATCGGTCAAACGAGTCGCCTCGGCCGTCGGCGAGGGCGCGATGGCCGTCACTCTCATCCACCGATACCTGGCGGAACCGGACTAACCCGGGCGAGAGGAGCTTGCTGACGCGGCGGATTCCTCCTGGAATCGATGTGCGGCCTCGCGCCTCGTGTTCACGCCCCATTTCGAGAAGATGTGGCGAATGTGCGTGACGACCGTATGCGGGGACACCATGAGATCCTCGGCGATCTTCTGTGTCGTCAGCCCCGCTGCAATACGTTCGGCGACCTGATACTCGCGTGAAGACAACCCCATCGGGCCGTCGCTGACCGACTTCGCCCTCGTCCGAACTCCGCGGTTTCGGAGCGTTCGGAGCACGCGACTCACTTCGCGGGCCGCACCCAACTCCTCGAAGAGGCGCATCCCTCGCACGTAGCAGCTCGCCGCTTCATCGTCCGTCGGGGCGAGGCTGCCAGCGAGTTCGAGCAACCGAGCACGAATCAGCGGCCGCTCTACCTCCTCCATCAACGCGACCGCTTCCATGACAGCGGAGAACGATCCATCGCGCACCGCCTGCACAGCCAAGGACACCGCCGAGACGTACGCATTGTCGGGATTCTGGGACGCGCGACTGGCCGCGTGCCGGGCGACCTTCTCCACGGCGGCGTCGTCGCCCATCTTCTTGCTCAGATAGGCCAGGTACACATCGTCGGAGAAGTCTGCGGGACTGGTCATCGAGGGGATCGGCACGTTCACGCACTCGCGGGCCAGTGCCGTGTACCCGTAGGCCATCTCGATATCGCCGAGATCGAACGCTTCGAGCGCCAGGCTCCACTTGCCGGTTCTGGTCAGACTCATGCCATCCGCAAGGTGTTCCACGAGGGATCGAACACTCTGCCGCAGCTCGACATCGCCGGTGTCCAATGCGATCCGGTGCAGCACCACCCCCGCTGTGGCATTCGCGAAATCGCCGAGGTGAAGGAGCTCCGCGAGGTCGAGGACGGTCTCTGCTTGCTCGCGCGCTTGATCCAAGCGACCAAGGTCGTAGAGGACTCGGCAGCGCACCATCATCCAGAACGCCTCGGCGACGACGTACTTCGCAGTTCTCGCATCACGCAGACCGTCGTCAACAAGCCGAAGAGCGTCCTCGCAGTCGCCTCTGCTGTTCAGCATGAAGGCCATCCACAGGCCCTCCGGGACCCACAGCGCCGCGGACCTGCCGGCACGTTCGAGCTTCTCGAGCGCCGATTCTTGCAACCGTTGCGCCTCATCGAAGCGATTCTCGTTGAACAGAAGCACTGACTCGGTGGCGTCCACGGTGGCAACCGCGAGAAGATCGCGGTCATCATCGGCGTTCTGCCGGGCGCGTGCCAGGCTGTCGCGCAGGCCGACCGCGTCAGCCTTGTTCGCGTAGTTGAGTGCACGAACCGCGAGCAACTCCACGACGGTCTTCTGAGAGACCCCTCCGAGAGCCAGCGCTGTTTCCGTCTCCGCAATAGCTTTGCCGAAGTCTGACTCCGTGAGCTGCCTGGCGAAGGCGAGGCCGACCCGTGCGCGTTCGTCCGCGCTGAGGCCCGGGGTGAGCGACTCACGTATGAGATGGGCATCGTCCTGCAGTCCGCCGGCGAGTACCAACGGAAGCAGCTCGACCACGCGGGTCGAGTGGTGGATCCGCCCTTGCGCCAACTGTGCTCCACGCACCGTCAACTCTGCCGCGCCGCGGGCGTCGACGGGGGCGAGCTCCTCAGCCGCGGTGAAAAGCAGATCGATGGACGCGTCATCTCCGGCGTCAGCCGCTGCGGAAATCGGGGACGCCAGGGAAGACACCGACTCTCCGGCCCGCAACCGATGCTGCAGGACTTCTCGAGCGACCGCTCGCCGCACGGTGGGGGACAGACTGTCGTACGCTGCAGCCTGAATCGTGTCGTGACGGAACGCGAAGCTGCTTCCGGTGTCGACGACGAATCCGAGGTCGAGGAGTTGCTGCACCGCGGGAACGGCCTGTGCGGCGGATTGGCCGATGACATCCAAGACGCCGCCGAGGGGGAACTCTCGACCGAAGAGACTGCCGATCTGGGCGATTCGACGGGCATCAGCATCGAGCGCCGCGATGCGTTCTCGCACCGATGCGCCGTACCGGGCAGGAACCGCTTCTTTCTCGAGGTCGACCATGCCACGGGACGGATGCAGGAGCCCCTCTTCTTCCATCCCGCGAAGCATCTCGAGAATCAGAAGTGGCGACCCGCCAGTCTTGCGTATGGCCGCCTCGACCTTCGGCCCCGGCGCGGCCCCGAGAATGTCGCGGGCCATCGCATCGACAGCATCCACGTCAAGCGAAGACAGATCGATGACAGAGGCGAACTCTCGAAGGTTGACGAGGAACCGCCGATGCTCGGGGCCGTAGGCTCCGCTGCGTGTGGCGAAGACCCAGTACACAGGGAGGCCCTCAAGGGTTCGCAGCAGCGCGGCGAGGACCGAGAGGGACCCTGAGTCCAACCACTGCAGGTCGTCGACGACGACGAGTACCCCGGCGCGAGAACTGGCAGATTCCAGTGTGTCGCCGAGCACGCGCGTGATCCAGTACTGCGGCGATGCTCCCTGAATCGCCGCGTGCAGTTCGTCAGCGCTGAGCAGAGGTGGGTCCGCCTCGGTCACCGCACTGATGAGGGCACCCAACGGCGACAACTGCGAATCGAAATCCGGTGCCACGACCAGCGTCGACCATGCTCGTCCGTGCGCAAGCTGCAGAGCATGCTGCAGCAGACGGGTCTTGCCCATCCCGGGATCGCCGGAGAAAACCGTGACAGCGTTGTGCCCGGTGAACGCGAGGTCGAACCCCCGCTCAATCGCATGCACCTCTGATTTTCGACCGCGAACGGGAACCAGGTAGAGGTCGGCTGCACTCCCCGCCAGCGCGTCGCGGTTGCTGGCGCGATGTGGCTTGCGGGAGGGGGGCACGCACTCACGATACTCGCGCAGCGGCTGAACACGAGACGAAGCGGCTTTCGCCAATCGTCGCAACGCGTTTCGGGCAGAGGGTGCGCGAATAGAACATGCGATGTATCGGCGGCACCCGGGGGATGTAGCCCCCGAAACCGCCGAATAACGTCGCATCTGCGAGCGCCGGATCGGCGGCTCGTGCCAAACCACACCCCGCCGGACACCGGCATGAAACGAAGGAGCCACTCATGGCTGCAACCCCTCGCCCCGACCTCGTGCTCTCGCACGCCGTGGTCACGTCTGACGTCACCGGCAACTTCGATGACATCGACATCGAAGCGTGGCTGAAGAACCTCCCCACCCACGAGTACCAGCGGTGTGCACCCGGCGATCACAAGGCCGCCGGCTACACGGTCGACGACGACGGCACGCCCATGTCGATCAACGTCGAGGTCATCGGTGCGGGCCTGGTCATCCAGAACTACCGCTACGAGGTCGCCAGCAAGCACTACTGCAAGATGGTCTCCATCTCCGACGTTCTCTCCCCGGCCGGCTGGACCACCACCCAGGTGATCTGGGAGCTCGGCATGGAGCAGCTCGAGGGAGACCAGCTGCGCTACGTCAACACCGTGACCTCGCACCCGACGGAGGAGTTCCTGGAGTTCATCACGGCCAGCGGACAGACCTTCGAGGAGGCCGCGGCAGCCCGCCAGGAGGCCTCGGGCCGCCACTGCGAGCTCGAGACGCCGCACTACGCGCAGAGCATCGTCGCGTACGCCAAGGCCCACGCATCCGCCTGAGCGGAGAGTGACCATGGCCACCACGGACACGCACGCCGAGCACCACACGGTCGCAGAGCACGAGCACGGCGCGAGCTGCGGACACGACGCGGTCGCCCACGGCGACCACGTCGACTACGTGCACGACGACCACCGTCACGCGCTTCACGGCGACCACTACGACGAGCACTGAGAACCCGTCCGGGTGGAGGGGGCACAATGTCTCCTCCACCCGCTCGCGTTCGAGAACGAAGGAACCCCATGACCTCAGCAGTACGGTTCACCCGACCCGGTTCGCCTGATGTGCTCCGCCTGATCTCGGTGGAACGGCCCCAGCCCGCACCTCACGAGGTGCGCATCAGCGTCCACGCCGCCGGCATCAACAACGCCGACCTGCTCGAACGTCGCGGTCACTACCCCGTGCCTCCGGGGGCGCCCCCTGGACTCGGGCTGGAATGCGCCGGAGTCATCGACGCCGTGGGCGCGGACGTCACGGGCTGGAAGGTCGGCGACGAAGTGTGCGCGCTCCTCACCGGCGGCGGCTACGCGGAGGAAGTCGTCGTCCCCGCCACCCAGGTGATGCCGAAGCCCACCACTCTGACCATGTTGGAAGCGGCTGGCCTCCCTGAGGTGGCCTGCACGGTCTACTCGAATCTCGCCATGATCGCGGGCCTGAAAGCGGGTCAGACGGTTCTCATCCACGGTGCGGCCGGGGGCATCGGGTCTTTCGCCACACAGTGGGCGACCGCTATCGGCGCCCGGGTCATCGGCACCGCCGGAAGCAAGGCCAAGACCGACGCTGTCCTCGGCTTCGGAGCATCTGTCGCCATCAACTATCGCAGCGAGGACTTTGCCTCGGTCACGCGCAACGCGACGAACGGGCGCGGCGTCGATGCCATCCTCGACATCGTCGGAACGCCGTACCTCGAGAGCAACATCGAATGCCTCGCAGACGATGGCCACCTCGTCATCATCGGCGGATCCACCGGTCCGGCCACCGTCGATCTGTGGGAGTTGATGTCGCGCCGAGCCAGCATCTCCGCCACCCTCCTGCGGGCACGGCCCGCAGCCCAGAAGGCCGCGATCATCGCCGGTGTCACGCGCGACGTCCTGCCGCTCATCGAAAGCGGCGCCATCCGCGGCGCCGTCGACGCAGTATTCCCGCTCGCAGAAGCGAACCGGGCACATGAACTTCTCGAAGGCGGGCAGACCGTGGGGAAGGTCGTCCTGAACGCCCTCGAGCAGTAGCCCGTCTGGGGCTGGATCTGTCGGGCAGCGGCATCGAACGGGGGTTGCTGCTCCCGACAGATCACATCGACTTTGGAGACACCGCCATGAACACACCGGCACCCCGACCCGCAACCGGCGACGTCACGACTTCCCACGACACCGCACCCCGCACGTCGATCTGGGCGCCCCTCGCTGTGCCGATCTTCCGAGCACTGTGGTTGACGGCACTGGTCAGCAACATCGGTACCTGGATGCAGACGGTCGGAGCGCAATGGTTCATGGTGGAGCAGCACACCCACCCTCTTCTCATCGCCCTCATCCAGACAGCGTCCGCGGCCCCGGTGCTGCTCCTCGGTATCCCGGCGGGAGTGCTCGGTGAATTCCTGAACCGTCGTTCCATCCTCATCTGGATGCAGACACTCCAGGTACTGCTGAGCGCGGCTCTCGTGACGTTGACCGCGACAGGCGAGATGACGCCGTATCTGCTGCTGCTCATCACCGTGCTCCTCGGCGCCGCGACGGCCGTGCAGCTTCCCGCCTACCAAGCGCTGGCCACCGAGATCGTCCCGCTTCGTATGGTGCCGATGGCGGCGTCCCTCAGCGCCGTATCCGTCAACGTCGCCCGTGCCATCGGGCCAGCAGTCGCCGGCGTCCTGCTCTCCGGCTTCGGAATCGCCTTCGTCTTCGGGATGAACCTGCTGTCGTTCGCCGCATTCCTCATCGTCCTCATCGGCTGGCGCACCTACCGCCCGAACCCTCATCAGGCCGAGCGGTTCGTCGACGCAGCCCGTGCGGGCCTTCGTTACGTCACTCAGGCTGCCGTCGTCCGCCGCATGTACGTGCGTCTCGGAGCGTTCGTCGTCCCGGCTAGCGCGTTGTACGCACTGCTGCCGCTCATTGCCACACAGCGTCTGAATCTCGACTCCGCCGGGTACGGGCTCCTGCTTGCGGGGCTCGGCGTCGGTTCAGTCGGCGCGGCGTTTCTCATCCCGTGGTTCCATGCCCTGGGCGCGAACCGGACAGTGCTGCTGTCGTCGGCTCTCTTCGGGGCCGCGACCATCGGGGTTGCCGTATCCCCATGGCTATTCCTGACGCTGCCGATCCTCGCGGTGGCTGGAGCCGCGTGGATCGGCGTCGTCGCCACGCTCAACGGTGCCGTTCAGTCCTTCCTCCCCGTCTGGGTCCGCGCACGAGGTCTGTCCGTCTATCAGATGGTTCTCTACGGAGCCATGGCCGCGGGCGGCCTCGCGAGCGGACTCATCGCCGGGTGGATCGGCGCCATCGCCACCAGCGCCATTGCAGGGGCGGCGACGCTCGTCGTCGCCGTATCGCAGCTCTTCTGGCCACTGCTGGAAACGGCAGACAAGAAGCGAGACACGTTCGCCCTTCCATTGGCGGACGCTGTTCACGACATCGACGGGCACAGCCCCACTCTTGTCCTCGTCCGCTACGACATAGCCGAAGAGCAGGAAGCCGCGTTCATGCATCAGATGAATGCCGTCGAGCACAGCCGCCGACGAACCGGTGCTCGCACGTGGGCCTTGTATCAGGACAGGGAAGACGGCACGTGGGTAGAAGTCTTCGGGGTCGGCAGCTGGAGCGAGCATCTCCAACAGCACCAGACCCGTCTCACCCAGTACGACCAGGTCGTCATCGAGACGGCCGGCGCACTTGCACTGTCCGTCGACGTGAACCACCTCATCGAGCACGACAGTGTCGCCGGCGCACACACGAAGCCGCGACACAAGCACGCCACGGTGACAGCACGCACCCGACAGGAGAAGACTTCATGACGCTGACGGCCTCGGACCTCATCGGAGCATGGCGGCTCGTCAGCGCGACGGAAGTCTTCGCCGACGGCGTGCGAATGCCGGAGTTCGGTCCCGACGTGAAGGGTTACCTCTCGTACAGCCCTGACGGCATCGTCTCAGCGACCCTGGGGTCGACGGATCGGGTTCGCACGAACGACCCCGACCCGCAGTCCGTCTCGACCGCGAACCTGGCGCTCATGGCCGGAGGCTTCATCGCCTACGCCGGGCCGTACACCGTCGACTCCGCCAGCGACACGGTCACTCACCACGTGGATGTCGCCCTGTTCACCGGGTGGGAAGGCAAACCGCAGGCTCGGCAGGCCCGAATCGAAGGCAACGATCTGTTCATCACAGGATCTCCACGCACCACCATCGACGGGCTCACGTTCCACAGCGAACTGCACTGGACGCGGGTGGGTGCGCGCGCGACGCAGGGTTCATGAGCGCGGCCCGAACCGCACGGGCACTTGTGCATTTCGCTCCCGCGCCTCGCGCGTGGGTTCCCGCCACCCAAGCGACCATCGCGGTCGCCGGCCCTCCGGCCGTGTTCGCCGCCTACGGACAACTGCGCCTGGGACTCCTCGCGGCATTCGGCGCGCTCATCGTCTTGTACCTCTCCGGGCAGAGCAGGAGAGAACGCGCCGCGAAGCTGCCGGTCATCGCAGTCGGCTTCCTCGTGGGCACCATCATCGGCATCAGCACGGGAAGCTCACTGCCGACAAGCCTGCTCGCCATGAGCATCGTCGCCATTGTCTTCTCGTACGCGAGCTTGACGTTCAATGTGGGCCCGCCCGGCGCCATCTTCCCGGTCCTCACCGCAGGCTCCATGGGGCAGCTGACAGCACCCCTGTCGATGGGGGGAAGCGGGGTGGACCCGCTACTCGTCATCTCGGTTGTCGCACTGGGCGTCGTCGCCGGGTACGTCGTGATCGTCGCGCCGCTCGCCCTGAAACGGGTACGCACCGCAGATGCGGCACTGCCTCATGACTACCGTTGGACTTACAGCTGGAAGCCTGATTCTGCACGTATCTTCGCGCGCCTCACTGTCGCGGTCGTGCTCGCGGTGCTTGTGAGCGCATGGCTGGGACTCCACCACGTCGGTTGGGTGCTTCTCGCCGTCATCGGCATCCTGCAGAAGGATTCCGACCTGCACCTCGGGACTCTCCGGACGGCCCAGAGGCTCATCGGAACAGCTCTTGGTGTCTGCATCGCGCTCGTCTTCATGATCTGGATACCCGAGGGGTTTGCGCTGGTCGTCGTCGTCGGCGGACTCGTGTTCGGGTTCGTGTTCTTCATCCGCAGCAACCTCATGTTCGCGCTCATGGTGGTGACTCCGATGGCGCTTCTTCTCGTGGCCGGCGGCAGCCGTCCGCTGCTCGAAGCATCCATGGGCACGCGCATCATCGACACCGTCGTCGGAGGTGCCGTCGCCGGCGTCGTGCTGGGTGCTGTGAGCATCACCCGGAGGTGGGCAGCCCGCGGAGTCGGATCTCACAACACGGCAAAGGGGGTGTGACGCTTGAGCGCCACACCCCCTTCCGCTTTGACTTCGCGACTCAGCGCAGCGGCGTGATGCCCTGGGCCCCTCGGGGGAACGTCGCGAGCACGGCGGGGTCGATGTTGAGGTGCGCGGAGACGAGCTGCGGCGGCACGTGCGACAGCCAGTTGGCGAGCGAGATCTCCTCGTAGGTGTCGGTGCGGAACACCTCGAGGAACTGCAGCACGTCGTCACCGGTGTTCTCGATGTAGTGGCCGAAGTTCTTGCGCACCACACCCACGTCGCCCGCACGGAAGTCGGTCGTGTTCGCGTGCGGACCCGTGTTGAACACGGTCATGCGGGCCGAACCGCGCAGGTAGTACTGCCACTCATCGGCGTTCGGGTGCCAGTGCAGTTCGCGCATCGAGCCCGGTTCGACCGTGACGAGCGCCGCAGCGACGGTGCTCGAGTACTTGTAGTTGGAGGAATCGGCGATCTGGATGCTGCCGCCCGTGTTCTGGTAGAGCGGCTTCGAGCGCGACAGGCGGAAGATGACCGGCTCCATGCCCCACTCGACCCCGGCTGCGGCCTGGTCGACGTCGAGCGCCGGCGGCTCCTCGCCCGGGAAGATCCAGAGGTTGTGCAGGGGAATGTCGGAGAAGACCTCCTGCGCCACTCCGAAGTTCTTCGCGAGAACCTCGGGCGGGGTGTGCGCGAACCAGTCCGTCAGCAGCAGAGTGTTCGACTCGGACTGGTCGCCGTCGTCGAACGCGAGGACGAACTCGGCCCCGTCCGGTCCCAGCCCCTGCAGGGAGTGCGGGGTGCCGGCGGGGAAGAACCACAGGTCTCCTTCCTCCACGTCCTCCACTGCCGGGAGGCCTGACCGGCTCAGGGTCGTGACGCGGGCCTTGCCGCGAGTCATCACCGCCCATTCGGCGGTCTGGTGCCAGTGCAGCTCCCGGATGCCGCCGGGCTCGAGGTACATGTTCACTCCGGCGATCTCGTCGGAGATGTGGAAGTCCTGCTTCGTGAGCTCCCGCGCCCAGCCGCCGCGCTGTACGCGGCGGGGTGAGATGTTGAACGAGGACCAGAAGAACGGCTGCGTGCTGATGTCCGTCGCAGGCGCATGCATCTGATTCGGGAACTGCGACTCGATGACCTCGTTCTGCGGGCCGGTCATGGTGTTGCTCTGCGGGCGGTCGGCGATGTTGATCTCGCCTTCCTGCGGCAGGTCGGGGTTACCCAGCGAGGGGACTTCGTGACCCACCTCGGGGTTCTCGGACGTGTCCATGCGGTGCTCCTTCGTGACGATTCCGGACGATACCCAGGAGTCTGCCCAGCGGGCGGCTCGGAGCGCATCGAATCGTGACGAATGCACATTCGACTCTCGTCGCAAGGGCCTCAGCGCAATCGGCACTCTCATGAGAAGGCACCCACGCAGGAGGCCCCATGTCACCGCCAGCTCACGCTCTCACTCGCCACTACCCGTTGTTGGAGACGGCGCCCGCCGCAGTCGCGCTCGCTCTCGTCTCCGGTCTTCTCAACGCCTGGACGTTCGGACAGGTGGGCACGTTCGCCACCGTCCAGTCCGGCAACCTGCTGTCCATCGGCTACTTCCTCGCCGACGGCAACCACGGACGTGTGCTCCTCGCAGCGACCAGCGTCGTCGTGTTCGCCTTCGGCGCGTTCGTCTGCAGCATCTACGTCCTGTGGCGCGCACGGGAGGACAAGCCGTACTCCGCCGAGGTCCTCGTCTTCGAACTCGTGATCGTCGCACTTCTCGCCGTACTCACCGCGACCACCGGACTCAACGCGTGGGCGGTCGCATGGACGGTCAGTTTCATCGCGGGTGTGCAGGGCAACGCGTTCCACCGCGAGACCGGAATGCTCTACGGCAACATCGCCGTGACGTCCGTCGTCCAGATGGCCGCAAGCCTCGTTGCCCGAGCGCTGGGCCGACGGATCTCCGACGACGGTGAAGCGCACATGCGACCTGCCGGCGCGTACTTCGTCGTCCTCGTCGCTTTCGTGGTCGGTGGCGGCACGGGCTTCGGCATCGACGAGCTCTGGGCCGGCGCATCGCTCGCCACCGCCGCAGCCGTCCTCCTCATCCTGTTCATCGCGGCATCGTCGGCGCGTGGCCCCATCGATCCCGCGCAGAACAACCCCACCCCCTGAACCGAGAAGGAGCACACCATGACCACCGCCGACGCGAACACCCCCGAGTACGAGAACGTGCCCATCGGCACCGGACAGACCGGTCAGCGAAGCGAGTTCGACAGCATGGGAACTGTCGACGTTCCCGCCGAACGCTACTGGGGCGCACAGACACAGCGTTCCCTGCAGCACTTCTCCATCGGCCACGACCACATGCCCATCGAGGTCTACCGCGCGTACGGCGTCGTGAAGAAGGCCGCAGCGCTCGTGAACGAGAACGCCGGGCGTCTCGCCCCCTGGAAGTCGAAGGCCATCGTCCAGGCGTCTGACGAGGTCATCGCGGGCGACCTGGACGAGGAGTTTCCCCTCTACGTGTGGCAGACCGGATCCGGCACGCAGAGCAACATGAACGTCAACGAGGTCATCTCCAACCGTGCCATCCAGCTCCTCGGCGGCGAGCTCGGCACCCAGCAGCCGGTGGGTCCCAACGACGACGTCAACATGGCGCAGTCCAGCAACGACTCGTTTCCCACCGCTATGCACGTCGCCGCGCTGACGGAGCTCGACGACCGGCTGCTGCCGAGCCTGCGGGCGCTGCACGCGGAGATCGCGCGCAAGTCCACGCAGTGGATGGACGTCGTGAAGATCGGACGCACCCACCTCGAGGACGCCGTTCCCCTGACCGTTGGACAGGAATGGTCGGGATACGCCGCGCAGCTCGAATCCGGTATCCGCGACATCGAACACAGCCGGGAGGACCTGCTCAAGCTCGCCCTCGGCGGAACCGCGGTCGGTACGGGCCTGAACGCGCCCGAGGGGTTCTCTGTACAGGTCGCGGCGAAGATCGCCGAGCTGACAGGCAAGAAGTTCGTCACTGCCCCGAACAAGTTCGAGGCACAGGGCTCACTGGACGCGATGGTTCGCGCTCACGCGGCGCTGCGCGGCTTGGCCGTGTCGCTGATGAAGATCGCCAATGACATGCGCTGGCTCGCCTCCGGGCCGCGGACCGGGTTCGCAGAACTCGTGCTGCCGTCCAACGAGCCGGGCTCGTCGATCATGCCGGGCAAGGTCAACCCGACCCAGTGCGAGGCCATCGTGATGATCTCCATCCAGGTCATCGGAGACGACGCGGCCGTCGCGTTCGCGGGCTCGCAGGGCAACTTCGAGCTCAACGCGATGCGCCCCATCATCATCAACAACTTCCTCCACTCCGCGCGGATCCTCGGCGACGGGATGGCGAAGTTCCTCGAGTACTCGGTGTCCGGCACGGAGCTGAACGAGAAGAAGATCAGCTCCTACGTCGGCGAGAGCCTCATGCTCGTGACAGCGCTCAGCCCGGTGATCGGGTACCAGAACGCTGCCCACATCGCAGAGGGCGCCCTGGCGAAGGACCAGACGCTTCGCGAAGCAGCGCTCGCTTCCGGCAAGGTCACCGCCGAGCAGTTCGACTCCATCGTCGTGCCGGCCGACCTCGTCGGTCGCGGAGTCGGCGGAGCCTGATGCCGATGAGCACTGACACGGATGCGCTGGCGACGAGGCGCGACCTCATCGCCAGCGCGTCGGCGACGCTCCACGCCTCAGGCGAGTCCACCTCGGTGACGCTCGCGGCCGTCGACCGGATGAACCACGGCCTGGGCACTGACGTCCAACTCATCCCGACCTGGACGTCCGTGACGATCGCGGAGCGCGGCACCGGCGTGGCCTCCACTCCCCGCATCGTTGTCGCGCCGCCGACGGGGATCGCCATGAACGCCGTCGCGGTGCTCATGCGAACAATCGACAGAGTGGGCGCCGGATCGGCGAGCGAGCCCGATCTTGCAACGGCACTCGTCGAGGCGAAGAAGATGCGGCCGGCCAGCATCTGGCTCTTCCTCCTTGCCTGCGCTACCGGCTCTGCCTCGTTGGCAGTCATCTTCGGAGCCCAAGACGCAACGGCCGTAGCACTCGCGGCGGGCAGCGCAGTGCTAGGGGGTGTCGCCCGACGTGCGCTCGCACGCCTCCACGTCGGACCCATCGGGCAGGTCTTCGCTGCTGCTCTCATCGCGGGGCTGATCGGTGGCCTTGCCGTGCACGCGGATCTCAGCTCCGCGCTGCGCCTCATCGCCGTCTGCCCTGCGATGATCCTGGTCCCCGGACCGCACATCCTCAACGCCACGCTGGACTTGCTGAACCTGCGGATCCCACTCGGCTTCGCGCGTCTCGGATACGCCGGCATGCTGCTGCTGTCCATCGGAACCGGGCTTGCCATCGGCTTGGCCGTATTCGGCACGGGACTGCCACCCACACCACCGGGACGCGAGGTCGCACTCGGTCTCGACGTCCTCGCTGCGGGTATCGCCGCCGCGTCATACCCGGTGTATTTCGCCATGCCGCTGAGGCTCATCTGGTGGCCGGTCGTCGTCGGTGCGGTCGCGCACGGACTCCGCTGGCTCGTCATGGACGTGTGGGGGTGGAACATCGCGGTGGGCGCACTTGTCGCGTGCTTGTTCGTCGGATTCGCACTGGCCCCCGTGGCACGGGCCAAGCACATCCCCTTCGCGGGTATCGGGTTCGCGGCCGTGGTCTCTCTCGTCCCCGGCGTCTACATCTTCCGCACCATCGACGCACTGGGGGTGCTGACATTCGCCGGCAGCGCGTCACCGTCGTTCGGAGCGCTCACCGACGGGGCAACGGCTGTCTTCATCATCATGGCGATGGCAGCAGGCCTCGTGATCCCCATGCGGTTCTACGAACTCATCCGGCAGAGGCGGACCCCATGAACCGGCAGATCTCCATCCCCGCCGCCCTCGCGGTCATCGCCGGCGTCACCGACGTCACGAGCTGGCTGCTGCTCGGCGGGTTCTTCTCCGCACACGTCACCGGCAACCTCGTGGTCATGGCCGCGGACGTCGTGCGCGGAACGCTCCCCGACCTCGCCTCGATGCTGGCCGTGCCGGTGTTCATCGTCGCGACCGTGGCTGCAACGCTCGTCGCCCGCCGCATCGGCGCCCACTCGCACGCCACCGACAGGTTGCTCCTCGGCGGGCAGGCCGCATTCCTCATTGCGGCAGCCGTCCTGTCTTTCACCACGCAGGCGTCGACGCACCCGAGATCAGGAACAGCCATCCTCATCGGGATGCTCGCGGTGTGTGCAATGGCTGCCCAGAACGCCTACCTCCACCTCGTCCCGGATCGCGCCCTTTCCACCGCGGTGATGACCGGCAACCTTGTCGCGGGAACCATAGCCGTCACGGACATCGCCCGGTCGCGGGGGGAGGATCGGCAAGCGCGGCAGAGGTGGACCCAGACATGGCCACTGCTTGCGGGCTTCATCGGCGGGTGCCTGGTCGGCGCAGCGGGTGCGGCCTTGTTCGGCGACCACGCGGCTGTCTTGCCCGCCCTGCTCGCGTTGGCACTGTTCCTGACGACGCTTCGTCCCGGTTCCTTCGACGTTCCGAATCCTCGTTCCTCCGATGTTCGACAGAAAGGCGCCTGAGATGAGCATCCGGCACTCGAATGCGAAGCCGCCGCTCACGCATGATTCGGCGAGGGCGTCTGTCGCAGGATCAGGGAGAAACGACGCGTTCGCCTTGCCCGTCCTCGTCGCCTACGTCGTGCTCGTTCTCCCGGTCCTGGTGCTTCGCGTCCTCGTGATTGCGCTGTGGGAGCGTCTGGCGAGGAGACGGAGTTCGGATGAGGGCCCGGAGCAGGGCATGTCGCGACCTCTCGGCTCACGCACGCAGATGCCTAGCCGGCGTCGCGAGTGATGCCAGCAGCCGAGGCTGTGCAGGACGATGTTCACGCGGAGAACAGACCGAGTCCCAGCAGCCCCGCCGCAAGTGCCGCGATGAGCATGACGCCCGCATAGCCGACGGCAAGCCTCGCGCGTCGGCGGGCGAAGAGCTCCGCGGCCTGAACGCTCGCGGTGCTGAAAGTCGTATATCCGCCGAGAAACCCCATGCCGAGCACGATGCTCCATGGTTCGGGCAACAGCGACGCGTTGGCGGCCCCGGTGACGAGGCCGAGGAGGAGAGCTCCCGTCACGTTGATGATGAAGGTTCCCCAGGGGAACGCGCCGCCGACGTGCGCCGTGATGCGGGAGTCGAGTGCATATCGCGCCGTGGCGCCTAGTCCTCCGGCCAGAGCGGCGAGGAGACCGATGGTAGGGGTCATGCCCGGTCGGCCGGAACAGTGCGGGTTCGGCACGCGCGCTCAGCGAGGAACGCGGACAGGATCCCCAGCGCGACCGTGGGAACGGCATACGCGGCGCCGAGGAGCAGGTGATCCCCGAGGATGAGGCCATCCGTTCCGACGGCCAGGGTGCTGTAGGTCGTATACCCACCCATCAGTCCGGTTCCGAGCAGAAGCCTCATCTGAGCGCTTGCTGAGGTGGATACGAAGAGTCGGCTGGTGAGCCCGTAAAGGGCTCCCAGCAGCGCCGCGCCAGTGATGTTGATCACGAACGTGACCCAAGGAAACTCGGAGTCTCCGGGAACCAAGCCGAGCAGGATCCGCAGGAGCGTTCCGAACGCTCCGCCGATGAATACGAGGATGTAGGGGTTCAACACCCACCACCCGGGAAGTGGATGTGCGAGTGCATCGCCGATATCCCGTGAGACATGATTCGACCTCCTCCGTCTCAGCGACCCTAGGCGTGGTGGAACAGTGCGGAGCGCGACGACTGTCGAGTCCGATGTCGACATTCGACGGAGCCGACCGGTGGGAGCAAGACGACTCGTCAAACGTCGGAGCCGCCTCGCCGGCCCGGCCTCGTACCGTGAGGTGTGACTCCGCCGACCCGCGCGGAGATCTCATGACGGAAGTCGGGCGCTGCCCGGCTCGCGAACCCTTTGGAGACCCTCATGCCCTTTGTGACCACGGACGACGGTACGGAGATCTACTTCAAGGACTGGGGCCCCCGCGACGCCCAGCCCATCTTCTTCCACCATGGATGGCCTTTGTCCTCCGATGACTGGGACGCGCAGATGCTCTACTTCCTCGATAAGGGCTTCCGAGTCATCGCCAGCGACCGTCGCGGACACGGTCGCTCCTCGCAGACCAGCGTCGGCCACGACATGGACCACTACGCCAGCGACGTGAACGCTGTGGTCGAGCACCTCGACCTCCGCAACGCCATCCACATCGGACACTCGACCGGCGGCGGCCAGGTCGCCCGTTACGTCGCGAAGTACGGCGAGCCGCAGGGCCGTGTCGCCAAGGCCGTCCTGGTCTCCTCTGTTCCTCCGCTCATGGTGCAGACCGACGCCAACCCCGAAGGCACGCCGATCTCGGTCTTCGACGGCTTCCGTGAAGCCCTGGCTGCGAACCGTGCCGAGTTCTTCCAGGCCGTCGCATCCGGGCCGTTCTACGGATTCAACCGCGAAGGCGTGGAGCTCTCCGAGCCCGTGGTCGCCAACTGGTGGCGTCAGGGCATGACCGGCAGCGCGCTCGCACACTACGAGGGCATCAAGGCGTTCTCCGAGACCGACCAGACCGAAGACCTCAAGGCGATCTCCGTCCCGGTGCTGGTCCTGCAGGGCGACGACGACCAGGTCGTCCCCTACAAGGATGCGGCGCTGAAGCAGCACGAGCTCCTTCCGAACTCCGAGCTCAAGATCTACGAGGGCTACCCCCACGGCATGCTCACCACGCACGCCGATGTCATCAACCCCGACATCCTCGCGTTCATCCGGCAGTAACTCCATTTCTGACCGGCGGGGGCAGCGCGTTCGACGGGGTGCGTGAAGGGGGCGGATGCTGCGGCATCCGCCCCCTTCATCATGTGGTCGCCGTCTCAGGGGCGCTCGTCCGCCAGGCGGGCGCGTCGCTCCTCCTCGCGCTTCGAGTAGGTGGCGGCGCGGATCGCAGCGTCGGACTCGAGGCCGGTGCCCAACGCTCCGCCGAGGGTCGCCGCCGACGCGACGAACCAGGTGAGTACGAACAGATCGCCGACTTCGACGGTTCGGCCGAGAGATTCGCTCATCACCGCCGTGTCGAGCACGAAGAGCGCCCAGGCGAGATTCACGACGTACAGCGCCAGATAGCAGATGACGATGCCGATGGTCAGGGTCAGCAGCGTCGAGGTGTTGTAGAGACGGGATCTCTCTCGGGCCTGGAGCGAGTCGTCGTCTGGATGGTCCCAGAGCCCGCCGTCGATCACGATCCAGGCGATGATGATCGTGATGGAGGCCACTGTCGCCGCCACCAGGCGCCAGCCGGACAGTGAGCTGGCGAGCGACCATATCGTCGGCTCGATCGTCGCCACCGCTCCGGTCGCCAGCGCCGCGACCAACGCGGACTTCAGCCCGGCGGCGAGCAGCCACGGACGATTGGCCAACACCATCCCCAGAAGCACGCGCCCGCGGGCACTGAGTCCAGGGAGCGGCAGGCGCTGCTCCTCCGGTGACGCGGGCTCGGCCATCCCGTCGACGAGTCCCCGCACCGCGTGGCGGGCGCGGCTCTGCACCCGGAACCCGCCCAGCGCGGGCAGCGACAGCACCGCTGACTGGCGACGAGGATCGATCGCCGCCAGCAGGTAGCGGCCGTCGTCGTCGCGAAGCGGAAGCTCGGTGACGCCGATGACGAGATCCCACCCGTTCTGCTCGGCATGCGCACGCAGCCGCCTTAGGGCGACGTCGACGTCTTCGGACCCGAGGGTGAACGGCTCGCTGACGAGTTCGACGATCCAGCTGTCGGCCGCAGCGGCTATCGGTGGCGTGAGGTCGGTCATCCGACGCGCGACGGTAGTGGGCGAAGCCGGGTCGGCCACGAGGCCCACTCGGATCGGCTCCATCTCCGCAACCTACACCCGCCTCGCGTCGGCCGCATCGGCTTCTGCGATCGCTGCGCTGCTCGATCGAGTGACAGGTCTGCCAGCGAAGAGGTGGATGCCGCGGCATCCACCCTGCTGTCGTCGGCTGTCCGGCGGTCAGGCCGGAGCGTCGTCCGGGTTCAAGGAGCGCAGGGCGTCTTCCTCGACCTCGTTGTCGGCCGTCAGCTGCTCTTCGGTGTTCTTGTCGCCGCCGAGCGCCGCATCGCGGTCAGGGCTCGCGTCACCCTGGATGGCGCCGCGCGGCGATTCGCCATGCGAGCTGTCGCCCTGGATCGCGCCGCCCTGGGCTGCGCCCTGAGCGTTTCCGTGAAGCTCGTCGCGCTCGGTCGACGACTGTCCGTCCGGAGCTGTGTTGTGCTCCGGGTTCCGGTCGGGCGAACCCTCGGCGGGCTCTTCGGCGTGCGGGGTGCGTCCTGTGTTCTGGTCCATGCGGCGAACGTACGTCCGCCCCGGCCAGGCGTGGAGGGCATTGACAAACCGCATCCACGCGCTCAGAACGCGGTCAGTCCTTCTTCGACGTGCGGATCGGCGTCGTGACGGCCGCCTCGTCGCTGAACTCGACCGGATCGGCTTTCTCGTCGAGGATCTCAGCCTCGTCGACGACGTTCAGCGGCCTGGTCTCATCGAGCGTCATCAGGAAGCGACTGTTCTCGGACCGGTGCAGACGACCGGAGGTGAAGACCCAGATCGCGCCGATCGCACAGGCGACGAACCCGGCGGTACCGCCGAGCATGATCGCGCTGCGAGGGCCGAACGTGTCGGCGACCCATCCGGCTATGGGGGCTCCGACCGGGGTCGATCCCATGATCACCGCCATGTAGAGCGCGAGCACACGCCCGCGGAGGGCCGGAGCCGTCGTCATCTGGACGTAGCCGTTCGCGGTCGTCAGCAGCGTGACGATCATGAAGCCGGTGAACGTGAGCGTGACGGCATAGGAGATGTACGTGGGCATCGCCGCCGACACGAACGCGGCGATGCCGAAGCCGCCGGCCGCGAGGATCACGACGCGCACCCTGGCGCGGTCGCGGCGGGCGGCGAGCAGTGCGCCGGCGAGGGAGCCGATCGCGAGCACCGAGCTCAGCACGCCGTAGCCGTCGGCTCCTGCTCCGAACTCGAGCGCCATGGTCGACGCGAAGATCGGGAAGTTCATGCCGAACGCGCCGATCAGGAAGACCGTCACGAAGACGACGCGCAGGTCGCTTCGCCCCCACACGTAGCGGAAGCCCTCGGCGAGCCCGCCGGGGCGGCGGTTCTTCAGACGCGGCGCCAGCTGGCCGGTGCGCAGCAGGAGCAGCGCGACCAGCATCGCGAGGAAGGTCACCGCGTTCGCGATGAACACCCAGCCCGAGCCGATCGCCACGATCAGCAGGCCACCGACCGCGGGGCCGATCATGCGGGCGAGGTTGAAGGATGCCGAGTTGAGGGCGACCGCGTTCGACGTGTCGCCCGACGAGACCATGTCGGAGACGAACGCCTGCCTGGCCGGTGCGTCGAACGCGTTGACGACACCGAAACCCGCGGCGAAGCAGAACATCATCGGCAGGGTCATCACGCCGTTGAGCAGCAGCACTCCCACGGCGATCGCGAGCAGCAGCAGCGCCGACTGCGTGGCCATCAGGATGCGCCGTCGCTCGAACCGATCGGCGACCCAGCCGGTCAGGCTCACGAGCACGAGAGGCGGCCCGAACTGCAGCGCCATCGTGACGCCCATGGCCGCAGCGTCGTTGTCGGTGAGCTCGGTGAGCACGACCCAGTCCTGGGCGGTCGCCTGCATCCACCCGCCGATGTTCGAGACGAGGGCTCCGGCGAACCAGATGCGGTAGTTGATGTTCGAGAACGAACGGAACATCGCGCTCATCGGTCGACCACCTTTCGCATCAGGGCGCTGGCTTCGCGCAGCGTCGCGAGTTCTTCCTCCGTGAAGTCGAGCTCGGCGAGCATGTCGGCGAGCAGCTCGTCGCGGCGCTTGATCGTCTGCGCCACGATCTCGGTGCCCGCGTCGGTGATGTCGACCTGCACGCGTCGGCGATCCTCGGCATCCGGAGTGCGGACGACGTAGCCCTGCTCTTCGAGGCCGTTGATCATGTTCGTCATCGACGGGGCGGTGACGCGCTCGCGCTCGGCGAGGGCCGTGATCGTGCGGCGGCCGTGCATGCGCAGCGTGGCGAGCACGGCGAGCTGCGCATCGCTCATCGCGTCGACGGCTCGGGCGCATCGAAGGCGCCGTGCGAGCCGAAAAGTCGCCATGCGCAGGTCTGTCGCGGTGAGGTGGAGGGATTCATCAGACGCAGACATTACTTAGACAGTCTAAGTAATTTCCCGCGGAATGGGAAGCCGGATGCCGGGGTGCCCGCCGACCACAGGCCAGAATGGACGGATGACCCGCGCCCTCGCCATTGAAATCGCCGTCCAGGACCCGACCGGAGTACGCATCGCCGGGACGGTCGGCGCCGCGCGTGTCGAACTCGCTCAGGCTCTCTCTCTCGGCGGCCTCACTCCGTCGCCGGCGACTCTGGACCTGTCGATCGACGCGGCACAGGCCGTGGGGGTGGAGGTGCACGTGCTCGTCCGGCCCCGGGCCGGCGGCTTCGTCTACTCCGCCGATGAGGTCGCAGTCGCGGAGGCCGATGTCCGCCGCGCGATCGAGGCGGGTGCCCACGGCGTCGTGATCGGAGCCCTCGATGACGCAGGGCGGCTCGACATCCCCGCTATGCGTCGGCTCCGCGATGCCGCGGGCAGAGCATCCGTGACCCTCCACCGTGCGATCGACGTGACCGCTGACCCTGTCGCCACCCTCGTCGCCGCGCGCTCGCTCGGCCTGCGCCGCGTGCTCACCTCCGGTGGTGCGTCCACCGCGATCGAGGGCGTCGAGACCCTCCGCGCGCTGGTCGCCGAAGCGGCGGGAGAGATCGAGATCATGGCGGGCAGTGGAGTGGATGCCGCCAGTGCCGAGGCGCTCGCCGCGACCGGCATCGACGCCCTGCACTTCTCTGCCAAGCGCACCGTGCACGAAGACGGCGGCGTGCGAATGGGCTCGGCTTCCGACGGCGTCGGCGGCTACGAGGTCACCGATCTCGCGATAGCCCAGGGCGTCATCGCCGCGCTGGGGGCCTGACGCACGCCGCGCACTCTCAGTAGGGTGGGGGCGTGACGGATACCCGAGAGTTCACGGATGCTGACGGCATCGCCATCGTCTACGACGTCCACGAGGCGGCGGGGGATGCGCGGGGAGTCGTGCAGCTGCTGCACGGTGTCGGCGAACATGCGGGTCGCTACGGCACGCTGATCGCGGCCCTCACGGAGGCGGGCTTCCACGTCTACGCCGACGATCACCGCGGACACGGTCGCACCGGCATCCGACAGCACGGGGGGCCGGCGAAGCTGGGCCGACTCGGCAAGGGCGGCCTGATCGCCGCCAAGGATGCCGTCTGGCAGCTCACCGGCATCATCAAGGACGAGCATCCCGATCTTCCGCTCGTGCTGCTGGGGCACTCGTGGGGGTCGTTCCTCGCGCAGATGCTCGTGAACGACCACCCCGAGGCGTGGGACGCCGTGATCCTGTCGGGCTCGGCCCTGCGGATGCCCGGCTCGCTCAACGCCGCACCGCTGAACGCCCGCTGGGCCTCAGACGATGCGACGGGGCTCGAGTGGCTGAGCCGCGATCCCGCGGTGTGGAAGGCGTTCGATGAGGACCCGCTGACCACCGACGTGCCGCTGCTGAAGCTGTTCGGCCCGATCGAGGCCGCGAAGCTCTACGGTCGACCCCGCAAGGATCTCGGCCGCGACATCCCGATGCTGCTCCTCGTGGGCCGAGACGACTCGGTCGGCGGCCCTCGGAGCGTGCACAAACTCGCCGACGAGTACCGCACGCGCTCGGGGCTCACCGACATCACGACGCTCGTCTATCCCGATGCGCGTCACGAGATCTTCAACGAGCTGCAGCAGGACGAGGTCCGCGCCGACATCCTCTCGTGGCTCGACTCGCACATCCCCGCGCGCTGAGCTGCACCGCGCCCGCCCGCGCGTCCGCGTGTTACGCCCCGTGAACGGGTGTTACAGCGGGTGAATCCGCGTGACGTCGACCCGACATATCGGTCTCTCCTGCGCATAGATTCGCGGCGAGAGGGAGGTGCGCGGTGGGTTTCGAAGACGAGTGGCGGGCGTGGCACGAGTCGCGCGAGCGGTACGCCGGCGCGGAGTACGGTCCGGCCGCGCTCGAGTCGACGAACTGGCTCATCACCGAGCCCGCTGCCGTCGAGGGGGTTCCGGGGCTGTGGGCGCTCACCGGAGACGGAGGGATCCGCGGCAGTGATCTCGGCACCTCGGGCTCGGTCGTCACCCTGCGTGGCAGCGAGTCGCTGCGGCTCGGACGCCGCGAGCTGCGCGTGTTCGACCGCCGCGGCACGGTCGCCCTGCGGGTGTTCAACCCGAGGCGCCCCGAGCGCGAACGGTTCAGCGCGATCGACGCGTATCCGCCTCGGGAGGGCTGGCGGATCGCTGCGGTGTTCGAACGGACGCCGGGGGAGACGATCGCCGTCACGTCGATCGACGGACACGTCCACGATTCGGACCTCGCGGGCAGACTGCACTTCGCGCTCGACGGCGTCGCCGTGTCACTCTCGGCCACCCGAACTCCGCAGGGCGCTCTGACGGCGGTCTTCGCCGACGGCACGAACGGCACCGAGACCTACCGGTTCCGCTTCCTGCCGATCGAGGAACCGGCCGCAGACGGATCCGCGGTGATCGACTTCAACCGGGCCTACCTGCCGCCGTGCGCGTTCTCGGATCAGTACGTCTGCCCGCAGCCCCCGGCCGGCAACCGCTTCTCGGCGCCGATCCGCGCCGGCGAGCGTGCGGTGGTGCTCGGACGCTGATCCCCGGGTTCGGCGCCTGCGCGACCCGCTCGGCTTAAGCTGTAACCGTGCACGGTGAATACAAGGTTCCAGGCGGAAAGCTCGTCGTCGTCGACCTCGAGGTCGAGGACGGCCGGATCGCTCGCTTCCACCTCGCCGGCGACTTCTTCCTCGAGCCCGACACGGCTCTCGACGACATCGACGCGGCGGTCACGGGGCTGCCGGTCGAATCCGATGCCACGGCCATCGCCGCGGCGGTGCGCGGTGCCCTGCCCGAGGGTGCGCAGCTGCTCGGCTTCACGCCCGAGGCCGTCGGCACCGCGGTGCGCCGTGCGCTGGTGACGGCCCCCGGCTGGAACGACTTCGACTGGGAGATCGTGCACGAGAAGGCGGTCTCTCCCCGCATGAACCTCGCGCTCGACGAGGTGCTCACCTCTCGCGTGGGCGAAGGGCGTCGACGCCCGACCCTGCGCATCTGGGAATGGGACCAGTCGGCTGTCGTCATCGGCTCGTTCCAGTCATACCGCAACGAGGTCGACCCCGAGGGTGCTGCTCGTCACGGCTTCGACGTCGTCCGTCGCATCTCGGGCGGTGGCGCGATGCTCATGGCCGCGGGGCAGATCATCACGTACTCGCTGTACGTTCCGGCATCCCTCGTGCAGGGCATGACCTTCGCCGACTCGTATGCCTTCCTCGACGACTGGGTGCTGCAGGCGCTGCGCTCGCTCGGGATCGACGCGATCTACCAGCCGCTCAACGACATCGCGAGCTCTTCGGGCAAGATCGGCGGAGCCGCGCAGAAGCGCCTCGCGAACGGGGGAGTGCTGCACCATGCGACGCTCTCGTACGACATCGACGGTCAGACGATGACCGAGGTGCTGCGCATCGGACGCGAGAAGCTCAGTGACAAAGGCACCACGTCGGCGGCGAAGCGCGTCGATCCGCTGCGCAGCCAGACCGGTCTCGCGCGGGCCGAGATCATCGAGCGCTTCAAGGACACGTTCCGCTCGCTGACCTCCGCCGAAGACGGCGCGATCACTGCCGACGAGTACGCGGATGCCGAGGCTCTGGTCGAGTCGAAGTTCGCCACCGACGCGTGGCTGCAGCGGGTTCCGTGACAGATCCCGCGCCTGAGCCGGAGGCTGCCCCGGAGAGGCCCGCCGATCCTGCTCCCGTCCGCGGCGATGTCTCGATCCTCCAGGGAGACAACCTCGCCGCAGCGGCGACTCTTCCGTCGGCGTCCTTCACGCTCGTCTACCTCGATCCGCCGTTCAACACGGGCCGCGCCCAGGAGCGGCAGGTCGTCACCGCCCGTCGTACGTTCACGACTCAGCAGGAGTCGGAGGCCGAGGGCGTCGCGCTCACGGAACCCCGCGGGTCGGATGCCGCGGTCGCCCCGATCGTGCTGAATACCGAACCGGCGACGGCGCCCTCCGAGGTGCGGCACGGATTCCACGGCCACGCGTACGAGCGGGTGCGGGGGATGCTGCGCACCTACGACGACCGCTTCGACGACTACGGCGCGTTCCTGATGCCCCGACTCGAGGAGGCATGGCGGCTGCTCGCCGACGACGGCACGCTCTACCTGCACCTCGACTACCGCGAGGCGCACTACGCCAAGGTCATGCTCGATGCGGTCTTCGGTCGCGACTGCTTCCTCAACGAGCTCATCTGGGCCTACGACTACGGCGCGAAGTCGCGTCGCCGCTGGCCCACCAAGCACGACACGATCCTCGTGTACGTGAAGAACCCGCGCGAGTACGTGTTCAACGCCGACGACATCGACCGCGAGCCGTACATGGCTCCGGGTCTGGTGACGGCCGAGAAGGCCGCCCGCGGCAAGCTGCCCACCGACGTGTGGTGGCACACGATCGTGCCGACGACCGGGCGCGAGAAGACGGGATACCCGACTCAGAAGCCCGAGGGCATCCTGCGGCGCATCGTGCGCGCCTCGAGCCGCCCCGGCGACCGTGTGCTCGACCTCTTCGCGGGCAGCGGTACCACCGGAGCCGTCGCCTCGGTTCTCGGGCGCGACGCGGTGCTCGTCGACGACAACCCCGAGGCGGTGCGCGTGATGACCGAGCGCATGCCGCATGCCGTGGTCACGCAGCTCGGCGAGTAGGCGGGCCTCTTTCCGTGCATCCGGGAATGTCGGAGGCTCATACTACTCTCGCGGTATGACCGGTTATACTCTTGCCATGAAGACGGCGATCTCGGTACCCGATGGCGACTTCGCTCGCTTCGAGCGCGTGGCCGCGCGACACGGGATGAACAGGTCCGAGTTCTTCCAGCTCGCCGGGCGACGACTGGCCGACGAGCTGGAGGGCTCGTCGGACCTGACCAGGATCGGGAATCAGATCCTGGCACAGGCGGGCAGCGATGCCGCGGATGAGCTGTTCGTTCGTGCGAACGAGCAGCGGCTGCGCGAGAACTCCGACTGGTGATCCGCCGCGGCGACATCGTCTGGGTCGACTTCGGGATTCCGCGCGGCTCGGCGCCTGCGAAGGTGCGACCGTCCGTCGTGGTGCAGGAGGACTGGCTGCTGGACACGGACATCAACACGGTCCTCGTCGTGCCGCTGACCTCGAACACCGCTCTCGAGGGCTTTCCCGGCAACGTGCTGGTGCCGGCCGCCGCGTCAGGACTCGATCGTGACTCGGTGGCGAACGTCGGTCAGATCGGCCCGGTCACCCGAGAATTCGTCGACGCCTACCCGGCCGGCCACCTCGCGCCATATCTGATGGCGCAGATCAGCACCGGCATCCGCCTCGTTCTGGGAGTGTGAGAGTCATGACCGAGTACGTCGAAGTGCAGACCGCCGCGGGGCGGGTTCGCGGGCGTTGGCGCCCGACCACGGGAGGGCGAGGGGCTCCGCGGTCGGCGGCTTTTCTCGGTATCCCGTTCGCGGAGCCGCCGATCGGTGACTTGCGATTCCAGGCTCCCGTGCCGAAGGCACCGTGGGAGGGCGTGCACGATGCGCTCGAGTTCGCCGCCACAGCGCAGCGGGGCGACCCCGGGGTGACGCTGATCCCCGAGCCGAGCGTCGAGGGCGATTCGACGCTGAACGTCAACGTCTTCACGCCCGATCCCAGGGCATCTGGCATGCCCGTGCTCGTGTGGATCCACGGCGGCGGCTACTTCGCGGGCTCTCCGGCGAGCCCCTGGTACGACGGACGCAACTTCACCCGCGACGGCATCGTCACCGTGTCGATCTCGTACCGGCTCGGCTTCGACGGCTTCGGCTGGATCGAGGATGCGCCCTCGAACCGTGGTGTGCGCGACTGGCTGCTCGCGCTCGAATGGGTGCAGCAGAACATCGCCGCCTTCGGTGGAGACCCCGGGCGCGTGACGATCGCCGGACAGTCCGCGGGCGGCGGGGCGGTGCTCACCCTGCTCGGCATGGAGAAGGCGCAGCACCTGTTCCACGGGGTCTATGCGATCTCGGGAGCACTCGGTGACGTCGCTGCGCCGCGAGCCGAGGCGTTGGGGCGGGCGCTCGCCGCGGCAGCAGGCGTCGAGCCCACCGTGGCCGGTCTGTCGACCGTGAGCGAGGATCGTCTGCTCGCGCTGCAGAAGAAGGCGACCCAACTCGGACCGTCGTCGATGACGACCATGATCGAGGAGGGGCTGCCACTCGGGCCTGCGATCGACGGCGACCTGCTGCCGCGGCCGACCCGCGAATCGCTGCGCGCCGGCATCGGCGCCGACAAGCCGCTCGTGATCGGCGCCACCGACGACGAGTTCACGATGGCTTTTGCAGGCAAGGCGGCGACGGCCCTGCGGTGGGTGCCGCAGGCGGTGCTGCTGAACCGGTTCGGGGTGCCCAAGAGCATCCGTGCGGAGTACCTCGCCGCGAATGCGGCCGTCGTGCGTCTCGGCAAGGCGCGTCTCGCGGGCCGGGTGCTGACAGATCGGATGTTCCGCACCACCGTGCCGGGCATCGCGGCCGACCGTGGCAATGCTCCCACCTGGCTCTACCGCTTCTCCTGGCCCTCGGGACGCTTCGGTTTCGCGGAGCACTGCCTCGACGTGCCGTTTTTCTTCGACTGCCTCGACGGCCCGTCGATGGAAGCTCTCGCCGGTCCGAACCCGCCGCAGGAGCTCGCCGACGACGTGCACGGCGCCGCGGTCGCGTTCATCACCACCGGCGATCCGGGGTGGACGAGACACGAGGGGGATGCCGGCGTCGTGCGGGTCTACGACCGGCCCACCCGTGACGTCGCCGACGCGTATGCGTCGGTGCGGGCGCTGCTCTGAGTCGAGCGTCCGAGGCGGTGGCGCCAGATGCGGATCAGCCACGGGTGCCCTGCCGAAAACGCTGATGCCGGAGTTTCGGTGGATCGCGTTTCGGCAGGAGGCTTCGGCGGACCGTTTGACGGCGAGTCGTGCGGCTGGACGTCTACGTCGACAATCGCGCCGCAAACGACCGTTCTTGGCGGCCGTCAGCTCCCGACGCGGACCCGTCGGAGAACGTCGGCCGCGGACTCTTCCGCTGTGTGGTTCGACGTGTCGATCCAATGGCTGTTGTCGCTGAAGCTCTCGCGCATCTTCACGTCGAGCCGGTCGTAGCCGGTGAAGTCCCATCGATCGCCGATGTTGCGCGCAGCGTTGCGAGCGCGACATGCCTCGGCGCCCGGTGCGAGGACAATGAGATCCCAGGTGCACTCGAGTGCATCCGTCAGAGTTGCGAGCTCTGCAGGCGACTCGAGCACCACGTCGACAACCGCGGTGAAACGTGCCGCCGTCATGTTGTTCGCCAGAGCGGCCACATTGCGGAGCATCAGCTGGATCTGTCGCTCGGCTTCATCACGGGGGCTGCCGAGAGCCCATACGCGTCCGGAGCGAATCATGCCGGATACCTCGTCGCCGCTGAGTCGCGCTGCTCGGGGCAGGCTCTTCGCAATGAGTTCGGTGACGGTGGACTTCCCGGCACCGGGCATACCGGTCACGATGATGCACGACGGCTCTGTGGGGTCGCGGACTTCAGGCATTCCCCGAGTATGCCTGAGTCGCTATGGTGTCGTGGATGGCCACCGAGATCCCGTACCGCGAACTGCCCGTCGAGCTCGATGACGTGACCTACCTGTTCGGCCCGGACTCCGAGCGTCAAGCCGGTGTGACACCGGGAGAGATCACGGAATTCACGATCGATGACAGCGTCGTCTATCCCGGCACCACCCGACGGTGCTGGATCCACGTGCCCGCAGCTTATGACGCGGAGAGCGAAGCGGCGCTGATGGTGTTCAACGACGGCTGGTGGTACCTGGATCCTGAGGGTGACGTTCGCGGTGGCATCGTTCTCGACAACCTCGTTCACAGCGGTGAGATGCCGGTCACCGTCAGTGTGTTCGTCGATCCGGGTGTCTTCCCAGGCGCTGACAACCCGAAGAATCGGAACGCGGAGTACGACGCATTCGACGACCGCTATGCGTCGTTCCTGCTCACCGAAGTTCTTCCGGTCGTCACCGCCCGGTTCCGCGTCTCGACCGATCCCCGAATGCGAGGAATCTGCGGAGGAAGCTCAGGAGGAAACGCGGCCTTCACCGCGGCCTGGGAACGGCCAGACGCCTTCAGGCGCGTGATCGCGTACCTGTCGAGCTTCTCGCAGATGCCCGACGGAAACCCTTACCCCCGGCTCCTGATGTCTGAACCCCGCAGGCCACTGACGATCTTCATGCAGGCGGCGCATCGTGACGACGGCTGGAACCAGCCCGAGATGAACTGGCTCGCCGAGAATCTCGAGGTTGCCGCGGGTCTTGCGAAGGCGGGTTACGACTTCCGGTTGGTGCTCGGAGACGGCGGCCACAGTGCTAACCACGGCGGTGTCCTGCTGCCGGACGCACTCCGCTGGATCTGGCGAGATGCCACGCCTGATTCGAGAAGATCGGGGGCTCGTAGATGAG
Source organism: Microbacterium sp. LWH13-1.2 (assembly GCF_038397735.1). NCBI lineage: Bacteria > Bacillati > Actinomycetota > Actinomycetes > Micrococcales > Microbacteriaceae > Microbacterium > Microbacterium sp. LWH13-1.2. The sequence continues at coordinate 2,753,850 of NZ_CP151635.1, read as the reverse complement.
CGATGCAGTACTCATCCTGATGTGCGGGATGTCGTTCAGCGGGAAGAGCACGCTGGCGAAGTTCCTCGCGTCTCGCCTGAACGCGTCGATCGTCAGCCTGGACGAAATCAACGCGGAACGTGGGCTTCGTGGTGGTCTGGGCATGACCGGCGACCAGTGGGCTGCCACACATCGCATCGCTCAGGAGCGTGTCGCCCGGCATCTGGCGGCACGCCAGATAGCGATCGTCGACGACACAGGCTCGCCCCGCTTCATACGCGACGCCTGGCGCGAGGTCGCGGACCGAGCGAATGCACCGATGCGGATCATCTGGGTAGACGTGGACGAAGTGCTTCAGAGTGAGCGCCTAGCGGCGAATCGGGCCTCAGGTCAGAGACACGATGTCGTCGATGAAGTGATGGCGGAACATCGACGCACTTTCGAGCCTCCGGAAGATGAGGGCGCTGTGCGTATCGATGCCGCCGACTTGCTCTCCTGCAATGCGATAGAAGAAGTCGTCAACGAGATTCGTCTGATGTCGGCACCCGAAGGCTGACTCGTCAGCAGCGCGAAGCTAGCGGCAGTTCGGCGACTGCAGCAGCGGGAGCTCGAACCTGGTCAGCCGCGCAGCCGATCCAGGCTCGAGGGCGAACCAGCCCTCGATACGCTCGTCCTCGACGCGCGCGCCGTAGTCTCCAGCGGTGAACGGTTGATGCCCGTCATCTGCGCTCGTGTGCAGGACAGGGATGGCGATCAGTCCATCCTGCTCAAGCACGTCTATCGATGAGAGGAAGAGGAAGGAGCGTTCTTCGACGACGTATCCGGTTTCGCATCCGTCGACCAGCAAGGGGATGACGGGCCACGGCGTGGTCAGAAACCCCCAGAACACTGCCGCGAGGGTTCCGCCGATCGACAGCACTCGGCCGATCACGACCGGTGCGAGCCATCCGGAGGGTGCCGAGACGGTGCAGAGCATGTAGCTGATCGAGAGGAACGCGAGGATCGTTGCCACTCCGACGATATGTCGTGACGGCAACCCGGCGAGGAGAAGCTGCGCAGTGCCTTCGGATGCGGAATCGACCAGCGCCACGCCGATCACGGCGGTCGTCGCTGCGGCCACTGCCACTGTCGCCGCGATCTGCAGCATCCGCCGGTGCCGGGTTGCCGCGAGGGTGCGCTCACCGAGACGCTCTTCCTCCGCTGCGGGCATCACCCGAGTATGGCGCACGCGACCGAGGGGCGTGCGGATAGGGTTCACAGCATGCGCATGCTGGGCGGAATCCTCCTGTGGGTCATCGCCACCCTTCTGGGCCTGGTCTCGGCAGCAGGATTCAGCGGTTCAGGACTGGGATGGGCGAACGGGTTCATCAAGCGGAGCTTCTGGGAAGACGTCGAGAGCGAGATCGGAGTGGGGTTCTCGATCTTCGGTCTCGTGGGCTGGCTCGTCCTGCTCGGGTTGTCGGCTCTCACGATTCGCGGTGGAGAGCAGGCCCCGTCGAAGACCGCCAGGGTCACATCGTCCGTCCTCGTCGCACTGAGCATCGGCGTCGTCGTCGTGGCGTGCGTCGTCTCGATCGGCTGGCCGGAACCCGCCAGCGAGTATCCGCTCCCGCCCTGGAATCGCGCCTGACGGCGTCTGCCCGGTCGGGTGCCATCCCGGCTTGCGTCTACCCACGCCGCTACCCACCGATATGTTGGGTGATCGGAATCCCCTCGCCGACGGAAGGCACAACCTCATGCGCGTCACCCCTCGGGTCTGGATCGGCCTCGCGATCTACGTCGGCTATGTCGCAGTCATCTTCGTCGTGTCGAAACTGAGCGGGGTGGCGTACACCGAGATCGGGACCTCGGCCGAGTTCACCTGGCGAGGAGCGGTACTCGACCTCGCAGTCGGCGCCGTGCTGCTCGCCATCACCACATGGCTTCTGGGGTGGTGGAAGCCCGCGCTGTTCGAGCGCGATCGCTCGCACCACAAGTGGCCGATCTTCGTGCCCGCGATCATGCTCGTCGTCGCTGTCGTGAACCTGTTCAACACCGACTGGTCGAAGTTCGACGCATCGTTCCTGTTGTCGCTGCTCGCCCTCGGTCTCGCCGTCGGATTCTGCGAAGAGCTGATGTCGCGAGGACTCCTGCTGACGGCCCTCCGCTCGCGCCTCTCCGAGGTGTGGGTGTGGCTGCTCACCTCCCTGCTCTTCGGCGGGATGCACATCATCAATGCCGCGCTGGGCGCCCCCGTCGGGCCCACGCTCGGTCAGGTCGTGCTCGCCGCGATGTCGGGCACCTGCTTCTACATCGTGCGTCGAGTGACCGGGTCGCTCATCTGGGCGATGGCCTTGCACGGCCTCTGGGACGTCTCGGTGTTCGCGGTCGGGTTCGCGCCGCTCGGCACGGCGTGGGCCGCGTTCCTGAGCCCGGTGATCGGCATCCTCGCTGTCGCCGTCGTCTACTGGGTGATCAAGGGCGCCGATGAGAAGCCGGTGGCCGCAGCGAGGGCCGCAGCCGCCGCGCGACACTGAGGGCAAGGTGCGCAGGGTCGTCGAGGGGACTTGATATCTCGGGCCCATGCCACGCTGTCGAGACCCTGCCCGCTACCCTTTGGGTGGTGGGGCATTGCAGGTGTTGAATACTGGCTCGGCCAACGTTCCTGCGTTATAGTGAATGCATCATGATCAGCCCGTTGCCGAAAGGCGCGGGCTGATTTTCTTTTGGGGGATGCATGGTCGAGTACGCCAAAGAGTGGTTGTCCTTGGAGGACCAGGTCGAGCGACTGAGGGAGCACGGCCTGCAGGTGCCGGATGACGCTCGGGCCGCGAAGGTCCTGGCCGCGATCGGCTACTACCGTCTCACCGGCTATCTGTACCCGTTCCGGATCTCGGAGGAGTACGTCGATGATGCGGATCGGCAGCAGGTGCGGGTGCACAGCGACTTTCGACTGGGCACGCGGCTTGATCATGCCGAAGAGATCATCGATTTCGATCGCCGACTCCGGCTACTCGTTCTAGACGGAGTGGAGCGCATAGAGGTGGCCGTCCGCATGCGCATCGGGTACGTGCTGGGAAGGGCGTCTGCCTATGCGTATGAGGAGCCGAATCGATTCATCGAGACATTCACCGCGAATGGCACGGACATTCGCAGCCCGAAGCCGAGCAGGCACGTGCAGTGGCTGCAACGCGTCAGCGCACGCCAAGCTAGCTCCGATGAGAAGTTCGTCGAGCACTTCCGAGAGAAATACGACGACAAGATGCCCATATGGGCGCTCACAGAGATCCTCGAGCTCGGTCACCTCTCGGTTCTTTACCGCGGCATGAATCAGGTCGATGCGGAAGAGGTCGCGTTCGCTTTCGGGGTCCCGACGAAGAAGTTGATGGCCAGCTGGCTCGCCAGCCTCAACTACGTCCGGAATGCCGCAGCCCACCACGCACGGCTTTTCAATCGCAAGCTCCAGAATGCGCCGTCGAGGCCCAAGATCGGCCAGATTCCTGTACTCGACCATCTGCGCGGGTCTGAGCATCCTAAGCAGGTCTACGGCACCTATAGCGCGCTGGCTGTCATCGCCTATCTTCTTCCGCTTATCGATCCTGACACCGGGTGGGTGTCGCGCGTCGCGACTCTGCTTCGAGGCTTCCCAGCGTCAGACGCCCTCACTGTCGAGTCTCTGGGCGCTCCCCATGGCTGGAGCGCGCTCGCACTTTGGCGAGAGTGAGCCGAGATGACCCTGCACGATGTCGCGGATAGAGACGTGAGCGTCGTCGAAACTTTTCACCCCTCATGCGATGTAGATCTTGCGAAGCGTCTCGGTGACGGTCCACACGGTGCGCTGGCCCGCGCCCAGGCGCACGACCGACCCGGCGTCGACCTCGATCGCGGGCAGCGCCGGCTCGACGAACTCGATCCGGGCGTGACCTGAGAGCACGACGAACACCTCGTCGACCTCGGTGTCGGATGCCGTGCCCGGCGTCATCTCCCAGATGCCGACCTCGACCTCGCCGAGCATCGCCAACGCATGCGTGGCGGTCGTCGGCTGTCCGAGGAGCACGTCGTCGCCCGGCAGCGGCTCGTGCACGAGCGGCAGTGCCACCGCATCGACTCCGGTTCCGGGCGCGAGCTCGCTCACGAGTCGAATCCCATGCCGACGGCATCCAGAGTCTTGAGGAACAGGTTGCGCTTGCCCTCGTTGTGGTCGGCCTGGTTCATCGCGGCACGCACGAGGTTGACGCCGATCGAGGCGATGGGCTCGGGCGGGAACGGGATCGGCTTCTCACGCACCATCGCGAGCTCGGTGCGCTCGGTCGGCTCGCCCGACAGCTTGTCGAGCATCACGTCGGCGGCGAAGCGCGCGGCGCCGACGCCGAGACCGGTGAACCCGGTGGCGTAGGTCACGCGTCCCTTGCGCGCGGTGCCGAAGAACGCGCAGAAGCGGCTCGACGAATCGATCGCCCCGGCCCAGCGGTGTGTGAAGCGCAGCCCTTCGAGCTGCGGGAACGTCGTGAAGAAGTGCGAGGCGAGCTTGCGGTGGCTCTCGGCGCGGTCTTCGTACTCGGGGCGCACCTTGCCGCCGAAGTGATAGACCGCGTCGTATCCACCGAACAGGATGCGGTTGTCGGCCGTGAGCCGGTAGTAGTGGAACTGGTTGGCGCTGTCGGCCAGGCCCTGACGGTTCGACCATCCGATCGAGGCGAGCTGCTCGTCGGTCAGCGGCTCGGTCATCAGCACGTAGTCGTAGACGGGAACGGTCATCAGGCGGTTGCGCTTGAGCAGCGAGGGGAAGACGTTGGTGGCGAGTGCGACGGCATCCGCTCTGACCTGTCCGCCGTCGCGGGTGACGAGCGTGATCGCACTCGATCCGTCGCCGATCACCTCGCGCACGAGCGACTGCTCGTAGATCTCGACCCCGAGCTCGACCGCGACACGGGCCAGCTCGAGACCGAGCTTCGCGGGGTGCACGAGGGCACACGCGTCGCGTTCCCACGCCCCCGCGAGGAACGTGTCGGAGTGCACCTCGGCCTGCACGGCCTCGCGGTCGAGGAAGCCCTCCTCTTCGCGCAACCACTCCACCTGGTGCTGCTCGACGGCCACGGCCAGCTGTCCGGTGCGCTCGAAGTCGACGTCCATGGCGTAGCGCTTGACGGTGCGTTCGATGCCGTCGAGGTTCTCGAGGCCGAGCTCCTCCAGACGGTCGATCTCGTCGGGCCAGCGGGTGAGGCCGTTCTCGTGTCCGTGCGTGAGGCTCGCCTCGCAGAACCCTCCGTTGCGGCCCGAGGCCGCCCAGGCGATGCGAGATGCCTCGAGCAGCACCACACGACGCTCGGGGTCGCGCTCCTTGGCGCGCACGGCGGTCCAGAGACCGGCATACCCACCGCCGACGATGGCGAGGTCGGCCGTGATGCTCTCGGTGAGGGCCGGGTGCGAGACGCGCTCGACGTCGTCGAGCCAGAACACGCTGAAGTCGGTGTCGCGCAGCGAGGCGTCGATCACGGCATCCGCGGGGCGGCGACGTTCGAAGACCGTGGTTCCCATGATCACTCCGGGTTTCCGGGCCCGCGCCTCAGCGCGTGCCCCAGTTGTAGAGGTCTTTGTAGAGGCCGGCGTAGAGCAGGCTCTCGGTGTGCGTGATGCCCGGAATCGTGCGGATTCGGGTCGCGATCAGATCGAGCAGGTGGGTGTCGCTCTCGCACACGGCCTCGACGAGGATGTCGAAGGTGCCGAGCGTCACGACGACATAGGCGAGCTCGGTGATCTTCGTCAGCTCTTCGGCGATGAGCCGCGGGTCGCCGGTGACACGGATGCCGATCATCGACATGCGGTTGAAGCCGAGCTGCATCGGATCGGTCACCGCGACGATCTGGATGATGCCCGCCTCGGTCATCCGCTGCACGCGCTGACGCGCCGCCGCCTCGCTGAGCCCGACCTCCCGGCCGATCTCGGCATAGGGCCGGCGGCCGTCCTCCTGCAGCAGCTCGACGATCCGCTTCGAGATGTCGTCGAGCACGGGCTGCTTCGCTGTGGCGTTCATGTGTCGATATTGACAGGATCGTGCGCACGAAGCAACTGATTCCATCGTTTGGATCACTACACTCTTCTGTATTCGCAATCCGGTCGCTAACATGGCCGTCATGGCCACAGAACTCCTTCAGAACTTCATCGGCGGGCAGTACGTTCCCGTGAGCGGGCGGGGGCGCATGCCGCTCATCGATCCCGTGACGGAGGAGACCTACGGGGAGCTGCCCGTCTCCGATGCATCGGACGTCGATGCCGCCTACGCCGCCGCATCCGCCGCGTTCCCGATCTGGCGCGACACGACGCCGGCCGACCGGCAGCTGGCGCTGTTCCGCATCGCCGACGAGATGCAGGAGCGCGCCGAGGAGTTCGCCGACCTCGAGTCGCAGGACACCGGCAAACCCCGGGCCAGCCTCGTGACCGACGAGATCCTGCAGTCGATCGACCAGTTGCGGTTCTTCGCCGGTGCGGCGCGCAGCCTCGAAGGCCGAGCGGCGGGGGAGTACCTCGCCGGTCACACGTCGTTCGTGCGCCGCGAGCCGATCGGCGTGATCGGTCAGGTCACGCCCTGGAACTATCCGCTCAACATGGCGGTGTGGAAGATCGCCCCCGCGCTCGCCGCGGGCAACACGGTGGTGCTGAAGCCTGCGGAGTCGACGCCCCTGACCACCCTGCTGCTCGCCGAGATCGTCGCACTGCACACTCCCGCCGGCACGCTCAACGTCGTGCTCGGCGACCGCGACACGGGGGTCGCCCTGGTCGAGCATCCGACGCCGCAGATGGTCGCGATCACGGGATCCGTCCGTGCCGGCATGGCGGTGGCCCGCTCGGCGGCGAACGACGTCAAGCGCGTGCACCTCGAGCTCGGCGGCAAGGCGCCGGCGATCGTCTACCCCGACGCGAACCTCGACAAGGCGGCATCCGGCATCGTCACCGGAGCGTTCTTCAACGCGGGGCAGGACTGCACGGCAGCCACGCGAGTGCTGGTGCACTCGTCGGTGCACGACGAGTTCGTCGCGTCGCTGGTCGAGAAGACGAAGACGGATGCCCGCACGGGCGGCCCGCACGAGGAGGGAGTGCTCTACGGCCCCCTCAGCAGCGCGGCCCAGCTCGCCCAGGTGCAGGGCTTCGTCGACCGCCTGCCCGCGCACGCGAAGGTCGAGACCGGCGGTGCGCGCCAGGGGGAGAAGGGCTATTTCTTCGAGGCGACAATCGTCTCGGGTCTGCATCAGGACGACGAGGCCGTGCAGGGCGAGATCTTCGGCCCGGTGCTCACGGTGCAGTCGTTCGACACCGACGAGCAGGCGCTCGAGATGGCGAACGATGTGCCCTACGCACTCGCCTCGTCGGTGTGGACGACCGATCACGCCAGGGCGATGCGCTTCTCGCGCGATCTCGACTTCGGCTGCGTGTGGATCAACACGCACATCCCGTTCGTCTCGGACATGCCGCACGGGGGGTTCAAGCACTCCGGCTACGGCAAGGATCTCTCGCAGTACGGCTTCGACGACTACACGCGCATCAAGCACGTCATGTCGGCTCTCGACTGAAAGCCGGGGGTCAGGAGGCGGCGAGAAGCTTGACCCTGCGGTGCTCCCGCAGGCTCATGCCGGGCCGCTCCTCGACCTTGCTCGCGCCGTCGGCCTCCCAGCCGCGGCGCGCGTAGAACGCGTCGGCGCGTTCATTGCCGTCGAGCACCCACAGATACGCGCGCGTGTGCCCTGCGCTCAGGATGCGCTGCTCGGCGGCGTCGAGCAGCGCGCGTCCGACACCGGTCGACCACTCGGCGGGGTCGGCGTAGATCCCGTAGACCTCGCCGTCGCCCGCTCCCTCCTCCTCGCGGCCCGAGCCGAAGGACGTCCAGCCGGCGATCTCGCCGTCGCGTTCGGCGACCAGGATGCCGAGGCTGGTAGGCAGCGGATTCACGAAGATACGACGCCAGCCCTCGGCGCGGTCGGAGATCGAGAGGCCGTCGAGGACCTCCTGATCGATGAGCCCGCGATACGCCGCCTGCCAGGAGCGGACGTGCACGCCGGCAACCTGATCGGCATCCTCGATCACTCCGTCGCGGATCAGCAGTGTCGTCATCCGACCACTCTAGAAGCGCGTTCGAATGCATGTCAGAACCACTCGACCGGTGAGACACGATGTGTCATGCTGGGCGCACGTCGAATCCGGGGGGATCATCATGGCAAGACCACTGGCGGGCCCGCAGACCCTCTTGCGCACCCTCAACGGCCGGGCGATCCTCGAGACGCTCGCTCGTCGAGGGCCGCTCACGCGGAACGAGCTCGTCACCGAGACCGGGCTCTCCCGCACCGCCGTGACGCAGGTGCTGCGGATGCTCGAGAGCGCGTCGGCCGTGGCCCCGGCCGGCGTCGATCGCGAGACGCGTGGGCCCGCCGCCGGACGCGTGGCCCTGCATCCGCAGCTCGGACTCGCTGCCGCCGTGCACGTCGACGGACACGCCGCCCATGTCGTTCTCGTCGACCCGACCGGCGCGGTGCGTGCGGAGCATCACGCGGCGTTCCCGGTGCGGGGAGATCGGGTGGAGCACATCGTCGATCTCGTCAGCGCCTGCCGGCGAGTGGTCGCCGGGCCACTAGAGCTCGTGGTGGTCGGCATCCCGGGCATCGTCTCGGCAGACGGCGGCATCCGCGACGATCAGGGCCCAGACGGGGGTGCGTTCAAGAACGCGCTCTCGGAGCGTCTCGCCTGCCCGGTGCGCGTCGAGAACGACGTCAATCTCGCGGCTCTCGCCGAGCTGACCGCGGGCACCGGCGCAGATCTCGCGAGCTTCGCGCTGCTGCTGCTCGATGACGGCCTCGGAGCGGGCATCGTGATCGACGGCGTCCTGCACCGCGGGTTCTCGGGGGTCGCCGGCGAGGTCATGTACCTCCCGCAGACGCCTCTGCCCATCGGCGCCCCGGTGCTCGGCGATGACGTGGTGCGCGACCTCGCCCTCGGAAACGGCCGTGATCCCGAGCTCACGATCGATCAGCACCTCGACGCTGCGGCCGCCGGCGATCCGGCCGCGATCGCGATGGCCGCCGAGATGGGGCGCCGCCTCACGCTGATCGCCGGCAGCATCGCCCTCGTGCTCGACCCCGAGGCGTTCATCCTCAGCGGATCCGCCGCGCACCCCGCGATGCTCGACGCGGTCGCCGACTACTACGCCGAGAACCTGGCTCCCCGGTTGCCGTTGCGATTCGTGGCGTCGTCCTTCGGGCCCGAGGCGCCGCTGGTGGGGGCCGCGGGCGAGGCGGCATCCGCCCTTCGTGCGACCGTCTTCTCGCGCCTTCTCCCGAAATCGGAAAGGAGCGCCAGATGATCTCCGACCTGGCCGACCGGCTCGGACTCCCGCCCGGGGCGCGAGCCGTGATCATCAACGCGGATGACTTCGGCATGTGCCACGCGGCCAACACCGCGATCGTGCAGCTGCTGGAGGCCGGGCGCATCGACTCCACGACGGTGATGGTGCCGTGCGCCTGGGCGCCGGAGGCGCTCGCGTTCGCCGCCTCGCGCACCGACCTCGACGTCGGCGTGCACCTCGTGCTCACGAGCGAGTGGACCGACTATCGGTGGCGCCCGCTCACCGGCACCGGCACGAGCCTGGTCGACACGGCCGGTTACTTTCCGGCGGGCGCGCTGGAGGTCGAAGAGCATGCGTCGACCGGCGATGTCGCCGCCGAGATCGCTGCCCAGCTGCAGGCGGCGCTGGATGCCGGGGTCGATGTCACGCACCTCGACAACCACATGGGGTCGGTCTACGGGCTGCTGACGGGGCGCGACTTCCTGGGGCCCGTGTTCGAGCTCGCCGCGCGCCACGGACTGCCGTTCCGACTCCCGCGGAGCATCGAGGGCACCGGCGACGACGCCGCCCTGCAGTCGAAGCTCACCGAGGCCTCCGCGGCGGCGGATGCCTTCGGCGTCGTCATCATCGACCGCCTGTGGAGCCATCCGTTCGAGGAGGTGCCCGGCGAGTCGTACGAGCAGGTGCGCGACGGCTTCATCGCGCTGCTGCGCGCCGTGCCCGCCGGGGTGACCGAGATCTACCTGCATCCGATGGTCGACGACGACGAGCTGCGCGCGGCCGTCGACTACGCCGCCGTCAAGCGAGGACACGAGCTGCGCCTGCTCTCGGACCCTTCGGTGCTGCAGGCGATCGCCGACGAGGGACTGTTCAGGCTGGGGTGGCGCGACCTGCGCGACCTGCAGCGGAGAGAGAGCGTATGAGTTCGCTGACGACGCGTCTGCGCGACCGACGGTTGGATGCCGCGCCGACGAAGGCGCAGGCCATCGCGTTCGGAGCATCCGGATTCCCGACCCAGCTCATGGCGCAGACGTTCTCGGCGTTCGTCGTCTACTTCTACGTCACGCACCTCGGCGTCGAGCCGACGTGGGTGGCCGCCGCGATGATCGCGCACGGCGTGCTGAACGCGGTGCTCAACCCTGTGGTCGGGGCGCTGTCCGACCGCATCCGCACTCCGTGGGGCCGCCGCATCCCCTGGATCGGTCTCGGCATCGTGCCGCTCGTCGTGGCGTTCGCGCTGGTGTGGATGCCCCCGGAGCTGCCCGCCGCAGGTCTCATCGTCTGGTTCCTGGTCGTCGTCGCGGTCTACGACATCGCTTTCGTGGTCGTGGTGCTGAACATCTCGGCGCTGTTCCCCGAGATCTTCCGCACCACCGAAGAGCGCGCGCGGGGCAACGTCCCGCGACAGATCTTCGCGATCCTCGGAATGGTGCTGGGCACCGCGGGGGCGCCCGCACTGTACGGATCGATCGGCTGGCCGGGCATGGCCATCGCGCTCTCGGCCGTCTGCCTGGTGCTGCTTCTGTGGTCGTTCTCCGGCGGCATGATCGAGCGCCAGGTGCCCGAGGCGGCCTCCGAGGCGATGCGCTGGAGCGACCAGCTGACCTACACGTTCGCGAACCGGGCGTTCGTGCCCTACGTGCTCGGCTCGCTGTTCATCCAGACGGCGATCGCCGTGATCCTCGCGGCCATCCCCTTCTACGTGCGGTACTCGCTGGGGGCGCCCGAGGGCGAGGGCAGCCTGCTGCTCGGCGCCATCTTCGTCACCGCGATCCCGTCGATCGTGCTGTGGAGCGCCGTCGTGCGGCGCACTTCACCGCGCACGGCACTGCTGTGGAGCGTCGCGGTCTTCGGCATCGCGATGCTCGGCCTCCTGCTGCCCTCGAACGTGCTGGCGGCGGCACTCGTCGGCGTCGCGGTGGGCGTGGGCGTCGGAGGTCTGCTGCAGCTGCTCGAGGTGGTGCTCGCCCAGATCATCGATGAGGATGCCAGGCGCACAGGCCACCGACGAGAGGGCGCCTATTTCGGGGTCAACGGCTTCGTGGTGCGCGGCTCGGTCGTGCTGCAGGCCGTCGTCGCGGCGGTGGTGCTGACGGCATCCGGATTCGACGCGTCGCTGGGCGATGCGCAGCCCGAGGCTGTCGACGGCGGCATCCGCGTGATGGTCGCGGTCGTGCCGATGGTCTTCGCCGCCCTCGCCTGGGTGTGCTTCTGGCTGTACCCCATCCGCACCCGAGACCTCTGACGTCAGGAGGCGGACTGACGCGCCTCCCAGCCCGTCCGCACCATCTCGTCGACCGTGTACCGCATCTTCCAGTCGAGGTCGCGGGCGGCGAGCTCGCCGGTGGCGACGATGCGGTCGGGGTCGCCGGCGCGGCGGGGACCGATCTCGGGGGTGAAATCGATGCCGGTGACGCGTGCCACGGCATCCATGATCTGCTTCACGCTGAGCCCGTCGCCGGAGCCGAGGTTGTAGGCCGCTTCGATCGATTCGCCGGCTGCGAGGCGCTTCGCGGCAGCCACGTGGGCGGCGGCGATGTCGCCGACGTGCACGTAGTCGCGCACGTTCGTGCCGTCTTCGGTGTCGTAGTCGTCGCCGTTGATGCGCGGGGTCTTGCCGGCGATCAGCGCCTCGAAGACGATCGGGAAGAGGTTGTGCGGGCTGACGTCGTAGACGGTCGGGTCGGCGGATCCGACCACGTTGAAGTAGCGCAGCGATGTGTGGCGCAGCGGAGTCGCCGAATCGGCGGTCGCGATCGCCTGGTCGCGCAGCAGCCATTCGCCGATGAGCTTGGATTCGCCGTACGGGCTCGCGGGCTTCTTGGCGGTGTCCTCGACCACGAGGGCGACATCAGGGGTGCCGAAGACGGCGGCCGAGGAGGAGAACACGATGTTGCCGACGCCCGCGGCCGCCATGGCCTCGAGGATCACGCGAGTGCCTTCGACGTTCTGCGCGTAGGTGTGCAGCGGGCGCTGCACAGAGACACCGGCGTACTTGAACCCGGCGACGTGGATGACTCCCTCGGCGTCGTGGTCGCGGAGCGTCTTTTCGATGAGCTCGCGGTCGAGGATCGATCCCTGCACGAACGGCACGCCCTCGGGCACGAACGACGCGACGCCGCTCGAGAGGTCGTCGAGGATGACGGGTGTGAGCCCCGCATCCGCCAGTGCGCGTACGACGTGCGAGCCGATGTATCCGGCGCCGCCGGTCACGATCCAGGACATGGTGCTCCTCAGGTGGTGGGAGAGTTCAGTATTTCAGGACGGGCTCGCTGAGCCTGAGCGCGTCAGACGTCGCGGTGCGCGCCGGCCGAGGGGGTGACGGTGAAGATCACCGGAGACGTGAAGGCGGATGCCGCGAACGCCGCGTTCACGGCATCCGTCACCTGCTGCACGGCATCCTGCTCGATCAGCGCGATGGCGGCGCCGCCGAAACCGCCGCCGGTCATGCGGGCACCGATCGCCCCGGCGGCGAGAGCAGCCTCGACCGCGGTGTCGAGCTCGGGCACCGAGATCTCGAAGTCGTCGCGCATGGAGGCATGCGAGGCGACCAGCAGGTCGCCGATCGCGCGGGCTCCCTCCTCACGCAGCACGCGCACGGTGTCGAGCACGCGCTGGTTCTCGGTGACGACGTGGCGCACGCGACGGAAGGTCACGTCGTCCATGAGTTCCTCGGCGCGCTGCAGATCGCTGACCGACACGTCGCGCAGGCTCGGCACGCCCATGATCGCGGCACCCCGCTCGCAGGCGGCGCGGCGCTCGCCGTATCCGCCGGTGGAGTGCGCGTGCTTGACGCGGGTGTCCATCACGAGGATCGCGAGCCCCGCCTCGGCGATGCCGACGGGCACGAGCACGGCTTCGAGAGAGCGGCAGTCGAGGAAGATCGCCGAGTCGGGTTCGCCGAGCATCGAGGCCATCTGGTCCATGATGCCGGTCGGGGCGCCGACGGCCTCGTTCTCGGCACGACGACCGACCCGGGCGAGGGCGGTGCGGTCGAGGCCGGCCTCCCACAGCTCGTTGAGAGCGGATGCCGTGGCTCCCTCGATCGCGGCGGACGATGAGAGCCCCGCGCCGACGGGCACGTCGGAGGCGATCGCGATGTCGAGGCCTGCGCCGGTGATGACCGCGTCGGAGGCGCCCTCGGCCTGGCGCAGCGCCCACGCGACGCCGAGCGGATAGGCGGCCCACTCGGGCACAGCCGGCGCTTGACCGGTGGGCGTGGGGAAGAGCTCGGCGAGCTCGTCGATGGCGACCTCGACCGGCTCGTCGGCGAAGGTCGAGGCGACGCGGATGCGGCGGTCGTCACGGGGGCCGACGGCCGCGACCGTGCGGTGCGGGATCGCGAACGGGAGCACGAATCCGTCGTTGTAGTCGGTGTGCTCGCCGATGAGGTTCACGCGGCCGGGAGCCGACCAGACTCCGGCGGGGGCATGGCCGGTGAGCTCGGTGAAGAGGGCGGTCGCGGCGTCGTCGGTGGTGGTCATGCGGATGCCTCGTCTGCGGTGTCGGTGCTGTGTGTCGGTGTGGCGTGTGCCGCGTCGGCGCTCTGGGCGTGTGCGGCGTCGGCCTTCGCGATGGCTTCGCGGATGCGGGCGGCGCCCTGCTCGGGGGCGACCTCGGCGGCCCAGGCCCACATCGCGGCCTCGGAGCCGGCGAGGAACTTGAGCTTGTCGGCGGCACGGCGCGGGCTCGTCAGCTGCAGGTGCAGGCGCACACTGTCACGACCGACGTTGACCGGGGCCTGGTGCCAGGCGGCGATGTAAGGGGTCGGGGTGTCGTAGAGCGCGTCGACGCCGCGCAGCAGGCGCAGGTAGAGAGGGGCGAGCTCGTCTCGCTCGGCATCCGTCGTCTCGGCGAAGTCGGGCACGTGGCGGTGCGGCATGAGGTGCACCTCCAGCGGCCAGCGGGCGGCGAAGGGCACGAACGCGGTCCAGTGCTCGCCGCGGAACACGACGCGCTCGGATGCCTGCTCGGACTCGAGGATGTGCTGGAAGAGCTCGGGCGCCGTGCGATCGATCGACTCGAGCACGCGGGTGGTACGCGGCGTCACGTAAGGGTAGGCGTAGATCTGTCCGTGCGGGTGGGGGAGCGTGACCCCGATGGCCTCGCCGCGGTTCTCGAACGGGAAGATCTGCTCGATGCCGGGGAGCTTCGAGAGGGCGGCTGTGCGGTCGGCCCAGGCCTCGATGACCGTGCGGGCGCGGGTGACCGACTGGGTGCCGAAGGATCCGGTGTGCTCGGGGCTGAAGCACACGACCTCGCAGCGGCCGACCGACGTGCGGGTGCGCCCGAGGCCGAGGGCTGAGAGGTCGTCGAGCCCGCGGGGAGGGTTGCTCGCCTCGGGGGCGATGCCGGTCGCCTCGGCCAGGGCGGGGCCGAAGGCGGGGGAGCGGTTCTCGAACACCGCGACGTCGTAGAGAGAGGGGACCTCCGACGGGTTGGTCGGCGACTGCGGGGCCAGCGGGTCGGCGTCGGCGCTGGGCATCATGACGCGGTTCTGGCGGTTCGCGGCGACCGTGATCCAGTCACCGGTGAGCACGTCGAGACGCATCGTGGCGGTCTCACCCCGGGGGTCGAGGGTGCGGGAGTCGACCGCGCGCTCTTCGCCGAGCGTCGTGTCGGGGTCGTCGAAGTAGATCAGCTCGCGGCCGTCGGCGAGCGTGGTCGCGCGCTTCGTGATTCCGGCGGAGAGAGTCTCGGTGCGCATCTCAGCAGCGTTGATCGTGTTCACGTAAACATGGTACGCATACCGCCGTGGTAACGTCAACATTCCGGAGTTGTGAGCGCGAAGCGGAGGTGCCTGAAGTGGATGACGACCTCTTGCGCGAGCCCAGCAGGCCTCGGCGCCGGCGACCCTCATCAGGGCGTGTGTCGATGGCGATGGTCGCCTCCCGCGCCGGGGTCTCAGGCCAGACGGTCTCGCGCGTCGTCAACGACAGCCCCCGCGTCGACCCCGTCACCCGCGAGCGCGTCGAGAAGGCCATGGTCGAGCTCGGGTACCGGCCGCATCGCGCGGCGCGCGCGCTGCGCACCGGGCGCTCGCAGACCATCGGTCTGGTGGTCACCACCCTTGCGACGGTCGGCAACTCACGCATGCTGCAGGCAACGGCCGAGGCGGCCGCCGAGCGTGGCTACGCTCTCACCCTCGTGACAGCGGGCGAGAACGTCGCCGACGCGTTCGAGCGCCTCGCCGAGCAGGAGGTCGACGGCGCGATCGTGCTGAACGAGGCCTCAGCCCTGGTGCCGGCGGCCCAGCGACCGGCCGGACTGCGGCTCGTGGTCGTCGACGCCCCAGGGGCGGCCGACCTCGCCGTGGTGCACAGCGACCATGTCGGCGGCGCCGCCGCAGCGACCGCGCACCTGCTGAGCCTCGGACACGAGAGCGTGCACCATCTCGCGGGCCCCGCCGATTCGTTCGCCGCGGCCGAGCGTGAGCGCGGGTGGCGTGAGACCCTTCTCGCCGCGGGCGTCGAACCGCCGATGGTCGTCCGTGGTGACTGGTCGGCCGAGGCCGGGTTCGCCGCGGGCGAGGCGCTGGCTGCTGCATCCGCCGTCTTCTGCGCCAACGACCAGATGGCGTTGGGGCTGCTGCGCGCGCTCGCCGAGGCGGGGCGCCGGGTTCCCGAGCACGTCGGCGTGATCGGTTTCGACGACGTGCCGGATGCTGCCAACTACCGCCCGCCGCTCACCACGATCCGTCAGGATTTCACCGCTCTCGCGCACCGCGCCGTCGATCTGCTCGTCGCCGAGATCGAGGGCACGCCGGGAGCCGAAGCATCCGCTGTGGTGCCGACGCTCCTGGTCGAACGCTCCAGCACCCGCTGAGTCTGTCTCTCTTCCGGCCGGAGCCGCTGTGCGGGCTCGAGCGCGCGCAGCGTCCGTGCGGGGCCAAAAACGCATCCGATCGGCGGTGCGGGGTCGAAAACGCATCCGATCGGCGGTGCAGGGTCGAAAACGCATCCGAAACGGCCGATTCAGATGCGGAATTGACCCCGCACGAGGAGTAGCCCGACGAGATCTGTCGCAGAAGCTGCAGGAGAGCGTTTTCCACCTCCGCTTGCGCACCGGGCCGCGGCATGGCATGCTGTCGGAAAGCGCTTACCCGCAATGAACGCCCCCAGAGTTTCCCCGCAGAGCGTGCGGGATCTGAGAGAAGAGAACGGACCAGCAATGTCACAGGCGACAACCCGCGAGATCGGGATCATCATGAACGGCGTCTCCGGGCGCATGGGCTACCGCCAGCACCTCGTGCGCTCGATCCTCGCGATCCGCGACGCGGGCGGCATCGAGCTGCCCGACGGATCCCGCATCACGGTGAAGCCCCTGCTGGTCGGACGCAACGAGGCCAAGCTCGCCGAGCTCGCCGCGAAGCACGGCATCGAGGACTACACGACCGATCTCGACGCGGCGCTCGCCGACCCGAAATGGGAGATCTACGCCGACTTCCTCGTGACCAAGGCCCGCGCGTCGGCCCTTCGTAAGGCGATCGCGGCAGGAAAGGCGATCTACACCGAGAAGCCGACCGCCGAGTCGTTCGACGAGGCCCTCGAACTCGCGCGCCTCGCCGAAGAGGCCGGCGTCAAGACCGGCGTCGTGCACGACAAGCTCTACCTGCCGGGCCTGCAGAAGCTCAAGCGCCTCATCGACTCGGGCTTCTTCGGCCGCATCCTGTCGGTGCGCGGCGAGTTCGGATACTGGGTGTTCGAGGGCGATTGGCAGCCGGCGCAGCGCCCGAGCTGGAACTACCGCACCGAAGACGGCGGCGGCATCATCGTCGACATGTTCCCGCATTGGAACTACGTGCTCGAGAACCTGTTCGGCGAGGTCACGAGCGTCTACGCGCAGGCTGCCGTGCACATCGCCGACCGCTGGGACGAGAACGGCGAGCACTACACCGCCACCGCCGAGGATGCCGCGTACGGCATCTTCGAGATCGAGGGCGGCATCGTCGCCGAGATCAACTCCAGCTGGACCGTGCGCGTCAACCGCGACGAGCTCGTGGAGTTCCAGGTCGACGGCACCCACGGGTCGGCCGTCGTCGGACTCTTCGGCGCCAAGATCCAGCCGCGCAACGCGACGCCGAAGCCGGTGTGGAACCCGGACCTCGAGGACAGCCACGACTACGACATCGACTGGCAGCAGGTGCCCACCAATGATGTCTTCATCAACGGCTTCCGCCAGCAGTGGGAGGAGTACCTGGTCTCGTTCGTCGAGGGCACGAAGTATCCCTTCGACCTGCTCTCGGGTGCCCGCGGTGTGCAGTTCGCCGAGGCGGGCCTGACCTCCAGCGCCGAAGGCCGCAAGGTCGCTCTCGAACCGCTGACGCTGGACTGAGCATGACCACTCTCCGACTTCTCGACGCCGCGGGTGCGGTGACGGATGCCGAGCTGCGCGAGGGCGGCGGATACTCCCGCCCGACCTCGCCGCTGCAGAGTCGCGTCGCCTACGCCGCCGCCCACGTCGTGCCGAAGGTGCACGCCGACAACACTCCGGGGCAGCCCGCCGACATCGACTGGGACTCGACGCTCGCGTTCCGCCGCAATGTGTACTCGTGGGGTCTCGGCGTCGCCGACGCCATGGACACCGCGCAGCGCAACATGGGCTTGGATGCCGCGGCGACGCGTGAGCTCATCGCCCGCAGTGCCGAGGTCGCCCGCGAAGAGGCCGGCTCGGTGGTGGTCGGCGTCAACACCGATCACGTCGCCGAGTCGCACATCTCGCTCGACCAGGTGATCGACGCCTACAAGGAGCAGCTGCACTTCACCGAGGAGCAGGGCGCAGGTCCTGTGCTCATGGCCTCGCGCCATCTGGCCCGCGTCGCCGACAACGCCGACGACTACCGTCGCGTGTACCGCGAGGTGCTCGCATCGGCCACGGTGCCGGTCGTGCTGCACTGGCTCGGCACGGCCTTCGACCCCGAGCTCGCCGGCTACTTCGGCGCGGACGACTGGCAGACGGCATCCGCTGTGCTGCTCGACGTGATCGCCGAGAACCCCGACAAGGTCGCCGGCGTGAAGATGAGCCTCTTGAACGCCGAGTCCGAGATCTCGGTGCGCGAGCATCTGCCACAGGGTGTGCGCATGTTCACCGGCGACGACTTCAACTACGTCGGCCTGATCGGCGGAGACACCGTGGGCCAGGGCGATGGCCACTCCGACGCGCTGCTCGGCGCGTTCGCGGCGATCACCCCGGTCGCGTCTGCGGCGATCCAGGCGCTGGATGCCGGGGACCCCGCGCACTACCTCGAGATCCTCGGCCCGACCGAAGAGCTCAGCCGTCAGGTGTTCGCGGCTCCGACGTTCTACTACAAGACGGGCGTCGCCTTCCTCGCGTGGCTCAACGGGCACCAGCCCGCGTTCCAGATGGTCGGCGGGCTGCACTCGGCGCGGAGCCTTCCGCACCTCAGCCGCATCGTCGAGCTGGCGAACGCCTCGCTCGCTCTCGAGAACCCCGAGCTCGCGCGCGAGCGCTGGCACGGGATGCTGCGCCTGAACGGCGTCGATTCAGGGAGGGTGTACGCATGACCGTCGACCCTCGCCTGTCGATCAACCAGGCAACGGTCAAGCACGCCGATCTCGCGACCGCGCTGCGGGTCACGGCGGATGCCGGAATCCAGGCCATCGGTCTGTGGCGCGAGCCGGTGAACGAGGTCGGCCTCGACGTCGCGGCACGCATGCTCACGGACTCGGGTCTGCGGTTCACGACGCACTGCCGTGGCGGCTTCTTCACCCTCCCCGAGGGGCCGGAGCGCGTCGCCGCACTCGACGACAACCGCCGCGCGATCGAGGAGACCGCGACCCTCGCAGCCGCGGGCGACGAGGGATCCACGGCTGTGCTCGTACTCGTCGCAGGCGGTATCCCCGCCGGTTCGCGCGACCTGATCGGCGCGCGTGAGCGGGTGCGCGACGCGATCGGCGTGCTCGCGGCCGATGCGAAGGCCGCGGGCGTGCAGCTCGCGATCGAGCCCCTGCATCCGATGTACGCCTCCGACCGCGCCGTCGTCTCGACCCTCGGCCAGGCGCTCGACATCGCGGCCGACTTCGACGCCGATGTGGTGGGCGCCGCGGTCGACACCTTCCACATCTGGTGGGATCCGCAGGTGCTCGAGCAGATCGCCCGCGCCGGCCGAGAGGGCCGCATCGCGACCTATCAGGTGTGCGACTGGAAGACCCCGCTCGCCGCCGACGTGCTGCTGTCGCGGCACTACACGGGCGACGGCGTGATCGACTTCGCCTCGCTCACGCGCGCCGTGATCGAGACGGGCTACGACCGCGACATCGAGGTCGAGATCTTCAACGCCGACATCTGGGCGGATGCTCCCGAGAACGTCGTGCGGCGCACGGCCGAGACCTTCGGGGCCGCGGTCTCGCCGCACCTGCGCTGACGGGCGTGCCGGGGTCGACCGGGCGGCGGTCTCGGACCGCGCCCGGTCAGACCCCGGTCATGCGCTCGTTCCGGTCATCCGGGTGCCTCCGGCATCCGTGTGCCGCCGGCATCCGTCGCATCTTCGGCACCGCTAGGCGGAGATCGGCCACGAGGCAACCCCCGAGACGTCCGGGCCGCTCCTTGAGAGGATGAATCCATGACGAAGATCCGCCCAGGGCTCTGCTCGGTGACCTTCCGTTCGCTCGAGCCCGAAGAGGTCATCGGGCTCGCGGCAGAAGCCGAGCTCGAGGTCATCGAGTGGGGTGCCGACGTGCATGTGCCGGTCGGCGATATCGAGCGTGCCGCGCAGGTGGCCACCGAGACGGCGGATGCCGGTCTGTCGTCGTGCTCGTACGGGTCGTACTTCCGGGCAGGGGCCGATGAAGAGCTCACGCCCGTCCTCGACAGCGCCGAGGCGCTCGGCGTCGACCGGGTGCGCGTCTGGGCGGGGCCCCTCGGCTCGTCGGAGGCGTCGGCCGAGCACTGGGCCGACATCGTCGCCCGTCTGCGCGATGCGGCGGCCGAGGCGGAGGAGCGGGGCATCGGCCTGGCCCTCGAGTTCCACTCGGGCACGCTCGCCGACACGGCGCCGACCACGCTGCGACTGCTCGCCGACGTGAACAGCCCGGCACTCAGCACCTACTGGCAGCCGACGGTCGCCGCGACCGTCGACGCCGTGCTCGGCGAGTATCGCGACCTCGCCGCGCACACCACCGCCGCGCACGTCTTCTCCTGGTGGCCCGTGCAGGAGCGCCTGCCGCTGCGGGCGAGGGATGCGCTGTGGACGCGTTTCTTCGCCGAGGCGCTGGCATCCTCTCGGCCGCCCCGGGATGCACTGCTCGAGTTCGTCCCCGGTGACGACCCGGCGCTGCTGCGGGGCGAGGCCGCGGCTCTGCGCTCGTACCTGTCGATCTGAGGCCCTGTGTCTGCCCTGACGCGCCGCTGCGCGATGCCTCTCCACTCCCCGTCCTCGCGGTCCTCCCGCAGTATGCTCGGGGCATGAACCAGCCGGAAAGCCCTTCCCGCGTGCGTCAGCCGCGTCACGCGCGAGGCGCCGCCCCGACCCTGCACGACGTCGCCCGTGAGGCCGGTGTCTCGCTCGCCACGGCATCCCGCGTCCTCAACGGATCCGAGCGCAAGGTCGCCGAGTCCTTCCGCGAGAAGGTCGAGCAGGCGGCAGCCGAACTGGGGTACACGGCCAACGTGTCGGCGCAGGCGACGGCCCGCGGCACCTCTCCCGTGATCGCGCTGCTGGTCGCCGACATCGCCGACCCGTACTTCGGTCTGATAGCCGCCGGTGTCGCTCGCGGAGCCGACGAGCAGGGACTCGTCGTCACGATCGCGATCACCGAGCGCGATCCGGCCCGAGAGGCGCGCATCGTGCGCGCTCTCAGAGGACAGCGGCCACAGGGTCTCATTCTCGCCGCCTCCCGTACGAAGGAGCCGACCGACTCCGACACCGTGCGCGAACTGGCCGAGTACGCCCGCTTCGGCGGACGCGTCGTGACATTCGGTGCGGGCAGCGCCGAGAACCGGCACGTCGAGATCGACAACCGAGCCGGGGCCGAGGATCTCGGTCGGCGCATGGCGGCGCTCGGCTACCGCTCGGCCGTCGCGATCGCTGCGGCCGAGGGCGTGCTGACCTCCGATGAGCGCCTCGCCGGGTTCCGCGCCGGCTTCGAGTCCGGCGGCGGCGCGATCGACCGTGTGCTCCGCGGCGACTTCCGCCGCGAATCGGGCGTGCAGGCCATGAGCGCCGCACTCGCCGACGGGGTCGAGCCGGGGACTCTCGTGTTCGGGATGAGCGACGTCGTCGCGATCGGCGCCATGTCGGCGATCCGTGATGCAGGGCGCGAGATCGGCACCGACATCGCGGTGTGCGGCTTCGACGATGTCCCCTCGTCGAGCGACGTGACCCCGGCGCTCACGACCGTGCGCGTGCCGCTGAGCGAGGTCGGCTACCAGGCCTTCCGCGCGACGGTCGACGCCGACTGGGAGCAGGCGACACTGCCGCTCGAGGTGGCCGTGCGGGCGAGCACCCCTGGCATCGAACCTGACATCGAACGATGACCCGGGTGGTCCTCGCCCCCGACAGCTTCAAGGGCACGATTACTGCGGCGGATGCAGCGGCATCCCTGGCTGAGGGCTGGGCGTCGGTCGATCCGACCGCGACGTTCGTGCACCGTCCGATGGCTGACGGAGGGGAAGGCACCGTCGCGGCGTTCGAGGCCGCGGTGCCCGGCGCTCGCCGTGTTCCGGTGGTCGTCGACGGCCCTGCAGGCGCCCGCATCGAGACGAGCTGGCTGCTGCTTCCTCCTGTTGCCGATGCCCCCGGCGGTACCGCCGTCGTGGATCTGGCCTCGACCTCGGGCATCGAGCTGCTCGACGAGCTGCGCCCGTGGGACGCCGACACCACCGGCTTCGGCCAGGCCATCGCCGCAGCCCTCGACCACGGCGTCTCGCGACTGGTCGTCGGCATCGGGTCGAGCGCGTCGACCGACGGCGGCACCGGGATGCTGTCGGCGCTCGGCGCCCGCTTCCTCGACGTCGCGGGCGACCCGGTCGCGCGCGGTGCCCGAGGCCTCGCCGACATCGCCTCGGTCGACCTGACCGGTCTGCGCCCTGCCCCGGAGGTGCGGGTGCTCACCGACGTGACCAACCCGCTCGTCGGCGCCCGCGGTGCGGCTGCGGTGTTCGGCCCGCAGAAAGGCCTCGCCGGCGACGACATCACGCGGGTGGATGCCGCGCTCGCGCGCCTCGCCGGCCTGCTCGCACTCGACGCCGCTCTCGCCGGCACCGGCGCCGCCGGGGGCACCGGCGGGGCGCTGGTCGCCTGGGGGGCGACGCTCGCCCCGGGAGCGGCCGAAGTCGCAGAGCTCATCGGACTCGCGGGGGCGATCGCCGACGCCGACATCGTCATCACGGGCGAGGGCTCGTACGACGGACAGTCCGGCGACGGCAAGGTTCCCTCGTTCATCGCGGGCCTCGCCGCGTCAGCGGGGGCGACGGCTCTGCTCGCCGCCGGACGCATCACGCCCGACTCCGACGCGTCGCTGTTCGCGGCATCCGCCTCGCTGACCCACATCGCGGGGTCGTCGGATGCCGCGCTCGCCGAACCCGCCCGCTGGCTGCGCGAGGCGGGGGCGGTGCTCGCGCGGTCGGTCTGACCGAGCGGGCATCGGCGAGACTCAGCCGCCGAGCGCGGCCGACACCACGGCGCGAGCCTCGGCCTGCACCTCGGCGAGGTGCTCCGGGCCGCGCAGGCTCTCGGCATACAGCTTGTAGACGTCCTCCGTGCCCGACGGGCGGGCGGCGAACCAGGCGTGCTCGGTCTGCACCTTGAGGCCGCCGATCGCTGCGCCGTTTCCGGGCGCGTGCGACAGCTTGGCCGTGATCTCCTCGCCGGCGAGGGTCGTCGCCGACACGGCATCCGGTGCCAGCTTGCCCAGTGTCGCCTTCTGCGCCGGCGTCGCAGGGGCGTCGACGCGCTGGTAGGCCGACGAACCGAAGGCCTCCTCCAGCTCGGCGTAGCGCTCCGACGGCGTCTTGCCCGTCACGGCGATGATCTCGGCCGCGAGCAGACACAGCAGGATGCCGTCCTTGTCGGTCGACCAGACGGTGCCGTCCTTGCGCAGGAACGATGCTCCGGCCGACTCCTCGCCGCCGAAAGCCACGGATCCGTCGAGCAGCCCGGGCACGAACCACTTGAAGCCGACGGGCACCTCGAGCAGGCGGCGTCCGAGCGACTCGGCGACGCGGTCGATGATCATCGACGACACGAGGGTCTTGCCGATCGCGGCGTCGCGCGGCCACTCGGCGCGGTGCGAGAACAGGTAGTCGATGGCGACCGCGAGGTAGTGGTTCGGGTTCATCAGCCCGGCGTCGGGGGTGACGATGCCGTGGCGGTCGGCATCCGCGTCGTTGCCCGTCAGGACGTCGTAGTCGCCCTTCTTGGCGACCAGCGAGGCCATCGCCGAGGGGGATGACGGATCCATGCGGATCTTCTCGTCCCAGTCGAGCGTCATGAAGCGCCAGGTCGGGTCGACCTCGGGATTCACGACCGTGAGGTCGAGGTCGTAGACCTCCTTGATGAGCGCCCAGTACTCGACCGAGGCTCCACCCAGCGGGTCGGCGCCTATGCGCACGCCGGCGCTGCGGATCGCGTCGATGTCGATGATGGTCGCGAGATCCCGCACGTAGGCATCACGGAAGTCGTAGCCGGGAACCGCGTCCCAGTCGACGTCGGCGAAGCGCTCGCGCTTCACATCGACCAGGCCGCCGGCGATCAGCTCGTTGGCGCGGTCGGCGATCCAGCCGGTCGCGTCGGTGTCGGCCGGTCCGCCGTGCGGCGGGTTGTACTTGAACCCGCCGTCCCGCGGCGGGTTGTGCGACGGGGTGACGACGATGCCGTCGGCGCGGCCGGGAGCATCCGGGGCCAGGTCGCGGTTGAAGGTCAGGATGGCGTGGCTGAGTGCGGGCGTCGGAACCCACGAGTCGCGCGAGTCGACGCGCACGTCGATGCCGTTCGCGACCAGCACCTCGATGGCGCTGCGCTCGGCCGGCAACGACAGGGCGTGGGTGTCGCGACCGAGGAACAGCGGGCCGGTGATGCCCTGGCCGGTCCGATAGTCGACGATCGCCTGGGTCGTCGCGAGGATGTGGTTCTCGTTGAAGCTGTTCGAGAGGGAGGAGCCGCGGTGCCCGCTGGTTCCGAAGGCGACGCGTTCGGCGGCGACCTCCGGATCCGGGACGCGGTCGTAATAGGCGGCGATCAGTTCGTCGACATCGATCAGATCGGATTCTTCGGCTGGTAGACCGGCACGGCTCGTCATGCAGACAGTCTGCCCCCATCTCGGCATCCGCGCATCTTCTGCGCGCTCGGAGTTGCCCTAAGGTGAAACGCGTGACTGAACGCCGCACTTACAGCTATCTCGGCCCTGCCGGAACGTTCACCGAAGCGGCGCTCGAACAGGTCGCCGAGGCGCGCGGACAGGACTGGCGCGCCGTGCACAACGTCGGCGAGGCGCTCGCCGACGTGCTCGAGGGCCGCAGCGATGCCGCCATGATCGCGATCGAGAACTCGGTCGAGGGCGGCGTCTCGACGACACAGGATGCCTTGGCCACGCTGCCGGGCCTGCGGATCGTCGGCGAGTACCTGGTACCGGTGAACTTCGTGCTCGTGGCGCCCCGCGGCACCACGCTGGCAGACGTGCAGGTCATCGCAGCGCACCCCGTCGCCTATGCGCAGTGCCACAGCTGGCTCGGCGAGCACCTGCCGACGCACTCGCACGTGCCCGCGGCGAGCAACGTCGCCTCGGCGATCGGCATGCTCGACGGTGGTCTTCCCGCGCAGGCGGCGATCGCCGCTCCCGGGGTCGTGAAGCACCTCGACGTCGACGTCCTGGCTGAGGACATCGGCGACAACGCCCAGGCCGTCACTCGCTTCGTCCTCGTCACCCGCACCACCACGGCACCGGCTCCGACCGGTGCCGACAAGACCTCGCTGATCGTCGAGCTGCCCAACGATCACCCCGGGTCTCTCCTCGAGATGCTCGAGCAGTTCTCGACCCGAGGCATCAACCTCTCGCTCATCCAATCGCGACCGATCGGCGACGAGCTGGGGCGCTACCGGTTCGTGATCGACGCCGACGGTCACATCGAGCACGAGCGCATGGCCGACGCCCTGCTCGGCATCCGTCGTTTCAGCCCTCGCGTGGTCTTCCTCGGGTCGTACCCGCGGGCCGACCGGCAGATCGTGCAGTATCCCGACCGTTACGACGACGACGTGTTCGTCGAGGCGCGCGACTGGCTGCGCGGCATCCTCTCGGGCGAACCCGAGGACTGAGACCCGCCCCGGGTCAGACGGCGCTCAGCTGCACGAGCGCCCGTTTGAACTCGGGCATGGCCGAGTGCGGATCGACCCGGTCGTCGGTGAGCAGGTTCGCGCTCTCGGCATCGGGATAGTGGAACGGCAGGAACACCGTGTCGGGCCGGATGTCGTGCGTCAGCTCGGCGCGTGCCTGCACGGTGCCTCGGGAGTTGGAGAGGCGGATGCCGTCGCCCTCGCCGATCCCGTGACGACGCGCGGTGGCCGGATGCAGCTGGGCGACGAGCGTGGGCCGCTTCTCGGTCAGCTCGGGGATGCGGCGGGTCTGCGCACCGCTCTGGTACTGCTCGAGCAGTCGTCCGGTGACGAGGTTCAGTCGATCGGCGCTCGCCGCGGGATGCGAGCGAGCCCGCACGGCCACGAGCTTCGCGCGCCCGTCGGCATGCGCGAACCGGTCGGCGAACAGTCGGGGTGTGCCGAGGCTTCCGATCGGGAACGGCCAGTGCGCCTCGATGCCCATGTCGAGCAGTGCGTGGCTGAGTCCCGAGTAGTCGGCGCGGCCGCCGGCGGATGCGCGGGCGAGCTCGTCGAACACCTCCGACGGGTCGAGGCTCCACGCGCCGGGTGCGTCGAGGCGGCGTGCGAGCTCGGCCATGACCCAGAGCTCGCTGCGGGCCCCGGCGGGGGCGTCGACGGCTCGCCGACGCCGCAGTACGCGACCCTCGAGGTTCGTCATCGTGCCTTCCTCCTCGGCCCACTGCAGCACAGGGAGCACGATGTCGGCGGCCTTCGCGGTCTCGGAGAGGAAGAAGTCCGAGACGACGAGCAGCTCGAGCCTGCGCAAGGCGTCGCGCACGGTCTGCACGTTCGGCGCAGACACGAAGACGTTGGAGCCGTGAACGAGCAGCGCGCGAACGCCGCCGGGCAGGCCGGCGCTCTGCAGCAGCTCGACGGCAGGCACCCCGGGGCCCGGCAGGTCGTCGGGATCGACGCCCCACACCGCTGCCACCGAGGCCCGCGCGGCCGGATCGGTGATCGACCGGTATCCGGGCAGCTGGTCGGCCTTCTGTCCGTGCTCGCGTCCGCCCTGCCCGTTGCCCTGGCCGGTGAGCGTGCCGTAGCCGCACCCCGGAGTGCCGGGCAGCCCGAGCACCAGTGCCAGGTTGATGGCCGCGGTGGCGGTGTCGGTGCCGTCGACGTGCTGCTCGACCCCGCGCCCGGTGAGGATGTACGTCGAGTCGGACTCCGCCAATCGGCGGGCGAGTTCCCGGATGCTGCGCGCGGGCACTCCGGTGACGGTCTCGGCGCGCTCGGGCCACCAGGCTGACACCGACTGGCGGAGCGCATCGAGGCCCGAGGTGCGCTGGCGCACGTAGCCGGAGTCGTACAGCTCCTCGGAGATCACGACGTGGGTCAGCGCCAGCAGCAGGGCGAGGTCGGTGCCCGGCACAGGCTGCACATGGATGCCTGCGCCGGCGGCGCACAGCCGTGCGGTCGAGCTGCGCCGAGGATCGACGACGATGAGACCGCCGCGAGCCCTGGCGCCCTGCAGATGGGAGACGAACGGAGGCATGGTGTCGCCGACGTTCGAGCCGAGCAGGAGAACCGTCTCGGCGGTGTCGAGGTCGGTCAGAGGGAAGGGGAGACCCCGGTCGATCCCGAAGGAGCGGTTGGCGGCGGCTGCGGCGGACGACATGCAGAAGCGTCCGTTGTAGTCGATGCGCGAGGTGCGCAGCGCTATGCGGGCGAACTTGCCGAGCTGGTAGGCCTTCTCGTTCGTGAGCCCGCCGCCGCCGAAGACCCCGATCGCGTCGGGGCCGTCGTCGGAGGCGATCCTGCGCAGCCGATCGGCGATCAGGTCGAGGGTGGCGTCCCACTCCGCCGGGTGCAGTTCGCCGTCATCGCCCCGCACCAGGGGAGTGGTGAGGCGCCCGGTGTCGGCGAGCAGCTCGGCGGAGGTCCAGCCCTTCTTGCACAGGCCGCCGCGATTGGTGGGGAAGTCGCGCCCGGCGACGGTCACCGGCAGAGCGGCTTCGGCTGTGGGGGTCAAGGTCATCGCGCACTGCAGCGCGCAGTAGGGGCAGTGGGTGTCGGTCATGCGACGGCCTCCGCGCGGGCGTGCAGCAGTTCGGTGATGCGGGCGCGGCATCCCCCGCATCCGGTGCCTGCGCGGGTGCAGTCGCCGACCGCGGCGACCGAGGTGCAACCGTCGTCGACCGCATCCTCGACCTGACCGACGGTCACCGCGTTGCAGATGCACAGCGTCGCGTCGCGGCCGGCGGGAGCCACCGTATCGGCATCCGGGTCGTCGAGCCGAAGCAGCAGCGACCGGTCGGCCGGCAGCTCGCCGCCGCGCAGATACAGCACGCTCAGTTCGGCGGCGGCCCGCGGCATCCCGACCGCCACGAATCCGGTGAGGATGCCGTCTCGCGTCGCCATCTTGACGTAGGTGCCGTGCTCGGGGTCGGCCCAGACCGCGATGCCCGGGGCGTCCTCCCCGACGGGGGTCGGCGCGAAGGGATCGGCCGAGACGTCGCCGGCCGAGGCGATGTCGACCAGCTCGCCCTTGAGCACGACGACACCGGGATGCTCATCGGCGAACCCGCTTGTGGACTCGTCGTCGTCTGCACCGCCGCTCAGCTCGGCCGCGATGGCCGCTGCCAGCCAGCTCGCCTGCCGCCATCCGGGGCCGACGAGGCCTGCGGCCCCACCGGGCACCTGGCGCTCGTGCAGGAACTCGGCGGGGTCGGCGATGTGCGCGCAGTCTCCGATCGCGTGGATGAGGGGATCCGACCATGACCGCAGCGAGGCGTCGACGAGCACGCCGTTGCCGACGCGAAGGCCTGCGGCCTCGGCGAGCTCGGTGCGCGCCCGCACCCCGCACGAGAGCACCAGCAGGTCTCCCTCGATGCGCTTGCCGTCGGCGCTGGCGAGGGCCCGGAACCGCCGGATGCCGTCGTCGCCCTCGACGCCGATCACCCCTTCGGCGCGGGTGTGCGGAACGAGCGTGACGCCGGCCGAGGCGAGCGCGGTCGACAGGATCGACGCCGAGCCGCGATCGAGCTGGCGGGGCATCGGCATCGGACCGAAGTGGGCGACCGAGGGAACGGCGCCGGCATCGGCGAGCAGCATGGCGAGCTCGATCCCGAGCACGCCGGCACCGAGCACCACGACACGCCCGCCGCGCTCGACCACGGCGCGCACCTGCTCGGCATCCGTGAGGTCGCGCAGCACGCAGACGCCCGCGGTGAGGCTCGTGTCGAGACCGGTCGCGTCGGGGCCGAGGGTCTCGAGTCCGTCGAGCGTCGGGATGATCGGGCGCGCTCCGGTCGCGAGCACGAGCCGGTCGTAGTCGACGGCCGACCCGTCGGCAAGCTCGACCAGCTGCGCCTCGCGGTCGATGCGCACCGCTCGGGCCCCGAGACGCAGATCGATGCCCGGGATGCCCGCTGCTGTGGCCAGGGTGAGCTCGTCGGCCGAGACCTCGCCCACCGCGAGCTCGGCGATCAGCACCCGGTTGTACGGATGCGCAGTCTCGGCGCCCAGCACGGCCACCGTCGCCCTGCCCGAGGCCACCAGGGGCAGCAGCTCCTCGGCGAACCGGATGCCGACGGGCCCTGCTCCGATGACGACGATGCGCTCCGGCACGGTCAGATCCGGTGTCCGGCGAGGGAAGCCCGCGGAATGACGTAGACGAAGATCGTGATCAGGAGCAGCACGACGTAGGCGGCGACGAATCCGCCGAAGGCCGGTGCGTACGAGCCCGTGCCGCTCTTCGCGGCGGCGAGCACCTGCGGGATCACGAATCCGCCGTAGGCTCCGATCGCCGAGATCAGACCGAGGGCGGCCGCGCCTTTGCGCTGGGTGCTGACCGCGAGCGCGTCGCCTGCGGTCGCGGCGCCCCGGGCTGCGAAGACGTTGGGGATCATCCGGTAGGTCGCCCCGTTGCCGACGCCCGCCGCGATGAACAGCAGCAGGAAGCATCCGAGGAAGAGGGCGAAGCTGTCCGCCTCCAGGGTGACCAGCAGCGAGAGCGCCCCGACGATCATGAGCGAGAACGCGGCGATCGTCATCCGTGCTCCGCCGAGACGGTCGGCGAGCTTTCCGCCGTAGGGGCGGGCGAGCGAGCCGACCAGAGCGCCGAGGAACGCGAGCGACAGTGACGCACTGCCGATCTGGAACGTCGAGAACTCGGGGAACGTGTCGGCGATGAGCTTCGGGAAGACGCTGGAGAAGCCGATGAACGATCCGAAGGTGCCGATGTAGAGCAGCGACAGCACCCACAGGTGGGGTTCGCGGAGGGCCGCGGCGGCCCCCGCGAAGTCGGCCTTGGCGGACGACAGGTTGTCCATGTGGCGCCATGCGCCCCAGACGGCCACGAGGATCAGCGGCACCCACATCCAGCCCGCGAGCGAGAGGTTGACCGTGAACGCGGCGGTGACCGAGACGACGATCGGCACCGCGAGCTGGGCGACCGAGGTGCCCAGGTTTCCGCCGGCGGCGTTGAGCCCGAGCGCCCATCCCTTCTCCTTCTGCGGGAAGAAGTAGGTGATGTTCGCCATCGAGCTCGCGAAGTTGCCGCCGCCGAAGCCGGCCAGTGCCGCCACCACGAGCAGCACGCCGAACGGGGTCTCGGGGTCCTGCACGACGACGCCGAGCAGGATCGCCGGGATGAGCAGCAGCAGCGCCGAGACGATGGTCCAGTTGCGCCCACCGAAACGGGCGACGAGGAACGTGTACGGGAACCGCAGCGTCGCGCCGACGAGGCTGGGCAGCGAGATCAGCCAGAACGATTCCGTGGTGCTCAGAGTGAAGCCGGCGGCGGGAAGCAGCACGACGACGATGCTCCAGAGCTGCCAGATGATGAAGCCGAGGAACTCGGCGAAGATCGACCACCCGAGGTTGCGTGTGGCGATCGCCTTGCCCTCGGCGGCCCAGAACGTCGCATCCTCGGGATTCCACCCGTCGATCCACCGGCCAGGACGACGCGTGAGGGTCACGGCGTGGGTGTCGACGCTGCTTCTTCCGGTGATCTGGGACATCGCGGCTCCTGCGTTCGAGAGGTGAATGCTCTGAACGTAGGCGGCGGATGTTGCAGGGCCGCACGAATGCGATTACCGGACGATTACTTCTCCATCACATCGGGAAGGTCGTGGATGAGAGAACTTCAGGAAACCCGGTCGTCGGCGCGCCAGGTCGCGGCGAGTGCGGTGATCGCTGCGGCTGCTGCGGCGGTGTCCTCACGGCTGCCGCCGGCACGCCCTGCGGCGAGGCCGGCGAGGTAGGCGCTGAGTGGTGCGGCGGGGCGGGCGACGCCGTGCGCGACGTCACGGGCGAGGTCGAGGAGAAGGGCGATGTCGACCGACTCGCGGTCGATCTCGAGGGCTGCGCAGGCAGCGGTGGTCCACTCCTCGAGGGCCTCGACCGGAAGGTGCTGCGGGCTGTCTGTCATGTCGTCTCCTCGTTCGGTGCGCTGCCACGCGGGGCGTCGGTGCCGTTGTCGTGGTCGGCGTCTGCGTCGGCGTCGGTGCCGTTGCGGGTGAGCGCCTGGGCCGTGGCGCGGGCTCGTTCGAGATCGTCCCACGTGTCGACGTCCGTCGCCAGGCCTCCCGCCGGCACCGCGACGATGGTGAGGCCCGCGAGCAGCGAACGGATGGATGCGTCTCGGCCGCCGTCGGGGAGGGCGGCGACAGCTCGGCGCAGCGCGTCGGTGCGATAGAGCCCGATCAGCCACTGCATCCGTCCGGAGTCGTCGGTCAGGCAGACGCCGTCTTCGCCGCTGGCGAGGGGCGGATGCCGACGCAGCAGCGCGACCGCCTCTTCGGCGTTCGGCAGGTCGGCCGCCAGCACGAACACGTCAGCGCTCTCGGTGCGTGCGAGTCCGGCCGCGATGCCGGCGACCGGGCCGCCGAACTCGGGGGTCTCGCGGGTCCAGACGACTTCGCCGTGCACGGGTGTCGGCGGACCGACGATGATGATGGGGTCGCAGCCTGTGACGGCCGCGACCACCCGATCGAGCAGCGTGCGACCGCCGACTTCGAGCAGCGGCTTGGCGGCACCGTCGAGTCGAGACGCCCGCCCGCCCGCGAGGATGATCGCCGCGGTTGCGCGGCTCATGTCGGCGGCGCTCGCGTCGGCGGCGCTTGCTGCGGCGCTTGCTGCGGCGCTTGCTGCGGCGCTTGCTGCGGCGCTTGCTGCGGTCACGAGAGCAGCATCACGTCGACGTGGTCACCGGCGACCACCGTCGAGACCTCGGCGGGCACGACGGCGTAGGCATCCGCTCTGGCGAGTCCTGCGGCGAGGTGCGCGCCGGACGACCCGTCGGCGGCTGCCGGGTGCACCGCCCAGGCGGCGGGGTCGGATCGGTCGAGGGTCACCGGCACATACTGCTGTCGCCCTGCCGGGCTGCGCCACCCGGCCGTGGTCGCGAGACGCAGCATCGGGCGCTGCACCGGCTCACGCCCCTGGAGAGCGAGCAGTGCCGGGCGCACGAACGCCTCGAACGAGGCGGCGACGCTCGCCGGATTGCCCGGCAGGCCGAAGATCAGCGCGTCGTCTATTCGTCCGAACGCCTGCGGTCTGCCGGGCTGCATGGCGACCGCGACGAACTCGATGCGATCGCGCAGCACGTTCTTGACGACCTCGTGGGCGCCGGCGCTGACGCCG
The DNA here is from genome assembly GCF_038397735.1 of Microbacterium sp. LWH13-1.2. NCBI lineage: Bacteria > Bacillati > Actinomycetota > Actinomycetes > Micrococcales > Microbacteriaceae > Microbacterium > Microbacterium sp. LWH13-1.2. Next base: position 2,721,643 of record NZ_CP151635.1, on the reverse strand, counting down.
CCCGAGGTGACCACGACATCGACGCGGCCGGCGCGCAGCGCACGGTCGACGAGGGCTGTGAAGGCGGCATCCTCGTCGGTCACCGTGTCGACAGAGATGACGTCGGCGCCCGCCTCGGCGCACATCGACGCGAGCAGCACCGAGTTCGACTCGGGGATCTGCCCTCGGGCCAGGTCTGCGCCGGGGGCGGCGAGCTCGGTGCCCGTCGAGATCACGGCGACCCGGGGGCGGCGACGCACTTGCACGGTGTCGATGCCCGTGGCCGCGATGGCCGTCAGCTGCAGCGGCCCGAGCACGGTGCCCGCCGGAGCGACGACTGCACCGGCGCGCAGTTCCTCTCCGCGGCGGCGGATGTGAGCGCCCTCGCGGGCAGGGGCCGTGGTCACGATGGCCGGGGCGTTCCAGGTCTGCAGCCCGTCACGGGTGTGTTCGAAGGGCACGACGACGGTCGCCGTGCGGGGCACGGGAGCGCCGGTCATGATCCGAGCGGCCAGCCCCGGACGCAGCTCGGGCTCCTCGGACGAACCCGCTGGCAGGTCGGCGATGACGCGTAATTCGGCGGGGTGCTCGGCCGTCGCTGCCTCGACGTCGGCGAAGATGACGACGTATCCGTCCATCGCGGAGTTGTCGAACAGCGGCACATCGACCCGGGCGCGCACGTCGTCCGCGAGGGTGCGGCCGGCGGCCAGCGCGATCGGCACCGACTCTGCGCCGAGCGGTCGGGTGGCGGCCAACACCTTCGCCTGCTGCTCCTCGACCGTCAGCATGGCAGCAGGAGCGAGGGAGGTGGCGTGGCGCATGCAGTCAGCGTACGACGGTCGCGGGGGTGCCCCGCGACCGCGTCGCCCCTCTTCCCCTTGTTCCCCGTTCCGGTGTCAGCGCTCTCGAGTCAGTGCTCGCGGAACATCGGCCAGCCGCTGCCTGGCAGCATGTGCGAATGCAGCGCACCCTTGGCCGATTCCAGGTTCGGGTACGTGCCCGTCGCGGCATCCGCTCCGGCCATGACGACGGTGTATCCCCCGTCATCGTGTCGGATGCTGCCGACGACTCCGTTCGTGCCGTACGCCACCCAGAGGGACAGAGTCTTGGTCGTGCTCATCATCGAACCCCTTCCGTTGCTGGTGAGGGTACGCCCCGGCGCACCGGAATACCAGCCCCTGACGCTGGGGGCGCGGGCGCCGGTGCGGCGGCGCGTGGTCACAAGCGCAGCATCCGGTCGGTGGGTGGTCGAAAAGTCACGGCTACGGGCTGGTGGGGATGCGTTATTGACCACTCAGCGCGTCGGTCGTGCGGGGCGGTCGTGCGCACGTGAGGAGAGCGGCGGGCAGGCGCCGGCACGGGCGCAGGCACGGGCGCAGGGGCAGCGGGGGCGATGTCAGGAGCGAGACGCGATCGCACGGCGGATGCGGTCGAGCAGCATCCGTCCTCCGTCGTCGAGGTCGAGTTGCGTCACTCGGATGACGATCCAGCCGGTGTCCTCGAGTTCTCGCTGCCGCTGAATGTCACGGCGCCACTGGTCGCGGTCGGTTCGGTGTCCGTCGCCCTCGTATTCGACGGCGATTCGGAGCTCGGGATACGCGAGGTCGCTTCTCGCGATGATCACCCCGTCGCGACGGATCTCGTGCTGGACCACCGGCTCGGGAAGGCCTGCCGCGACGAGCAGCAGACGCGTCTCGGTCTCCTTCGGGGACTCGACGGCCGCACGCACCGCGGGCAGCGCAGCTCGCACGCGCGCGCACCCGGCGAAGCGCCCCCAGTGGCGCAGGCGTTGATCGATCTCCTCGACCGTGTGCAGGGGGCGGTCGGCGCGCAGCCCCGGGTAGTTGTCTGCGGTCGTGACGAGAGCGTCGAGGGCCACCACGAGCTCGTCGTCGGTGAACGACGCGACGCAGAGGAAGAGTGCGGTTATAGGGTCGACGACGGGGACGCGGCCGATCCACCACAGCTGTGCTCTGCCGGTTGCGAGCCTTCGACTCCTCACACCCCGCGTGCGCGGCCGGACGGCATCCGTCGCCACGACGACGTCGATATCGTCGGTGACCTTCCAAGAGCCCGGAACGGGATAGCCCCAGACGCGCATCGCGGTCGCGCCCCCGATCAGCTGTCCCGGTCTCAGTCGCGAGGCGAGCGCGAACACTCTGTGCAGAGGTGTCGTCTGAGGCGTGAGCGATCGCACACCGTGGAAGGGGCGGTGCAGGTCGGCGGCTGCCGCACGTCCGCGTCCCACCCCCGCTGCCGTTGCCGCTCGAACGGTGAAGGTGGCTCCGAGTGTGGGCGGCAGCACAGATCGACGACGCATCTCCCCAGCATCCGCGTCCGGGAAGCGCGATTCGGAGAGTTGCGCGTTGCGGACCGGGAGCTGTGCATAAGTCGGTCTCACCCGCCGCAGTGGTGGAGGAGTGATTCAGGTCGTCGTCGCGTCAGCGACGTCGCCCGTACGCCGATGGATGGTCGAAAGAGCATCGGTGCGGAGGAGCGTGGTCAAAAACGCATCCCACGCGGCCCTCAGGCGTGCGCTTTTGACCATCCACGCCCGCGGGCGGGACGCGTCGCGGTCGATCAGAGCGCCGCGGCGACGAGCTCCAGCGTCTGGGCGCGGCCGGCGGCGGAGTCGCGCGGCTCGGATTCGTAGGCTCCCGCGACGGGCGACAGCATGACCTCGTCGACGCCCCACTTCGTCGCGAACGCGCGCACCTCTTCGGCGACGGATTCGCCCGTTCCGACGAACCAGCGGGAGCGTGCGGCTTCGACGACCTGGTCGGTCGCGGCATTCGGCTCGGCGGCCAGTGCCTCTTCGACCGTCTCGAGTGCGGTCAGTGGCTTGTTCAGACGCAGGCGCGACATCATGCGCAGCTGGGGGAGCGCGCGGGCCTCGGCCTCCTCCTGGGTGGGCGAGGCCACGACGTTGACCGTCAGGAAGGTGCGGGGCTCGGGGTGCTCCTCGCTCGGCTGGTAGCCGGTGCGGTACAGGTCGAGCGCGCGCTCGAGGCCCTGGCCCGAGAAGTGGTTCGCGAAGACGTAGGGCAGCCCGTGCGATGCCGCGAGCTGGGCGGAGTAGTCGCTCGATCCGAGCAGCCAGACCTCGGGGCTGCCGGTGGCGGCGGGCGTCGCGTTCACCGTGTACTCCCCACCCGACGTGAAGCGCACGGTCGCGCCGTCGCCAGAGAGGAGAGCAGCGATGTCCTGGACGTTGCGGGGGAACTGCTCGACGTCGCTCGTCGTTCCCGACCCGCGCAGCAGCTGAGTGATGACCGGGTCGCTGCCGGGAGCGCGTCCGAGGCCGAGGTCGATGCGTCCGGGCGCGATCGCCTCGAGCGCGGCGAACTGCTCGGCGACGATCAGCGGAGCGTGGTTGGGCAGCATGACACCGCCGGATCCCAGACGGATCTTCGTCGTGCGCATCGCGGCGGCGGCGATCAGCACCGGGGGAGTGGTGGATGCCACGGCCGGCATGTTGTGGTGCTCGGCGAACCAGTAGCGGCGATAGCCGAGGCGGTCGGCGGTCGCGGCGAGATCGAGGGAGGAGGAGATCGCCTCGGCACTGGTCTGGCCGGTGCGAACAGGGACGAGGTCGAGGACGGAGAGCGCGGTGGAAGTCATCCCCGAATGCAACGGCGGGGGCGGGCGGGGCATTCCCGCCCGCCCCATCGTGCCCGGTGGGTCGTCACGCTGCGGCGAGGGAGGAGGATGCCGACGGCGAGAACTCCTCGGCCAGAGCGTGGCGTGCGAGGTGGTAGCGGATGTGCCAGGCCGCGCTGAAGCTCTGCTCGGGAAGCCGAGCGAGCACCGCTCGATCGTCGGAGCCGAGACCGTCACGGGCTGCTTCGCGCAGCAGGTCGTCGCGCGTCGCCGGGTACTCCATCCCGCGCAGGAAGCGGTCGAGTGCAGCGGGGTTGTGCATGGGTCGTCCTTTCCAGAAGAGGAAGTGGGGGCCGGGTGTGCCCCGGCCCCCGTGCTGTCAGGCAGCGATCGACTGTCGGTTGTCGCTCGACTCGACCTCGATCTTGCGGGGCTTCGCGCGCTCGCTGACCGGGATGATCACCGAGAGCACGCCGCTCTCATACGAGGCGCTGATCGCGTCGAGGTCCACTCCATCGCCGAGCGAGAACTGACGGAGGAACGAGCCTGATCCACGCTCGCGGGCGAGCCAGCGGACGCCTTCGCGGCCGTCGGCAGTGCGCTGCGCGCGGATGGTGAGCTGGCCGCCGTCGAGGTCGACGTCGATCGAGCCCGGATCGATGCCGGGAAGATCGGCGTGCAGGACGTACCTGTCGCCGTCGCGGTAGAGGTCCACCGGCATGAGACGCGGTGCGCGGACGGAGTCCAGCACGCTCGCAGCGAAGCGGTCGAGCTGACTGAACGGATCGAAGGACATGGCCATGAGTGTCTCCTTTCGTGTGGCCCGGGTGGGCGTTGTGGATGCAGATTATCTGCAACCGTTGCTATAGATTTTTTATAGAACAAGTCGGGATAGAATGCAAGCACTGCGAAAGGAAGTCTGCGATGGCTGGTCGTGATCCGAGCATGCCGGTGTACGGCATCGCCGTCGCCGCCCAGCTGAGCGGCGTCCCCGAGGCCAGCCTGCGTCTGTTCGAGGCGAAGGGTCTCGTCACTCCTGCGCGCAGCGACGGGGGTACCCGTCGCTACAGCGACGATGACCTCGAACGCATCCGCCGTGTGACGGGTCTGCGCGTCGAGGGGATCAACATCGTCGGCATCCGGCGCGTGCTCGATCTCGAGGACGAGAACGCCGGGCTCCGCGACGAACTCGCCGACGGCGGGGACTGACCCGGCGACCCCGCACGCTCGCACCGGCGACCCCGCGCCCGCGACCCCGTTCCCGGGCCGACGGGCAGTACTTTAAAAGGCATGGATGCCGAGATCTTCTACGTGCTCGTCGGTGCTGTCGTCGTGGCGGCGATCGCCCGATGGCGCGGATGGCCGGCTCCGCTGCTCGTCACGGTGGTCGCGCTCGCGGCATCCTTCCTGCCGTTCGTTCCCGAGGTCGAGATCGACGGGCACCTGCTGCTGAACCTCGTGCTGCCGCCGCTGCTGTATTCGGCGGCGCTCGACGTGTCGTTCGTGGGCTTCAAGCGCAGCCTGCCGCAGATCCGGCGCCTCGGCGTCACCCTCGTGCTGCTCACGGCTGTCGCCGTGGGCCTGGTGGCGTGGTGGATCCTGCCGTCGCTGACCCTGCCGGGCGCGCTGCTGCTCGGTGCCATCGTGGCACCGCCCGATGCGGTCTCGGCCGCGGCCATCGGCCGCAAGCTCGGGCTTCCGCGCCGCATCATGACGGTGCTGTCGGGAGAGAGCCTGATCAACGATGCGACCTCGCTGACCCTCTATCGCGTGTTCGCGGCGATCATCGCCGGGGCGACCCTGACCGTCTGGGACGGCATCTGGCAGTTCCTGCTCGCGGTCGGCGTCGGCGTCGCGGTCGGACTCGTCTTCGGCATCGTGCTGCACCAGCTGCGCATGCGCATCAGCGACCCGGTCGTGATCGGCACCTTCGGGCTGCTCGCACCGTTCGGCGCATATGCGATCGCCGAGCACCTGCTCGGCTCGGGCGTGCTCGCGGTCGTCGCGATGGGCCTGTACGTCGGATACAACTCGCCCCGCACCGACTACACGACCCGTCAGCAGGAGGCGCCCCTCTGGCTCTCGGCCGACCTGCTGCTCGAGAGCTTCGTGTTCGCCTACATCGGCCTGCAGTTCCCGCGCGTGCTCAGCGACCTCGGCGGCGAGGAGGTCGGTCGCATCCTGATGCTGTCGGGTGTCGTGCTGCTCGTCGTCTTGCTCGTACGGCCGCTCTACGTGTACCCGGCGAACGGGTGGGCGAACTTCCAAGACCGCAAACGGTTGGAACGCTGGGATCGAACGGTCGAGTCCGGAGCCTTCGACGAGCGCCGCCGCGACTCGAAACGCTGGAAGCAGTACAGCGCCGAAGAGCTGCGCTCCAAGATCGTGCGCGACCGCATGGCAGGACTGCAGCTGACCTGGAAGGACAACGCCGTCATCTCGTGGGCGGGCATGCGCGGTGTGGTGACGCTGGCGACCGCGCTCGCCGCAGCCGATCTCGCTGCGCTCGACACCGAGCCGTCGCACGCGATCGTCGTCGTCGCCTACGTCGTGACCCTCGGCACGCTGCTCCTGCAGGGCCTGACCCTGCCGCTGCTGATCCGCAGTCTCGGCATCGCCAGCGACGTCGATGACGAAGAGGACGAGCGCGCGATCGCCGATGTCAAGGCCAAGAGCCGCGAGGCGGGCAAGGCCTTCCTCGCGGCGAAGCGCGATGAGTGGGTCGACAAGTACGGCAGCGTCGACATCGGCGTCTTCGATGCCTTCACCAAGCGCATGACCCGGGTCGAGAAGGCCGCAGACGAGGCGCAGGAGGTCGAGGAGGCGGTGACCCGCCCCTCGTACGAAGACCTCGCAGCGCTCACCCGCGGGTGGCTGCAGGTGCGCCGTGACATCCTCCTCGCAGAGCGAGACGCCGGCAACCTCGACGAGGAGGTCATGCGCGAGCTGATGGCCGCGATGGATGCCGAGGAGCTCGCCCTCGACACCCGCGCCGCCACGCGTCTGCAGGGTCGCGCGTAGCGGGAGATAGACGAGCGCCCCGCCCCCGAGTGGGGCGAGGCGCTCGATCTGTGCGGCGAAGGGTCAGCGAGTGCCGGCCGGCTCCTTCTCGGATGCTGAGGCATCCGCCTCGGGTGCCTCGTCGTCGTCGGAGTCGTCGGCGAAGGGCAGGCCCTCGCGCGGGGCGTTGTAGAGCTCCTCGTCGAGGATGCCCTCGCGCTTGGCGACGATCGTCGGCACGAGCGCCTGGCCCGCGACGTTGACCGCGGTGCGGCCCATGTCGAGGATCGGGTCGATCGCGAGCAGCAGGCCGACGCCCTCGAGCGGCAGGCCCAGCGTCGACAGCGTCAGCGTGAGCATGACCGTCGCGCCCGTGGTGCCTGCGGTGGCGGCGGAGCCGACGACCGAGACGAGCACGATCAGCAGGTACTGCACGAGGTTCAGCTCGATGCCGAAGAACTGCGCGACGAAGATCGCGGCGATGGCAGGGTAGATCGCGGCGCAGCCGTCCATCTTGGTCGTCGCGCCGAACGGCACGGCGAACGAGGCGTACGAGCGGGGCACGCCCAGGTTGCGCTCGGTGACGCGCTCGGTGAGGGGCAGGGTGCCGATCGACGAGCGGCTGACGAAGGCCAGCTGCACGGCGGGCCACACGCCCGAGAAGTACTGCGTGATCGAGAGGCCGTTCGTCTTGACGAGGATCGGGTAGACGACGAAGAGCACGAGAGCGAGGCCGATGTAGACGGCGATCGCGAACCAGCCGAGCGACGCGAGCTTCTCCCAGCCGTACTTGACGACCGCCGCACCGATCAGGCCGAAGGTGCCGAGCGGGGCGATGCGGATGATCCACCACAGCACCCGCTGGATGACCTTGAGCAGCGACTCGGTGAACGCGAGGAACGGCTCGGCCTTCTTGCCGGCCTTGAGCGCCGCGATGCCCACGGCGACCGCGATCACGATGATCTGCAGGATGTTGAAGTTCACGCTCGACGAGAACGTGCCCTCGGCGGCGCCGGGGTTGGTGCTGACGCTGAGTCCGAGGAAGTTCTGCGGGATCAGGCCGAGGAGGAAGTTCCACCACGTGCCCACCGTGTAGGGGTCGCTCGGCTCGAGTCCGTCGCCGGCGCGCGAACCGGGCTGGATGACGAGGCCCAGGACGATGCCGATGGTCACGGCGATGAACGCGGTGATGGCGAACCAGAGCAGGGTCTGACCGGCGAGACGCGCGGCGTTCTGCACGCGTCGCAGGTTCGAGATGCTGGCGACGATCGCGGTGAAGATCAGCGGCACGACGGCGGTGCGCAGCAGCGTGACGTACGAGCTGCCGATCGTGTCGAGCGTGGCCGAGAGGCCGTTGGGGCTGTCTGCCGTGGCGCCCAGCTGGCGGGCGATGAGACCTGCGGCGATGCCGAGGACGAGGGCTGCGAGGATCTGGAAGCCGAATGACGTCAGCAGCTTCCGGACGGGTCCGCGGGTGTCTGGCGCCTTCGTGGCGCGGACGGTGGTGCTCATTGGATTGGGGACTCCAGAATCGATGCGCGCCGTGTGCGCGCTTCCGTCCACGCTATGAGCCGTGCCGGAGTCCCGAGGCCGAGATGACGAAGGATGACGGATGCCGAAGCATCCGTCATCCTTCGTCGATCGGAATGGTGCGGGTCAGCCCGCGCACTCCTGGAGGTTGTCCTGGAGGATCTTCGTCGTCAGGGCCTTGTCCGCCTCGCTGGACTGCTTGTCCTCGCCGTTGGCGAGGAACGTGAGGGTCTCGTTGCTGAGCTCGGAGTCCACCAGGTAGCCGGCGAAGCACTCGGAGGCGCCGTCGGGCAGCTCCTGGCCCTGCGAGGTGAAGAACTCGTCGAGCCCGTCGGCGACCATATCGGCGGTCGGGCGAGTGGATCCACCGCACGCGGCGAGCGAGAAGGCGAGTGCTGCGATGGGCAGCGCCATGAGGAGGCGGGAGGAGGTGCGCAGGTTCCGGTCGTTGAGCTTCATGCGCTCAACGCTATCGGCTCACAGCGAATGCATAGAAGGGGTTGTGCCGATTCGTCTCGCGCTGGTACTCCGCATCGGTGCCGGGGCATGGCACGATGTCCTCATGTTCATGGTGACGACGAACGACATCCCGGGTTATCGCATCACTCAGGTGCTGGGGGAGGTCATGGGACTGACGGTGCGCTCGACCGACTTCGGGCAGGGGTTCACCGCCGGGTTCCGCTCGCTCGGCGGCGGTGAGATCCCCGAGTTCACGCAGGTCATGTACGAGGCGCGGCAGGTCGTGATGCAGCGCATGTGGGCCGAGGCTCAGCAGCGCGGCGGCAACGCGATCGTGGCGATGCGCTTCGATGCAGGCTCGATCGCGAACTTCACCGAGATCTGCGCCTACGGCACGGCCGTGGTGGTCGAACCGCTCGCGCCGGTCGCGCAGTCTCAGCCGCCGCAGCCTCCGGTCGCCTGACGGGGGATCAGGCGATCAGGCGAGTACGAGCAGGTCGCCGACCTCGCAGTCGAGCGCGTCGCAGATCGCGCGCAGGGTCGAGTACCGGATGGCCCTGGCCCTGTCGTTCTTCAGCACCGACAGATTCACGATGCTCACGCCCACGCGGGCGCTCAGCTCGGTCAGCGTCATCCCTCGCGCGGCGAGCAGTTCGTCGAGACGGCAGTGGATGCCGGTGAGCTCGTCGTCGTTCTCCGCCGGGCTCACACGAGACCCCGTGTTTCATCCTCGAGAGTGGCCTTGTCGCGCTGCAGGCGATCGCCGACCACGAAGACCGTGCCGATGAGCGCGAGGACGAACGCCGCGAGCACGAAGGTGAAGGGCTCGACGCTGATGACGGCGTTCTCGACTCCGTTGTCGGTGATGTGGGCGATCGTCGCATTGGCGAGCATGTTGTCGAAGAAGCGGACGGCGGCGAAGCCGACGAGTCCGGTGATGCCCGCGGTCGACGCAAGAGCGGTGTTGCGGCGGCTGAAGACGCGGCCGGCGAGAACGCTGCGGGCCAGCACGATGAGGCATCCGATCACGACGACGATCGTCAGGATCTGCGCGATCTGCCCCATGATGCCGGGTACGGCCGCGACCGTCGGCAGCTGAGGTGCCGTGATCACGGCGCTGTCGAGTCCGACGGAGATGCTGTCGCCCGTGGTGAGTGGCAGGTCGACCGGAGTCTTCGATCCGATGAACTCGGCGAGCACCGGGACGTCGACGCCGCGGGCGAGCTCGACGATCCGGATGATCGAGAACACCGTGATGTACGCGGCGATCGCGACCCCGGCGATGCAGAACCCGATCAGGGCTCCGGTGTCGCCGCGGGAGAGCGTGCGGTTCTTCGTCGAGGTCATCATCCACTCCTTATCGATCTTCGTTATTACCGATAATCGTTAACATAACGACTGTCGATATGTTCGTCAACCCTCACGGCAGGAGAGCGGTGTCACGGCCCGTCACGGCACTATGCCGACGGCGAACACGGGCATACCTCTCCCGTGCGGTGGTTACTCTCGATGTACAAGCGCTTCACGCGTCTTCGCCAGTGTCGAACAACACGTGCGAATAAGGAGTCACAGCATGTTCGAGAGATTCACGGACCGAGCCCGTCGAGTGGTCGTCCTCGCCCAAGAAGAGGCGAAGATGCTCAACCACAACTACATCGGCACCGAGCACATCCTGCTCGGCCTCATCCACGAGGGTGAGGGTGTCGCAGCCAAGGCGCTCGAGAGCCTCGGCATCTCGCTCGACGCCGTGCGCGAGCAGGTGCAGGACATCATCGGCCAGGGCCAGCAGCAGCCGACCGGGCACATCCCGTTCACGCCGCGCGCCAAGAAGGTCCTCGAGCTGAGCCTCCGCGAGGCCCTCCAGCTCGGCCACAACTACATCGGCACCGAGCACATCCTGCTCGGCCTCATCCGCGAGGGTGAGGGTGTCGCAGCCCAGGTGCTCGTCAAGCTCGGCGCCGACCTGAACAAGGTCCGCCAGCAGGTCATCCAGCTCCTGTCCGGTGCACCCGGACGCGAGCCGGCAGCCGTCGGCGCGCAGTCGAACGACACCCCGAGCGCCCAGGGCGGCTCGCAGGTGCTCGACCAGTTCGGCCGCAACCTGACGCAGGCCGCACGCGACAACAAGCTCGACCCGGTCATCGGGCGCGAGAAGGAGATCGAGCGGGTCATGCAGATCCTGTCTCGTCGCTCCAAGAACAACCCCGTGCTGATCGGTGAGCCCGGCGTCGGCAAGACCGCCGTCGTCGAGGGCCTGGCCCAGGCGATCGTCAAGGGCGATGTGCCCGAGACGCTGAAGGACAAGCAGCTCTACTCGCTCGACCTCGGCTCTCTCATCGCCGGTTCCCGCTACCGCGGCGACTTCGAGGAGCGCCTGAAGAAGGTCACCAAGGAGATCCGCACGCGCGGCGACATCATCGTCTTCATCGACGAGATCCACACCCTCGTGGGTGCGGGAGCCGCAGAGGGCGCGATCGATGCGGCCAGTATCCTGAAGCCCCTCCTCGCTCGTGGCGAGCTCCAGACCATCGGCGCGACCACGCTCGACGAGTACCGCAAGCACTTCGAGAAGGATGCCGCGCTCGAGCGCCGCTTCCAGTCGATCCAGGTGAACGAGCCGAGCCTCCCTCACACGATCAACATCCTCAAGGGACTGCGCGACCGGTACGAGGCGCACCACAAGGTGCAGATCACCGACGGCGCGATCGTCGCGGCATCGAACCTCGCCGACCGCTACGTCTCCGACCGGTTCCTGCCCGACAAGGCCATCGACCTGATCGACGAGGCCGGCGCACGCCTGCGCCTCAGCATCCTGTCGAGCCCGCCCGAGCTGCGCGAATTCGACGAGAAGATCGCCAAGGTCCGCGAGCAGAAAGAGGTCGCGTCCGAGGACCAGGACTTCGAGAAGGCCGCATCGCTGCGCGACGAGGAGAAGAGCCTCCTCGCAGAGCGTCTGCGTCTCGAGAAGCAGTGGCGTTCGGGTGACGTCGCGACCCAGGCGGTCGTCGACGAGGGCCTGATCGCCGAGGTGCTCGCACAGGCCACCGGCATCCCGGTCTTCAAGCTGACGGAAGAGGAGTCCTCGCGACTCGTCTTCATGGAGAAGGCGCTGCACCAGCGCGTCATCGGTCAGGAAGAGGCCATAGCGGCGCTCTCCAAGACGATCCGTCGTCAGCGCGCCGGGCTCAAGGACCCGAAGCGTCCCTCGGGCTCGTTCATCTTCGCCGGCCCCACGGGGGTCGGAAAGACCGAGCTCGCCAAGGCGCTCGCCGAGTTCCTGTTCGATGACGAAGCCGCTCTCATCTCGCTCGACATGAGCGAGTTCGGCGAGAAGCACACCGTGTCTCGTCTGTTCGGTGCCCCTCCCGGATTCGTCGGATTCGAAGAGGGCGGCCAGCTCACCGAGAAGGTGCGTCGCAAGCCGTTCAGCGTGGTGCTGTTCGACGAGATCGAGAAGGCCCACCCGGACATCTTCAACTCGCTGCTGCAGATCCTCGAAGAGGGTCGTCTGACCGATGGTCAGGGCCGCGTGATCGACTTCAAGAACACCGTCATCATCATGACCACCAACCTCGGTGCTCGTGACATCGCCGGTGGTCCGGTCGGATTCCAGATCGAGGGCGTCAACTCGACGAACTACGAGCGGATGAAGGGCAAGGTCAACGAAGAGCTCAAGCGCAACTTCAAGCCCGAGTTCCTCAACCGTGTCGACGACATCATCGTGTTCCCGCAGCTGTCGAAGGACGAGCTCGTGCAGATCGTCGATCTGTTCACGAAGCGCCTCGGCGAGCGTCTGCTCGACCGCGACATGACGATCGAGCTCTCGCAGTCCGCCAAGGAGCGCCTCATCGAGATCGGCTTCGACCCGGCACTCGGTGCCCGACCGCTGCGTCGCGCGATGCAGCACGAGGTCGAGGACCGTCTGTCCGAGAAGATCCTTCACGGTGAGCTGAACCCCGGCGACCACGTCAAGGTCGACTCGAAGGACGGCGAGTTCCTCTTCGAGCACGGCCCGCGCGGCGAGCAGGTCGCGGTCGGCGTCAACACCGGCGGCGCGATCCCCGGCACCCCCGACCTGGCCATCGCCAGCGGAGAGTGACCTGATCGGAGAAGGGGCGGATGCTGAGGCATCCGCCCCTTCTCTGTGCCCGGGGCGCCTCTGGTTCTGTCACGGGCACAGCTTCGGAGATCAGGAGCGACGCGCGAGACGTGGCGGCGCATCCGTCGGTGTGTCGGCCGTCGGATCCGATTCTGTGCCCGGATCTCAGGGTCTGGGGAGGTGACGGGTTCTAGGCTTGACGATGTGAGCGAGTACATCGTCCGGCCGGCGCGCAGCGCCGACATCATCGGCATCCGGAATCTCCTGCAGCCGATGGTCGAGCAGCGCATCCTGCTCGGCAAGGATCTCGCTGTGCTCTACGGTGCCGTGCAGGAGTTCGTGGTGGCCGAGGCCGACGGCGAGCTGATCGGATGCGGCGCGCTGCACGTCTTCTGGGAGGACCTCGGCGAGGTGCGCACCCTCATGGTCCGCGGGGACTGGCTGCACCACGGCGTCGGCGGCGCGATCGTGGGTGCCCTCGAGGAGCAGGCTCGCGAGCTCGGGCTCAGCCGACTGTTCTGCCTCACGTTCGAGATCGACTTCTTCGGGCGCCGGGGCTACACGACGATCGGCGAGCAGGTCGTCGACCCCGATGTGTACTCGCAGCTGCTGCGCAGCGGTGACGCCGGTGTCGAGGAGTTCCTGGACCTCGCGCACGTCAAGCCGAACACGCTCGGCAACACCAGGATGCTGAAAAGGCTCAACTAACCTGGACTCATGCCCCGTCACTCCGCCGCCGTCTATCGTCGTCGGCGACTGGTGACCCTCGTCGCACTGATCGTGTTCGTCGCGTTCATCGTGACGGCTGTGTGGCTTCTCGTGGCCCGGCCGTGGGCGAGCGCGACGGATGCGACCCCGTCACCGACGCCCTCGGCGTCGTCGACTCCCGTGGCCCCCACGACGTCGACGACGCCCGATCCGACCGCCGCCGAGTCTCCCGCCCCCGAGCCGTCCAGCGAAGAGACGCCGGGCATCGTGGCGTGCGAAGCGCAGGACGTCGAGGTCGCAGCCGTGACGGACGCCGACACGTATCAGGCAGGAGTCCTGCCGCAGCTGTCGATCTCGCTGACGAATCGTGGAGCCACCGACTGCACGATCGATGTCGGGTCGACGACCCAGGTGCTCACGGTGTCAAGCGGATCCGACGTGTGGTGGCGCTCCACCGACTGCCAGGAGAACCCGAGCAGCATGATCGCCACGCTGGCCGCCGGTGCGACGGTCACGAGCAAGGTTCCGGTGACCTGGGATCGTACGCGGTCGAGCGTTGAAACCTGTGCTCAGGAGAACCGCGCGCGTGCTCCCGGTGGGGGAGCGTCGTATCACGTGGCCGTCGAGATCGGCGGCTTCAAGGGCGCGACCACCAAGCAGATCCTGCTCTACTGAGATTCGGTGCGTCGCTCGATGCGTCGCCGGTCGAGTCCGCCTTGGCCAAAGGTCTTGAATACAGACCTGCACTCAGTTTCGATGCTGACAGCACTCGTTCTTTGGGATACCATTGGGGTGACCCTCGCAGACTTGCGGCGCATGCCATCCCCAGTGGCGTCGAACACAGCGTCCCCAGCGCTTCGACATGCCGCCCCGAGGGTCCGCGGGCCCTCTCGAGTACCCCAGTCCCCAATGGATGACTCGAGAGGGCCCTTTTCTTCGCCCACGTTCGGGCGAGACCTCGGCGTGGGCTGAATATGCTGGGTGCATGGCATCGAAGAAGGCGAAGTCCGCGAAGAACAAGCCCGCGCCCGAGGACTTCCGCTCGGATGCTCTCGCCCAGGCTCTCGAGAAGCAGGACATCGCCGCAGTCGCGCTGGCGCTGAGACACGGCACCACGGTCGTGCCGCTTGTGAAGCCCGGCGCCCGCGACAACCCGCTCGACAGCGGTGAGGTGTGGACCTACCGCGATCCGAAGTCGGGTGACCTGGCGCTTCTGCTCTTCAGCGACGCGAAGAACAAACCCGACAACCTTCCGCCGGGGGTGGGCATCTACACAGCGGACTGGTTGCGCAAGTTCCTCGCCGCGCATCCGATCACCACCGTCTTCCTCGACATCGCAGGCCCGCATCCGATGCAGGCCTCGCCCGACGAGCTGCTCAAGGCGCTCGACGCCTGAGCTCAGTGGCGGTCGAGGCCTGAGCTCGCGGAGACGTGCGGGGTCGCTTTCGCACCCCCGGCCGGTGCGGGGTCGCTTTCGCACCCCCGTCGCCCGATCCGGGTGCAGAACTGGCCCCGCTCGAGGGCGCAGTGGGTTTCGGGCACCTTCTCGACCCGGGCTGAATGCGGACCGGCGCTCTGCGCCGCCTGCTCAGAACGGCGGGATGTCGGCTTCGCTGCGCCGAGTCGTGTTGCGGGAGCGGACGTCGTTGAGTGCCGCGCGCAGCGTCTTCGAACGGTCGTCGACCACCTGCTCGTAACCGAGTCGCGACGCCTCCGAGCGGCGCTGCGCCGACTGCGTGACCGGCCGGATCTCACCGGCGAGGCTGAGTTCGCCGACCGCCGCGACCGTGCGCGGCACGGAGATCTGCTGGATCGACCCTGCCACGGCGATCGCGATCGCGAGGTCGGCGGCCGGCTCCGTGAAACGCACCCCGCCGACGGTCGACACGTAGACGTCGAGATTGCTCGTCTTGATGTGCGCCCGTCGTTCGAGGATCGCCAGCACCATCGCCACACGAGACGAGTCGAGTCCGTGAACCACGCGACGGGGATTCGGTGCGGTGGTGTTGATCGTCAGCGCCTGCACCTCGACCGGGAGCGCCCTGCGGCCCTCGAGCGAGATGGCGACGCACGTGCCCGGTTCCGTCTCGCCCTGCGACAGGAAGAGGCCAGAGGGGTCGGGGACCTCGGAGATGCCCGCACCGGTCATCTCGAAGCATCCGACCTCGTCGGTGGGGCCGAATCGGTTCTTCAAAGCGCGGATGAAACGCAGTGACGTCTGCCGGTCGCCCTCGAAGTGGCACACCACGTCGACCAGGTGCTCGAGCACACGGGGCCCGGCCACGGTGCCGTCTTTCGTCACGTGGCCGACGAGGATGACGGGGAGCCCGCGGTCTTTCGCGACCCGGATCAGCGTCGCCGCGACCTCGCGGACCTGGCTCGGCTGGCCCGCCGCGCCGTCGATCAGCGATGACGACACGGTCTGCACCGAGTCGACGATCACGAGCTGCGGGGCCACCTCGTCGATGTGCCCGAGGATCGTCGCGAGGTCGGTCTCGCTCGCGAGGTAGAGCTCGTCGTGCAGTGCTCCGGTGCGCTCGGCACGCAGACGCACCTGGGCGGGGGACTCCTCGGCACTGGCGTAGAGCACCCGGCGGCCGGAGCGCGCGGCTTGAGCAGCGACCTCGAGCAGCAGCGTCGACTTGCCGACTCCGGGCTCACCGCTCAGCAGGATCGCAGCCCCCGGCACGATGCCACCACCCAGCACGCGGTCGAACTCGCCCACACCGCTCGTGCGGCGGGGAGCATCTTCGGTGGTGATCTGCGTGATCGGCCGTGCGGCCTTCGCCGCGGTCGGCGCGAGCGGCGTGATGCGGCTGAGGATGCCGGTCTGCGTGCCCTGCTCCTGCACCGTGCCCCACTGCTGGCATTCGGCGCAGCGACCCACCCACTTCGCCGTCGTCCACCCGCATTCGGTGCAGACGTACGCGGGAGGGGCAGGTTTTCGGGTGGCCATGCAGCCAGGCTATCGCCGGGATCAGACATCCCTATCGCCTCGGGCATTATTCACGGCCGAATGGCTCGATGTCGCGCAGCGGCCACGGAATACTGGAGTCATGGCCAATGGCGGGCCCGTCTGCGGGCCGATCTCGACGTTCTCACGGGTGCAGCTCCTGCACCTCGTGCAGACGCGGTCGAATCGCACCATCGGCGAGCTGTGCGACGCCACGGGACTGCATCCCAACACCGTGCGCGAGCACCTGCAGCGCCTGATCGAGGGCGGCTACGTCATCCAGGCCAGCGAGCACCGCACCACCCGCGGCCGTCCGCGCACGCTCTACAGCGCCGCGACCGGCACCGCAGACGCATCCAGTCCCATCGCCCGCAACAAGGCCAAGGCCGCAGCCGAACGCGGCGACCTGCTGCGCCGCGTGCTGCCGGCATCCGCATCCGCATCCGCTCTGGGTCGTGAGGCGACCTACCAGCTGGATGCCCTGATCGAACACTTGGAAGAGAGCGGCTTCGAGCCCGTCGTCGATGACGAGCAGCTCACCGTCGATCTCAGCCCGTGCCCGCACGCCGCGGGTCGCGCCGAAGACCGTCCGATGCTGTGCACCGTGCACCTCGGTCTCATGCAGGGGGTGCTCACCGAAGCCGGTGGGCCGCTCGCTGCCGAGGCCGTGCGCGCCACCGCCCTCCCGGCGGATTGCACCGTACAGCTGCGCCTGACGGAGATGACCGCCGCCTAGGCGAGCATCTGTCTTATTCACGGTCTGCGGCCCCGCGGGGGCAGCGGACTCGTCGTTAGCGTGGCACCCGGCGCACAGAAGAACACGGGCACGAAGAAGGAGTGGCTCATGGAATGGCTAGACCCGCTGGTCCTGTCTCGATGGCAGTTCGGTCTGACGACCGTCTACCACTACCTGTTCGTGCCGCTGACGATCGGCATGGCTCTGGTCGCCGCGATCTTCCAGACCGCGTGGGTGCGCACCGGCAAGGTGCAGTACCTGCACCTCACGCGCTTCTTCGGCAAGATCTTCCTGATCAACTTCGCCATGGGTGTCGTGACCGGCATCGTGCAGGAGTTCCAGTTCGGCATGAACTGGTCGGACTACTCCCGCTTCGTCGGCGACGTCTTCGGCGCCCCGCTGGCCTTCGAGGGGCTGCTCGCGTTCTTCTTCGAGGCGACGTTCATCGGCCTCTGGATCTTCGGCTGGGACAAGCTCCCGCAGAAACTGCATCTCGCCACGATCTGGTGCGTCTCGATCGGCAGCATCCTGTCGGCGTACTTCATCATCGCCGCGAACGCGTTCATGCAGAACCCGGTCGGGTACGTCTACAACCCCGAGACGAACCGCGCGGAGCTCACCGACTTCTGGGCGTTGCTGACGAACCCCGTCGCGCTCGCCGCCTTCCCGCACACGATCTTCGGGGCGCTGATGTTCGCCGCCGGTGTCGTGATCTCGGTGTCGGCCTGGCATCTCGCTCGCGGCCAGCACTTCGACACGATGCGCATCTCGCTGAAGTTCGGACTCTGGGCGATGATCATCTCGACCGCCGGCGTCGTTCTCACCGGTGACCAGCTGGGCCTTGCGATGTACGCGGCGCAGCCGATGAAGATGGCGGCGGCGGAAGCCACGTTCAACACCGTCTGCGGCTACGACGCCTCGTTCAGCATCTTCACGCTGGGCACCCCGGACGGCAGCTCCGAGCTGTTCTCGATCCGGGTGCCGTATCTGCTCTCGCTGCTGTCGACCCACTCGTTCGACGCCTGCGTGCACGGCATCAACGACCTCAACGCCGAGTACAGCACCACGTTCGCCGACACCGGACTCACCGAGTTCGCCCCGATCCTCTGGGTCACGTACTGGGCGTTCCGCTGGATGATCGGCCTCGGCATCGCCGCAGCCCTCGTCGCGGTCGTCGGCCTGTGGCTGACCCGCAAGGGCGCCAAGAAGCCCCCGGCGCCCTGGATGTGGAAGCTCGCGATCTGGTCGTTCCCCCTCGCGCTCGCCGCCAACATCATGGGCTGGGTCTTCACCGAGATGGGCAGGCAGCCCTGGATCGTCTTCGGGCTCATGACGACTCAAGACGGCGTCTCGCCGGGTGTCAGCGGGCTCGAGGTGCTCATCTCGCTGATCGCCTTCACTGCCATCTACGCGGCACTCGCGGTGGTCGAGATCCGCCTCATCATCAAAGCGGCCCAGAAGGGCCCTGACACCGAAGAGCAGCCCCACGAGGAGACGGCCCAGCTGCCGTCCGTCGTGTACTGAGAGAGGGATCAGTCATGGAATACATGTGGTTCTGGATCGTCGCCTTCCTCTTCGTCGGCTACTTCGTGCTCGACGGGTTCGACTTCGGCGTGGGCATGTCGCTGCCGTTCCTCGGCAAGAACGACGTCTCGCGTCGTCAGGTGATCAACACGATCGGTCCGATCTGGGATCTCAACGAGACCTGGGTCATCGTCGCCGGCGCGTGCCTGTTCGCGTCGTTCCCCGAGTGGTACGCGACGCTGTTCAGCGGGTTCTATCTGCCGCTGCTGCTGATCCTGCTCGCGCTCATCCTGCGCGGGGTGTCGTTCGAGTACCGGCACCAGCGCGAGTCGGCGAAGTGGAAGCGCGGCTTCGACCGGATGATCGTGATCGGATCGGCCGTGCCGGCGCTGCTCTGGGGCGTCGCCTTCGGCAACATCGTGCAGGGGGTGGCGATCGATGAGAGCCACATCTACGTCGGCGGCTTCTTCGCGCTCCTGAACCCGTACTCGCTGCTCGTCGGCGTGACGACGCTGCTGCTGTTCTTCCTGCACGGCGTGCTGTTCGTCTCGCTCAAGACAGACGGACAGGTGCACGCGGATGCTCGTCGCCTGGTGAAGCTCGCCGCAGGGCCCACGGTGCTCGCCGCAGCCGGAACCGTGATCTGGACCATCGGCATCGCCTGGGGGCGCCAGTCTCCACTGATGCTCATGGTGATCGGCTGCGGTCTCGTCGCCGCGCTCGCTCTCATCGCATCGGTGCTGTTCTCGCTGCGAGGCCGCGACGGACGGGCCTTCACCGCGGGCGCTGTGACCGTGGCATCCGCCGTGGTGATGCTGTTCGCGGCGCTGTTCCCCTACGTGATGCCGTCGACGATCGACCCGGCGTTCAGCCTCACGATCGAGAACGCCTCGAGCACGCCGTATACGCTGACGATCATGAGTTGGACCGCCCTGATCGCCCTGCCGCTCGTGCTGGCGTACCAGACGTGGACCTACTGGATCTTCCGCAAGCGGGTCACCCGCAGCTCGATCGAGGGGGCTCCGGCGCACGCGTGAGACACGGCTTCTGGTCCGGTCGCAGTTCGTGCCGCCTTCCTGATCGGGGAGCGGCACGAACTGCGACCGCAGCGACCTGTCTGATCACGGCTGAGGGGGTGGAACGGTGAAGCCGGTCGACATCCGTCTGCTGCGCTACGCGAGCGCCGCGCGCGGATTCCTGCTGCTGTCGGGTGCGATCGGCGTCGTGCAGACGGCGGTGACGATCGCGTTCGCCTGGATGCTGACGGATGCCGTCACCGGCGCTCTCTCCGGACGCGATGTCACGACGACGCTGCTCTGGCTGCTCGGTCTCGCAGCCCTTCGCGGGGTGCTGATCGCCGCGTCCGATGCCGCCGGAACCCGCGCTGCGGCGAAGACCGGGATGCAGCTGCGTGTCGCGCTGATCGCCGCCGTCGGCCGCCTCGGGCCGGGCTGGCTCGCGCAGCGCAACCAGGCGCAGCTCGCTGTCACTGCAGGCCACGGGCTCGAAGCGCTCGATGCGTACTTCGCCCGCTACATCCCGCAGCTGGTGCTCACGGTCATCGCGACGCCCGTGCTCGTCGCGGTGATGTGGTGGCAGGACTGGCCGAGCGGCCTGACGGCGCTCATCACGCTGCCGCTCATCCCGCTGTTCCTGATCCTGATCGGCATCGCCACCCGCACCGTGCAGCGCACGCAGTGGCAGACGCTGCAGCGCCTCGCGGCCCGGTTTGCCGACACGGTGCAGGGGCTCTCGACGCTGCGTCTGTTCGGGCGGGAGCGCCGGGCGGCCGCCCAGATCGAGGCCACGGCCGACGAGTACCGCCGCGAGACCATGAAGGTGCTGCGGTTCTCGTTCCTCTCGGGCTTCGCGATGGAGCTGCTGGCCTCGATCGCGGTGGCGCTGATCGCTGTGGCGGTCGGGTTCCGGCTGCTGTCGGGCGACCTGTCGCTCGAGGTCGGGCTGTTCGTGCTGCTGCTCGCACCCGAGGCGTTCCTGCCGATCCGACAGGTCGGCGTGCAGTTCCACGCCGCGTCCGAGGGTGTCGCGGCGACGGAGGACGTGTTCGAGGTGCTGGATGCGGCGGAGGCTCGCGTCGTCGGCGTTCACAATTCAGCACGGAACCGTGGCACGGTGCCGGAAGAAGAGCTGAGCGCTGGTTTCGGCCGTGTTCATGCTGAATTGCGAACGGCGAATGCGCGAGACCTCGTCGTCTCGGATCTGCGCGTGCGCGATCTGCCGCCGGTCTCGTTCACTGCGACGCCCGGAACCGTCACCCTGATCGAGGGCCCGAGCGGCGCGGGCAAGTCGAGTCTGCTCGCGGCCCTGCGCGGGGCGGTCGAGTTCGAGGGGGTTGCCACGGTCGGCGGCGTCGATGTGCGCGACCTCGCCCCGTCGGCATGGCTGGCGTGGAGCGGACAGCGGCCCCAGCTGAGCCGTGGCACGATCGCGGCGAACGTGGCGCTGGGGGATGCGGACCCGGATGCTGACCGCATCCGCCGCGCACTCGACGATGCGTGCGCGCAGGAACTGGATCCGACGTTTGAACTCGGCGTGCAGGGCAGCGGGCTGTCGGGTGGCCAGGCGCAGCGTGTCGCGGTCGCACGGGCGCTGTATCGGCAGGCCGATCGCCCCGACGAGGTGCTGGCGCTCGACGAGCCGTCGAGCGCGCTGGATCCCGAGACCGAAGCGCGGCTCTGGGCGTCGCTGCGTGCGCGCGCGGATGCCGGCGCGACGGTGCTGCTCGTGTCGCACCGCCGATCGGCGAGAGACATCTCCGACCACGTCGTGGAGCTGGGGGTGAGCGCGTGAGCGCCGACTCCGCTCGCATCCGCGGCATCCTTCGCCTGGCGCAGCCGCCTGTTCGTCGCTTCCTCCCTGGCCTGATCTGGGGCTTCCTCTCGGCTGGTGCCGCGGTCAGCCTGCTCGCGGTCAGCGGCTGGCTGATCGTCAGCGCGTCGATCGTGGATTCGCTCGTACCTCTGTCGATCGCCGTGGTGGGCGTGCGGTTCTTCGCGGTGTCGCGCGCCGTCACCCGCTATCTCGAGCGGCTGAGCGGGCATGATGCGGCCCTGCGTCAGCTCGCGTCGACCCGTGCCGACATGGTGCGGCGGTTGACTCCGCTGTCGCCTGCCGGGCTCGGACGCACCGACCACGGACGGGTGCTGTCGGCTCTGGTCGACGACGTCGAGAATCTGCAGAATCTGCCGCTACGGGTGGTGCAGCCGCTCGCGGTGTCGGGGCTCGTGGCGCTCGGCGCGGTGGGGTTCCTCGCGTTCGTGTCGGTGCCCGCGGCTCTCACCCTCGCGGCATGTCTGGTCATCGCGGCCGCTGCGGCGATCGGTCTCGGCTGGTTGTTCGGCTCCCGCGCCGAGGCAGTCGTGTCGAGTCGCCGCGGAGATCTGTCCGCCGCGCTCACCGACTACTTCGGCTCGCTCGACGTGCTGCTCGCCTACGGAGCAGAGCCGCAGGCCCGCGAGCGCGTGCGACAGGCGGATGCCGAATTGCGGCGCGCGGTGAGCCGCGCCTCGCTCGCGCAGGCGATCGCCGCCGGGGTCGTGTCTGCGGTGGCGGGTGCTGCATCGGTGTGGGCACTGGCGGTGGCCGCGCCGGGTCTGCAGACCGGTGTGATCGACGGGCCCTGGTTGGCTGTCGCTGTGCTGGTGCCCATGATCGTGTTCGAGGTCTTCGGCGCGGTGCCGATCGCGGCGGCATCCTGGCGGAGCGTGCGGTCGAGTGCCGAGCGCATCGTCGACGTGCTGCCCTCCGAGGTGCCGGGCGAACTGCGGTCGGACGACGGCGAGGATGCCGAGATCGTCGGCGTTCCGACTCTGCGACTGCGTGGCGCGCGGGCGTGGTGGCCCGGTGGGGCGCCGGCGTTGCGAGGAGTGGATCTCGATCTGCATCCCGGCGAGCGCGTGCTGGTGTCGGGGCCGAGCGGGGCGGGCAAGAGCTCTCTGGCTGCCGCGCTCGTCGGATTCCTGCGGGTCGACGGCGAGTATTCCGTGGGCGGCATGGATGCTGCGGCGCTGTCGGGTCCCGGGCTCCGCCGCACGATCGGGCTGTGCGAGCAGAGTCCGCAGCTGTTCGACGAGGACATCCGGCAGAACCTGTTGTTCGCCCGCGACGATGCGACCGATGATGAGCTGCTCGCCGTGCTCGACCGGGTCGGACTCGGGACGTGGGTGCGCGACCGCGGCGGACTCGACGCCCGCGTCGGCGATCGTGGAGGACTCGTGTCGGGCGGTCAGGCGCAGCGCATCGCCCTGGCGCGAGCGCTGCTGCGCGGCTTCCCGGTGCTCGTGCTCGACGAGCCGACCGCGGGGGTCGATCCCGACGCATCCGATGCCCTGCTGCGCGACCTGCTGCAGGCGGCGGGGGAGCAGTCGGTGCTGCTGATCTCGCACGTCGCCCCTCCGGTCGGAACCGTCGACCGGGCCGTCCGGCTGGAAGACGGGCGCACCGTCTCGGCGTAGGCGCGGCGGCTGTGGAGTTCAGAGTCGTGCGCCCCCGGCCCCTCCGGCACCCGGGCACAGTTTCGGATGCCGGGGCGGCGCGCGGTGGCATCCGTCGTTCCGTCCGGTGTGTCGGGTCTGGGCTCCGAAGTTGTTCCCGCCGAAGGAGCGACGACGGGAGTGCGACGAGGGGCACGGACCGGGGGTCTGACGCCGGGCCGGCCGAGGTCAGACGCTGAGGTCGGCGCGCGGTTCCATGACGATGCCCTGGGCCTCGAAGACGCGACGGCGCTCTTCGATGCGGCGGTGCAGCTCGACCTGGGCGTCGTCGACCAGGCGTGGGTCGAGATCGACGGTCACCGGATGCGGGTCGCCGTGGTTCGCCTCGATGTAGGCATCGAGTTCGGGGCCGGACGTCCATGACGTGATCAGGGCGTAGCGAGGAGTCGTGCCGCGGTGCCAGACCGCGTGCCAGAAGCGCTGCGTGTCGACGATGATTCGCGATCCCTCGCGCAGCGGCAGTCGGATCTCCGTCGCCGGATCGAATCGGTCGGAGCGCAGGAGCAGCAGCGACTCTGTGTCGTCGGTGAGGTTGTAGTAGCCGCGCACGACCCACCCGGTGCCGTCGTCGTTGAGCCGGTTGTTGTCGTCCTGGTGCAGGTTGTAGACAGCGTCCGCGTAGGTGTTGGGCTGCAGTTCGATCACGCGGCAGCGGCCGACGCCGGCGCCGGGCTCGAGGGCACGGCGCTGCAGGGTCGGCGCGATCGCGACCTGCGACGGCACCCACACGCCGTCCTTGTCGGTGCGGGGCGGGGTGTGATTCCAGAAGCCGTTGCACTCGATCGCGCCGGCGTAGCTTGCGAGCGGGGCGAAACGCGTGACGCCCGACGAGCGCCAGCCGATGTACTCCAGGTCGAGCCACTCGGCGGGGTCGGATGCCTGGTCGTGGTCGTCGAGCACGACGTATCCGGTCTCGGCCAGCGACTCTGATGTGATGAAGCCCATTGCGTCCCCTCCGTGCGGATCCCTTAGGCCATCCTAACCAGCGGGATCGATGGCCGACCGGGCGCGCGACCGGACAAAAGGTCGCCACGGCCTTCTCCGACCGCTCGATTCGCGCCGTGGCGCACGTTGTCGTAAGCTAGTCCGCGGTGACGTGTCCGAGCGGCCGAAGGTGCAACTCTCGAAAAGTTGTGTAGGGTAACCCCCTACCGTGGGTTCAAATCCCACCGTCACCGCCACCACGAAGGCCCCGAATCCCGTTGAAAAGACTGGGATGCGGGGCCTTTGTCCTGCTCCGATCGGGGCGTGCGGTAACGCAGCAGTAACGCGAGCCAGGGTGGGGTTCTCGCCGCGGATCCGCCCGGGTCGGCTCAATCGCTACGTATGCCGCCATCGACGACGCCGTGCCTCGGGGCAAACCCAGTAAAGACGAGGCGGCTCGACCAAGATGACGGCGAAGATCCCAAGATTTTCGGCGAGGGTCTATCAGGGGTTGTTGCGGGATGGTTACGACTGTTGAAGTTGCGGGTGAGAGTTCAGTCTGATCGCATCGCGCTAGCGGCAGCTGCGCTCGTGACGGCGGAATAGATGTGGGGAATGACGCGCGCAGCGTTTGCACTCCCCTCGCCGCGCTGACGGGATTCCGACTGTCGCATCTCCGGCCCGGCGGTTCCCGCTGGCTGAATCGGGTGTACCCCATCAGGTTCGCTCGAGCCGTGCACTTCCCCGTGATGATCTACTTCGCGCTGTTCATTCTCGTCCACGTCGTTCTCGTCCTCGCGACAGGGGCTCTGCGCAACCTCAACCACATCTACGCAGCCGACGACTCGGCGAGCTGGCTCGGCCTCGGGCTGTTCCTGGCGTCGCTCGCGGTGATGGGCGGTGGCGTTCACGCCGCTCGACCCGTGGTGATCGCGGGGATCGCGCAGCTCTTCGGCAAGGTGTCCGGTCGCTGACAGCAAGTCGACGATCTCAACGCCGAACACAAACGCCGCCAAAAGCCCGAAAACGAGTTTCTTCTTCATCGAACCCGATGTGTGGGACGTGTTGGACATCGGCATGGAGCCGCTCCGTGAACGGGGCACGCAGATGCTCCCCGAGATCCACGAGAACTTCCGCGTCCAGCTCGCGATGTCCGTACGCGGACACTGGGGGTACGGTGTCGCGCTTCCGATGCTGATGTTGCACGCGCTCATGGCCGGAAGAACCGATCGGTTGCGCAGCTGGCTGGAGATCTGCCCCCGCAAGCAGTTCACGACGCTCGACATGCATGATGGAATCGGCGTCGTGGATGTGGCGGGGCTGCTCTCCGACGAGGAGACGGCGATGCCGACGACTCCGTGCTCACGCTCCGGTGGGCGAAGGGTGATCATGAGGCGATTCTCATCGCCGACATGATGCGCCTTGTCCGGCTGAGACCCGCGTGCTTGGGTGCCGTCGACGAATAGGGCCCTGAGACCCCTGCCGTTACCGCGGAAACAGCCCGCGCAGTTCGTGCTTTCGCACTTTGCCCGAGGCGGTTCGAGGCAGTGAGCCGACGATCTCGACGCGGGTGGGCAGCTTGTAGCGGGCGATACGTCCTTCCAGCGCGCCGCGAACGGTTTCGAGCGTGATCTCGAAGCCGTCTCGAACCGTGAGGACCGCGATCGGCACCTCGCCCCACCGATCGTCGGGGACGCCGATCACGGCGGCTCCGGTCACCCCGTCGATGTCCGCGATGAGTGATTCGACCTCGGCGGGATAGATGTTCTCCCCGCCGGAGATGATCATGTCCTTCAACCGGTCGGCGATGTAGAGGTAGCCGTGGTCGTCGACGTATCCGAGGTCACCCGAGCGGAACCAGCCATCCGAAGTGAGCGAAGCGGCCGTCGCATCGGGAAGGCCGTGATAGCCCGCGAAGACGTTGGGCCCCGTGATCTGGATCTCGCCGACGGTTCCCGCCGTGACCTCCCTGCCGTGCTCATCGGCCACGCGGACATCGGTGAAGAAGTGCGGAAGGCCGACGCTGCCGTGCTTGTGCACGGTCATCTCGGGGGATAGCGAGGTCGCGCCAGGCGATGTTTCGGTCATCCCATACCCCTGGGAGAACGACATCCCGCGTTCCTCGTAGGCTGCAAGGATACGCGAGGGCACCGCGGACCCTCCGCAGGTCAGTGTGCGGAGACTCGACAGGTCGGTCGAAGCCCACGCCGGGTGATCGGCAAGCAGCTGGAATGTGGTGGGGACGCCGGAGAGCATGGTTACGCGGTGGCGTTCGATCAGATCCAGCGCTGTGCCGGCATCGAAGCCCCTCTCGAGAACGAGGGTGCCGCCCTTGAGGAGCACCGGCAGCGCTCCCATGCCCAGAGCCGCGACGTGGAACAGGGGGGAGATCATCAGTGCGACGTCGTCGGAGCAGATGTCATAGTCGATGAGGTTGTTGACGGCCACCGCGGTCAGGTTCGCGTGCGTGAGGACGGCGCCCTTGGCCCGACCCGTGGTCCCCGAGGTGTAGACGATGGCCGCAGGAGTGTCGTCGTCGGCCGCCTGCAATGGCGGGACGTCCGTGGCCTGATCGATCAGACGGGTGAGCCCGAGGGAGCCGTCGCGTCCTGACGATCCGGTGCGGATGGCAAGGGCCGGGGCGCCGGGCGAGGCGAGCATGCGCTCGAGCCGATGGGCGAAATCCGGATCGTGGATCAGCATGCGAGCGCCGCTGTCCGTGAGGACATGCGCGATCTCGGGTACCGCGAGGCGGGTGTTGACGGGGACGAACACGGCGCCGATCCGCGCCGTGGCGAACAGCGTGATGAGGAAGTCCGGGCTGTTCTCGCCGAGGTAGGCGACGCTGTCGCCCTGGCGCACGCCGCGTTCGACGAGAACCGCGGACATGCGCTCCGCCGAGTGTGCGAGCTGCGCATAGGAGAGCTGCTGACCGTCTCCGAAGACGATCGCCGCCTTGCTGGGGTTGCGCAGACGGCGTCGAGGGAGCCAGGCTCCCAGTCCTTGTGTGTGCATCATTCTCTTCATTGAGGCGGGGCGCATCGATGCGCCCGAAGTGATGTCGGCGCCCGGCGGATGCCGGGCGCCGGGGTGTCACGCGTAGAAGCGATAGAGGCTCCTCGCGGCGACGGCTGGCTTGGCCGCGCCCTGGATCTCGATGGCGTGATCGACGGCGAGCTGGTAGCCACCGGGGATCTCGGTGACCTCGGCGATCACGGCATTGCCGCGGACCTGAGCGCCGACGGTCACGGGGGAGATGAAGCGGACCTTGTCGAGGCCGTAGTTGACTTTGGTGGAGACGCCGTCGACGTCGAACAGCTCGGTCCAGAACTTGATGACGAGCGAGAGGGACAGGAAGCCATGCGCGATCGGTCCTCCGAAGGGGCCGTCCTTCGCGCGCTCGGGGTCGGTGTGGATCCACTGGTGGTCGTCGGTGGCGTCGGCGAAGAGGTTCACACGGTCCTGCGTGACCTCGAGCCACTCGGACCAGCCGAGATCGGTGCCGGCGAGGCCGTTGACGTCGGCATAGGCGACGGTGGTGGTCATGATGTTCCTTTCGATGGGTTCAGCGTGCGAGTCCGAGCAGGCGTGCGGCGTTGTCCTTGAGGATGCCTGGCATCACCTCAGGCTTGAGCGCCGTCGTTTCGACGTCTCTCATCCAGCGTTCGGGGGTGAGGAGGGGGAAGTCGGAGCCGAAGAGCACGCGCGATCGGAGGAGCGTGTTCGCGTGTCGGACGAGGTTCTCGGGGAAGTACTTCGGGCTCCAGCCCGACAGGTCGATCCAGGTGTTGTGCTTATGGGTGGCCACGGACAGTGCCTCGTCCTGCCAGGGCACCGACGGGTGTGCCATGACGATCTGCAGGTCGGGGAAGTCCGCGGCCACCGGGTCGAGCAATATCGGGTTCGACAGTCCGAGACGCAGGCCACGCCCGCCCGGGAGCCCGGCGCCGATGCCCGTCTGGCCTGTGTGGAAGAGCGCGACCACCCCGGCATCCTGCAGCACCTCGTAGAGCGGGTAGTGGGTCTGATCGCTGGGATCGAACCCCTGCACGGTGGGGTGGAACTTGAACCCGAGAACGCCGTGCCGGTCGATGAGGCGCCGTGCGCGATCGACAGCCTCGTCCCCGAGGCGCGGGTCCACCGAACCGAAGGGGATGAGCACGTCGTTGTTGCGCGCCGCGCCTTCGGCGACTTCCTCGCTCGCGATGCCCCTGTGGCCCAGCTGCGTCGAGGCGTCGACCGTGAAGACGACCGCGGCCATGCGGTGAGCGCGATAGTAGGCCGCCACCGAGTCGAGATCGGGGCGCGGCCCCTCTGTCGAGAAGTAGGCGGAGGCGGCGTCAGCGAGGTCGGACGGCAACGAGGTGTGTCCGTGTTCGTCGACCTCGATGTGCACGTGCATGTCGATGGCGGTGATCGACGCGAGATCGATGGCCGATTCGTACCGTGCCACGCTCATTGGTCCTGGGGTGCAGGGCGCTGGAGCTCTGCGGGAAGCGCCGGGAATTTCTCGCCGACCTCCTGCAACCTCTCGCCGATGAGAGCGGGGAAGCGCTCCTCGAGGTCGGCGGTCGTCCAACCGCCTGTGCGGTACTCGGTGACCACGGGCTCGGGGTGTGACCAGAGCTGGATGCGGTCGCCGCCGATGCCGATCGCCTGTCCGGTCACGCCGGACGCGTCGTCCGAAGCCAAATAGGCGATGAGCCCGCTGACGTCGTCAGCGGTGCCGAAGCCGAGGTCGTGCCGGAAGAAGTCGGGCATCGGCTTTCCTGCGGCATCCGCCTCGACGGCGGCGGCGAAGTACGGCACCGTCGCGGTCATGGCGGTGGCGGCGACGGGGATGACCGCGTTGGCAGTGATCCCCGCGCGACGGAGCTCGAGCGCCCACGTGCGCACCATCCCGACGATTCCAGCCTTCGCGGCGGCATAGTTGGTCTGACCGAAGTTGCCGCGCTGTCCGGTCGGCGATCCGATGCAGACGATGCGGCCGGCGATCTCGTTCTCACGCATGTAGGTCGCGGCGGCGCGGACCGTCGTGAACGTTCCGCGCAGGTGGACGTCGATCACGGTGTCGAAGTCGTCGTCGCTCATCTTCCAGAGCACTGTGTCGCGCAGGACTCCCGCATTCGTCACAAGGATGTCGAGGCGTCCGAAACTGGAGACGGCCGCGTCGACCAGAGCCTGCGCGGTGTCGGACGACCCGACCGGCGCCGCGACGGCGACGGCCTCTCCACCGGTGGCGCGGATGCTGTCGACCGCTGAGTCGGCGATGGCGGCGTCGACGTCGTTGATCACGACGGAGGCTCCCTGGCGTGCGAGTTCCTGCGCGTAGGCGAGGCCCAGTCCGCGGCCGGAGCCGGTGACGATGGCGACTTTTCCGTTGAGCGACATGATGTCCTTTCGAATCACGATGATCGAATCACACAATGATTGAGAAAGTCAATCATTGTCTTATCTCATCATTTGTTATCGTTGCGTCGTGACCTCCCCGATTCCGACCGACGATGTGAGCGTGGCTGTGGACCGGCTGCGCGAGAGCGACCTCGCCGACGAGCTCAGTTTCCTGCTCGCCCGGACGAACGCGCTGTCGCTCGCCGCAGGAAACGTGGCGCTCGCGGCGCACGGACTGCGTGTGAGGTCCTATTCGGTGCTCGCACTCGCCGTCTCCGGCGAGCGTCCGTCGCAGCGCGAGCTCGCCGACTTCCTCCGGCTCGATCCCAGTCAGGTCGTGGCGCTCATCGACGAACTGCAGGCCGATGGTCTTGTCGAGCGGCAGCCTGACCCTCGAGATCGCCGGGCGAACGTCGTCGTCGCGACGGATGCCGGAGTGCGCCTGCACCGGGTCGCCCACCACGCGGCGCGCGCGGCGGAGGAGCGGTTGTACTCGGTGCTCGACGAGGAGGCGCAAGGTCGGCTGGCCGAGATTCTGCGTGAGGTCGCCTTCTCGCCGCGCGGCTGATGCGCGTGCTCTCGAAGTCGGGGGTCTCTTCCCGGATCGTTCCTTGCTTTTTTAATAGCAACTGTTCTATAAAAGTCTGAACAGTTGCTCACCTGGAGGACTCCATGGCAGAACGCACGTCCCCTCAGCGCCGCAAGGCTTCGATGACCGCGGGGGTCATCGTCGCTCTCCTGGCGGTGACCGCATGCTCTCCCTCGACAGGATCAGCCGAGATCGAGGTCGAGCTGACCGACCGCGCACCGTCTGGTGCAGCGCCGGTGTCGGAGATCACCTGGAACCTCCCCGATGGTGAGCCTGCGACACTCGATCCCAGGGACTCCGCGACGTACTCGAGCGCGACGGTGGTCGCGAACCTCTGCGACCCGCTCCTGGCGATCGACGAGGAATACAACCTGCACCCGAACCTCGTCAGCTTCGAGACGCCGGATCCGCTGACGCTCGTCTACACGATCGAAGCGAAGGCGGCATTCTGGGACGGTCAGCCGGTGACCGCCGACGACATCGTCTACAGCCTGGACCGTGCCGCGGACCCGGCTGCGATCACCGCGTTCCTGTTCGCGAACGTCGCCGACGTCGAGAAGACGGATGATGACACGGTGACGGTTCGGTTCGCCCAGCCTGACGCGATGTTCAACGCGCAGATGGCGACTTTCGCCGGTGCCGTCGTGGAACGCTCCTTCGCCGAGACGGCCGGTGCGTCGTTCGGAACTGCGGCAGGAGGGATCATGTGCAGCGGGCCGTACACGCTCGACCAGTGGCGCCCGGGAAGCGACATCACCATCGAGCGCAACCCCGACTACTGGAACAAGGAGCTCCCTCTGCTCGTCGAGCGCGCGAAGTTCACCTTCATCACGGACAGCACGGCCGCATCCCAGGCGCTGTCGACCGGCGAGATCGACGGCGCATACCGCATCGATCCCTCCGCAGTGCCTACTCTCGGGGCAGCCTCGAACGGGCAGCTCTTCTTCGGTCCGTCGATGGAGAGCCTGCAGCTGTATGTGGCCAGGGCGGACGGGCCGCTGGCCGACGTCGCCCTCCGGGATGGCTTGCAGAAGGCCATCGACAGAGAAGCGCTCGCGACGACCGTCTACTCCGGAGCGGCGGCCCCTCTCTACGCCACGGTGACCCCGCGCACGTGGCCGACCGCGCAGCGCGAACTGTACCAGGACGCATATGAGAAGTGGGCGGCTGAGCGGACGTTCGATCCCGAGGCCGCGAAGAAGCTCGTCGAAGGTTCAGGCTATGGCGGCGAGACGCTGGTGCTGGGCGTGCCCGCGGGGCAGGCCACCCTCTCGAGGGTGGCGCAGCTGGTGCAGCAGCAGGCAGAGACGGTCGGTGTGCAGATCGAGATCAAGGATCTCCAGCCCCTCGACTATTCGACCGCCTCCTACGACACGGTGACCAGGGAGCGCTTCGGCTTGGACCTGCTGCTCGGCGAGTCCTTCAACGCGACGGCGGAGCCGCTGGAGCCCCTCGGATTCACCCTGACGGAAGGCGCCCCTTACAACTACACGCAGATCGCCGATCCCGAGCTCGCCACTCTCCTCGAGCGGGCGCGAGCGGCCGTCGATCCGGAGGACCGTGCGCGCCTCGTGATCCAGGCGCAGGAGATCGGGGAGGCGACGTCGGCCGCGATCCCGCTGCTGAGCCTGCACACCACGACGTTCCTCAACAGCCGTCTCGGCGGCGCGATCACTTCTTTCGCGTACATGTCGATGCCCTCCGTCGCCTACCTCGGCGGCACCGGTGGTGGTGAATGAATCGGGGAGTCCTGCCCCGCGAAAGGGTGATGTCCGGCATGATCCTGACGAATGCGGTGATCCACACCTCCGACGACCAGTGTCCCGTGGCGGACACCGTCGTGATCCGAGACGGCCGCTTCGAGTGGGTGGGTCGTGCCTCCGATCTCCCCGTGGATCACGATCTCCCGACGGTGGATCTCGATGGGAGGACGGTGATCCCCGGTCTGATCGATGCCCACTCCCACCCCGCCCTCGTGGCGATGAGCAGATGGCATGTACAGCTGCCGGAGACGCACAGTGTGGACGAGGTCCTCGATGCCATTCGCGACCACGGCGCAGCGCATCCGAAAGAGGAGGCACCGTACCTGTATTTCGAGTACTTCCCGACTGCGCTCCTCGGCGAAGCCGGCGCGACGAAGGAGCTGCTCGATAGCGCTATCTCCGATCGTCCGGTGCTCGTACAGGACTCCGGCGATCATGCGAGCTGGGTCAACACCCGGATGCTCGAGCTCCTCGGTGTCGACGAGAACACTCCGGACCCTGTGCCAGGACTTGAGCGATTCGCGAGGGATGCCGGTGGACGCCCGACCGGGTACATCTTCGAGAATGCGCACGCGGGGTTCCTTCCGCGAATGTATGAAGCGTTGGGCTGGACACCGCCGGAGCGGCCGACGCCGGAGATCATCCGGCCGGTCCTGGACTTCCTCGGGAGCACCGGAGTGGTGGCCGTGTTCGACGCGCTCATCGAGTCGCCGGAGGTCATCACTGCGATGCGAGAGCTCGACAGCCGCGGAGACCTCCACATGCACTACGAGGGAGCGATTCGGTTCCGCACCCTGGACGATCTGCCAGAGGCGCTCGAGATGGTGGCTGCGCTCGATGATGACTCCGACTCGAGCAAGGTGCGGGTGCGCACCGTCAAGCTGTTCCTCGACGGCACGAACGAACTCGGCAGCGGGGCCGTCATCGATCCGCTGCTCAGCGAAGACAATGCGGGCCCGCTGGGGGCGATCCAGATGGAGCTCGACGATCTCGTCGAGTGCCTGCGTCTGTGCAACGGAGCAGCCGTGGACCTTCACATCCACATGGTCGGCGACAGGGCCTTCCGCACGGCGTGCGACGCGGTAGAGCGTGCACGGTCTCAGGTGGAGGCAGAGGGCATCGCATGGAACGTCCAGGTCACATTCGCTCACTGCGAGCTCGTGGATCCGGCCGATCTGGCTCGACCCGCTGAGCTCGGAGTGATCGTCAACTGGACCAATCATTGGTCCGGCGGATACTTCGGGGAGGAGGCCGCGCGCCATCTCGGTACGCATCGCTGGGAGCGTATGTACGACGTGGCCGCGATCGCCGACGCCGGTGCGCGGGTCACGTTCTCGAGTGATGTGGTGTCGGCCGCTGAACTGCACCGGGCGGCGCCCTTCTTCGGCATGCAGATCGCCGTCACCCGGATCGATCCGGAGGTGCCGCTGGATGCTGAACGATTCGTCGAGAGCAGGCGCCCTGCCGCCGCAGCGTCGCTGTCGCTGTCCAGGCTGCTCCGGGGATACACGATCGATGCCGCGGTCCAGCTGCGCATCGAGAAGGACTACGGCAACGTGTCGCCGGGAAAGCTCGCGAACCTCGTCGTGCTCAACGTCGACCCGTTCACGACTCCCGGTCAGGATCTCGCCGCCGTTCGTCCGTCCGCGGTCGTCTACCGGGGGGCGGTCGTGTCGGGACATCTGCCGGCGCCCCGATGATTCCGCTCGGGTCTGCGCATGACCGCCGAGGAACACACCTGAAGGACCACGACAAAAGGAACCCCCATGACCGACCTGACCATGCCGACCTTCGAGTTTGCCTTCGACCTCCTCGTGGATATCGCCGAGGGGTGGCACATCGGCGTCGGAGAAGACGAGAAGCTGTGGTTCACCCCCATCACGGGAGGGAGCCTCGAAGGGCCACGGCTCGTCGGCGAGGTGCTCCCGGGCGGCGGCGACTGGTCGGTGAAGCGCCAGGACACGACGCGCGTCGAGGCGCGATACCTCATCAAGACGAGCGATGGCGTCGTGGTGGATGTGACCAACGTCGGCTACTTCCGCGCGACTCTCGAGGTCGAAGAGCTCCTCGAAGCGGGGGGGCCCGTCGAGGATGGCTCGTACTATTTCCGTACGGCCTTCACCTTCCGCACGGATTCGCCCACGTACCGATGGTTGGCCGAGAATCAGTTCATCGGGGTGGCAAGCGATGAGGGCGAGCGGATCCGGATCCGCGTCTTCCAGCTGCTCTGACGGGGCGGTGGCCCGTACGCAGAGGAGTAATCATGCCGAAGATCGTCGACCACGCGGAGCGCAGGCACGAGATCAGTGTGGCGGCGATGCGCGTGCTCGCGCGCAGCGGCCCAGACGGGCTGACCCTTCGGGCGCTGGCGCGCGAACTCAACGGCTCCATCACGTTGGTGACGCACTTCTATGCGGATCGTCAGACGCTTCTGGCCGGCATCATCGATGAGTTGTCCACGAACTACGACGACGATCTCGCGACGCTCTCCCTGACCGGCGATCGCGTCGACGACCTGCGTGCATACCTGCTGTGGATGGTTCCGCTGACACCTGAGGAGATCGATATCGAGCGCTGCAGGGTGGCGCTCGTCCACTCTGCGGAGAACAGCACGATCGCGAGCTTCTTCGACTCGATGGAGGGCAGGGCCCGCTCGGCGTTCCGGACGAGACTCGACGGTCTGATCGATGAGGACGTGATGGAGGAGGCGGTCGATTTCCTTCGCATGCTGGTCAACGGCGCCGTGCTCTCCGCGGTCGAGCACCCGCAGTACTGGACGGAAGAGCGTCAGCGAAGGACAGTGGAGCGCGGCTTGGCGGCGCTTGGCTTGGTGAGCGCGCAGAGCGCGAACGGCTGACGATTTTTATTTTGTGACGAGCTCTATACAAACGGCGGGTTTTTTCGTAGAGTGCTTTCACCCGACCTTGAGGGCGAGTACCCGAGGAGCACCGTGAGCACTATCCCATCCGGCGCCGAGAGCGCCGTGGCACCGTGGAACGAGATCGAAAGTCTCGTAGGACGACGGTTCGTCAGCGAGTGGCTCGAGATATCCGACGAAGCCAGAACCCATTTCGATAAGGCGTCCTACCTGGATCACACCGAGAGCCCTTTCGATCCTGCGGCGTATCCGGAAGGCCTGGTCGAGGGGTTCCATCTGCTCGCGCTCCTGGATCACCTCGTCGGCCAGGTGTCTTACGTCGAGGCGGACGCGTGGACGGGGTGGAACTACGGACTCGATCGAGTTCGATTCACCTCTCCGGTGACCAGCTCCGACCGTGTGCGAGTCGCGGGCGAGATCACGCAGCTGCAGCCGCGGACCGATGGCTACCTCGTCACGTACGACTGCGTCATGGAGCTCGAGGGAGCCGAGCGACCGGCGATGGTCGCGACGTGGAAGGCGCTGTGGAGCGTGGACGAGGAGGACGAGGCGTGATGCTGACGACCCCGCCCTCCGACGAGCTGGCCTGGATGTCCGGTGCAGACGTGGCGTCCCTCATCCGCTCTCGCAGCGTCAAGCCATCCGAAGCGGTGGCTGCGGCGCTTCGTCAGATCGATGCGCACGAGGAGGCGACGAACGCCTTCGTCACTGTTCTCGCAGAGCAGGCCATGGAGCACGCGGCGCGTGCGGACGACGAGGTGATGCGAGCAGATCCCGCAGACCTGCCTCCGCTGTTCGGCGTGCCGCTCACCGTCAAGGACCTCTCGGCCACAGCGGGGATCAGAACGACCTTCGGCAGCACGCAGTTCGCCGAGCACGTCCCCGATGCGGATTCTCTCGCAGTGGGCCGTCTTCGAGGCGCTGGGGCTATCCTCATCGGCAAGACGACCACCCCGGAGTTCGGGATGCTCGGAGTCACCGAGAGCGCGCTCACCGGAGTCACCAACAACCCTTGGCGGCTGTCGCGCACCGCCGGCGGATCCAGCGGCGGTGCAGCAGTGGCGAGCGCATCCGGCATGGGACAGCTCGCCTGGGGCTCAGACGGCGGCGGGTCGGTGCGCATCCCCGCGTCCTACTGCGGTGTGGTCGGACTCAAGGCCTCGCTGCGTTGGATCCCGGGTGAGCACCCCTGGGACTCGGCGGTGACCGACGGTCCGCTCACCCGTACCGTCGTCGATCAGGCTCTTCTGCTGGAGGTCACGGCAGGGCATCACCCATCGGCTCCGTTCTCGACGCCGCTGCCCGCCCGAGACTTCGTCAGCGTCGTGCGCGCCCTTCCCGCCGACCTCGCCGGTGTCCGCATCGCCTACGCGCAGAGCCCGTCCGGTGCGGCCCCGAGTGCGGAGGTGGCCGCCGTCGTCCGTCGGGCCATCGACGTGCTGGCAGGTGCAGGAGCCGAGGTCAATCTCATCGAGCTGCCTCTGCCGGACCCGGTGGAGTACTTCATCGATTTCTGGGGGCCCGCCTTCCTCGATCCGAACGCCCCGCTGCCGCATCCCGCCATGCGCAGCGTCAGCGAGGCAGCGCAGCGTCTCACGCTGGAGAGATACCTTCACACGGCTTCCGAGACTCGAGCCGAGATCACCCGGACCTACAACCGCGTGTTCGAGGAGTTCGATCTGCTCATCACTCCCACGAGCCCGGTGGCGGCGTTCCCGCATCCGGGCGCAGCAGGGGGCAACACCGAGATAGACGGGGTGCCCGTCGCGCACCCGGCTATCGACTTTCATCGGTACACCGAACCCGCATCTCATGCCGGGATCCCCGCGATCACGGTGCCGGCGGGGTTCGATTCCGACGGGATGCCCGTCGGCATGCAGCTGCACATGCCTCAGCATCACGACGCGCGGCTTCTGCAGATGGCCGCCGTCTGGGAGACTCTGCAACCGTGGGCTCACCTGCGCCCGGAGTTCCGGCAGTGACGGCGGGGATCGATCTGGGGCCATCGACCGTGAGCGTGCGGGCGATCGGAAGGCGCGCCTCTGCGGCGACCAGAGTGCGCCAACGGCTCGTGCGCTGGATCGTGCTCCCCGTGGCGACGATACTCGTGACGTCGTTCCTCGTCTTCTCGGCGCTGTCCCTCACGCCGGGAGACCCGATCGCTCAGATCCTCGGAGGGAAGGCGACCGAGGAGGCCCGCGCGGCCATGCGAGAGCAGCTGGGCCTGGACAAGCCGCTGATCGTGCGCTATGTCGAGTGGATCGGAGGTCTGCTGCGTGGAGACCTCGGCACCTCGTACACCTACCGGGACTCTGTCATCTCCGTGCTCGCGCCTCGCGCAGAGGTCACTCTGCAGCTCGTCCTCTACGCCGCCGTCCTGATCGTGCTGCTCGGTATCGCGCTCGGTCTGATCGGCGGGCTCACCGAGCGCATCAGACCTGCGATCGCAGGACTGATCGCCCTGTTGATCTCGATACCGAGCTATGTTGCGGCGACGGCGCTCCTCGGGCTCTTCGCAGTGAACCTGCGGTGGTTTCCGAGCTTCGGCGCGGGCGCGCCTGGCGTGGATCGGCTCTGGCATCTGACTCTCCCGGCGATCGCGCTCTCGGTGTCGTGGATCGCTTACATGGCGCAGATCTCGATGGCGTCCATCGACGATCAGCGGTCGAAGGAGCATGTCCGTACGGCGGTCGGCAGGGGACTGCCGCGGCATCTGGTGATCGGGAAGCATGTGCTGCGCAATGCCGGGGTCCCGATCGTCACAGCGACAGGTCTCACTCTCGCCGCACTCGTCGCGGGCAGCGTGATCGTCGAGACGGCCTTCACCCTCGACGGGATCGGATCCCTGCTCGTCCGCAGCGTGGGGACCAAGGATGTCCCTGTGGTCGCGGCGGTCTCCGTCATCGTCGTCGCCGTGTACGTGATCGTCATGGCACTGGTCGATGTGATCCATGTGCTCCTGGATCCGTCGCTCCGATCCCGAAAGGAGAAAGCATGACACTCGCCGGGATCACCTCAGCTCTGCGCATTCCTCGATGGAGCCGGACACGCCTGCGTACCCTGGATCCGTACACGATCTTCCTCATCGTCCTCTGCGGGGCGCTGATCGTGATGGCCGCGATCGGGCCGCTGGTCGCACCGTACGCCCCGGATTCCACTGATCTCCTCGCCGCCAACCAAGGTCCGAGTCCGGCGCACCTCCTCGGCACGGATTCGCTCGGACGAGACCTGCTCTCCCGGATTCTCTGGGGCGCACAGATCAGCTACGCGGCAGCGGTGCTCATCGTCTGCATCAGCGTCGTCATCGGCACCTTCCTCGCTCTGCTGTCGTCCTGGTACGGCGGGTTCGTGGACAGTGCGACGTCCTCGGTTCTCAACGTGTTCATCGCCATACCCGGGATGATCGTGGCGATCATCGCGGTCACGGTTCTCGGTGCCGGATTCTGGGCGCCTGTGCTGGCCATGGCATTCGCGAGCTCGCCCTACGTAGCGCGAGTGATCAGGGGAACCGCGCTGCAGGAGCGTCACCGCCCCTACGTCGAGGCGCTTGCGCTCTCCGGAGTGTCCACCGTGCGAATCAATGCGCATATTCTGCGCGGTGTCCTGCCGATCGTGCTCGCTCAGGCCACTTTCGGCTTCAGTGTCGCGCTGCTCGAGTTCGGTGCGCTGTCGTTCATCGGACTTGGAGTCCAGCCGCCGACCGCGGAGTGGGGGGCCATGGTCATCGCCGGCCGTACCGAGCTCCTCGCGGGGAACCCCCAACAGACGACCGCGGCCGGAGTCATGATCGTCCTCACCGTGATCTCTTTCACTCTCTTGGGGGAACGTCTGCAGAGGATGCTGGGAGCGAGTCGATGACACACACAGAAGCATCTCGGCCGCCACTGCTCTCGATCCGGGGCCTGCACGTGCGCAATCGGATCGGACGTGAGCTCGTCCCGGTCCTCAGCGGAGTCGACCTCGACGTGCGCCCTGGCGAAGCCGTCGGCGTCGTCGGCGAGTCCGGCTCGGGCAAGTCGATGACGTTGCGAGCGGTGATGGGACAACTGCCCAAGGGGTTCAGCAGTGAGGGCCGCATCGAGTTCGACGGCGAGGACATCCTCTCGATGCGACCTTCGCACCTCGCGAGGTTTCGGTCTCGTCGGGTGGGGATGATCTACCAGGACCCTCGAGCGCACATCAACCCGCTGTGGACCATCGGCGACTTCCTTACGGAGGCGGTCGTGGCCGATCGCCGCCTGTCCCGCCGCGAGGCGCGGGATCGCGCGGCGCGACTTCTCGAAGAGGTGGGATTCCGCGATCCCGCGCGGCAGATGAAGCAGTACCCCGCGCAGCTCTCGGGGGGTCTGCTGCAGCGCGTGATGATCGTCGCCGCCCTGATGCCCGAACCTCAGCTCCTGCTCGCCGACGAGCCGACCACGGCGCTCGACGTCACCGTTCAGGCGGAGGTCATGTCTATCTTCGGAGATGTGATCCGGGCTCACGATGTCGGGCTCCTCTTCGTGACCCATGATCTCGATCTCGCCGCGGCCACGACCGATCGACTGGTGGTGATGTACGCGGGGCGCATCATCGAGGCGGGGCCGGCGCGCTCGGTGACGAGCACTCCGACCCACCCCTACACCTCGGCGTTGCTGGCCGCGCGCCCCTCCCTGACGAGACGCGAGCTCCCCGCCAGCATCCCGGGAGTCCCGACGCTCGCATCATCCGTGCATGATCGCTGCGCCTTCGCGGATCGATGCCGCTTCGTCGAGCCCGAATGCGCCGGGAGCGAACCGCGCTTGCGGCCGGTGGGTGAAGACAGCGTGTCGGCGTGCGTGCGGACTCAAGAGATTCGTACCCTGCTGGAGAGGACCGCACAGTGACCGCATCTCTTGTCTCACTGGAACACGTGACGAAGGTCTTCCCCTCCCCCGGGGGTGAGTTTCGAGCCGTGGACGACGTGAGTTTCGACCTGATGCCCGGTGAATCCGTCGGAATCGTCGGTGAGTCGGGTTCGGGGAAGTCCACCACCGCGCGAATGATCGCGGGACTCGAGCGGACCACAGAGGGGCGGATCACCTTCTGGGGCGAGCAGACGAGACCCGCCCGGACAGCGGTCGCTCGCCGCGCCCAGGCCCGACGAGTGCAGATGGTCTTCCAGGACCCGTTCGGATCCTTGGACCCTCGCCAGAAGCTCGGAGCGTGTCTCGCGGAGATCTTCGCCATCCATGGCACACCGGCTGGTCAATCGACGAACGAGTTCGCACGCACGCTGCTGGAGCGTGTCGGGCTGGAGGGGCACCACGCCGATTCCTATCCCCGGCATCTGTCCGGAGGTCAGCGGCAGCGATTCGCGATCGCGCGGGCCTTGGCGCCGCAGCCGCACCTGCTGATCCTGGACGAGGCGGTGTCGGCGCTCGACGTCAGCGTCCAGGCGCAGGTGCTCAGATTGCTCAGTGACCTCCGCGAGGAGACTCAGCTGGCGTATCTGTTCGTCTCGCACGACCTGGCCGTCGTCCGTCAGATCTGCGATCGCGTTCTGGTGATGCGGGACGGAACCGTGGTCGAGGAAGGCCCCATCGACAAGGTGCTGGACGATCCTCAGGCCGCCTATACCCGCAGGCTCATAGAGTCCGTGCCGGTACCGGGCTGGACACCGCCGCAGCGCAAACGTCGGTGAGAGAGATCAGGAACGCTGTGAGCGAGCGACCTCTTCGACGGCTCGTGAGAGAAGGGGGAGCACGTCGTCGAGCCGGAAAGGAGTGACGGAGGCCAGTAGTATGCACGCGTCCGATCCGATGATCGGCACGTGAAGGGGGAGCGCGATCGTCGTCGCCAGTCCACCGATCGCATTGCTGAATCCTGCGGCATCCGCGAGCGGTTCGGTCGCCGCCACCCCCCTGCCTGCGTCGATCGCTCTGAGAGCGACGTCGTTGTTCTCATGCACGAATCCTGGCGGCGCGGCGACATGCATGCCGGGACGCTGCGGTCCGGCGCTCGCGACGGTGACCAGGATGCCGTCCGTGTCGGCGATGATCATCGCCGAGCAGTCCGTGTCATCAGCGAGCTTCTGGAGCGAATCTCGGACGAGGTTCTCGATGGGCTCGGCGACCGCTCGAGCAAGCGCCGTGATGCCGAACCCGAGGTAGTAGCGCTTGCGATCGTCCCTGCGGATGAACTGCGTCCGCAGGAACGGTCGCAAGAGACGGTAGAGAGCCGTGCGCTGCGTGTCGAGCCGGCGCGCGAGGTCGGATGCGGAGAGCCCCTCTGGATTCGCGTAGAGCTCCCAGAGCAGGGCGATCGACCGCTCCACGGTCGTCGAAGAATCGGATGTCGCCAACTCAGCGTGTCGCTTCCCGCGGGACATGACGAAGAAGGCCGGCATAGCCATGGTCGTCAGTTGAGTCCGGTGAGCGCACCATTGAAGAATAGCAACGGCTCTCCTTCGGTCGTCCCGAAGGCCGTGATCTTCCCGATCACGAGGGTGTGATCGCCGGCATCGTACTGCGCCCAGTGCTCGCATTCGAACCATCCGATCGCGTCAGCGATTCGAGGCACTCGACCGGAACGATCCCAGTCCGGTGCCCCTGCGCGGTCCTTCGAGGCGAAGGACCGCGCAGCCGCCGCGTGCGTGTCCGCGAGGATGCTCACAGAGAACGACTGCTGCAGGAGCCGCTCGTGTGACCGAGACGTCTTCTGGATCGACACGAGAAGGAGAGGGGGATCCAGTGACACAGAGGTGAAGGCGTTGACGGTGAGTCCGTGGATGCCGTCCTGGTCCTCGAAGCCGACGATCGTGACGCCCGTGGCGAAACGCGAGAACGCGCCACGCAGTGCCTGCGCATCGAGTAGGGGCAGGGCAGACAGTGTCGGCGCGCTCATCACGACCGCTTCCGGGTGGGGAGGTCGACCCGGATGTTCGCGCGATCGGCGAACTGCGGGTGAGGGGGGTAGATGGCGGACATCTCGATGTTGTCGATGAAGGGTCCGCCTTCCATGTCGCGCGTCATCCAGTAGGCGCCGACGGAGGGAAGCTGGTTCTGAGCGATGATGATGTGGTTCGCTGCCACCGCCATGTCGCGGAAGATCCGTGCGAGACGGGACTTCGCCCCGACACCGCCCACGCCGCTCTCGACGAACAGGGTGTTCACGATGTCTCGGCACTCGTGAACGATGAACGTGTTGATCTCCGCCATGAGCACGCGGAGCTCGTAGTCGATGAAGCGGTTGTTCTGTGCACTCTCGAACGCGCGGGAGATCACATCGTTCTGCAGCAGCCGCGATGCGCGGATCCGCGCGTCCGACCGGGCGATGGCGATGTGCAGGTTCTCGTCGGTCGCGAAGCGAAGCTGACGGTAGGAGCCGCGACGGGCTTTGAGGTGTGTCTGCTTGATCAGCTCCTCCAGCGCGGCGGTTGCCAGTCCGAGCGCATGGGCGGAGTGTGCGGCCTGGATGAATGGCCCCTTCTCATGCGGCGTGCCGTAGGTGATCCCCCAGATGCCGCGCTCGTCCACCATGTCGGCGGGAACGAAGACCTCTTCGTCGACCGAGAAGTCGCCACTTCCTGTTCCGCGCAGACCCAGACCGTCCCAGGTGTCGTGAAGAGTCACGTCCTCCCTGCGGAAGTAGGGAACGACGAACCACGGAGTGCCGTCCTTCGGAGAGAGCACGACCTCGCCGTTGTCGTCGTGGAGCACGCACAGGCCGAAGAGATGGGTAGCTTCCGGGGAACCACTCGAGAACGGCCAGCGTCCTGATACCCAGTAGCCTCCTTCCACGGCGCGCGCAACCCCGCCGGCGCGGCCTCCGTTGCCTGCGATGATCCATCGTTCGTCCTCGAGGATGCGTCGCATCGCATCCTTCCCGGCCCAGGTCTGCCCCGTGTGCAGCATGCAGAGCCAACCGGCGGAGCCGTTCACGTGGGAGAGAGCCTCGACGGCTTCGAGCCATTCGACGGGGTGCGCTTCCAACCCACCCAGCTCTTTCGGGAGGAACGCGCGGTACATCCCGCACTCGTAGAGGGCGTCGGTGATCTCTGCAGGCATCCTCCGCTCGTTCTCGATGATCTCCTCGGCATCGCGGACCAGGGGGAAGATCTCGGTCACGCGCTCGAGGAGGGTGGTCTCTGCAGTGCTGACGATGGTGTTCACAACATCTCCTGTCACATAATTGGTACGAGTAGTCACAGTGTGTATCAATAGATGGACATTTGCAAGAAGATTTTTCAAATTGCCATGGATGCGCGTGACGGAGCGATCGTTATATAAAAGTCACCACATTAAGGTCGATCTGCGGTTCAATGACGGAACCGGAGTCCGTCCCGAGGGCTCTGCGATGAACGTCGAGAGGAAGCACGATATGAACCGATCGCGCCGGACCCTGCGCAGGGCCGCACTCGCCGCCGCCGTCAGCATCGCGACCGCGAGCTCGGTGGTCGGATGTACGGCGGTGACGCCGGACACGACGCCGGACGCCGCTGTGAAGACGGTGCTCAGATCCCCGGGAGGGGACGGGCCTGTCGACTCGATCACCTGGAACCTCGGGTCCGGAGAGCCCGCCACTCTGGACCCGCCGAACGTCCCGACCTATTCGGCGATGGCCGTCGTCACCAGCGTCTGCGACTCCCTGCTCTCCGTGGACGAGTCGGGGGCGATCGTGCCCGGCCTCGCGTCCGTGACCCAGGAGTCCCCGCTGAGGGCGGTGTTCACCCTCCGTGCGGACGCGACGTTCTGGGATGGGACGCCGCTGACGACCGAGGACATCGCTTACAGCCTCAACCGGGCGGCGTCGCCGCCGTCCTACCTCGCGCCGACGTTCGCCAACGTGGCGTCGATCTCGGCCATCTCCGACACGGAGGTCGCGATCGACTTCAGTGCCCCCGATGCCACCTTCCTGCCAACGATGGTCGGCGTCGGGGGTGTCGTCATGGAGAAGGCGTTCAGCGAGAAGGCCGGGGAGGCGCTCGGCACCCCCGACGGCGGCTTGATGTGTTCCGGCCCGTTCGAGATCTCCCAGTGGAACGTCGGCACCGACATCCAGCTCGTCAAGAATGAGAACTACTGGAACGAAGAACGAGCGGCAAAGGTGGACGACGTCCGCCTCACCTTCATCACCGATACGAGTGCGCTCACTCAGGCGATGGCGACCGGCGAAGTCGATGGCGGATGGGAGATTCCCGCGTCGTCGATCCCTGCCTTGGAGGCCGTCGACACCGGGTCTCTGTACTACGGCGACACCACGACGATCTGGTCTCTCCGTGTTGCGAGCCCCGACAGCATCCTCGCGACCGACGCCACGCTGCGGCAGGCGTTCCAACAGATGATCGACAGGGACGCGATCGCGAAGACGGTCTTCCACGGTGCCGCCCGGTCGTGGAGCACCGCGATCAGCCCCAACTCGTGGCCGGCCTCCGTGCGTGAGAGCACGCAGAAGCGGACGTCCGTGATCGCGGACGAACGCGGCTACGACCCGGAGAAGGCGAAGCGGCTGGTGCAGGAGGCCGGAGCCGAGGGGCAGAAGATCGAGTTGATCGTGGCGAGCGGAGACGAGACGGCTTCTCAGCTCGGCCAGCTCGTTCAGGCCCAGGCGGAGGCCGCGGGCCTTAGCGTCTCGATCAGGGCGCTCCAGCCGCTTGAGTACGCCCAGGCGATGTACGACCCGTCCGTGCGTGGGGACAGCGACCTGCTTCTGAGCAGCAGTGGCGACATCGTGCAGGAGCCGCTCGCCTCGATCCGCTACTACTACCTGCCCGACGGCCTCTACAACTGGGATGGCTAC
Organism: Microbacterium sp. LWH13-1.2; assembly: GCF_038397735.1. Classification (NCBI taxonomy): domain Bacteria; kingdom Bacillati; phylum Actinomycetota; class Actinomycetes; order Micrococcales; family Microbacteriaceae; genus Microbacterium; species Microbacterium sp. LWH13-1.2. The sequence continues at coordinate 2,677,237 of NZ_CP151635.1, read as the reverse complement.
GTGGACGAGAAGCTCGCGGGACTGTTCGGTGAGGCCGTCGGCGAACTTGACGAGAAGCGCCGCACCGAGATCACCCTCGACATCCAGGATCGCTTCGAGGAGCGTGCCGCGACGATCTCCATCGTCAATCCCTACCAGGTGAACTTCGTCAGCGATCGTCTGGGCGGCGTGATCACCTCTTCGGTGTACGTCAACCTTCCTTCACTGTCCTTCATCGGGAGCGCCGACTAGGCGCCTGTGAGTTGAGCGGTGGTCGGCCCGGAGCGGCCGGGCTGACCACCGCTCGGTCTTTGGCACCGTCGCTGGACGCGTCCTCGCGTTTTTTATATAGTTAGTGCTACATAAAAGGAGTTCTCATGTCGCTCGCCGATCTCATCCCGCTGATCACACTCGTCTCCCCGAGGCGAGTCGTTGTCGTCGGCGCGTCTTCGACCCGGACCGACGCGACCGGGAACCAGGTGCTCCGCAACCTCCGTAATGGGGGGTTCACGGGCCGGATCGATGTCCTCAGCCGGACTGGTGGCACGATCGAGGGGATCGAGGCGCTTTCAGACGTGAGCGAGGCGGCCGGCGCCGACCTCGCCGTCGTGACTCTTCGCGCAGGCGCCGTGCTCCCTGCGTTGCATGACCTCGCCGCTGTCGGTGTCACGGCAGGACTCGTGATGAGTGTGGGCTTCACCCCCGACGAGATCCGGGCGATCAAAGACTTCTCGCGCGACTCCGGCATGCACATCCATGGGCCGAACTGCATGGGACTGATCAACGTGCACGACCGTACGATGCTGTGGGCGGACGAGGGGATCCTGGCTGACCTTCCCGCCGGAAACGTCGCCATCGTCTCGCAGTCGGGGTCGGGGGCGATCTTCGTCGCGCGGTCGACGAGCGGCGTCGGCTTCTCCCACATCGTGTCGACCGGAAACGAAGCGGCCCTGACCACCGCCGACTACGTGCGATATCTCGCAGAGGACTCCAGAACAGGCGTCATCGCACTCATCCTGGAGTCGGTGTACGACTCCGACGGCCTGGCGCGGGCCGTCGAAGCCGCACGGGAGGCCGGTAAGCCGGTCGTGGCGTTGAAGGTGGGTTCGTCCGACTCAGGGCGGGCGGCGACTCTCGCGCACACCGGAGCGATGCTCAGCAACCGAACGGTCATCGACGCCTACATGGAGCAGATCGGCGTGCCCCTCCTGGCGGACTATGACGAGTTGGCAGCCGCAATCGATCTGCTCGCCCGCGTCGACTGGCAAGCCATCGGAGCAGGGCGGACCGCGATTGTCACTCTCTCCGGGGGGCAGGCGGCCCTGGCAGCCGATCTGGCGGAACAGGTGGGCGCGACTTTGGCGCGGTTCTCGCCGGAGACGCAGCGGCGACTCGAGGAAGTCCTTCCGGACATGCACGCGATCAACCCGCTCGATGCGTGGGGGAGCGCGGACGCGGACGACGAGACGTTCCGCCGTACCCTGCAGATCGTCAGTGAGGACGATGGCGTGGACGTCGTACTCGGCGTCATCGACGCGCAGTCGAGCCTGTCTGCGATCGAGTTGGAGTACGAAGACGACATCGTCGACGCCTTCACGCTTCTGAATGCTGAGGCCGACGTGCCCGTGCTCCTCGCCTCCAGCTCCTCGATGACGGTGCATCCAGTGCGGGTGCCGGCGACCGACGCGAGCATCCCGGTGCTCCGGGGTCTCCGCAACGCCTTGACGGCCGTCCGCGCAGCCGCTCGGGTTTCGGGACAAGGCCCGCGCCTGCTCGACCGCCCATCGTCGGTTCCCAGCATTGCGATCGTTGAAGAGATCCGCGACTCTCTCGCCCGCACCTCGGGCGTGCTCGACCGGGACTCCATGCGACGGGTTCTCGGTGCCTACGGGATCAGTCCCGTCAGTTCGCACTCGTTCGGCGATGTGGACGAGGCGGTCCGGTGGTGCGAGCGCAACGGATACCCGGTCGTGGCCAAGATCGACTCTCCCGACATCACCCATCGTTCAGATGTCGGTGGCGTGGCGCTGGGCCTGCAGGACGAGGGGCAACTGCGCGATGCGTGGGCGGCGATTCTCGAATCCGTGCATCGCCATCGACCCGATGCTGATATTCGCGGCATCGAGGTGCAGAGACAGATCCCTGCGGGCATCGAAGCGTTCCTCGGCTTCGTCTCGGACCCTGACATCGGCGTGGCTGTAGGAATCGGCATAGGCGGAGTGCTGGTCGAGCTACTCGACGACGTGGAGTACGCGATCGCGCCCCTCTCGCCGGAGTCAGCGCACCGACTACTCGACGGTACTCGACTCTCACAGCTCCTTGATGGGTTCCGGAACCTTCATCCCGTCGTTGACGTCGGATCCGTCGTCAACCTCCTCGTGAAGCTCTCGTGGATGGCAGACGATCTGAAAGACACCCTCGCTGCGGGCGACCTCAACCCACTGATCATCGAACCGGCCACGGGAGCCGCGTTCGTGGTCGATGCGTTGCTGGTCGCACAGGAGCGGAGCGGAGATGGCGTTCCTGCGCTTCGACAGGTTCCTGCACTTCGGCAAGGCGCCGCGGCTGATTCCTAGAACGCTCCGCAGAAGCGGGTCGCATTGAACGAACGAGGAACTCAGATGAAGACCGCTCTCGAACATCCCGTTTCCGGCAGGCTCGTGCTGCTCGCCGGGGGCACCTCCGCTTCGGGATTCGCCTCCGCGAAGGCGCTTCTCGACCGCGGCGCACAAGTGATCATCGTTGGTCGGGATGCGGGGAAGCTGGCTCGATGCCGAGACGAACTCCCGCACGCGCACGTACAGCGGGCTGACCTCACGAACGAGGAATCGGTCGCAGAGCTACGCAAGCGAGTCTTCGACACGTGGGGGCCGGTCGACGGGGTGCTCCATCTCGTCGGCGGTTGGAGCGGGGGCGGTGGTCTTGCCGGGCAGACCGACGAGGCGTACAGATCGTTGGAGTCGAGTCTCAGTGCCCTGAGGCATGTGTCGCGAGCGTTCGACACTGATCTGAGACTGTCCTCGGCCGGTCGCACGGCGATCGTCTCTTCCGTCGTCGTCTCCCGCCCGACTGGCGGTTCTGCGAACTACGCCGCCCTCAAGTCGGCAGCGGAGACCTGGATGCTTGCTGTCGACCATGGTCTTCGAGCGCACGGGTTGAATGATCACGGCGAGGTCAGGTCGTTCGGCGCGGTGTTCCGCGTCAGATCCCTAGCCGGCATCGAAGGCATTCTGGCGGAGTCCTTCGCAGGCCTCTGGGACCGTGACGCTGCGCCTACGGAGCTAGTGGTGACTGAGCTGCACCCGGGCTGATGCGCGGGGTTCGCCGTCGCTCTCCCGAGAACCCCACAAGCACTCTATCGACGAGATTAAACCTTGACAATGATGTCAAGGTTTACGCTCGTATCTGAACTCGGCACCGACCTGCGGGACGCCGAGGATGGAACGCACATGACCACGCAAGACCGGGAAGGATCATCGCGGAAGATCCTCGTTATCGGAGCGGGGGAGTTGGGGATGCCGGTTCTGCGCAACGTCGCCCGCCGGGCGGCTGATGTGCCCGGGGCCTCCGTGAATGTGCTGCTTCGTCCAGCCGCCATCGGTTCCGCATCGTCGTCGAAGCAGAAGGACATCGCCGAGATCCGGGCCCTCGAAATCGAGATCATTCCCGGGGATCTCGTCCTCGCGACAGGGGCTCTGCGCAACCTCAACCACATCTACGCAGCCGACGACTCGGCGAGCTGGCTCGGCCTCGGGCTGTTCTTGGCGTCGCTCGCGGTGATGGGCGGTGGCGTTGTCGCCGCTCGACCCGTGGTGATCGCGGGGATCGCGCAGCTCTTCGGCAGGGTGTCCGGTCGCTGACCACCTGCCGAGAATAGACGCCGACCGCTCATCACAAGGCACCGCTCTTGCCCTATTCTCGACGCATGGCTGACTCCACCCCGCACTCCGACGCCCCTTGGCGACCGCTCGCAGCGGGCGAGATCGTCGATCTGCTGTCCGCGGCGGGAATCCGGTGGTGGCTGTCAGGAGGGGTGGCTCTCGACCGGTGGGTCGGGCGCGAGATCAGAAAGCGCGGTGACGTCGACATCAGCGTTATCCGTGACGATCTGCCCGCTTTGGTGCGAGCTCTGCCGGATCGCTTCAGCGCGTGGGCGGCGATCGGCGATGACTGTGATCATCTCCTCTTCCGGGATGTCCCCGAAGACGCTGACGTTCATCGTGTGAAGATCTTGAATGACTCTTCGACGGAATGGGTGCTCCAGGTGAACGTCGAGGACGGCGGGGAGCGTGCTTGGGTATACAAGCGCGACCCCCGGCTCCAGCTGCCGTGGGATCGTGCCGTCCGCGACATCGGCGGCGTTCCCACCGGTGCTCCCGAGGTGCAGCTCGTGTGGAAGGCGCTTCGACCACGACCAGAGGATGACGTGGATAAGGACGCCGTCCTGGCTGCTCTCGACCCGGATGCCCGCGCGTGGTACGAGCAGGCGATTCTCTCGATACACCCGCACTCGACCTGGTCGATCCACGTGCGGAGTCCGTTCGCCCCCACGAAGGCGAGTTGGGGTCGAAAGCGGCAGCCTTAGAGGGCGTCCGCCGGCGCGCGTCGATACTCCTCTGTGCTCACTGCCTCGCGTACGAGCTCCCGGAACCATTTCTGCGCGGGGGATAGTGCTGCCTCCCGTCTGGTGTACAGCGAAACCGGTGTGCTCTGTCCTGGCCACGGGAGGTCAGTGATGTCGAGGTCAGGGAACCATCCGCGGAAGACCTCGGCGACGTGCCGCGGCAGCAAAACCACCAGGTCGGTCGTCTGAACCACGGCGGGTACGGTGGCGTATTCCTCCACGGTGAGCGATACCTGCGACATCAGTCCGTGCTCGATCAACGCCTGCAGCGGGAAGACATGACCCCCGCGGGCGGACACTCGGATGAAGTGTCGGCCGTCGAACATGTCAGGAGCAGTCGGTGGTAAGGGGTGGCGCGTCGAGGAGAGCGCGACGTACTCCACGGCGCGCACGTGCGTGCGCCACAGCCGTGGGCTGCCGACCATCGAGACGGTCATGGCGAGGTCGATCTTGCCTCGGGTGAGTCCATCTTCCACGTGGTCCGCGTCTAGTCGTTCGACCTTCAGGTGGGGGCGAGACCCTTGTCGAGCCAGGGCGGCCATCACCGGCGGGAGAAACGTCTGTTCGCCGATGGACGTGAGCCCCATGACGAGCTCTCCGCGAAAGCCTGCGGGCTCGAACGTACGGGGGTCGCCCACCGCGGAGTCGATCTGCGCGAGTGCTTCGTGCAACGGCACGAAGAGGGCTGTCGCCCTGGCTGTCGGGACCATGTCGTGCCCCTCGCGTCGGAAGAGGTCATCCTCGAAGCGCTCCCGCAGACGGCGCAGCGTATAGCTCACCGTCGGCTGCGTCACATGAAGCCGCGCGGCCGCGGCGGTCACGCTGCGCATTTCGTAGAGCACGACGAAGGTGCGTAGCTGGTTCAGATCGACGATGTCCACGAATAGACCCTATCTATGCGGGTGGCGGCACGCATCTATTGGACTGCTGAGCGGCGGCGATCTACGTTCGAAGTATTCACACCTCCAGTGAGAAGGACGACACGCCGTGATCATCGATGTACACGGGCACTACACGACAGCCCCCGCTCAACTCGGTGCGTGGCGGGATCTGCAGATCGCATTCACGAACGGCGACGGAGAATCCCCCGATCCGGCTGCTCTCCGCATCGACGACGACGATATCCGCGAGACGATCGAGGCGAACCAGCTTCGCCTGATGAACGACCGCGGCAGCGACCTCACCCTGTTCAGCCCTCGCGCGTCCTTCATGGCGCACCACATCGGCGATCTGAATGTGAGCGAGACCTGGGCGCGCATCTGCAATGACCTGTGCGCCCGGGTGAGCGAGCTTTTCCCTGACCGGTTCCTCCCCGGCGCGATGCTCCCGCAATCCCCAGGGGCTGATCCCGCGACGAGCGTCGCCGAGATTACGCGTGCGGTCGAAGAGCTCGGCGTCGTCACGGTCAATCTCAACCCCGACCCGGCCGGCGGGCTGTGGACGGCTCCCGCGCTCACGGATCGATCCTGGTACCCGATCTACGAGAAGCTCGTGGAGTACGAGCTGCCGGCCATGATCCACGTCAGCACGTCTTGCAAGCCGGTATTCCACACAACCGGCGACCACTATCTCGGTGCCGATACCACTGCCTTCATGCAACTACTCAAAGGCGATCTGTTCCGCGACTTCCCCGACCTCAAGTTCGTGATCCCGCACGGCGGCGGAGCGGTCCCGTATCACTGGGGTCGCTTTCGTGGACTGGCCATGGCACTGGGGAAGCCGGAGCTCGAGGAGCATCTTCTGGGCAACGTGTTCTTCGACACGTGTGTCTACCACCAGTCGGGGATCGATCTGCTGGCCGAAGTCATTCCGACGAGGAACATCCTGTTTGCCAGCGAGATGATCGGTGCCGTGCGCGACATCGACCCGCGCACCGGCCATTATTTCGATGACACGAGGCGCTATGTCGACGCGACGCCGAATCTGACCGATATCGAGCGCTTCGCCGTCTTCGAGGGCAACGCCCGCCGGGTCTACCCGCGGCTCGACCGAGCACTGACCGCCCGCGGGCTCTGAAAGGTACGCCATGCGCCTGAACGACCTCGGTATCGTCCACACGAACATCGAGCGACCCGATCCTGACGACGTCGAGCGGATCTCCCAGTTCGGCGTCGCCACCATTCATGAGGCGATGGGCAGGGTCGGGCTTCTCCGCCCCTACATCCGTCCGGTATATCCCGAAGCGAAGCTGTGCGGCGTCGCGGTGACCGTGCTCCTGCAGCCAGGTGACAACTGGATGTTCCACGTCGCGGCGGAGCATGTGAGCGCGGGTGATGTCCTCGTCGCGGGCTGTACGACGGAGAGCGAGGACGGCTTCTTCGGCGAGCTGCTCGCAACCTCGCTCACCGCGCGCGGGTGCAAGGGGCTCGTGATCGACGGCGGAGTTCGAGACGTCGCCGACCTTGAGCGGATGAACTTCCCCGTGTTCTCGCGGGCGATCCACTCCAAGGGGACGGTCAAGGCGACGCTCGGCTCGGTGAACGTCCCGGTGGTGGTCGCCAATGCCCTGGTCAACCCGGGTGATGTCGTCGTGGCCGACGTCGACGGCGTCGTCGTGGTGCCGCGCGCGCTGGTCGGAGCGGTCGCCGACGCGAGCCGCGCACGCGAGGACAACGAAGAGGCCAAGCGCGAGAAGTTCCGCGAGGGCATGCTCGGCCTCGACATCTACGGCATGCGCGAGAAGCTCGCCGCCGCCGGCCTCGAGTACCGGGAGGACTGACGTGTCGCACGGAGACACGAGCGGCGGCTTCGAGAAGACCGCCGGATGGCTGGACTGGTACGACGGCCCCAGCACGCCGATGTTCCAGGTGCCGGAGGGTGCGGTGGACGCGCATTGCCATGTGTTCGGGCCGGGGGCTGAGTTCCCCTACGCGCCGGAACGCAAGTACACACCGTGCGATGCGTCGGCGGAGCAGCTGTTCGCCCTGCGGGACCACCTCGGCTTCGACCGCAACGTGATCGTGCAGGCCACCTGCCACGGCGCCGACAACAGCGCACTCCTCGATGCCCTCCGCCGCAGCGAGGGCCGCGCCCGGGGCGTCGCGACCGTGCGGCGCGATGTGACCGACGAAGAGCTCGCCGAGCTGCACGAGGCGGGTGTGCGCGGCGTGCGCTTCAACTTCGTCAAGCGCCTGGTCGACCGGGTGCCGACCGACTCGCTCGAAGACATCGTCGCGAAGGTCGCGCCGCTCGGCTGGCACGTCGTGATCTACTTCGAAGCCGACGACCTCCCCGAGCTGTACGACTTCTTCTCCGGCATCCCGACGGATATCGTCGTCGACCACATGGGTCGCCCCGATGTCTCGAAGGATCCGGACGGCCCGGAGTTCGAGCTGTTCCTGAGCTTCCTGCGCGAGAACCCCCGCGTGTGGACCAAGGTGTCGTGCCCCGAGCGGCTCAGCATCGACGGTCCACGCGCTCTGCACGGCGAGCAGCACGCGTACACCGACGTCGTGCCCTTCGCCCGTCGCGTGGTCGAGGAGTTCCCCGACCGCGTGCTGTGGGGCACCGACTGGCCCCACCCCAATCTCAAGGACCACATGCCCGACGACGGGCTCCTGGTCGACTACATCCCGCAGATCGCCCCGACCGCCGACCTGCAGCGGCAGCTGCTCGTCGACAACCCGCGGCGGCTGTACTGGCCAGAAGGAGAATGACCATGGCACTCGACAAGCCGTACAAGGACGTCCCCGGCACGACGATCTACGACGCCGAGCAGGCGCGCAAGGGATACCACCTCAACCAGTTCTCGATGTCGCTGATGAAGCCCGAGAACCGGGAGCGGTTCCTCGCGGATCAGGAGGCGTACCTCGACGAGTGGCCGCTGAACCCGGTGCAGCGCCAGGCGGTGCTCGACATGGACCTTAACACCATGATCGCCGAGGGAGGGAACATCTACTTCCTCAGCAAGATCGGCGCGACCCACGGACTCAGCTTCCAGCAGATGGCGGGCTCGATGACCGGGATGTCGGAGGCCGCGTACCGGGACATGATGGTCGCCGGCGGCCGTCGCCCCGAGGGCAACCGCCTGAAGGACCTCGACGGATGGACGCCCCGGTCGACCGAGAAGGCGACCGCCGTCCGGCCGGACGCCCCCGCCCGCTACACCTCGGCGCTGTTCACGTCGCACGTCCCGGCGATCGGTGCGGCGATGGATCTCGGCAAGACGGAGGAGCCGTACTGGAAGAAGGTCTTCGACGGCTACCGGTGGACCCGCACATGGGCGAAGGAGAACACCCCCGATGTCGTGATCCTCGTGTACAACGACCACGCCACGGCCTTCGACGCCTCGATCATCCCCACCTTCGTCCTCGGCACGGGTGACGAGTACCCGGTCGCCGACGAGGGTTATGGTCCTCGTCCCGTTCCGGATGTGAAGGGCTACCCGGAGTTCGCCGCGCACCTCGCGCAGTCGATCATCCAGGACGACTTCGACCTCACCCTCGTCAACGAGATGGTCGTCGACCACGGCCTGACCGTGCCGCTGTCCCTCGTGTACGGCGAGGTCGAGGAGTGGCCGGTCCGAGTCATCCCGCTCGCCGTGAACGTCGTGCAGTACCCGGTGCCGTCCGGCCGACGCTGCTACGAGCTGGGCAAGGCTCTGCGCCGCGCGATCGACAAGTGGGACGGCGAAGAGCTGAACGTGCAGATCTGGGGAACCGGCGGCATGAGCCACCAGCTGCAGGGGCCGCGCGCCGGACTCATCAACAAGGAGTGGGACAACGCGTTCCTCGACCACCTGATCGCGGACCCGCTCGGACTCACGGAGTGGCCTCACATGGAGTACGTCGACGAGGCGGGCTCTGAGGGGATCGAGCTCGTCGACTGGCTCATCGCCCGCGGCGCGATGGACGACCAGTTCGGCGGCGAGGCTCCCGAGGTGGGCCACCGGTTCTATCACGTCCCCGCGTCGAACACCGCGGTCGGACACCTCGTCCTGTCGAACCCGGTCCGCACGCCCGCCCTCGCCGAAGACGACGCCGATGCGGCCGTGCCGACGCGCAGCTCCGCGCCCGAGGGCTCGAGCGAGCCCGAGGCGACGGCAGCGCTGTCGAACGCCTGACGTCCTGAACCGGAGCCCCGGGAGGAAACCCGCATGACAGACAAGATCCGAATCGCGGTTGTCGGCGCCAACGGCGCCTTCGGCATGAAGCACCTCGACGGCCTCGCGAACATCGAGGACGCGGAGGTGACGGTCGTCAGCGCGACTTCGCAGGAGAAGGCGGATGCCGTCGCCGCGCAGTACGGCGTCGCGACCGCCGTCGTGGGGCTGGATGCCGTGTTCGAGCGCGACGACGTGGACGCCGTGATCCTCGCGACTCCCACCGGACTGCACGCCGCACAGACCCAGGCGGTGCTCGCGGCCGGCAAGCACGTGCAGGTCGAGATCCCGCTCGCGGACTCGCTGGCCGACGCCGAGGCCACCCTCGCCGTGGCCGAGGCCTCGGACCGCGTCGCAATGGTCGGCCACACGCGGCGGTTCAACCCCTCCCACCAGCTGGTGCACGAGCGCATCGCCGCCGGCGAGTTCGCCGTGCAGCAGATGGACGTGCAGACGTACTTCTTCCGCCGCACGAACACGAACGCCAAGGGCGAGGCGCGCTCGTGGACCGACCACCTCCTCTGGCATCACGCGGCCCACACCGTCGACCTCTTCGCTTACCAGGCGGGGCGCATCGTGCAGGCGCACGCGATCCAGGGCCCGATCCACCCCGAGCTCGGCATCGCGATGGACATGTCGATCCAGCTGAAGAGCGAGACCGGGGCAATCTGCACGCTGTCGCTGTCGTTCAACAACGACGGGCCCTTCGGCACGTTCTTCCGCTACATCGGAGACACCGCCACGTACGTCGCCCGCTACGACGACCTCTACGACGGCAGGGATCAGCAGATCGACGTGTCGCAGGTGGCCGTGAGCTTCAACGGCATCGAGCTGCAGGACCGCGAGTTCGTCGCCGCGATCCGCGAAGGACGCGAGCCGAACTCGTCGCTGCGTCAGGTCATCGACTGCTACCGCGTGCTCGGCGCGCTGGAGGAGCAGCTCGCGTGATCCTGCCCCGCATCGGCCTCGGCTGCATGTCGCTGAGCCACGCCTACGGAGTGCCCCCGTCGGACGCGGACGGCCTGGCTCTGCTGTGTGCGGCGCTCGACGCGGGAGTGGGGATGCTCGACACCGCGACCCTGTACGGCGGCGGTCGCAACGAGGAGCTCGTCGGGAGGGCGGTCGCCGGTCGGCGCGACGAGGTGCTGCTCGCGAGCAAGGGCGGGATGGCGCTCGTTGACGGCGTGCGCACGATCGACGGACGCCCCGACACCCTGCGCACCCAGGTCGACGAATCGCTGCGTCGCCTCGGCGTGGACCGCATCGACCTCTACTATCTGCACCGCTGGGACCGCTCGGTGCCGATCGGCGAGAGCGTCGGCGCGCTGGCGGAGCTCGTCGATGACGGCAGGATCGGCGCGATCGGGCTCTCGGAGGTGTCGGTCGCGCGTCTTCGAGAGGCGCAGCGGACTGCTCCGATCGCCGCCGTGCAGAACGAGTACTCGCTCTGGAGTCGGAACCCCGAACTCGGCATGCTCGACGCCACCCGCGAGTCCGGCGTGGCGTTCGTCGCCTTCTCGCCCGTCGCCCGCGGCTTCCTGAGCCGCGGGGTGTCGGACCCGGCGCACCTGGCGTCGAACGACATCCGTCGCTCCATGCCCCGCTTCCAGCCCGAGCACTGGCCCATCAACGCCGCGCTGCTTCCGGACTGGCACGCGCTCGCCGACGAGGCCGGGTGCACTCCCGCGCAGCTCGCCCTCGCGTGGGTGCTCTCGCGCGGAGAGCACGTCGTCGCGATCCCCGGCACGACGGATCCGACGCATCTGCGCGAGGATCTCGCCGCCGTCGACGTCGAGGTGCCGCCGGAGATCCTGCGCAGGGCGGGACGGCTCATCGGCACCGACACCGTCTCCGGACCGCGGTACGCGCCGGGTCCCGCTGCGGACGTCGACACCGAGACCTTCGAGGCCGCATGAGAGCCGTGTCGTCGATGGCCACCCGGCATCTGCTCGCCGATCTCACGGTCGCCGCGGCCGAGGTGGGTCTCCCGCGCGTGCACATCGAGTCGACGGGAGGGGTCGAGGCCGCCCGACGCGTCGCCGAGGGCGAGGGATTCGACCTCGTCTTCCTCGCCGCCGGAGCCCTTTCCGCCCTCGCCGCCCAGGGGCATGTCGACGACGACTCGCTCACACCGCTCGTGATCTCGCAGGTGGCGGTCGCCGTGACCGCAGGCGGCGCCGGTCGAGCCGAGCGGCCGGACGAAGCCGCCTTCGCGGATGCGGCCGGCGTGCGCGACGCGCTGCGCTCAGCGGCGAGGGTCGGGTACTCGACAGGGCCGAGCGGTACGGCGCTGCTCGAGATGATCCGGGCATGGGGTCTCACGGATGCCGTCGGCCCCAAGCTCCTGCAGGCCCACCCCGGCGTGCCGGTGGCGCAGCTGCTGGCGCAGGGATCTGTCGATCTGGGCTTCCAGCAGCTCAGCGAGCTCGTGGGCCAGCCGGGCATCCGGGTGACCGGGGTGCTCCCCGACGACTGCGCGATCGACACCGTGTTCTCGGGTGCCGTCTCGCGGAGCTCTAATGATCCGGGGGCGGCCCGTGCGGTCCTCGAGTTCTTCGCCTCGCCGGAGGCCTCGGCGATCGCGATCGCGCACAGCTTCCACGCGGCATCCGCCTCGTGACGACGCCGCCTGCTGCGCCGGCCGAGGCCGGCGCAGCAGAGGCACCCGCTCAGAGACCGGCGAGCGGCCATCCCGTATACGCCTCGGCGAGGTAGGTGCGTCCGGCCTCGGACTCCACGACCGTGCGCAGTTCGCCGAGTTGGCGCAGGCGGTCGAAGTCGGTCGCGTCCGGGGCGACATGCAGCAGGCTCGTCATCCACCACGAGAACTGCTGCGCTTTCCAGATGCGCTGTCGCGCGGTCTCGGGGAACGCCTCGATGAGACGGGAGTCGTTCTCGAGAAGCAGGGCGCGGAGCGCCTTCGCGAGGATGACCACGTCGGCGACCGCGAGGTTCATGCCCTTCGCCCCGCTGGGCGGCACGGTGTGGGCGGCGTCGCCGATGAGGGCGACGCGCCCCCTCAGCAGGTGGTGTGCCACGAAGCTGCGGAACCGCAGGATGTCGCGCTGGAAGATGCGGCCCTCGATGAGGGTGGTGCCGGGCACCCGCTTCTGCAGCTCCTCCCACAGCTGCGCTTCGCTGTAGGCCATGGGGTCGTCGTCGGGATCGCACTGGAAGTACATGCGCTGCACCGTGTCGCTGCGCTGGCTGATGAGCGCGAAGCCGTCGGGGGAGTTGGAGTAGATCAGCTCGTCCGCGCTCGGCGGTGCCTCGCAGAGAATGCCGAACCAGGCGAACGGGTACTCGCGGAAGTATCCGCCCGAGCGCGAGCCGGTGACGGCTGCGCGTGCGACGCTGCGCGAGCCATCCGCGCCCACGACGAAATCGGCCTCGATCTCGAACCGCTCGCCGGCCGCGTCCGTGGCGACGACACGAGGGCGGTCGCCCTCGGCATCCTCCACCGACTTCGCCGTGACCCCGAAGCGGAGGTCCTGACCGTCGGCGAGGCGCGCGGCGATGAGGTCCTTCAGTGCCTCGTGCTGCGGATACAGCCATACGGCACGTCCGGTCAGCCCCGCGAAGTCGATGCGGTGTCCTTCGCCCGCGAAGCGGAGCTCGATGCCCTCGTGACGGTGCCCCTCGGCGCGCGCCCGCGTCGAGGCGCCGGTCTGCTCGAAAAGCTCGACAGTGCCCTGCTCGAGGATCCCCGCGCGAATGGTCGACTCGATCTCCTCGCGGGTGCGGGAATCGATGACGATCGACTCGATCCCGGCGCTCGAGAGCAGGTGCGAGAGAAGGAGGCCTGCGGGGCCTGCGCCGATGATGGCGACCCGGGTGCGGCTGGGAGCGGGCATGTCGTCTCCTCTGACGTGATTCTCGAGGCCTGCGGGCCCGTCTCAGTCTCCAATCAGCGGGGCGCTACACCACCGAGATTCCCATTCAATGGGGATCCGATCGATCGCTGCCGATGAGCGCCGAGCGCGCGTTCGATGTCTCGCGCGGCTTGAATGATCGCCACCAACGGGCCTTCCGTAGGGGAGTCGCGGGGCAGGACCACCGAAAGCGCAGCGATGACACCGCGCTCGCCGCGGATGGGCACTGCGACACCTGTGGAGACCTCTTCGACGTAACCGGGAGCGATGCTGAACCCGACACTGCGGACCTCATTGAGCTTCCTCCGCAGGTCGGAACTCTCCGTGATCGTGCTTTTCGTCAGACGCTTCATCGGTAGGCTCAGAACCCGCTCCCGAGTCGCGCGATCTGCAAACGCGAGCAGAACCAATCCCGAGGATGATGCGTGCAGGGGAAGGCGGCCGGCGATCTTGGTGATGTTCGCTCCGGACTCGGGGCTACTGAGGCGTTCCAGGAACAGCGCCTCGTCGGCCTCCCTGACGGCGAGTTGGGTGTGCTCCCCGATCCGCGCCTGCACCCGCTCCATCGAGGGCAACGCAGCTTGACGCAGACGGAGCGCGTCGGACGACCGAGTCGCCAGCTCCCACAGGCGCACACCCACCCGCATGCCGTTGTGCTCGTCGCGTTCCAGCACACCGCTCTCGACCAGGTCGTTCACGATGCGATGGGCGGTCGAGCTCGGGAGGCCCGCTCGACGGCCGATCTCACTGCGCGTCTGGACCGTGCGAGTGGGTGTGAACGTGTCCAAGACACGGAGTACGCGGGCGACGACGGAATCGCCAGTCGAAGAATTCGCCATCAGCTTGATGAAGGCCTGGAATCCGATGACGAGGGAGAGCAGGAGGCGACGGTGGTGGTCATGGTGCTCCTTCCGACGGTGTCAGTCTGCGAGACCGAGTAGTCGCGCCGCGTTGTCCTTGAGGATCCCCGGCATCACCTCGGGCTTGAGCGAGGTCTTCTCGGCGTCCCTCATCCAGCGTTCGGGGGTGAGGAGCGGGAAGTCCGATCCGAACAGGATGCGGGAACGGAGAAGCGAGTTGGCATGACTCACGAGGTTCTCGGGGAAGTACTTGGGGCTCCAACCGGACAGGTCGATCCAGGTGTTGGGCTTGTGGGTCGCTACAGACAGCGCCTCGTCCTGCCAGGGCACGGACGGGTGGGCCATGATGATCTGTAGGTCGGGGGAAGTCCGCAGCCACCGGGTCGAGCAGCATCGGGTTCGAGAGCCCCAGGCGCAGACCGCGCCCTCCTCGGAGTCCGGCGCCGATGCCGGTTTGTCCCGTGTGGAAGAGGGCGATCACTCCGGCACCCTCAAGGAGCCTGTAAAGCGCGTGATGCGTTTCGTCGCTCGGATCGAATCCCTGCAGAGTGGGGTGGAACTTGAAGCCGCGCACACCGTAGTCGTCGATCAAACGGCGTGCGCGATCCACAGCCGCGGCGCCGAGGCGTGGATCGACCGATCCGAAAGGGATGAGGACGTCGTTGTTGTGCGCTGCGCCCTCGGCGATTTCCTCGCTGAAGATGCCTGTGTGTCCCAACTGCGTCGTCGCGCCGACCGTGAACACGACCGCTGCCATTCGGCGCTCCCGATAATACTTCGCAACCGAGTCGAGGTCCGGGCGCGGGCCGTCAATAGAGAAGTACTCCGATGCGGCACTCGAGAGGTCATCAGGCAGCGAGGTGCGTCCGTGTCTGTCGACCTCGATGTGCACATGCACGTCGATCGCGGAGATCGTCTCGAGGTCGATGGCTGGCTCGTAACGAATCATGATCGTCTGGCGGCGGGTCGCGCTCAGTCGAGCGCGGTCATGACGTGCTTGATGCGGGTGTAGTCGTCGAAGCCGTATTGCGAGAGGTCCTTGCCGTAGCCCGAGTGCTTGAAGCCGCCGTGCGGCATGTCGGACACGAACGGGATGTGGGTGTTGATCCACACGCACCCGAAGTCGAGGTCGCGGGAGAAGCGCATCGCCCTGGTGTGGTCACGCGTCCACACCGACGAGGCCAGAGCGTAGGGGACGTCGTTCGCCATCGCCAGCGCCTCCTCGTCGGTGTCGAAGGCCTGCACGGTGAGCACCGGTCCGAAGATCTCGCTCTGCACGGCCTCGTCGTCCTGGTGCAGACCCGAGACGATGGTGGCCTCGAAGAAGTAGCCCGCGTCTCCCTGGTGACGCCCGCCGGTCTCGATCGTGGCGTGAGGCGGCAGCCGGTCGACGAAGCCCTGCACCTGGGCGAGCTGGGCCGCGCTGCTGAGGGGCCCGTACAGGACTCCCTCCTCATGCGGTGCACCGGTGCGGGCATCCGTTTTCGTCTTCTCGACCAGCGCCGCGACGAACTCGTCGTGCACAGAGGAGTGCACG
The DNA here is from genome assembly GCF_038397735.1 of Microbacterium sp. LWH13-1.2. Lineage (NCBI taxonomy): Bacteria > Bacillati > Actinomycetota > Actinomycetes > Micrococcales > Microbacteriaceae > Microbacterium > Microbacterium sp. LWH13-1.2. The sequence continues at coordinate 2,661,264 of NZ_CP151635.1, read as the reverse complement.
AGCACGCGGGTGGCGGCTGTGCAGTCCTGCCCGGCGTTGAAGAACGCGCCGGTGACGATGCCCGAGGCCGCCCTGTCGAGGTCGGCGTCGGGGAAGACGATCGCCGGCGCTTTGCCGCCGAGTTCGAGGTGCACGCGCTTCACGTCGGCGGCGGCCGAGCGGGCCACTGCCATGCCCGCCCGCACCGACCCGGTGATCGCGACCATCTGCGGCGTCGGATGCTCGACGAGCGCCACCCCGGTGTCGCGGTCGCCGAGCACGACGTTCAGAGTGCCGACGGGCGTGTGCACGGCCACGATCTCGGCGAGCAACAGCGTGGTCAGCGGGGTCGATTCGGCGGGCTTCAGCACCACGGTGTTGCCGGCGGCGAGCGCTGGCGCGATCTTCCACACCGCCATGTTGAGCGGGTAGTTCCACGGCGTGACCTGGCCGATGACGCCGATGGGCTCGCGGCGCACGAACGAGGTGTGGCCGGCGAGGTACTCGGCGGCGGCGCGGCCCTCGAGGCTGCGGGCGGCGCCGGCGAAGAACCGCAGCTGGTCGATGGACTGCAGGATCTCGTCGGCGACGAGGCTGGCCCGCGGCTTGCCGGTGTCCTTCGACTCCAGGTCGGCGAACTCCTCGGCGCGGGCCTGCATCTCGTCGGCGATGCGGAACAGGGCCAGCTGCCGGTCGGCCGGGGTCGTGTCGCGCCAGACGGGAAACGCGGCGGCGGCCGCGGCGTACGCGGCGTCGACGTCGGAGGCGTCCGACACGGGCAGCTCGCCGTACGTCTCCTCCGTCGCCGGGTCGATCAGCGGCATCCGCCCTGCGCCGTTCACGGGAACGCGTCGACCGCCGATGAAGTTCTGCAGGGATTCTGTGGCCATGACGGTCATAGTAGCCACAATATTGCGAATACGGAAGTTCTACAGGGGCTACGCAATGGAATCAGTTGCGAATGTTGGATGATGCTGTCAATATCATCACATGAGTGCCGCAACGAAACAGCCAGTCCTTGATGACATCTCGAAGCGGATCGTCGAGCTGCTGCAGGAGGACGGCCGGCGCCCCTACGCCGAGATCGGCCGCGAGGTCGGGCTCAGCGAGGCCGCGGCCCGGCAGCGCGTGCAGCGGATGACGGAGGCGGGCATCATCCAGATCGTCGCCGTCACCGACCCGATGCAGCTCGGCTTCAAGCGCATGTCGATGATCGGCATCCGCGTCACCGGCGACCCCCGTGCGGTCGCAGAGCAGCTGACGGAGATCACCGAACTCGCCTACGTGGTCGTGACCCTCGGCACCTACGACATCCTCGTCGAAGCGGTGTGCGAGAGCGACGCCCATCTGCTCGACCTCATCGCCACCCGCATCCGCACCATCCCCGGCGTCATCCACACCGAGAGCCTGCTCTACGCCGGCCTCTACAAAGACCTCTACAACTGGGGTACGCGCTGACCGCGCGGCCCGGAAACAAGGAGAGATTCATGGGAACCACCGTCTTCGAACGCCAGCGCCCCTCGGATGCCGTCATCGACGCGTCTCTGCAGGGGACGGCGCTGAGCGTCTTCTGGCTCGACGACGTCGAGCGGCCGACGCATCCGGCGCTCACCGGCCCGGTGTCCGCCGATCTCGTGATCGTCGGCGGCGGGTACGCAGGACTGTGGACCGCGGTGCGTGCGAAGGAGCGCGACCCGCAGCGCCGGGTCGTGCTGCTCGAGGCGTCGCGCATCGCGTGGGCGGCCTCCGGCCGCAACGGCGGCTTCTGCGAGGCGAGCCTCACGCACGGCCACGAGAACGGACTGACCCGCTGGCCGCAGGAGATTGACCGACTCGAGGAGCTCGGACTCGAGAACCTCGACGGCATCGCCCGGACCGTGGAGCGATACGGGATGGATGCCGACTTCGAACGCACCGGCGCGATCACGCTCGCCGTCGAACCTCATCAGGTCGACTGGCTCCGCGAGGAGGACGGCTTCCTCGACCGCGAGGCCGTGCAGGCCGAAGTGCATTCGCCGACCTTCCTCGCCGGCGCGTGGGACCGCGATGCCACGGCGCTCGTGCATCCCGCGAAGCTCGGCCTCGAGCTCGCGCGGGTCGCCGCCGACCTGGGCGTCGAGATCTTCGAGCACTCGCTCGTGCGAGGCATCGAGGGCGACGGCACGGGACCGATGACCGTCGTCACCCGCGACGGCGGACGCGTGATCGCCGACGACGTCGCGCTCGCCACGAACGTCTTCCCGTCGCTCCTCAGGCGCAATCGGCTCATGACCGTCCCCGTGTACGACTACGTGCTGATGAGCGAACCGCTGAGCGACGAACAGCTCACGTCGATCGGCTGGTCGAACCGCCAGGGCCTCGCAGACAGCGCCAACCAGTTCCACTACTACCGCCTCACCGCCGACAACCGGATCCTCTTCGGCGGCTACGACGCCGTGTACCACTTCGGCGGCAAGGTGCGCCCCGAGTACGAGGACCGGATGGAGAGCCACCGCAGACTCGCCTCGCACTTCTTCACGACGTTCCCGCAGCTCGAAGGGCTGCGCTTCACGCACCGCTGGGCGGGCGCCATCGACTCGTCGAGCCGGTTCTGCGCTTTCTTCGGCACCGCCCGCCGGGGACGGGTCGCCTACGCGACCGGCTTCACGGGGCTCGGCGTCGGCGCCGCCCGGTTCGCCGCCGACGTCATGCTCGACGAACTCTCGGGAGAGCAGACCGAACGCACGGAGCTGGCGATGGTGCGCGAGAAGCCCATCCCGTTCCCTCCGGAGCCCGCCGCCGCGATCGGCATCAACCTCGTGCGCGCCGCGATGGACCGCGCCGATCACAACGAGGGAAAGCGCAACCTCTTCCTCCGGACGCTCGACGCCGTCGGCATGGGATTCGACTCGTGAGCCTGCTCGCCGCCGGGGCGGGAGTGGATGCCGCGGCACTACCGCTCGTGCACGAGCCGCTGCCTGTCGACGAGGTAGTGCTCGGTCAGCCGACGACCGCCACGCGTGCGCTGGCTGCCCTCGGTGAGATCGAGGTCGGCATCTGGGAGATGACGCCCGGCACGGCATCGGACATCGAGGTCGACGAAGTTTTCGTCGTGCTGGCCGGTCATGCGCGCATCGACTTCGTCGAGCCTCCGCTCACCGCGATCGAAGTCGGTCCTGGATCGATCGTGTATCTGACCGAAGGGCAACGCACCGTGTGGACGGTCACCGAGACCCTGCGCAAGGTGTACATCTGCTGAGAGCATCATGCGGCTCGCATCTGCAGGATGATCTCCTTCATCGCGCGAAGGAGGCTAGCACGTCAGAATGTTCCGAGCTTCGAAGGTAGCGGATCACGGCATCGCGGCTCTTCTCCAAGCACGAGATGCGGTTCTCGACCACACGCAACTCCCGGGCCAGGTCCTCGGCTGACGCACGGCTGCACGAAACCGCCTGCTGTCGTTCGAGCGGTGCCTCGATATCCAGGACGATCTTGATCATGCGTGTCGAAAGACCGGCTTCAACCAGAGCCCGGACGTGGCGGGCATGCTCGACCTGCTCCTCCGAGTAGTCGCGATATCCATTCCCTGAGCGCGAGGCCGCGATGAGGCCTTGCTGCTCGTAGTACCGGAGCATCCTTGCAGGTGCCCCGACCTTGGCCGCGGCTTCGCTGATCTTCATGCTCACTCTCCTCTACCGATCCCGATTTGACCTTGACACTAGTGTCAAAGTTTACGCTCTGTGGATGCAGGCGCCTCGACACACGAGACGCAAGGAAAGGAGCATTGATGTCAGGACATGAGTGGGACGGCCAGTCCAGGAAAATTCTCGTAATCGGAGCAGGAGAGCTAGGCATGCCCGTGCTGCGGAACGTCATGCGCCGCGCCATGGGTGTCCCAGGCTCCTCGGTGGACGTTCTGCTCCGCTCCGCCACCATCGATTCCGGGGCACCGGCGAAGCAGCGCGATCTCGCCGAGATTCGCGATCTGGGGATAGGCATTGTTCCCGGCGACCTCGTGCAGAACACGATCGACGAGCTTGTGAGCATCTTCACCCGGTACGACACCGTCATCGGATGCACGGGGATCACCGCGGGCCTTGACGCTCCCATGAAGGTCGCCCGCGCGGCACTGGCGGCGAAAGTACCCCGGTACTTCCCTTGGCAGTTCGGCGTGGACTTCGATGTCATCGGTCGCGGCAGCCCACAGGATATCTTCGACTCGCAGCTCGATGTCCGAGACCTCCTGCGGTCGCAGGAAGAGACCGAGTGGGTGATCATTTCGACCGGCATGTTCATGAACTACCTCTTTGAGCCCGGCTCGGGGATGGTTGATCTACCCAGTCGTACCGTCAACGCGCTCGGGTCAGCAGAGACCGCCGTCACCGTGACGACGCCGGAGGATATCGGTGCGCTCACCGCAGAGATCCTCTTCGCTGAACCTCGAATTCAGAATGAGATCGTCTACGTCGCCGGCGACACCGTAACCTACGGAGAGGTCGCCGAGACGCTCGGGGACGCGCTCGGACATCCGTTCGCGCTGAGGGTGTGGTCGGAATCTCAGCTCATGGAGGAACTCGCCGACGACCCTCATGATATGACGCGGAAGTATCGTGCCGCCTTCGCGCAGGGGCGCGGTGTTGCCTGGGATAAGGCAACTACCTACAATGCCCGTCAGGAAATCAGGACGACAACGCTCCGCGAGTGGGTGAGGGCCAACCTCGTCCCCTGACCGGCGGCATACGCATCACGCTGGCGGAGCTAGGGGTCTTCATCGAAACGCACGGTCCCGATCAGCACCAAAGTGCCGACCAACAGCAAGCCCGTCACTCCCAGCACGGCGCCGGCGCTCGCGATGCTGCCGAGAGATCCGACTGCGGACGGGAGCACGACCTGGCTCAACCGGTTCCCGGCGAGGCGCACCGCAAGGGCTGTTCCCCGACGCCCGGGTGGGACCTGCTCCGTCACCCAGGACATGGTCAGCGGCTGTCCGACCCCGAGGCCGAGGCCGAGGGTGACCATCGTGGCGAAGATCGCCCACTCGGGCACGGGGGTGGCGAGGATCAGGAACGAGATGGCGGCCATGGCGATGCTTACCCCCATCAGCCGGGCTCGCCCGATGCGCGCGGCCGCACGACCGAGGAACAGTCTGGACGCCATCGACGCGACCGCCCGGATGGTGAGCAACGCGCCGACGGATGCGGCGGTCATCTCCCGTTCGACGCCCAGCGCCGGGATGTAGACCAGGGTGAGGTCCACGGCTGCGACGATGAGCGCGCTCGTGCCAATAGCACGGGCGACGCCTGGGGTTCGGAGGATCGACCACGTGTTGCCGTCGGTGGCACGGTTCAAGGGCTTCTCGGACTTCGCGTTACGCATCAGCGCACCGAAGACGACGAGCGCACCCGCGATGCACACTCCCGCGCTGAACAGGGCGTTCGTCGAAGGCGTAAGCCCGTGGCCCCCGACAAGCGGGATCAGCAACGGTCCGGCGGCCTGACCAAGCGAAGCCATGAACGTGTAGTAGCCGAACATCGAGTCCAGTCGCCCACCTCGCGAGGTGTGGGCAACCGCGCTCTGCTGGCCGACGATACACGCCAGGTGGCCGGCGCCGAGGACCGCTGTCGCGACTATCAGGCCAACGAGGTCGCCGCCCCAGAAGAGGAATGTCACTGCCGCACCAAGTGTGATGACGGATCCCATGAGGATCATCGGCCGAGAGCCGATGCGGTCAGCGAGAAGGCCCGCGGGTACGGCCAAGAGGAGAGGGAGCACGGCGAACGCTGCCCCGATCGCGCCGAGCGCCGCTGGCGGCGCCCCCAGCTCCAGCGCTCGATACGACGCGGTAGGACGGATGAGGAAGATGGCGGCCTGGATCAGCGCCGAATGCAGCAGAAGCGACGCGAGCGACAGACGCCCGAACGGCTTCATCAATCCAGATTCGCGCCGATAGCGCGCAGCGCCTCGTCCCGCGCGTCAATCACGTGCTGGAAGGCCATTCGGCGGGCGCCTTCGACATCGCCGTCAGCTACAAGCCGTACCAGTGCACGATGCTGTTCAAGAGCGGACTGCCGTCGGGCTGCGCTGTGGTTGGTGAACCGGCGATAACGCTCCATCTGGCTGGAGACCTGGGCGTGAAGGCGCACCGCCCAGTCATTGCCGGCGATGTCGGCAAGGGCACTGTGCAGCGCCTGGCCGTATCGCATGGCGTCGTCCGGAAAATCGACCATCGCGGCGTTACGGGCAACGATCCCTTCCAACTCTTCGATATCGGCAGCCGTCGCACGGGACGCTGCTTCGCCAGCCATCAACAACTCGAGGGATGCGCGAACGTCATACAGCTCTGAGATCTCGGTCTGGTTCAGCTGCGGCACCACGAGCCCGCCAGTGGGGAGGCGTTCGAGCAGGCTCTCCGACACGAGTTGCCTCACGGCCTCACGCAGCGGCGTGCGACTCACCCCCAAAGACGTCGCCAGGCTCTCCTCCGAGAGTCGGGAGCCGGGCTGCAATTCGAGTGTGAGCACCTTGCGACGAAGCTCCGAGTACGCCAGATGACTACCCGAGCCCCGCATCGTTGCGTTCGCCATGTCCACCTCCGCCGTCAGCATACTTGTACCAGTTGCATAGTTGTATACAGATGTACGAAGTGCTACGTTTCCGACAACGCAGATCGCGTCGGCGCCGCAAAGTAGCGGCACGCACTGCGCACACAGCGGAGATCAATGATGATGCTCACCCGAAAGAGAAGTGTCCGTCTCGCCCTCGCGGCAGTCGCCCTTACCGCCGTCCTTGGCGCAACCGCCTGCTCGGCCAGCAACAGCGGCGGCGCGGGAGGCGGGGGAGCCCCCGACATCCTGCGCCAAGGCGTATCCATCGACGCGCCGTCCGGTCCTGGCAGCGGCTACGACCAGACCGCCCGCGCCATCGAGGCCACGCTCAAGGGCGAAGACCTCGTCTCCCGCGTCCAGGTCTCCAACACGGAAGGCGCCGGCGGCACCGTGGCACTGGCGGAGTTCGTGACCAAGACCGATCCGGATGAACTGATGATCGGCGGACTGTCGCTCGTCGGCGCCACCATCACGAACAACGCCCCGAACACGCTCGAAGAGCTGACGCCCATCGCCCGCCTCATCGGCGAGTACGACGTCATCGTCGTGCCGGCCGCAAGCCCGCACGAGACGCTTCAAGACTTCTTCGACGCGCTGGCGGACGACCCGGGCAAGAACCCCATCGCCATCGGCAACCAGGGCGGGTATGACCACATGTGGGGCGGCATGCTCGCTCAGGACGCAGGCCTCGAGGCCACGGACGTGAACTTCGTCACGTTCTCCGGTGGCGGGGAAGCGCTCATCGCTCTTCTCGGGAACCAGGTCGCGGCGGGCATCTCCGGTTACGGCGAGTTCGCCGACGCCATCGAGAATGGCGACCTTCGCATCCTCGCGACGGCGTCCGCCGAGCCGCTGGAGATCGCACCTGACGCTCCCACCATCGCTGACGCCGGTTACCCCGACTCCGCCCTTGTGAACTGGCGTGGAGTCTTCGCCCCTCCTGGGATCAGCGACGAGGACCGCGCGACGCTCGAGGCGCTGTTCGAAGACGTCGTGAAGTCCGACAGCTGGAAAGAGGTCCTCGAGACCAACGGCTGGAGCGACGAGTGGCTGGGCAGTGACGACTTCGGTACCGAGCTGACGTCCGTCCAGGAGCAGACACAGCAGCTGCTGGCGGACCTCGGGCTGGTATGAAGCTCTCGATTCAGAGCAAGGGGGAGCTCGCGTTCGCCGGGCTCCTCCTTGTCCTCGGCATCTTCGTTCTCATCGAGACGGCGGCGATTCCGATCCCTGTTGCCGCGAGCAACGTCGGCCCCCGGTTCATGCCGTACTTCGCCGGCGGCCTGCTCACGGTCGCTGCAGCCTGGACTCTGCTCGGGATCCTGCGTGGCCGCTCCGCGTCCCCGGAAGAGTCCGAGCTCGCCGACCCGACGCAGAAGTTCCACTTCGGTCGCGTCGCGCTCCTGGTCGCCTCGGTCATCGCCTTCGGCGTCCTGCTGGACCCGCTCGGCTACCTCATCGCTGCGCCGCTGTGCATGTTCGGCCTGCTGCTGACCTTCGGTGCTCGGCGCTGGTGGCTCATGACCGTCGTCTCCGTCGTTCTCCCCGTGCTCATCTTCCTTCTGTTCACCGAGGTGCTGGGTATCTACCTACCCCTCGGACCGTTCGAAGGCCTCTTCTGAAAGTCCCATCATGGAAGGCTTGCAAGGACTCATCGACGGCTTCGCCGTCGCGCTGACTCCGGGGAACCTGCTCTTCGCATTCCTCGGCGTCCTCGCGGGAACCTTCGTCGGTGTTCTCCCCGGCATCGGACCCGCGCTCACCATCGCTCTGCTCCTGCCCCTGACCTATACGGTCGCCCCGGAAGCGGCGTTCATCATGTTCGCTGGCATCTATTACGGCGCGATGTACGGTGGCTCAACCACATCCATCCTCCTGAACACTCCAGGCGAGTCCGGGTCGATGATGACAGCCGTCGAAGGCAACAAGATGGCAAGGACCGGGCGCGCGGCAGCAGCCCTCGCGACTGCCGCCATCGGATCGTTCGTCGCTGGAACCATCGCCACCGTTTTGCTCGCGTTCGTCGCCCCCTACGTCGTCGATGTCGCGATCCTCCTCGGCCCAGCGGACTATCTCGCCCTCATCGTGGTCGCGTTCATGACGGTCGGAGCGCTCCTGGGAGCCTCGCCCGCCCGCGGATTTGTCAGTGTCAGCATCGGTCTGGTCATCGGCCTCATCGGCTTCGACGCTCAGAGCGGCGTCGCACGGTTCACCTTCGGGATCCCTCGCCTACTCGATGGCGTCAGCTCCATCGTCATCATCGTCGGACTCTTCGCGCTCGGTGAAGCGGTCTACCTCGCGGCCAAGATGCGCAAGGGCAAGCCGCAGATCATGGCCATCAACAAGGGCAAGCACTGGATGACCCGCGAAGACTGGAAGCGCTCCTGGCCTGCGTGGCTCCGCGGCACGCTCATCGGCTGGCCCCTCGGCGCAGTCCCGGTCGGAGGGTCCGAGGTCCCGACCTTCCTGTCGTACGCGGCAGAGAAGCGCCTTTCCCGGCACAAGGAGGAGTTCGGACACGGTGCCATCGAGGGTGTCGCCGGCCCCGAGGCGGCCAACAATGCCAATGCCGCAGGTGCTCTCATGCCGCTGCTCGCGCTCGGGCTGCCGACAACAGCCACGGCCGCGGTGATCCTCGTTGCGTTCCAGCAGTACGGCATCCAGCCGGGGCCGCGACTGCTGGAGACGCAGCCCGAGCTCGTCTGGGGTCTTGTCGCAGCGCTCCTCATCGGAAACCTGATGCTCCTCATCATCAACCTCCCGCTCGTCGGGCTCTGGGTGAAGGTGCTCCGGATCCCGACTCCGTACCTCTACGCGGGGATCATCATCTTCGCCCTGCTCGGTGCGTACAGCCTCAAAGGGTCCGTGTTCGACGTCTTCGTCCTCTTGGTCGTCGGCATCCTGGGCTACTTCATGCGGCAGTATGGCTTCCCCATCGCACCACTCATCATCGGTGTGATCCTCGGCCCGGTCGCTGAGCAGCAGCTTCGACGTGCATTGGCGATCTCGGACGGCGACGCACTCGCGCTCATCCACTCGCCGTTCTCCATCGCCTGCTACGTGCTCGTCATCCTCGTCGCCATCGTTCCCTTCTTCCTGAAGCGCTGGGAGCGCCGCACCGCGGCCGAGGTCGGTCTGGATGAGGTCGACGCGGGCTTCGCCACCTCCACGCTTCGCACCGTCGACAAGCGCACCGCCCGCCGCGAGGCGAAGGTGGCTGCCAAGGCGTCCGCCGGCGACAAGACCACCCCCTGAGAGGACCCCATGCACATCCTTGTACTGCCCGGAGACGGCATCGGGCCAGAGATCACCGAGTCCACCCTCGAAGTGCTCCGCGCCGTCGAGCGCACCCACGACGTGACCTTCGAGATCGAAAGCGCCGACATCGGCCTGAAGAGCCTCGCGGAGGTCGGCACGACGTTGCCGGCCGACGTCCTCAAGCGAGTTCCCCAAGCGGACGGAGTCATCCTCGGCCCGGTATCGCACTACGAGTACCCGGCCAAGCACGAGGGCGGATTCAACCCCTCGGCGGAACTCCGCGTGCAGTTCGATCTGTTCGCCAATGTCCGGCCGTGCCGGTCGCGAGCGGACATGAGCATTCTGCGGACGCCGATGGACCTAGTCCTCGTGCGCGAGAACACCGAGGGGTTCTACTCCGACAGGAACATGTTCGCCGGATCCGGCGAATTCATGCCCGATCCCGACAGCGCCTTCAGCATCCGGAAGGTGACGGCGCGTGCATCGTCACGCGTTGCACGTGCGGCGTTCGAGATCGCTCAACGCCGCAACAACAAGGTCACGGCCGTCCACAAGGCCAACGTCGTGAAGCTCTCCGACGGGCTGTTCCTCCGCGAGGTTCGCAAGGTCGCTGAGGAGTACCCGGACGTCGAGCTCACTGAACTCATCGTCGATGCGGCGGCCGCGGCGCTCATCAAGCGGCCCGACCACTTCGACGTCATCGTGACGACGAACATGTTCGGCGACATTCTCTCGGATGAAGCGTCCGAACTGTCCGGCAGCCTGGGCCTGGGTGGTTCCCTGAACGTGGGCGACGACATCGCCGTCGCGCAGGCGCAGCACGGCTCCGCGCCCGATATCGCGGGTCGCGGAATCGCCAACCCGACTTCGCTCATCCTGTCCGCGGCGATGCTTCTGGACTGGCGCGGCAGACAGGACGGCTCGGTTGCACTGCAGGATGCCGCGGGGGCCATTGAGGCCGCTGTGGATCGTGTGCTCAGCAACCCGCAGACGCGTACGGGCGACATCGGCGGAGCACTCGGTACTGCGGAGTTCACCCGCCATGTCGTCGAGGCGTTGTCGCACCGTTGACCACTCCGAACATAACGTGGGCCCCTCGCCAGGGAGTGCGAGGGGCCCACGAGTGTGGGTGCGGAGAACTACAGGGTGAACTCCACTCCCTGCTCGTCCGCAATGAGCTGCAGGTCCAGGATCGTCTGCTCCGGAAGCTGCAGACCGCCGGCCTCTGCCACCCGAGCAGCAGAGCGGTCCTCCACTTCGCCGGGGTAGAAGATCTCGTTCGCGTCCTGCGCGAGCGGAGTGCTCTTCACCTCGTCGACGAGGTGGGAGACGCGCTCTGCATATCCCTCGGGGTCACCGGTAGCGTTCACGTCGATGGCGAGGAAGAGGTGGCCGGCGCCGCTGGCCTTGTCCGCCTCGTACGGGCCGTGCACTCCGGTGCCGACGGCGCTGCCCGTCAGGGCGCCCGACAGCACATCCATCATGAAGGTGATGGCGTAACCCTTGTGCGCGGCCATCGGCAAGATGACACCGTGGACTGCCTCGGCCGCATCGGTGGTCCGTGCGCCGTCCTCGGTGAGTGCCCAACTGTCGGGGATGAGTTCGCCCTTCTGGCGGGCGAGGTAGATCTTCCCGCGCGCCACAGCGGTGTTGGCGATGTCTACGGCGACGACGCGGTCACCGTAGGGCGCTGCGATAGACCAGGGGTTGGTGCCCAGACGCTTCTCGCGACCGCCCCATGGGGCCATGGCAGGCGAGGCGTTCGTCGTGAGGATCGCTGCGCAGCCGTCGGCGGCGGCGCGGCGGGTGAAGTACATCGCGGTGCCGAAGTGGTTGGAGTTTCGCACGCCGACCGCACCGATGCCGTGCTCTCGAGCGCGGCGCACCGCTTCGATCCGCGCGTGCTCGGTCAGCACCTGTCCGATGCCGTCGTGGCCGTCGTAGATGGCGAGGGCTCCGGTGTCAATAACGGTGGACGGTGCGGTCACCGTCTTCATCGCTCCGGTGCGCAATCGCTCGAGATACCAGGGCAGACGCAGCACGCCGTGCGACTGATGGCCCCACTCGTCGGCCGCGACCAAGCTATCTGCGACCAAAGCGGCATCGGCATCGGGTACGCCCTGCGACGTGAGGATTCGCGTTGCGAAGGTCCGAAGCGAAGACGGGGACACCAACTGAGTGGGTGCCGCGTCGAGGGAAGGCTGAGCGTCCATTGGTCTGCCCGTCCGATCAGTCAGGATGAGATGTGTACACCTACAGGTATACACTACCTACGGAAAGTTCGCATCACGAGGTTTGAGGAGTTGCCATGCACTCGGTTTGGGTGGAAGTACAGGTCATCGAGGGGAAGCTCGATGAGTTCCGTGCTGCAATCGCTGCGAACGCGGATGCCACCGTCCGCGATGAGCCGGGCTGCTACTACTTCGACGTCATCGAGCTCGACGCAGCCGAGCAGCGGTTCGCCTTCTATGAGATCTACCGCGACAGGGACGCGTTCGTCGTCGAGCACCGGTCCGCGGCGCACTACGCGGCGTGGAAGCAGGCGGTCGCTGAGACCATCGTTCCTGGGTCTCAGACCATCACTGAAGGGCGACGTTTGTTCGGCGCCTCGGAGACTGTTCCGTCTAGGTGACGAGGAGCTCGCCGGCGTCGCCGGTCATCAGCTGACGGAAGATTGCCTGGTCGACGTGGTTGAGGTGAGTGGTCATCGCCTCAGCCGCGGCGTCGGCGTTGCCGTCGACGATGGCATGGCACATATTCATGTGCTCGGCGACGGATTCCTGCAGGCGCGAGAGGTCTCCATGCGCGATATATCGCAGTCTCGCGCTATGAGGCCGCAGGTCCACGATGGAGCGTCCGAGGTACTCGTTCGGCGTATTCACCGCGATGAGCCGGTCGAACTCCGCCGCAGCGTCGCGGAAACGCGCCGCGAACTCGGGGGAGTACTCGACGCCTCGGATGGAAGCGAACGCATCGAGCACGCGGAGGAAGGCCTCTCGGAGCGAGGGGTTATCCGCAGCCTTCTGAGTGACCATCCGCACCGCGATGGGCTCGACGATGCGACGGAAGTCGAAAAGCGCCCGTGCGCTCCGCAGGGAAATGCGGGACACCGTAGGTGCTCGACGGGGAGCGAGGTCCACGAGCCCCTCAGCGGCGAGGCGCCGGATCGCCTCGCGGACAGGCGTGCGAGACGCTCCGGTGTACGCGACCAGTTCGATCTCCGACAGCGTCTGACCTGGCGCGAGCACGCCGGTCTCGATGTCGGAGCGCAACTGCGCATACGCGCGCTCTGCTTTGCCGCGCCAGACGCTGTCCTCGGAGCTCATGAATCCATCCTAGTTTACAAACAGGTATACCTGCATGTATAACTGTATGGACGCGCTCGACTGCGCAAGGTTCCCCTCTATGCAAAAGGAGCGACGATGCTCGTGATACTCGGCTTCCTGATGATCGCCGTGTTCATGTACCTGGTGATGGCCAAGAAGGCCACGCCGGTTGCAACCCTGATCCTGGTTCCCATCATCTTTGGCCTCTTCACGGGAGCTGGCCTCGGCCTCAGCGACATGATCGTCGAGTCGTTCCTCAAGCTCGCACCGACCGCAGGGCTTCTGTTCTTCGCCATCATCTTCTTCGGCACAATGATTGACGTCGGGCTGTTCGACCCGCTCATCAAACTGATTCTGAAGTTCGTCGGCAATCACCCCACCCGCCTCGTTGTGGGCACGGCGCTGCTGACTTCCATCGTGTCGCTGGACGGGGACGGTTCGACGACCTTCATCATCGTGACCTCGGCGTTCTTGCCGATCTACCTGCGACTCGGTATGAGCCCGGTGATCCTCACAGTGGTGGCGGCGATGTCCAATGGTGTCCTCAACACCGTCCCGTGGGGTGGATCCACCGCGCGCGCCGCAGCAGCACTGAACGTGTCGCCCATCGACATCTTCGTTCCGATGATCCCGTCCATCATCGCGGGTCTCGCAACGGTGATCATCATCGCCTACTTCCTCGGACGGCGTGAGACGAAGCGCATCGGCGAGCTCGTGCTGACCGAGTCGCCCGGCTTCCTCAAGAAGGCGGATATCGGGGTGGAGCTGAAGCACTCCTCGGCCGACCGCGCAACGCGCAAGGCCGCGGCGAACGGTGGCGACTGGGACTCGTCCGTCGTGCTGACCAACAACTTCGCCGTTCCGACCAACGAGGACGGGACGCAGCTGCTTGACCGACCGAACGCACGTCCGCGTCTGATCTGGTTCAACCTGATCCTCACCCTTGCAGTCATGACCGTCCTCGTGATGGATGTCACCGAGCCCGTCGTCATCTTCATGATTGCCGCGGCAACCGCGCTGGTCGTGAACTTCCCCCGTGTGCAGGAGCAGTCCGCACAGCTCAAGGCGCACGCCTCGTCGGTCATCTCCGTCGTCGGCATGGTGTTCGCGGCCTCGGTCCTCACCGGCATCATGAGCGGCACCGGAATGGTCGAGGCGATGGCCGGTTGGCTCGTTGACATCATCCCGCCGGCGCTGGGGCCGTTCATGGCGACTATCGCTGGAATCCTCAGTATTCCACTGACCTTCATCATGACCAACGACGCGTACTACTTCGGTGTTCTGCCGATTCTCGCTGAGACGGCGACCCACTTCGGCATTGAGCCGGTCGAGATGGCACGCGCATCTCTGGTGGGTCAGGCACTGCACCAGTCGAGCCCCCTGGTGGCGTCGTTCCTTCTTCTCATCGGTCTGGCCAACGTCAACCTCGGCGAGCACTTCAAGAAGGTCATCTGGCGCGGCACCATCGTCGCCCTGGTGATGCTCGTCGTCGGCGGCCTGTTCGCTTACCCCCTGTTCTGACGCTCGTTCTAAGAAAGGCACAATCATGGTCATCAGTTCGGTCAACCCGGCAACGGAAGAGACTGTCGCCACGTTCGAGCTTCACACGCCCGAGCAGCTCGAGCAGAAGCTCGACGCGGCCGTCGCCGCGCAGAAGAGCTGGCGTCGCACGTCCATCGAGGACCGCACCGCGCTGCTCCGTCGCATCGCAGAGGTGCTGCGCGAAGGCAAGGAAGAGTACGCGCAGATCATCACCCGGGAGATGGGCAAGCCCATCGTCGAGGCCCGCGCCGAGGTCGAGAAGTGCGCCGTCACCCTCGACTACTACGCCGAGCAGGCGCCGAAGTTCCTCGCGAACGAGCGCATCGCCTCGAACGCCACTGAGAGCGCGGTCGTCTTCGACCCGCTCGGTGTGGTCCTCGCCATCATGCCGTGGAACTACCCGTTCTGGCAGTTCTTCCGGTTCGCCGCTCCCGCCCTCGCTGCCGGTAACGCACCGTTCCTGAAACACGCGAACAACGTGCCGGCGGCCGCTGTCGCCGTGGAAGAGATCGTGCGCAAAGCCGGCGCGCCTGAGGGCCTCTGCACCACGGTGCTCATCGAGTCGAACCGCGTCGCCGCCCTCATTGAAGACGACCGCATCGCCGCCGTGACCCTCACCGGTTCGACCGAGGTCGGTCGCATCGTCGCCTCCCAGGCGGGCAAGGCCCTGAAGAAGCAGGTGCTCGAGCTCGGCGGGTCCGACCCGTTCATCGTTCTCGAAGGCGCCGACATCGCCGAGGCTGCGAAGGTTGCGGTCAAGGCGCGCTTCACCAACGTCGGACAGAGCTGCGTGAACGCCAAGCGCTTCATCGTCGAGGACGCTGTTGCCGACGAGTTCGTGGCAGCATTCGTCGAGCACGCCGCAGCGCTGAAGATCGGTGACCCGTTCGAGGATGACACCAACATCGGGCCGATGGCCCGCGGCAACCTCCGCGACGAGCTCCACGACCAGGTTCTGCGCACACTCGAGCACGGACGCACCGTCCTCAAGCTCGGTGGCGCACCGCTTGACGGCCCCGGCTACTTCTACCCGCCGACCGTCATCGACTACGTTGAGCCGGGGGACACCGCGTTCGAAGAGGAGACCTTCGGCCCCGTCGCCGCCATCATCCGCGCGAAGAACGCGGACCACGCCGTCGAACTGGCAAACGACACCGAGTTTGGTCTGGGCGCGGCGCTGTGGACCCAGGACCTCGACCTTGCTCGTAAGCTGACGCGACAGATCGACGCCGGCGCCGTGTTCGTCAACGGCATGGTGGCCTCCGACGCCCGCCTGCCTTTCGGTGGCATCAAGGCATCGGGATACGGCCGCGAGCTCGGCGACTACGGGCTGCGCGAGTTCGTGAACATCAAGACGGTGTGGATCGGACCGGCGAAGACCCCGGCTCCGACGGTCGCCGAGAAGATCGGCGAGTGACCCGATGACCGCTACGAACGACATCACCTCCCAGCCCACGCACGTCTTCCGCCCGGACGAGCTCCCCTCGAAGAACCGTGGAGGAGGGGCGAAGACGGTTCCACTGGTCACCGCCTCCCGGGGCGGCACGACCTACCTCAACGGCGTGACCATATTCGAGCCCGGCGCGGCCATCGGACACCACATCCACAACGTGGCCGAGTCCGTCATGGTCATCAAGGGCACCGCCGTCGTCGACATCAACGGCGAACGCACCGCCCTGAACACGTACGACACCACCTTCGTGCCCGCGAACATTCCCCACCACTTCGAGAACTCCTCGGAAACGGAGGAGATGCGGATCCTGTGGACCTATGGATCGCTCGACGCGACCCGCACGCTCACGGAGTCCGGAGAGTACGGACGTGTCGACGCCGAGTCGGCAGACGCCGCAGCGGGCGCAGTGCGAATCGTGACGGAGATGGCCACCATCACCGTCATCGACGGGCACCAGCAGCAGTTCGAGGAGGCCGTCGCGCAGGCGGCGCCGCTGTTCCAGCGGGCGCACGGAGCCCGCACGTTCCGGCTCGAATCGTCCGAGGAGAAGCCGACCGTGTACCGCCTCTTCGTCGGCTGGGAGTCCATCGACGACCACATGGTCACCTTCCGCGAATCGGGTGCGTTCCTGGCGTGGCGCGAACTCATCGGCCCGCACGTCGATGGCACCCCGCAGGTCGAGCACCTTCGCAACGTCCTCGCCGCCTTCTGATCCCGACCTCTGACGACGCTCATGACTGACATTCTCGACAGCACCTCTCTCGGCAGCGACCTCGCCCGATCCTGGCTCCTTGTCTCCGCGCGGGACACTGGCAGGTTCCAGGTCGCTGCCGAGGGCGACGCTGACGAGATCGTCCTCGACATCGAGGACGCCGTCGATGAGTCGTTCAAGGACGACGCGCGTCAGGATGTCGCCAGCTGGCTCTCGGACAACAGCGCCTGGGTGCGCATCAACAATCACGAGAGCCCGTTCTGGGCCGACGACGTCGCGGAGCTGAAAGGTTTCCGAGGGCTCCGCGGCGTCGTCCTCGCGAAAGTCGAGTCGGCCACGGCTGTGACGGAGACATTCATAGGTCTCGGCGGGGAGACGCCCGTCATCGCCCTCATCGAGTCCGCACTCGGCATCGAAGAGGCAGTCGGCATCGCACGGGCCGAAGGCGCGGCCCGACTCGCCTTCGGCAGCGGCGACTACCGCCGCGACACGGGAGCCAGCGCCGACGACCTCGCCATGGCCTATCCGCGGTCTCGCCTGGTCATCGCATCCCGCATCGGTGGGCTACCAGGCCCCATCGACGGTCCCACTGTCACCCCGGGACACGCGCCCCTGCGCGAGCAATCCGCGGTCGGAGTGGCACTCGGGATGACGGGCAAGCTCTGCCTCTCTGATGCGCAGCCCACCGTCGTCAACGAGGCCTTCAGCCCCTCGCGCTCCGACGTGATCTGGGCCCGCGACTTTCTCGCCGACTTCGATGACCGGGGAGGTGTCGTCCGCGACGGCAGCGACCTTCCGCGCCTCGGACGCGCGCAACGCATCAGAGAACTCGCACACGCCTTCCGCCTCAGCATCGACTGACGCCAAACCGAGAGAACAGCCGTGACCGAATCCGCCTTCGACTCCCACCGCGACAGCTGGGTGCGTCGCGAAGAGCTCGCCGAGAACCTCATTCCCCTCATCGGGAAGCTGTACCGGGACCACGGAGTGGTGACATCCATCCACGGTCACCACCTCATCAACCTCTCCGCCACCGGGGTCATCGCCGCGCACGACCGAGCGGCCGACATGGGCCACCCCGCCATCGCTCTGGAGCAGACTGCCTCCGTCCTCGAGGCTCTCCTCGCCGCAGCACCGGCGCCGTCCTCGATAGACATCGCCCGTGTCGCCGCCGCAGTCGCGGCGTCTGAGGCTGACGTCCTCAGTGCGCTGTTCGCTGAGATCCCTGACACCGAAGCCGGAAGCACGGACGTTGTCCTCTACGGATTCGGCCGAATCGGCAGACTGCTCGCCCGCATCCTCATCGCCCAGGCCGGCAACGGACACGGACTGCGGCTTCGCGCCATCGTCGTGCGCCGCGGATCGGGCAACGACCTCGACAAGCGCGCCAGCCTCCTCTTGCGCGACTCCGTCCACGGCCCGTTCTCCGGGTCCGTCTCCGTAGACCACGAGGCCAACGTCCTCATCGCCAATGGTGTGCGCGTGCAGGTCATCTACTCCGACGACCCCGCCGCCACCGACTACACCAGCTACGGCATCCACGACGCGGTCGTCGTGGATAACACCGGCCGCTGGCGTGACGAAGAGGGCCTGATGCAGCATCTCCGCAGTCCCGGCGTATCCCGGGTTCTGCTCACTGCGCCCGGCAAGACCCCGTTGAAGAACATCGTCCACGGCATCAACGACGACACGATCCACTCCACCGACCGGATCCTGTCCGCAGCGTCCTGCACGACGAACGCCATCACCCCTGTGCTGAAAGCGCTCGACGATGCCTACGGTGTCGCGCGTGGCCACGTCGAGACCGTCCACTCGTTCACGAACGACCAGAACCTCATCGACAACTTCCACAAGGGCGACCGACGAGGACGTTCCGCGGTGCTGAACATGGTCATCACCGAGACGGGCGCCGCGAAGGCTGTCGCGAAAGCACTTCCTCAGCTGGAAGGAAAGCTCACCGGCTCCAGCATCCGTGTGCCCACTCCAGATGTGTCCCTCGCCATCCTCAACCTCACGCTGCAGCGTGCGGTCACTCGCGACGAGGTCAACGACTACCTGCGCCGAGTGTCATTGCACTCGCCCCTGCGCCAGCAGATCGACTACGTCGAATCGCCGGAGATCGTGTCGACCGACTTCGTCGGCTCCCACCGCGCCGGCATCGTCGACGGGCTCGCGACCGTCGCTGACGGAGTCAACCTCACCCTCTACGTCTGGTACGACAACGAATACGGCTACAGCTGCCAGGTCGTGCGCGTCCTCGAACGTATGGCCGGCATCCATCCCATCGTGATCCCCGCGCGCGAGCGCGTGCTGGCCGAGACCCTCCCCGCATAGTCGCGTGCCACCACAAGGAGCATTCCGATGCCTGAACTGCCCCCTCTCTTCGAGATTGGTTCGATGGTCGCGCTCGTCGCGATCCTCATCATCGACCTGCTCATCGTCGTTCGACGCCCGCACGTACCATCCATGAAGGAAGCCACGCTGTGGGTGAGCCTGTACGTCGGTCTTGCCCTCGTGTTCGCCCTGCTGATGCTCAACTTCGCGGGCGGTGAATGGGCAGGGCAGTTCCTCGCAGGATGGTTGACCGAGTACAGCCTGTCCATCGACAACCTGTTCGTGTTCGTCATCATCATGGCTCGCTTCTCCGTGCCGAAGAAGAATCAGCAGGAAGTGCTGATGATTGGCATCATCATCGCGCTGCTCCTGCGAGGCATCTTCATCCTCCTGGGCGCACAACTCATCGATAACTTCTCCTGGATCTTCTACATCTTCGGAGCGTGGCTCGTCTGGACCGCTATCCAGCAGTTGCGTGACCACGAAGATGACGACTTGGACAGCTTCATCGTCCGCGCGCTGCGCAAGCGCATCCGGATCACCGACACGTACAACGGCATCAAGCTGAAGGTGACCGAGAACGGCCACAAGCACTTCACACCGATGCTCATCGTCCTCATCGCCATCGGCACCACCGACCTCCTCTTCGCGCTCGACTCCATCCCCGCGATCTTCGGAATCACCCAGAGCCCGTTCATCGTCTTCACCGCCAACGTCTTCGCGCTCATGGGTCTGCGCCAGCTGTACTTCCTCCTCGGAGGTCTGCTCGAACGGCTCGAGTACCTCAAGTACGGCATCGCGTTCATCCTCGCCTTCATCGGCGTCAAGCTCGTCTTCCACGCCATGCACGTCAACGAGCTCCCGTTCCTCAACGGCGGCGAGCACATCGACTGGGCGCCCGAGATCAACACCTGGACGTCGCTCGGCGTCATCGTTGCAGCCATGGCAGTATCGACCGTGGCGAGCGTTATCAAGGCTCGACGTGACGCAGCCAAGCGCGGACACCGCCTCACTGACGAGGTCGCGAACTTCACGTCGGACTGAGGCGCGGTCGAGCCTGGCGAGCGTCGGGTGGATCGCATCGATGTCTCCGAGAAGTTCTTCCGGATACCTGATCCGAAACGTCGGATTGAAAGCGGCGTCGCGCGTTCCGAAACGCTCTCGACGCTGACGACGGAACCGCGCTTGCACTCGTTGTCGGGTGCAAGCGCGGTCTACCTCGTCTGTCGGATCAGGTCAGGAGGATGCCTGCGTCGGCGGGGGCGCGGGAGGCCTCGTTCTCGCGTGTGTTGACCTCGATGACGTAGTTGCCGCTGTCAGTGGTCCAGGACTTGTAGCGATTGACAATGTCGACATCATGGCCGGGGATGATGCGGCTGGTTTCCTCTTTGAGTTCTTCTTTGAGGGTCTTGTATAGCCGGATGAGGTTGAAGTCGTTACCTTGGCCGTAGCCGGGGGTCCACATCTTCTCGACGTTGGAGTACCAGTAGACGGTGTCTCCGGCGACGACGAAGGGGCCGCTCTGGGTCTCGACTTTGAACCACTGGGATCCGAAGGTGTGGGAGTCTCGTGCCAGGCGTGCGGTGACTCCGGGGAGGAGTTCCTCATCGCCGTTGACGAAGCGGATGCGGCCGTCCGCGATGCCTTTGGCTGCGCGAGTCAGATCGGTGGGGTCGAATGAGGAGAAGATCCATGCGCGGTCGGCGTCGCTCGGCATCTGATTCGCGAGGTTCACCGCTTCGGACCAGCCCACGTACTCGTCGAATTGCACATAGAGCTGCGCATTGGGGAATGCTTCGAAGTTGCCCATGTGGTCGAAGTGCATGTGAGAGACGAGGATGATGTCGATGTCCTCGGGGGTTAGGTCGACCTTGGCGAGGACCTCGGCGGGGCTCTCCCAGCTCTGGAACGGGTAGCGGTCGAGCCAGTAGTCATCGCGGAAGCCGCAGTCCACGAGGGCGACGTGCTGCTTGCCCCCGACCTCCCCGCCGATGAGGAGGGTGTACAGCATCGGGATGCGCACCGTCCCTGCGTTGCTGTAGAGGCCTGAACCTCCGAAGAAGTCATGGGGCATCGTGCCCTGGCAGAACTCAAGGGAGTAAATAGAGTAGTCGGTCTTGCGTTCGCTCATTCGTGGTGTCCTTCTCGGGTTCGGGCTTCGTGTGAGAGCTGTCGATGCTGCGCGCTTGTGCAGTTAACCCAGGTGTACCCACATCTACAAACGATTGCAATAGTCTTAATGAGACGGTAACGTCATCGAAGGGGCTGCAGCGTGAAGCCGCACTCTTGAGCGTTTCCGGCAGCACCGTCGTCCTGAGTGAGTGGAGAGAGCTTGCCTTCTGATCGGCTAATACGCATTCCTGCTCCGGTGGTCCCCGGGATCTCCGACAGTGTCCTGGACACGACCACCGGGCTCCTCTACGTGTCGGGGGTCTACGCGCCGCACCCAGGAAACGACGAGGAATCCATCAAACTGACCTTCGAAGCACTGAGAGAAGCTTTGCATCGAGGTGGTGCGACATTCGATGACCTCGTGAGGGTGAACGTCTACATCAAGCATCTCGACGAGGCCAAGCTGCAGGCGTACCGCCGAGTGCGCGATTCGATTCTCGATCCTGATCGACTTCCGGCAAGCACCGCTGTCGGAGTGCACTCACTGTACAACGGAGCCGTGATCGAGATTGACGCGATCGCCGCAGTCTGAGCTAGGTCTGGTCCCCTCCCGCACCCGGGTGAATCCTTGTGGTGGTGCCGCGGGAGCATCTTCGGGAGAACCCGATAGCGACTCCGAGGCGGGCTCCGATCGGCGACGTCGGCGCGGCTCTGGCCTGGTGGGGCACCGCCGGTGCAATGGACGTTGTATCGTGGCGCAACGTCGGTAGCATCGCCCAATCGGATGCTTTCCTCTGCGTGCCGGTGCAGGTCGACGTCCGGCAGCCCGGTGGTCCCGCTCGGCTCCTCGCTGTGCGTCCGCGAGCCTGAAGTTTTCAAAACTGAAACACAAAAGTCCTCGTCCGCCGTATAGCATCATCTTCAGAAGCAAACGATTGCAGTAACGTGCAGGCTTCAGGCCAGAGTCATCGAAGGAGAGCGACAGTGAGCAGTTCAGTTCAAGAAGCGCCAGTCATGGACGCCTTTTTCGGCGCCCCCGGCCCCGACTACGAGATTATCGCGAAGGCGCAGACACTGCAGCCTCTGATCCGCGAGTACGCCCAGCAGGGTGAGGAGAACCGTCGTGTCTCGGATGAGGTCATCACGGCGATGCGGGATGCAGGGCTTCTGCACATCTCGATCCCGAAGCGCTGGGGCGGTCTCGGCGGAAACTTCCGCACCTTCATCGACACCGTCGCGGCTGTCGGGCAGGCGGACGGAGCGACTGGTTGGGTTTCAGCGCTGCTGAACTCGTCCACGTGGTTCGCCACTCTTTTCCCCGAACAGGCTCAGGAAGACGTCTTCGGTTCGAACCCCCGCGCATCCGTCGCCGCAGTCCTCTCGCCCGGCGGCCCCTTCATGCAGGCGAACTCCACCAAGAAGGTCGAGCACGTCGAAGGCGGCATCCGCCTCACGGGTGAGTGGGGCTACTCCACCGGTTCGCTGCACGCGGACTGGTCGATCGTTCCGGTACGCACCAGCGAGGACGAGAACGGGCTCCCCGTGAACTCGCTCGTCCTGATCCCGCGGGCGGACTCGAACATCAGGGACACCTGGTACGTGGCGGGCATGCGCGCAACGGGCTCGAACACTGTCTTCGTCGAGGACATCTTCATCCCCGAGCACCGGATCGTGCCGATCGGCGACCTGGCAACCGAGCAGTACCCGCGGGAGTGGGCCGAGGAGGACAACTACAACGCCTCCTTCGTTCCCGTCGCGGAGATCGTGCTGAGCGCTGCGCAGATCGGCATGGCGCGCGGAGCCATCGAGATCGCCCGCGGCGTCGGTGAGAAGCCGATCACGTACTCCGTGTACCAGCACGCGAAGAACTCGGTCGTGCACCAGATCGAGCTGGCCAAGGCACAGTCCGAGGCCGACCAGGCGTACCTGCTCGTCACTCGCAGTGTCGCGACCATCGATTCCGCCGCCCGCGACCGTCGTCCGATGACGGTGGAGGAGCGTGCCAGGACTCGCATGGACAACGGCCAGGCGGCAGCGCTCGTGCGCAAGTCGATCAACCGCTGCCTCAGCATCGCCGGGGCTTTCAGCTTCGCCGAGATCAACCCTCTGCAGCGTTTCTGGCGCAACAGCGAGACGGCGAGCCGTCACGCTCTGGTGCACCCGGAGATCGGCGCCGAGGTCTACGGCAAGTTCCTCTTCGGCATCGAGGACAACGTCCAGCCCTTCTGATCGTCAGGGGAAGGCCCTCGGGGCGGTGACGGAGACGTCGACCGCCGCGAGGGCCCTTCTCGTGTCGCCGAGATGCTTCGTCCGGGACACGCAAGACGGCCCCGTGGATTTCTCCACGGGGCCGTCTTGCGGCGTGGGCGCTCGCTGGTGAGCTCCTTACGCCGCGTGGTGGGTCAAGCGACCCAGACGGTCTTGAGATTGCAGAACTCCCGGATACCCTCGGCGGACAGCTCGCGGCCGTACCCGGAGCGCTTGATGCCTCCGAAGGGCAGCTCGGGATAGGAGATCGTCATGCCGTTGACGAAGACGGCGCCGGACTCGATCGTCTTGATGGCGTGGTCGATCTCCGCTTCGTCCGAACTCCAGAACGCCGAACCCAGGCCGAAGTCCAGACTGTTGGCGATCGCCAGGGCGTCTTCGAGCGAAGCCGCCTCATACAGGCTCGCGACCGGTCCGAAGGCCTCCTCCTCGAACAGGCGCATCTCGGGGGTGATCCCCGCGATCACCGTCGGCGGGTAGAACCAGCCGTCGGCGCTGTCGTCGAAGGAGCCGCCCACGATGATGCTCGCGCCCTTCTTCCGGGCATCGTCGACGAGCTCGACGATGTCGTTGCGGCCCGAGGAAGTGGCCAGGGGGCCAATGTCCGTGCTCTCGTCCTGCGGGTCGCCGATCCGCAGCTGTGCCATCTTCTGGGCGAACTTCTCGGAGAACCCGGCGTATGCGTCGGTGTGCACGATGAAGCGCTTCGCGTTGATACAGGCCTGGCCGTTGTTGGTGGTGCGGGCCTTCACGGCCATCTCCGCGGCGGCATCGAGGTCGGCGGAGGGCATCACGATGAATGGGTCGGATCCGCCGAGTTCGAGCACGACCTTCTTCAACACGTCTCCCGCGATCGACGCGACCGAACGCCCTGCCGGCTCCGAACCGGTCAGGGTGACGGCGGACACGCGCGGGTCCCGTATCACGCCCTCAACCCGTCCGGCGCCGATGAGCAGGGTCGAGAAGGATCCTTCGGGGAACCCCGCCCGGGTGAAGAGGCGGCCGAGGTATACCGCGGCCTGCGGCACATTCGAGGCGTGCTTCAGGACGCCGGCGTTCCCCGCCATCAGAGCCGGTGCGGCGAAGCGGACGACCTGCCAGATGGGGTAGTTCCACGGCATGACAGCGAGGACGACGCCGAGCGGGTCGAAGCGCGTTCCGGCCCGGGTCGCCCCGACGGCGGAGGGGTCGTCGAGGGTGCGTCCGCTGAGGAAGGCTTCGGCATTCTCCGCGTAGTAGCGCATGGCGTAGACGGACTTCGTCACCTCCCCACGCGATTGTGCGATGGGCTTGCCCATCTCGTCGGTGATCATCGCCGCGACCTGCTCGAGGTCTGCTTCCAGTAGATCGGCGGCGGCGTTCATGAGTTCGGCTCGTCGTGCCCACCCTGCCGCTTTGAGCTGGGGCACGGCGGCGCTGGCGGCGGCCAGCTTCTGCTCGACGACATCGTCGCTGTCGTGCTCGAACGTCGCCAGCTCCTCCCCGGTGGTGGGGTTGACACTTCGCATGATTGCCATGGTTGTCTTCTTTCCTCAGATCAGATCAGGATGGTGAGAGGGTTCTCGATGCGTCGCTGGAAGGCGGCGAGCCACTGGGCCGCGACCGCCCCGTCGAGCACGCGATGGTCAGCCGAGAGGGTCACGGTCATGACCTTCCCGGTCGCGAGCGCCCCGTCCGCGTCGATCACCGGCACCGACCGCGCGGCCCCGACCGCGAGGATTCCCGCCTGCGGCGGGTTGAGGATGGCGGTGAACTGCGACGTGCCGTACATCCCGAGGTTGGAGACGGAGAAGCTGCCTCCTTCAAGCTCGTGCTGCTTGAGCCGCCCTGCGCGTGCGCGCTCGGCCATCTCGGCGATGGTCGCGCTCACCTCCGTCAGGGACATGCGTTCGATGCCGCGCAGGACCGGGGTCGTCAGGCCGCCTTCCGTGGCGACCGCGACCGACACATCAGCGGACGAGAACTGGCGGATGCTGTCGCCGTTCCACGTCGCGTTCGCCTGCGTGACCTCCATGAGAGCCGCACCGACGGCCTTCACCACGAAGTCGTTGACGGAGATCTTGCGGCTCGCCGTCTCATTCACCGTCGCACGCAGGGCCATCAACGCGTCCACGCGGCAGTCGGCCACGAGGTAGAAGTGCGGCACCGTGGACTTGCTCTCGGTGAGGCGGCGGGCGATCGCCTTGCGCATCCGATCGAGGGGGATATCCTCGTAAGCCGCTCCACTGCTCGGCGCTGCCGCTACGGGGTTCGCGTCGGAGAGTTCCTGTGCTGGAGCGGCGGAGGGAGCCGCCGTCAGCTGTGCAAGATGAGCCTCGAAGTCGCGACGCACGATCCGGCCGTGCGGGCCGGTTCCCCGCACATCGCTCAACGCCACGCCGTGCTGAGCGGCGAGCCGGCGAACGATGGGGGTTGCGAAGAGCCGGCGTGTCTCGAGCTCGTCGCTCCGCTCCTCGGCGAGCGCGCTCGTCTTATCCGACGATGCCGTCGATGCAACCGTCGGGACGGCGCTCGCCGGTTCCGGCTCTGATGGCGGGGGCGATGCCGGCGCCCCCAGCCCGATCGCGGCGAGCGCGGTGTCGATGTCCTTCTCGGTGTCGCCGGGGGCGAGCATCACGAAGATCGGATCGCCCACCGCGACGCTGTCGCCCTGGGGCACGAGGAGTCGTCCGACCACTCCGGCGACTTCCGAGAGCATCTCCACGCTCGCCTTGTCGGTCTCGATCTCGGCGATCGGCTGATTCTGTGCGATGGTCTCGCCCGCGGCGACGAGCCACGCCTGAACGGCCGCTTCCTCGGCGCCGGCGAGGATCGCGGGCATACGGATGATTTCCACCATGATCAGGATCCGAATCCGGCGCGGACGGCTTCGAGCCCCGCGACCACTTCTTCCGTGCGGGCGATGGCTGCCCGCTCCAACACGCGAGAGATGCTGGGCGATGCCTCTTCGCCGGTGACGCGGGCGATCGGCTGATCGAGCCAGTCGAAGAACCGCCGCTGGATCTCGTCGGCCAGCCATGCGCCGTAGGACGTGCCCTGCGAACCCTGTTCGACGATCAGCACGGCATTCGTCTTGCGGATGCTCTCACCGATCGTGTCCCAGTCGATGGATGCCCGGTCGAGCCAACGCAGGTCGATGAGTTCGGCATCGATCCCGGTCTGCTCGATGGCCTCCTTGGAGTGGGCGACCATGGACAGGTAGGTGAGGACCGTGACGTCGGAGCCTTCGCGAAGCACCGCGGCCGAGCCTGGCTCGATGATGTAGTCGAGATCGCCCTCCGGGATCTCGTCGGCGGTGCCGTAGAGGTCGACGTGCTCGATCACGAGCACGGGGTCCTGCAGTGCGAGAGCCGCATTCATCAGACCGACGTAGTCCCTCGCGTTCGAGGGGGCGACGATGCGCCAGCCGGGGCTGGTCGCGAAGATGCCCGCGGGGTCCATCAGGTGCTGCGACCCGTAGCCGGACCCCATCGCGACCTTGGTGCGCAGCACCAGGGGTACATCATTGTCCCCGCCGAACATGTGACGCGCCTTACCGATCTGGTTGAAGACCTGGTCGGCGGCCACCCACATGAAGTCGGGGTACATGAACTCGACGACCGGGCGGAAGCGACCGTCCAGGGCGAGGCCACCGGCGAGGCCGACGAACGCGTTCTCGCTGATCGGGGTGCCCAGGATGCGCTCCTCGCCGTACTTCTTCGGCAGCCCCTTGGTGGCGCCGTTGGTGCCTCCGTTGAGGCGGTGCACGTCCTCGCCCATCACGACGATGCGCGGGTCCGTCTCCATGCGGCGGTCCATCACCTGGGAGACGGCGTCGATGAACTTCACCGGGCGTAGGGGAGTGGACTCGTCGAGCGCGGGGAGACCCTGCAACTCGGTGCCGTCGCCGCGGACGCCCACGTTG
Source organism: Microbacterium sp. LWH13-1.2 (assembly GCF_038397735.1). Lineage (NCBI taxonomy): Bacteria > Bacillati > Actinomycetota > Actinomycetes > Micrococcales > Microbacteriaceae > Microbacterium > Microbacterium sp. LWH13-1.2. The sequence goes on along the minus strand of NZ_CP151635.1, from coordinate 2,633,792 downwards.
ACGAAGCTCGTCTCCGGCCACAGCTCCGGTCGGATGCGGCGCTTTCCGGGACGGTCCGGGTCCGGCTCGAGAAGCTGAGCGGTGGCCTCGGTCATCGCGGCCTGAACACGCTCGCGAAGGGCTGTGACACCGGCATCGTCGATGAGTCCACGGCGGATCATGTGCCGGGCAACGAGGTCCAGAGGGTCACGGGCAAGCCAGTGCGCCTCCTCTTCCTTTGTGCGATACCCGAAAGCACTGCCGGGGTACGCGCCGTTCTGGTGGAAGAACCGGTAGACCTCGGCCTCGATGACGGTCGGACCTTCGCCCGAGCGCATCCGCTCGGATGCCTCAAGAGTTGCCAGGTGCACCGCGAGCGGGTCCATGCCGTCGACGCGCCACGAGGGAATGCCGAAGCCCTGGCCGCGGACAGAGAACCGGGGGTCCGCGGTGATCTCGTCCGCGCGGGTCGACACGGCATACAGGTTGTTCTCGACGAAGAAGCAGACGGGCAGCTTCCATGCGGCAGCGAGGTTCATCGACTCCAGGACGGAACCGATCTGTGCGGCTCCGTCACCGAAGTAGTTGATGGAGAGATCCGTCGTGCCCGAGTGCTTCTGCGCCCAGGCATTGCCGGTGGCCATCGGTGCGCCACCGCCGACGATCGCGTTGGTGCCGAGTGCGCCGGCTTCGAACCACTGCAGGTGCATCGACCCGCCGCGGCCGCGGCAGTACCCCTGTGCGAGGCCGAGGATCTCGGCGAGTGTGCGCTGGAGGACGGTCTGGATGGCATCGTTCACCGGCTCGGCGGGATCGATCGTGCCGGCACTGACGTGAGTGAGGGCCTTGGCGAGGAACTGATGGTGCCCGCGGTGAGAGCCGTTGACGCCGTCCGTCGAGCGCAGCCCGACGATCGAGCCGACGGCGCCGCCTTCCTGTCCGATGCTCGAGTGCGCGGGGCCATGGACGAGACCCTCGCCGGCGATCTCGAGGACGGTCTCCTCGAAGGCGCGGATCAGATGCAGCTCACTCAGCATGGTCCCCAGAAGTGCGGGATCGGCTGCATTCCAATCCGCGTCGGTGGTGGTCAGCTGGAACCAGTCGACGCCGGTCTGGAGTCGCTTCATCTTCGGCATCTTCGCCCATTCCTCTCGCGCGATCACCTAGACCGCTGAGTCGACGGTAGCGGAGTATCGGATACAATACAAACGATTGCATAAGTGGATACTCCGTCGTAGACTCCGGATGTGGGTACGGTGTATCCAATTTTGCAGTGACAGAGGAGTCCACTATGGCTGAGGCCGTGCGTCGGGGTATCCCCGGCATCCGCGGGACCGATCACATCGGATTCACCGTCCCGGATCTGGAAGAAGCCGAGCGCTTCCTTGTCGACATCCTCGGTTGCGACCGCGTCTACACCCTCGGGTCGAAGCAGTCCGACGATGACTGGATGCACACCCATCTGGGAGTGCATCCGCGCACCGTCATCAGCGAGATCCGCTTCTTCCGCCTGGGCAACGGGGCCAACTTCGAGGTGTTCCTGTACGAGGCTGCCGATGGTCAGGCCCCCCACCCGCGCAACAGTGACCTCGGCGGATATCACATCGCGTTCTACGTCGATGAGCTCGACGAGGCGGTGCGCTACCTGAAGGACAACGGCGTCGACGTCATGGGTTCGCCGACATCCAGCGCCCAGGCCGCGGAAGGCCAGCGCTGGGTCTACTTCACCAGCCCGTGGGGTCTGCAGTTCGAGCTCGTGAGCTTCCCTGAAGGCAAGGCATACGAACAGTCATCCGACCGGCTGCTCTGGCACCCGGCCCACCCCGAACGATGAGCCCCGCATGTCGATAGCGAACAGCACTCTCATTCATGGCGCGACCGGCGCTCGCATCGCGGCGACGTTGCGCGATGCCATCCTGCTGGGCGAGTACGCGCCGGGCGAGCGTATCCGTCAGGGCCAACTCGCCGATCAGCTCGGCGCCAGTCGGCTGCCCGTCCGCGAGGCGTTGCGGATGCTGGAGGCAGAGGGCCTCGTGACGATCGTCGCGAACACCGGGGCCTGGGTGTCGAGGCTCACGGTGTCGGACTGTGAAGAGATGTATCGCATGAGGGAGAGCCTGGAGCCGCTGCTTCTGGGCTTGAACGTCCCCCTCCTCCCGGACTCGGTGATCGACAGCATGGATGCCCTCGCTGATGCGATGGCGAGCACGTCGGATGTCGAGCGCTTCCTGCTCCTGGACCGCGAGTTCCATCACTCGAGCCTGCAGGCGGTGCAGACCACCGTGCTCGGCGAGACGGTCTTCCGGCTGTGGAATCGGACACAGCACTATCGGCGGACCGCGACACGTCTCTTCTATCGTGAGGGCGACGATGCGGTCCACCACGACCATCATCTGCTCGTCACGGCTCTTCGTCGGCGAGATGTCGAAGAGGCTGAGCAGGTGCTCCGACGGCACATCCGCCGCAGTCGATTGGAACTTGCTCGACACCCGGAGGTCTTCGATGCATAGCGCGCAGAAGGCGGCATCCCAACGCGAGCGACGCCGCCGACCACCCATGACCGCGAAACATCACCGCAACAATCTCGGCTTACCATCAGGCGATAGCAATCGTTTGCACTCCGCCATTCGCTCCAAACGATCAACCGCCCCGAGGAGGAACACCCATGTCTGACACACTTGTTCGACCATCGACCGCCGACATCGTCGACCAGGTTACGAGGCTCCGCCCGGAGCTCGCGGAAGGCGGGCGTGAAGGAGATCTCTCTCGACGCGTTCCGGAGCGTGTCTTCGAAGCCGTGCGCGCCACGGGTGCCTTCAATGTGTCTGCACCGGAGAAGTTCGGCGGGCTCGCAGCCAGTACCCGCGACGTGCAGGCTGTGACCAGCGCGATCGGCGCAGGCGACGGCAGTCTCGCCTGGATGGCCGGCATCTACAACACCGGCGCGTGGGTGCTGAGCCTCATGAGCGATCAGGCACAGGAAGACGTCTGGGGTGAGCGCGGGAAGGTGGGCGCCCTCGTCTCCATCGTGCTGGCCACCACGTCGGAAGCCGTCGCCGTCGACGGGGGATTCCGTATCACCGGTCGATGGACGTACGGCACGGGTAGCCGCGAGGCGGATTGGTCGCTCCTCGGTGTGCCACTCAAGAACGGTGCGGGCGAGATCGTCGACGCCGGTGTCGCGTTGATCCCGCGCGAGGACCTCACGTTCGAAGATGACTGGTTCGTCGCCGGAATGAAGTCGACCGCGAGCGTGACTCAGCTCGCGACCGATGTCTTCGTGCCGAGTCATCGCATCTTCCGGTTGACTGCCGCGATCGAGGGCGAGTACATCAGCAGCAACCACGGGACCTCGTACCGGACGATGTTCGTGCCCTCTCTCTTCATGAACCTGGTGGGGCCACACCTCGGAATGGGACGCGCGGCATTGGACTTCGTCGTAGCGGCGGCGGAAACGAAGTCGATCGCCTTCACGGGGTATGACCGTCAGGCGGATTCCACGATCTTCCAGTACACGCTCGCGAAGGCCGCCGTGCAGCTTGCCGCGGCCGAAGCGCTGGCAGAACAGGTCGCCGACGAGATCTACCGCACGGCAGAGCGGGGAGACTATGCGCCGTATGCCGACCGGATCGCCCTGCGCGCGAAGGTGGGCTGGGTCATCGATACGATCACTCAGCTCATCAGCGACCTCGTGACGGCGCACGGTTCCGCAGGGTTCGCCGATTCGTCGGTTCTTCAGCGGATCTGGCGCGACCAGGCAGCGGCGGCCCGACACGGGCACACCCTCTCTGCGAGCGGCTACGAGGCTCTGGGCAGGGTCATGGTGGGCCGTGAAGGCGATGCCCGTTTCGTCTTGCCCGTCGTATGAGTCCCCATCTGTACCCGACTTCGAAACCAACCAAGTGAACGGTATGAAAATGACCATGACTGAGACGCCTTCCGCCATCTCCGCCGACGACTTCCGCTTCGCCTTCCGGTCGCATCCGGCCGGCGTCGCGATCGTCACCGCCGACGCCGGCGACGGGCCGGTCGCGATGACCGTCAGCTCTGTCGCGTCCGTGTCCATCGATCCGCCGACTCTCGTGTTTTCCGCGTCGGCCCTCTCGTCGAGCACGCCGACGATCCTCAAAGCTGAGACGGTCGTCGTGCACATGCTCGCCGCGGATCAGGTCGCGCTGGCCAAGCTGGGGGCGCAGCGCGGTGTCGACCGATTCAGCCCAGACGTCGAGTGGGGGCGGCTCCCCACCGGTGAGCCGTACTATCCGGGGGCGCACTGGCTGCGCGGCCGGGTCGTGCAGCGTGTGGATGCGAACGGCTCGACCCTGATCCTCGTCGAGGCGATCGAGTCCAAGAAGCATGGCGACGATGTCGACAAGGAGCCCGTGCCGCTCGTTTATCACAATCGCCGGTGGCACACACTCTCGGATCGATCCTCGCTTCCTGCGTCCTCCGTCCCGTTCTGCGTCGTCTACGGACGCGACGAGTAAAGCCCGTCAGGCCATCCGCAATATAAAGGAGCAATGAATATGACCAACGAACGCATCTCCCGCATCCCGGCGCCCGTGGTTCCCGGTATCTCGGACAGCACTCGCGTCACCGCGGGCGAGCTGGTCTTCATCTCGGGCCAGGTCGGCTTCGAAGAGGACGGGTCCGTTCCCACCGACTTCGTCCGTGCCATCGAGCTCACGTACGGCGAGTTCGAGCGCGCTCTGAACGCCGCCGGCGTGACGTACGACGACCTGGTTCGCGTGAACGTGTACATCACGGAGCTGGACCAGGAGAAGCTCTACACCTGGCGCGAGACGCGCAACCGTATCATCAACACAACGACGCCGTCCGCGAGCACCGTCATCGGTGTCCACTCGCTCTACAACGGTGCCACGATCGAGATCGACGGCATCGCCGCGGTGCGCTGACGGCCGACAGGGTGGGCTTCCTCGCTCCATGAGCAAGGAAGCCCACCCTGCGGCTCGCTGTCTGCGCTCCACGCGTCACAGCATTGTCCAGCCCACCTCGTTCGGCGGTCGGGTGGCGAGTCGGACGCCAGATGGCTTCCCCGTGATCTCCGTGAGGAAGCGGTGGCGATCCCCCCTCCGGAATCGGCTTCCACACATGAATGCAATCGTTTGAATTTGCGGTAACGTCAATTACGACAACCGTCCCGACAGAGAGGCCGCCACTGATGGCCGAAGCCGCCAACACTCCCCGACCGCTCCTGACGCCCGGGCAGATGGGTGTCGACTACGAGATGCGGGTCGACTTCTCCCGCCTGCGGGATTACCGCCTCCAGCGCGCGCAAGCGGCCCTGGAAGCGAGCGAATGCGGGGCGTTCCTGTTGTTCGACTTCTACAACATCCGCTACACCACGTCGTCCTGGGTGGGCGGCGCTCTGGGCGACAAGATGATCCGGTACGCCCTGCTCACACGAGGTGGCGAGCCGCACCTGTGGGACTTCGGTTCCGCGGTGAAGCACCACCAGCTCTATTCGCCGTGGTTGAAGCAGGATCACAACCACCCCGGTTTCCTCGGCTTCCGAGGCGCGGTAGCTCCCACGGCGGGTCTCATGGTCGACGCGGTGACCGAGATCAAGGGCATCTTGAAGGACATGGGTCTGCACAATGCACCCGTCGGGATCGACATCGTCGAGCCTCCCTTCCTGTTCGAGATGCAGCGCCAGGGTCTCACGGTGGTCGATGCCCAGCAGCACATGCTCGATGCTCGCGAGATCAAGAGCTCCGACGAGATCATGTTGCTGAACCAGGCGGCGGCGATGGTCGACGGTGTGTACACCGACATCGTCGAGGCGCTGAAACCTGGCGTGCGCGAGAGCGACATCGTCGCCATGGCCGCGAAGAAGCTCTACGAGTACGGGTCTGACCAGGTGGAAGCGATCAACGCGATCTCCGGCGAGCGATGCAACCCGCACCCGCACAACTTCACCGATCGGATCATCCGTCCGGGAGACCAGGCGTTCTTCGACATCATCCACTCGTTCAACGGCTATCGCACGTGCTACTACCGCACGTTCAGCGTGGGCCGCGCCACGGGCGCGCAGAAGAGCGCCTACTCCCGCGCGAGGGAGTGGATGGACAACGCCATCGCCGCCATCAAGCCGGGCGTGGGCTCGGACGAGATCGCGTCCTTGTTCCCCACGGCGGAGTCCCTCGGTTTCGATGACGAGTTGTCGGCCTTCGGGCTGCAGTTCTGCCACGGCCTCGGGCTCGGACTCCACGAACGACCGGTCATCTCGAGACTGAACAGCTACCGCGAACCCGTCGAGATCAAGACCGGAATGGTGTTCGCGGTCGAGACCTACTGCCCTGCGAGCGACGGTTACTCTGCCGCGCGCATCGAAGAAGAGGTCGTCGTCACGGAGGACGGCCCGGTGATCCTCACGAAGTACCCTGCCGAAGAACTCATGGTCGCCAACCCGTACTGAGCGAGGGAAAACATCTCACGAGAGCGTGGGTCAGAGTGACGGCGTCGATCGTGCGGACCGAGACCCCAGGGGATCGGTCCGCATGACGCGGAGCGCGGACTCCCTGCGCCGGGGACGAATCAACGGGCGTTACAGTGCGAAGATGGCCGAATCTCGAGTACCGAATCTGAAGGACGTCGCCCGTGAGGCCGGCGTCCATGTCGCCACTGCGTCGCGAGCACTGAGCGATGACCAGTCCCACCTCGTGAGCGATGCGACCAAGGCGAGGGTGGTCGCCATCGCCGAGGGGCTCGGCTACCGCACCAACGCGGTCGCACAGAGTCTTCGCCGGGGAAGGACGGGCACCATCGGTGTCGTCGTCGCCGACTTGGCCAACTCCTTCGTGGTCTCCCTGCTGCGGGGGATCGAGCACGAAGCCCGCACTGGCACATACACGCCGCTCGTCGCCGAAACCCACGATGACCCGGCGATACTCCGCAGCGTCGTGACACGGCTGCTGCGCAATCAGGTGGACTGCATCATCCTGAGCGCCGCGCAGGTCGACGATGAGGACTTCGTCGCAGACCTCGAGCGGCGTGTTCCGGTGGTGCTGGCGGTGCGAGGATTCAGTTCCTCGGCGCAGTCCGGCATCGAACGACGCCATCTCGAAGTGTTGCCTGATGACTTCGTCGGTGCCAGGGTGGCGGTCGACCATCTCCTGTCCCTGGGCCACCGGCGCATCGCCCAGATTCCCGGTACGTTCCAGATCTCTTCGTTCGTCGAGCGCGCGCGGGGGTTCGAGGAGGCTCTCCGTGAGCATCCAGAAGCTGCGGACGTGTCGACCGGTGCCCACGCGCCGGACAGCAACGTCGAGGAAGGGCGACGTCAGGCCGAGATGCTTCTTCGGCAGCCGCCCGATAGGCGGCCGACGGCGATCTTCGCGCACAACGACCTGATGGCGATCGGCGCCATCGATGCGATTCGAGCCGCTAGATTGCGTTGTCCTGAGGACATCTCGGTGGTCGGCTACAACGACGCGCCGCTCGTCGACCATCTCAACCCGCCGCTCACGACGGTGCGTATGCCCGGTTTCGAGCTGGGGCGTCGCAGTGCGCGCATCGCATTCGATCTCCTAGAAGGAGTGCGGCCGACCGAAGTCCGTCAGACGCTTGACCCCGAGTTCATCGAGCGCGGCTCGACGACCGCATACTCACCCTGAGCTTGTTCTCTCTCCCCTCACCACCGAACGGAGTTTCTCGTGACCACTGTTGGTTTCCTCGGCCTCGGCACCATGGGTGCAGGCATGGCTCACCGGCTCATCGATGCCGGGCATGACGTGCTCGTGTGGAACCGCTCGAGCGGTCCACTGGAGCCACTCGTCGCCGCCGGGGCTCGCGCGGCGGAGACACCAGCCGAGGCCCTTCGCGCCGGGGTCGCGATCTCCATGCTCGCGAACGATGCGGCCGCCAACGCGGTCTTCACGGATGAGTCGCTCCGCGCTGCGGCCGGCTCGGTGCACGTGAACATGTCGACGCTGAGCCTTGACACCGTGCGCAAGCTGGTCGAGCGGCACAATGCGGCCGGGGTCGACTACGTCGCGGCCCCCGTGTTGGGACGTCCGCACCTGGCGGCCAGCGGCGGTCTGAACATCGTCGCCGCCGGCCCCGAGGCGGCCCTGGATCGCGCCGAGGAGTTCCTGAGCGTTCTCGGCAAGCGCACCTGGCGCCTGGGAGATCAGCCCGAGCGTGCGAATCTGGTCAAGATCGGCGTCAACTACAACCTGATCCACACGCTACAGGCTCTGGCGGAGTCCGTTAATCTGATCGAGCGGGGAGGTGTCGACGGGCCCACCTTCGTCGAGATTCTGACGGATGCCGCCTACACCGGAAGTGCTTACACGGGATACGGAAAGATGATCGCGGAGCGCGGTTACAAGCCCGTGGGGTTCTCCGCGGAGCTAGGGCTCAAAGACCTGATGCTGGCTCGAGCCGCCGCAGGAGAATATCGAGCAGCATTGCCGACCGCACCGGTGCTCACCGAGATCTTTGAACAGACCTTGCGCGATGAGGAGCTGGCTTCTCTCGACTGGTCGGCCATGGCAGAGATCACGCGCCGCCAGTCCTGAGCGGGATTGTCGAATCCAGGCCCGCCATCGGCGGCTGGCACGTTCTCGCTCAGTGCAGTGACTTTCGCCGAGTGACAATGACCTATCGCTCGACGCGCTTAGCCAAGGGCGAATGCCCGCTCGTAGGTTGACGTCCGAGCGCCTGGGTGGTCGTGATCTCGACGAGTGCGAGGGTGCGAACGCGTCCATCGACGTGTTACGTCGATACGCGGCACCGTCTCGACGGGCGCAACGCGATGCCGATCGTGTAATCCAGAAGACCGCCTTGCCCGCAGCTGATTATTGAGCGGGTGTCGTATCTCTAACGGCGGACGGCGGACGGCGGGCGAGCTGTGACGCAAGGCTGCGCCCGCCGGTCACAGCGTCAGGATCGGACCGCGAAACCTCCGGTCCATGCGATCTCTTCGCGGACAGCAAGGACGAGCTGGAGGAAGCCGACGGCTTCCAATTCGCGTGCGCGCTTGAGCGAACCGGCGTCGGTGACGGAGACGCCGCCCGACGAGATGAGTTCGGTGAGATAAGTCTTGGCCTGCTCGTCGTCCCCGGCGATGATGACGGTGGTGGGGACGCCTCCGACTTCGCCACTGCCGAGGGTGGCGGCGAAGTTGGTGTTAAAGGCCTTGATGACCTTCGCGTGGGGGAGTGCGCTCTGGAGTTGCGCGGCGGCGGAGGAATCGGCGGGGACGGTGAGTGCGTCAAAGCTGTCGAAGTCGACGGGGTTGGTGACGTCGACGACGATCTTGCCGTTCAGCTGCTCCCCGTAGGCCGTGATGACGTCTTCGAGCGCGGGGTAGGGAAGGGCGAGCACGACGATGTCGCCGGCAAGGGTCTCTCCGAACGCGGTGGCAGTGCCGTCGAACTGGGCTGCGAGAGTGTTTGCCTTGGCGGCGTCGCGTGCGATGACCTGCACGGATGCGCCGCCCTTCGCTGCGATGCTGGCGATGGCCGACCCCATGTTTCCCGTTCCGATGACGGAGATGCTTGCCATGTTCTTTCCTCCTGATCAGTTTCAGTTGCATATACAACTATCAAGGTGAACCTGGTTGCAGGTGCATCTATTCCCGTAGGCTGACGAAATCATGACTTACACGGTGCCGCGGATGACGGAGGAGCAGTCGCGCGCCTGGCTTGCGCTGGTCTGGATGGCGGAGCTCCTTCCTGCAGTGCTTGATGCGCAGCTGCAGTCCAACGCGGATTTGACCCACTTCGAGTTCATGGTCCTCGGCACCCTGAGGCAGGCCTCGAAGAGCGCTCTTCGGACGAAGGATCTCGCTGCGGCGGTGAATGCGACGCCTCCTCGTCTGTCACGCGTTCTGAGTAAGCTGGAGGCTCGAGGCCTCGTCGAACGCGCCGGGGGAACGACGGACGCTAGGGTCGTGAACGTTCGTCTCACCACGACGGGGCGGCGGGCGCTCGTCCGGGCGGTTCCTGACCACATCGCGCTCGCGAAGGAGCTTGTGATGGACCAGCTGTCGGAGGAGGATCTCGGCTCTCTCGCCCGCATCCTGGAACCCCTCGTTGACCGGCTCGACCCACACCGACGGGTCGGCTTCACCGCTGCCGGACGCGCCTCACTCGACTGAGGCGCGTCCGGCTGGGGCGCGTTTGACCGGGACTCTCATGTATCGGTTACCCCGTCAGGGCGCGGCTCGCCCGACCCAGCTGGCCGTCGCTGGCCGAAGCTGCGTAAGCAGGCGGGTGAGAATGAGGAGCGGTCGTCCCGGGTTCGGGGAGCCCAGAATGAAGTTGCCTGAACTCGACCCACTCACAGCCCGTAATTGCCGGGCACCGTGCGCGGCTACTCGAACTTGGACCGCGAGGCTTCGCGACCGCTCTGCGCGCAAGAGGCCTTGGGCGTCACGGAGACGACCTACTGTGACGCGCATCAGTCTCTATTCGCGACATGAGTTCGCACGAAAGACCTCGTCAGGATCGCACCGTACGGGGTCCGCGTCACACCGGAGTTGCTCGCTGTTGAGGCGTGGGGCGGTGCGACCTTTGATGTCGCGCTCCGCTTTCTCGGGGAGGGCCCGTGGGAGAGGCTCGCCGCGCTCCGAGAGACCGTGCCGAACCTACCGATACAGATGTTACTCCGCGGCCAGAACACCGTGGCTACGCGGTCGCTGAAGTAGGTATGGCGTAAACCGGAAAACCTGTGAACCCGCCCCCGAGCTGCGCAGCCCGCTCGCGAACGTACAACAAGCTGGCACAGGGGCTCGCAAGATGGCAAGAGTTGCGCCGGATAGTTGCGATGAGTGGTCTTATCGTCGGTAAACGGCCGGGCGGAGAACTGAGAAGGGGTTCGCGCCGATAATCTGGATAACTGTTGTTATCGTCGGCAATGGGCTAGACGTTGAAGTGAGATAGGGCCGAGCCGGTGTGCGGCGTTTGAGCTGTCGCCGAACGGGATCGCGGGGGTCTGGTCGTCGGTGAGCAGATCAGGCCCGGGGGCGGGCTCGCCGAATCGAAGGCGCCGAACTCAGCCTTGCCGAGGGTGGGGCACCGTCCTGAAGCGGGCCCGTCGCTCAACGCATGGACAGCCGGTCGTGAGTGATGTGCGAGCTCTAGGCGTGGAAAAGATCCCGGGCTTCGACCGCGATACGGTCCATCTCGGATCCCGGCACGGCGTCGACGCCCAGGGTGCGCCAGGCCTCGAGGGCGGCATCGAAGACGTCCCACGTCCGAGAGTCCGCGCTGCGAGGAGGTTCTTGGAATACCACCGAGACCGGCACGTCGGATTCGGCCGTGCGCTCCTCCTGACCGGCCGCGACGATCGCGCCGCTATCCCGCAGCCGCGTGACAACGAAGTTCCACGACTGCAGTTCCTGCTCCAGTGAATCGGTGTCCTTCACGTCGAACGCGAACGCATGCGACAGCTGATCGACGTGATCATCGACGACGGCGAAATCAAAACGACCGCGCTGCTTGCCGACCAGGGCTCGAGGTCGTCTCAGTAATGATTCTCCGAGCTCGAGGCTGCTCGTGCGCAGATACAGGTCGCTCAGGTGCTGGACGAGCCGGGTTCGAGTCTTCGAACGCGGGCTGATGTCGGGGGTAGCTACGAGAACGGAATAGAGGAAGCCTGCCGCGTCCTCTGCAGACACCGCTTCCACGGGCGCAGGGCTGCTGAGCTGAAGTGTGTTGTTGAAGCGGTGAGAGAGCAGCGAGAGCCACGCTCGGCTCACCGTTTGAGGTTCCAGCGATGCGAACAATGCAAGCGGGGGATGCTCGTAGTCGCGCACGGAGCGCTCGAGACTTTCGAGCCAGGGCCGGATCGCTTGCGCGTCGCCGCCGATACGACTGGCGCGACGAAGATTTGGTGCAGATCGAATAGCCCAGTCGCCACCGTCGCGCCCGACGATGACGGCCACGTTGACCCTCTCGCCTCGGGCGACGTCTGGCACATAGCGAACGAGCCAATAAAGGTATGGCTCGTTCATCGTGGATTTCCTGTCTGGGTAGCTGTGGGGAGCGAGGCGAGTCCTCGTACTCGCTGGGCGACTGCCGGTGCCCGTCGATACAGAAGCCACCCCATCGTTTCCAGGTCGCCGCTGGGGATACCCCATTCTACGGGCACCTGGGACATCACCCGCAGAAGCTCCTCTGGGGTGACTGCTTCGATGCGATCGGCGACCTCCAAGAGCCGCTGCTCGTTCAGGCCTGACGGTGGTTGCCGGAAGGATCCATCGATGCCCTCGAGACTGCGCAGGACCTCGGAGTCCCAGTCGCCCTCCCCAGTGGTGAACCACAACCCGTGATCGTACGACCAGACGGAGGACTGCGCGGCAGCCTCATACAACCATTGCTCGTCGTCGCCGAGACACCAGTCCCACAACGCGACGAGCGCCGCTTGCCTACGCGCGTTGTCGTCTCGCCGGGTGTAGCCGAGAGCATCGTCGTCGATGGCGCCACCAACGTGTCGGGACGCGTGCGCGGTCACGGCGTTCGGGACGGGCGGTCCGGGATACATGTCCCACGTCATCGATGCGGTGGTGATTGTGGCAAGAGCCCTCTTGCATACCGGAGCGCCGATGAGCGCGCCGACGCCCTCCACGATCACTTCATTCGCGAGAACGTAGTTTCCCTGGGGGTTGCCAGGCACTTTGAACCAGTACTGCAGACCATCGTCCGCGATGCCCAAGAACGCACCGGCGCCCGAGGATCTTGCGCGCTGAAGGGGCGCGCGGAGGATGATGCTCGCGACGGCGGGCTCGTACGCCTCAAGCTGCCCGGCCCAAAGGCCGGGATCGTCGAAGTGCCGGGACATGCCTTGAACCTATCGAACGCTCACGGCCAACCGACGCATTGTGCCGCGACCGGATAGAGTCCACGGCCGCGAAGCTCCGAACACAGGAATGCTGGACAGCCGTGACGTACTTGCTTACCCGCTGAATGAATCGTTCGCGCACGCCTCAGCCGCGTTGGCTACGTCCACGAACCGGCCCTCGCGGATTGCCGTGATGGGTGAGTCGTTTCCTAACCAGGGATTGCTGCCGACGAACCACGCTCTAGCGACGTCGTCGCCTTCAGCGGTGCTGATCTTCTGCCAGGCGTCGTAGGCGCATTCCAGCCGAAGCGAGGCGTAAGCACTCGGCAGCGGCCCATCCGGAGAGCCCCACCCTGTGGCGGTGCGGAGGTCCTTCGAGCCGGCGAGAGTGGACACGAGCGTCGGCCCTAGGACCGCCGTCAGGCGGCGGGCGAGAGCCCCAGTGGGCGCCGCGTCCGTCCAGCCAATGGCCTCCACGTGCCTTCGTTCGGTGTCGATGACCAGGTCCAGCGCTTCCCGCAGCTCGGTCCGAGCCTCCTCCGGGCTGAGCTCTCCCGTCAGAATGCGCTGAGCGCGGTCGAGATCGCGCGCGTTCAGCTGCTTACCCTCGAGTTGGTGGCCCTTGTCGATGGCAGCGAGTGCGCGCTTCGCCTCTTCGGGCGTCGATGATCGCTTATCCATTCTCTTCCGTGCCCTCCCGGATCAGGTTGACGATTTCCATCGGGTCTAAGCCGACAATCAGCCAGGTCCGCGGCGAAATCGGCTTGTCGGCGATCGTGAGCTCGGCACCTACCCCAGACATGAACAGCTGTGCTCGCTCGGGAGTCCAGTCCTCCGGGATAGCCCGCAAGATGTCGCGAATACCGGGGAGCACACCGAGCAGTTCATCGAACTGCCATGCGGGGTAGCGGCGTCGCTTTCCCACGGTGAAGAAGTAGAGCGCTCCTTGATGCGCGCGTCGCCGCACCTGTCGCACGCCGATCCCGAGGAAGGCGGCGGTCTCGTCGTCACTCAGAGAGTCGACAATTGCGTCGATTCGCGCTCTGAACTCAGGGCGGAGCCGGCGCCCCGGATCCTCCGGATCTGGCGGGGCGAGGACGTCCGCACCCCGGTCTGCGATGAACGCCGTCATAGTGGTCAACAGAGCGCTCACCAGCTTTCCGTCGCGCCCCTGCTGCGCAGCCGTCTCAATGAGCAGATTCAAGGACTCCGAAACTGTGTCAGCGTCGGCTTGAGTCCATGGCTCCGATCCCGCGCCCGCCGCGTGCTCAACGGCCGATGTCATAGGAGTACTTCTCGAGAATGCCGGCGACGACGTGTGGATTCATGCCCAGGTCGAGCCAGTCGCTGGGGGAGCGGTGCCGACCGTCGACTGCAAGTTCCATACGCGGGGCGGCCATGAAGTAGTGTTCTGCGGCCAACGGCCAGTGCTCCGGGATGGCGGGGGCGACGACCTCTATGCCGGCGACGACAGGCTTATCCGGCTGGGGTGAGAACTGCCAGGACGGATAGAGCGCTTGACCTTCGTGTGTGACCCGGCGGAGGTATCCCGCCTTTGTAAGGCGCCTCAACGCGGTCTCGGTGATGCGAAGTCGAGCCGCCGCGCCCTCCGGGGCGAGCGTCGCAGCCGCCACGGCGTCGCTCGGCCCGCGCCCAGATCGCGGGGGCTTTTTGCGAACCAGGTCTTGGATGCGGCGTTCCCGGATCGCGATCTCTCGGAACTGTGGCCCCGTGCGGAGGCTTCGGCTGACACCCTTGTCAAACTCGACGAACCCTCGCTGGCTCCACTTCGACAGAACGAAGTACCTGAAGCGGTGGACGGTTTGCAACCGCTCGGATGGCTCCCACCCGGCAAGAAGCGAAGGCGCTCCGTTTGTCTCGGGTAAAAGGTGCTCGAACACTTCGCGGAAGGTCGGCCCCTCAGAGTGTTTGCGATGATGGTGCATGACGAATAGCGAGGCTGCCAGGCCCCATTCGCGGCCGGAAGCTCCCTGGGTGAAGTCGTCGAATGCTGCGATCCATGCGGCCGGCGGGCAGCCTTTACCGCCCCACCAGGTGGCGGACTTGCGTTTTGATCGCGGATTGGGCATCGCCGCTATCGTCCTTTCGCTCTTACTCCGTCGTCCCGACAGCCTGCGCACGTCGCTCGGCCGAAAGGGGGGGGCGTGGCCGATCTCGCATGCGTTGCGGATCCGCCTCCCCGCGCACAACACTATGGCTTACGCGTAAGCCCATACAAGGCTGCCATTCTCGCAACGCTTGAAGATGTGACGGACGGCGCGAGCGCAGCGGATGCAGAGTGGCAGAGGTTCGTCCTGGGGCTCTCGGTGCAATTGCGCAGGCTTCGCCTCGAGGCGGGACTGAGCCAGGAGGAAGTGGCTTCTCGCGCTGGCCTGAGCCGCTTCATCTACCGCCAGTACGAGAGCGGTGAATCCCGGCGGGGCACAGCAGCCAACCCCGCGCTTCGTTCAGTCCTTTCGATCGCTCAGGTCCTTCAGGTGCCCATTGAGGATCTTCTTCCGAAGCCGGTACCGGATCTCCGCAGTCGATAGCCGTCGACTATAGTTCCAGCTCGCCCTCAACACGCGGCGAGGTGTCGTCCTGCAAATCGAAGTCGAACATCGCCTGTCGTCTTGGTCGACGTCGTCTCGCCTCCGCGATCGAGTTAGCATCGCGGTTCTCGGGTGCGGGTGACGTCGGAGTTGACCGCGGAGCTTCGTAGTCAGCGCAGATCTCGGTGCTGGGATCAGACAGATTGAGGCTATCGTTGGCGCCGGCAGAGACCGGCGCTGGGAGACTTCCGGGAGAGCTGCCTTCAAGCTCTACGCGGAGGTCGTCCAAGTCGCGTTCTCTCTGCAGGTCGCTCGTCGGTGCGCCAGTCGCAGAGTCGCTCGGATCCGCATCGCCTGTCGCCGCTGACGGGATGTCTCGCGGAGGCTGCTGTTCAAGCGACCCCCGCGCGCGGAACGGTTTTGCGCGCTCATTCTCGAACTCGGCCCAGTAGATGGCCATGCGGGCCTCGACTTCTCTTTCGTCCTCCGCGGTCAAGACGAATGTCATCGTGCGCGCAGACCTCGCGATCGCGTCGAGCTGGCTGGTGATCCGTTGTTCGAGGGCAGTTACGGTGTAACCCTCGCCAATCGTGGAACCGCGGCGGCGATCGCTGGCCGTAGGCGCGCGGAAGGATCCGTCGTGCATTCGACGCATCATGCCAAACGACACGAGATCATCTCCCTCCGCGCGTTCCACGCTCACCCCTTCGGTCCGCGCGTTTGTGACAAACGTGACTCAGTCTGTCGTGCTTCGGGCCGTCACTGCACTGTCGATGCGGTGCTTCAGAACGAGCAAGCTGAATGGCTCGAGCCGACGTGCTGTGCCCGACTCGGCAGTCGCGCGCAAGGCTTGCCACTGTGCGTGGCGCGTTGCCTCGATCAGTGCGCGCTGCTCCTTCGTTGGCGCGCGGCGGAGCCTGCTGGACTCGCCACGATCGCGGCGATCCAGCGCGTCGGTGTATGCCTGTCTCAAATCGTCGGGCTGATGGAATCCCTCGCGCTCCAGAACCGCCTCGTGCGTCTCGACCAGACGCGCATGCATGACCACCGAACTATTCAAGCTGTCGCCCGTCTCAGTGTTCACGCTCGAGGCGACCAAGTGGTTGTGGAGGCAACCGCCGGCGCCATCCCGCTGTGTAACGACGAGCACTTGCCGTCCTGCGAACACCTCTTCGGCGAGTGCAATCCCGAGGTCCTGTGCGGTCATCCAATCGCTCGGATCGGCCGGGTCGAGCTCATCTCTTGCTGAGAAACTCTGGATGACGTGATAGGCCTGCACGTACGCCCCGGGCTCGTTCTTACCCCACCTCTCGCGGACATCTCGCATCTGGTCCCGGGCCAGCGACACGAGCAGCCCACCCGTCCCGGATGCCATCACGTAGCGCTCGCCGCGCTGATCGCTCTTGGGCTCGAGGACGTAACGAATGAGGTCGTCGGCGGAGCGTGTGGAGCTCGCCATCACGACAGCCATATCTACTTCACGCCTCGCTCGGGAAGACCGCGTTGCACTAGGTGAGCGATGCGCCGTTCGATGTCATCGGGGACATGCCGCAGGTCAGCCGCGGCCTGCAGAGCATCTGCGAGTTCCTCGTAGGGAATCTTCTCCTCTTTGGCAAGCCGACCAGCGATTCGATTGAGGTCGCCGCCGATGCGTGCGATGTACCGCCGCATCGGCGCGAGCTCGTATCCGAGTCGCTCCGAGATCGCCCAGAGGCCCCACTCGGATGCGTTCCCGCCGCCGCGCTGAATGGCGAGAGCGCGGGCCTCGATCTCTGCAGCGCTCTTCTTGTCGCGCACTAGGAGTCGAACGGCCTCGCTGAATGTGACGTCCTCAAACGCGCGTCCTGACCGCACCGCGATCGCTTCGCGCAGGTCCTGAACGCTGCGCTCCTCCTCTTCGCTGAAGCGGATGCTGCGGCGTTCACCGAAGGTCGTCTTCTTTCGGCGCGTGTGACTCGTCGTCTGCTTCTTCGCGTTTCCGGTCGCTGCCATCTGTCGGTCCACCTCGATCGAGTTCCTAGCAGACCGGCCCACTGCTTGCTCGTATATGAGCGTTTCATCACCCTATCGCATAGACGGCAAGCAGTTTATCTGTATGACGCTCTATCAAGTGACCTATCCGGAGCCGGCCGGTAATGGGTTCGCTAAAGAGTCCGGAGCGCACGCCTCGCAGGGGCCGTCCGCGTCTCTGCTAGGTTCTAGCTGACGGCGAGTTCCTAGCGGCCACCCGTCGCCGACGCAGGCTCGATCGCCAGGAAGTCGGCCGTGTCGCGCTGACATCCAGGAGCACTCATGACCCACGAGAGGGACATCGTCGAAGCTCGGCGTTACCTCTCGCGTATCCGCGTCTGGCCCAAGGCTCGAAACCTCCATGTCGAGGCTTGGGTCGAGAACTTTGAGCACGGGATTGACCGTGAGGTTGCGCACGCGCTTCTTGACTCCTTCGTCTTCATCAACGATGATCACCGGATCGCCGCACTCAGTTCAACCATCCGATCGCTATCGACGCGACCCGAGTTCGGGGATGCGTCCGCTCGGGTCGAGGCGTGGGAGAGATTCCTTGGGGAGGCGATCGCCTCGATCCCGCTTTCATTCGCGGGCGATGGCGCGGCCTCGGGATATCAATACCTGCGAACAGCTCGCGCGTTGGGCTTCGCCAGGTGCATCGACAGCGAGCGCTTGATCCACGAGTTGCTGAGCGCCAAGACGCTTCGACCGATCGTTTTCCTGGACGACATCAGCGGAACCGGGGGACAGTTTATTGCGAACTGGGAGCGCGTCTACTCGACTCAGGCTGGGAGATCCTCTCTGAGGAAGCTTGCCGCTGAGCAGCGCCTTGGGGCTGTGTACTTTGTTCCGATCGTCGCGACCGAACTCGCCAAGGCTCAGATAGAGGCTCGAACAGAAGCGGTCGTGCATCCCGCGTACCTCCTTGGCGAGGATTACTCCGCAAACTCTCCTGATACGAGACTTGTCCCAGACAGCCTTCGTGAGCATCTCATTGAGGTCGCGACGCGCCACGCTCCCTCGACCGGCCTCGACGCAGATGGCCCGTTGGGTTACAAAGCGCAAGGTCTTGCCGTGAGTTTTCAGGACAAGGCCCCGAATAACACTCTGCCCATCCTTCAACCAGCCCGCCCCTCGCCAACATGGAAGCCTTTGATCAGCGATGACTGATAGCAACGTTCTGGAGAAGTTGAACCGGGCGTTGGGCTCTGTACGCGCGGAATACTCAGACGACGACGAACTGTATGGTCGACTTGCTCTGCCTGTCTACGTGCATCAGCTCGCCGGCATCACGCCTACATTCCTCGTCGGAGGTCGAGGCACGGGGAAGACGACGACCTTGCGCGCTCTCGGCTTCCGCGGGCAACATCAACTCTCGGGAAGCGTTGACCCGCGCGATTGGGAATCAATTGGTGGCTACTGGAAGGCTGAGCCTACGGTCGTGTCGGTTTTTCGTGGCAAGGGGATCGACTCGACGACATGGGAACGCGTCTTTGCTCACTACTTGAATCTTCGTTTGAGCTCGCTCGTCGTTGAGTACGCCGTGTGGCTGGCATCCAATGGGCAGGCTGTCGACATCGACACTCATCACATGTCGATGTTCTCGGGGTCTTGCGGACTGAAGAACGCCGCTAGCCTTCAGTCGCTACAGGCCAACATCGACATGGCCATTGTCGAGATTGAATCGAAGGTCAACGGGCGTGTGTCTGAACTCGCCACGTTGCCAACGTCCATCCTCGGCAAGCCGATCGAGTACCTCTTTGCGGCACTCGGCGGCCTCCAGGTTTCTCTCTCCAAGCCGTTCGTCTTCTGCGTGGATGAGTACGAAAACCTCTCGGCAGACCAACAGCGGCTTCTCAATACGCTCGTGAAGCAGGTTGGAGGAGCGCCCTTCACTTTCAAGATTGGGGTCCGTAATAAGGTCGCGATCGAGCGAGCGACCATGATCGAGGGCCAGCCGCTTCAGGACACCGCTGACTTCGCCACAATCGACATCGTGACTCGGCTGAAGGACGCTGGATTCAAGAAGTTTGCCGAATCCGTAATCACCCGCCGCCTCAGTTCCGAGGGGCTGGCGCATTTGCCGCTCGACCAGCTGCTGCCGGGGCTAACGCTGGATGCGGAAGCGGAGCTTCTGGGCGCAGAGGCACTCAAGGAGACTCTGCTTCACGAGGTCCGGTCTGACGGTGGGTCGGAAGAAGAAGTGGCCTTCGCGGCCGATCGGAACCTCGTTGAGGCTGCGTTGATCGTTCGATGGGCGGAGCTTCACAGCGAACAGGTGATTGACGTCGTACGGTTCGCTCTCCGATGGCCGTCTAAGTGGAAGACGCGTGTCGGCAACTACAATCACGCGGTGTTGTTCACCGTTCGACAGCGCAGTGTTGGGGAACGTAAGTACTACACGGGATGGCGCACCTACCGCCAACTCGCAGATGGGAACATTCGTTATCTTCTTAGGCTTGTCCAAGAGGCGTTGCGCCGCCACGTTGAGGAAGGTGCAGGGCTCGAAGAGCCCGTGTCACCCTTGAGTCAGACGCTCGCGGCAAAGCGTGTCGGGGAGATCACCGTTCGCGATCTTCAGGGCTGGTCGACGAGAGGGGTTGCACTGACTCGACTCACGGTCGGGCTCGGAGGACTGTTTGGGTCGCTCGCTCGTTCAAGTGCCTTGACTACGCCGGAAGTCGTGCAGTTCCGAGTTCGCTATTCTGGCGCGACCGTCCCCGAGGCAAGTGTTGACGCGCTACTGGCTGAGGCGGTTGGTCAGGGTGTTCTCGTAGATTTCGTCGGCAATAAAGAGGCTGCGGAACGAGGGCGGCCGCCGGAGCTTGACTATCAACTCCACCCTGTGCTGGCTCCCGCGTTCGTCTATAGCCATCGAAGTAAGCGTCGACTCACAATTCCTGCGGATGACCTAATCGCGTTGACGCAGCGTGAGACCGCGACCGCGGCGTTCAAGCGCATCTTGTCCTCGAGCAATGATGACGGAGGCGCTCCCCCGGACCAATTGGATCTCTTCGCCGGGCTAGGTGTATGACATGCTCCATCTCGACGAGGTGTCGTACACGTTCAAGGTTGCGAGTCACGAGCTGGGGCGGTTCGCCATCAGACATCTGATCTACGGGGAGACGATCGATGAGGATCGAGCTCGGACGGCAGCATCGCAGTTGTCGACGATTGGCGTCGATCTCCACTGTGTGACGCTGGTCGATGAAGCGATACTGCATGTCGTTCCGTGGACTGATTCGTTCAATCTGCACGAGACTGCCGATCTTGAATCGCTCGTCGCTCGTATGACCGGGGTGGTCGCTATCGATTTGACGAGTTTGGAGCATCGTGTGTGGGCGCCACTCGTGAGGACGTTGCTGCGCGCCGGACGTGCACTGGTCGCGCTGTATGCGGAGCCGCAGGACTATCGAAAGCACGATCAAGAGCCGGGTTCGCTCTACGACCTGAGCTCGAATCGCGGAATCGAACCCTTGCCAGGGTTTGCGCGAATCGGTCGCAGAGCAGACGACCGGGGGACGTTCGCGCCGCTCCTCGGGTTTGAAGGCGCTCGCCTGCAGCACATCTTCGATCAGGAGGAGGTGGATTCTCGAGTGACGTCCCCCGTGGTTGGCATCCCTGCGTTCCGACTCGAGTACTCGATGCAGTCCTACATCGCGAACAAGGAAACGCTAGATCGGGACAGGATGGAGGACAGAGTGGAGTTCGCTGCCGCACATTGTCCCTTCGAGGCTTATCAAGCGCTTGAGCGAATCCACCACTCCGCAGGTAGTCGTTATCTGCGGGTGGCTCCTATCGGTACGAAACCGCACGCGCTGGGGGCGGTCTTGTATGCGATCGACCACATGGACGCTGTTGAATTGATCTACGATCATCCGGTGCGTACCGCGAACCGGACTGTTGGCTCGCGATCAATGTATGTGTATGACGTCTCAGGGTTCATGGCACACCACCGGCGATGGCGTGCGGATGCCTAGAAAACGGGACGCCTACTACACCCCCACGTGGTTAGCCGAGCAGATGGTCTCGTCACTGCCCCTGGACCTGAATGGCCTGGTGCTGGATCCGGCGGCGGGAGAGGGAGCGCTTCTACAAGCTGCTGAGAAACGATTCGGCAGTTCCGTCAGGCTCGCCGCGATCGATGTCGACTCGCAAACAACTCGTCGGCTGCGCAGAGAGAACCCGGCATGGGTCGTGAGCAACGCCGACTTCCTCGACAGTCGTTCCCGAACCGCATCCGCGGCCGCGCGGGCGGCGCGGGCTGGCCTCGCTGCGGTGCTGTTGAATCCTCCATTCTCATACCGTGGCAACGGTGGTACGTCTGCTTCATACCGATCATTTGAGGGGGCGGTCGCACCTGCGGTCGAGTTTCTGATAACGGCGCTCAAGTCCTTCAATCCCGCAGCGGGATTCGTCGCGATACTGCCGAACGGTGCGGTTGAGGCGGAGCGTAACCGTGAGCTTTGGGATGCTATCCGACAGGACTTCTCCGTAGATCGGTTGGGATCGCCAGGCACATCTTCGTTTCCTGGCGCTCGTGTCGCGACAACGATCATTCAGTTGACGCGACGAGCAGCTGAAGACGCCGTCGCGCCGCCGCCGCGCATCGCGCACGAGGTACGAGCGACCACGGAAGCTATCGACGGGTGTAGCTGCGTTGAAGTGGTGCGCGGTCGAGTTCCCGTCCACCAAAATCGCAGCCGGGTTGCGAGCGCCTCGGACCTACTGCCGCTGCTGCACACGACATCCATGCGTCAATTTGAGAAGGAGCGTTGCGACTCTGCTCCAGCGCACCTAGGTGACGACGCGCCCCTCGTATGTCTTTCGCGGGTGGGCCGGTGGCAGGCGCCGCTCCAGATCGACGTCGGACGCGTAGTGCTTAGCGACTGCGTGATCGGCTTGCGTCCAAGGGATGTGTCCAAGCTTGGCCGCCTGCACGAGTGGGTGGTCGAGAACGAGTTGTCCATTCGCGACCGCTATCGAGGAACCGGGGCGCCTTACCTCACGCTTAGCGAGCTAACTCAAGCACTTAGCCAAGGAGTGTGGCATCCACACGTTGTACCTGCAGGGTCTTCAATTGGCGAATGCTGCTGTTCGAGTCTCGACCTGTCTTGCCGCTCGGTAGCTGGCTAGACGACGACACCCCAAGAGTGCGGGATAGGTTGGCGGTGCGAAGTCGAGGCCTCCGCACCGCCAACCGGTGTTCAGGCCGAGGTGGCAGGCGGGAAAAGCGGAGCGCTGAGGGGCTCGCTCGAGTTGAGCAAGGAGGACACCGCTTCGATAAGACGCGCCGTGCGATCCGATTCATCCCTGTCGGAAAGGACCTGGATGATCTCTCCGTTGCGGTTCTTTCGCTTGCGCTGGGAAGCTTCAATCCCCATCAGCTCGTATAAGTCCTCAACGACTGCGCAACGCGCATAGCCCGCGGATTTCAAGGCTTCTTCAACCTTCCTCTCGTACGCGGCCTGCTGGGCTTGCAGGTCGGCGATCTGCTTCGCTCGAAGCTGTGAAGTGGTCATTCTCATGCGGCATCCTTTGGTGCATCTTGGCAACTGGCGACTGGGCGTTTGAACCTCAGTCGCGCGCGGCGGGGCGCGGGGTGCAGCAGATCTGACGGGCGGGTCGACGTGAGTCCAAGGGGCGCTGGGATCCACGGTCAGGCGCTGAGCTCTTCAGCAGTGCTGCGGCGCTCTTGCGCGATCAGCCATTCGTCCACGCTTTCGGGTCTGTAGCGGACGGCCCTGCCGCCCGCACGGATGAACGCGGGACCCGTGCCGCGAATACGCCATTCGCTCAGAGTGCGCTCAGTGGTGCCGAGTGCCTCTGCGAGCGCCGCCGGCGTGATGAGCGTCGAGAGGACTGACGGAGCGGGGAGCGAGGTCGGAGTAGGCATACGGATCCCTTGGAGGTGGTTTTCTCTCCAAGAGATCCGCTCCATCTGGTCGTCGTGAACCGGCCAATGGTGGTGAAGCGGTTGGTGCGGATGCACCGTCTCTATTGCATCCCCGAAGCTTCCAGGAGGGCTGCCGCCCGAGTGGGGCTCAACCTGAAAGGGATTCGGAAACTAGCCTTTTACTTTCGGGCTGCAGAATCGTGTAGGTCGACACCGTAGCACACGTTTTCATTCGTTTGCGAGCAGAAAGCTGCAGTCGGCGTCGTGGGTGCAGTGTCGCTACAGATGTCAGTGGTGTGCCATAAGCTCGCATCCCACACTGAGAGCAAGACTGGCGGAGGACCGATGGGCAGCGCCTACTCGTACGAGACCAAAGAAGGCAGGCGGTGGGAGGCGCGGTACCGCAAGCCGGACGGGAAGACTGCTCGGAAGGGCGGC
The DNA here is from genome assembly GCF_038397735.1 of Microbacterium sp. LWH13-1.2. Taxonomy (NCBI): domain Bacteria; kingdom Bacillati; phylum Actinomycetota; class Actinomycetes; order Micrococcales; family Microbacteriaceae; genus Microbacterium; species Microbacterium sp. LWH13-1.2. Next base: position 2,610,110 of record NZ_CP151635.1, on the reverse strand, counting down.
TTCATGAGGAAGCGCGACGCGGAGGCATACCTTACCACGGTGGAATCGGCGAAGCTTCAGGGGGCATACATCGCGCCGGGAGAATCACGCGTCACGGTCGGCACGCTTGGTGCAGCGTGGCTCGTGGCGCACGGAGCGGCGGTCAAGCCGTCGACGTTGCACAGCGATGAGAGCGCGTGGAGAGTCCACGTCGAGCCGGTCTGGGGAGGTCGCCAAGTCGGCACAATCCGCCACACGGAGGTCTCCGCGTGGGTGGCGGAGATGAGCCGGAAACGGTCGGCGACAACCGTCAAGCGATGTCACGGCGTGCTCGCCGCGATTCTCGACGGTGCAGTGCGGGACCGGCGACTCCAATCGAACCCGGCACGGGACGTGAAGACGCCTCGAAAGGTCCCGAAGGCGAGGGCTTATCTCACCCATCAGCAAGTTGAGCGGCTTGCGGACGCTTCGCTCTACCCGGACCTGGTGCGCTTCTTGGCCTATACGGGGCTCCGTTGGGGAGAAGCCACCGGGCTCAAGGTCGCGGACATCGATCTGTCGCGTCGCAGACTGAATATCACTTCCAATGCGGTGACTGTCAATGGACACGTCGTCGTCGGTACGCCGAAGACCCACGAGAGGCGAACCGTCGTGTATCCGGCCTTCCTAGATGACGCGATGGCGCGAGCGACCTCGCATAAGCGACCGGATGACTTGGTCTTCCCCGCCGCGACCGGCGGCTATCTTCGGCAGGGCAATGCGCAGTCCGGATGGTTCGCAGGTGCCTGCAAGCGGGCTCGCCGCGAAGATGCGGCGGATGCCGCTGAGGCGCGGGCGCGCGGCGAGAACGTTCGTGCCGTCATGCCTCGAGTCACGCCCCATGATCTGCGACACACGGCAGCGTCATTGGCGATCAGTGCTGGCGCGAACGTGAAGGCCATACAGAGGATGCTCGGGCATGCGAGTGCGGCTATGACCCTCGACACATACGCCGACCTGCTCGACGACGATCTGGATGATGTGGCTTCGGCACTACACCGTCAGCGTGCTGCCGCGCTCCAGCGGTAACGCAGCAGTAACGGAACGCATGCGATGCGCTGTGAACTGATGTGTGCAGATGTGCCCAAATGCCCCGTGTTTCCGCTGAATCTGACGGTGAGTGCTTAGTCTGGCGTTGATCAATATGGGTTCAAATCCCACCGTCACCGCCATGGAAACCCCCGAGAAATCGGGGGTTTTTCCGTATCCGGGGTGCGGCGTGGTGCAGTTGGTGCAGGTTTCAGCGCTCTGTCACTGTATGGGTCGTCGCCGCTCTTCCGCAGGCTCGATCCCTGCTGATCGGCGGCCGCACTCGCCGAGTGGCTTCGCCGACGTGCGCCACGTCGCACACGCGCGCTCGACAAGAGCGCAGTCTCGTCTGCGCGCGCCACGATGTCATCCCCTCGGATGATGCATGAATTAGTCACGGATGACTAATCTGGGTCCTTCCGGCCGTCCTCGGCAACACAGCCGTCCTCGGCAGCAGCACCAAGGAGTTCTCATGCGTTCCACCGGTCCTCTCGCCGCTTTCTTCGCGGCTACTGCCATGGTTGTCGTCCTCGCCGGCTGCTCCGCGAGCGCCGGCGACGACAGCCTCAGCTATGACGATTCCCCCCTGGCGGAGTACGTCAGCGCCGCGTACGGCGGCGATCTCTCTCCCGAAGAGCAGCAGAAGCAGGTCGAAGAGCGCCAGCGCCAGACCGAGGAGCTCGTCGCGCAATGCATGTCCGATGAGGGGTTCGAATACACACCGATCATCGACAACGGCGGCGTGGCGGTGTCGGAGGCGGTGGAGGCCTGGGAGCCGGACAAGCGCGAATGGGTCGAGACCTATGGCTACGGCGTGGTGAACAGCCCCTTCACCGCGCAAGGTGAAGTCCTGGGCGAGGCGTACGTCGATCCGAACCAGGACTACATCGAGTCGCTGACCGAGACGGAGCGGGCGGCCTTCAACGAGACGCTCTACGGGGCCACTCCGACCGAGGAGGAGCTCGTCGAGGACGGCGGCTATGAATACGACTGGCAGGAGGCCGGGTGCCAGGGCTGGGCCCAGCACGAGGTCGACGGCGACGACGTCTGGCAGAGCGACGAGTTCGCGGACCTGCGCTCCAAGATCGAGGAGCTGTGGACGCAGTCACAGGAGTCGCCGGAGATGGCCGAGCTGAATGCGGAATGGGCGGCCTGCATGGCAGATGCGGGAGAACCGGGCTTCTCGGCGCAGACCGACGCATCGCAGTCGATCGTCGATGCGCACGACGCGCTGTACCAGGCGGCGGGCGAAGAGGGAGGCGAGCAGATCGGCACGGAGTCTGCGGAGTCCGTCGATCCCCGCGAGACACCGGAGATGACGGCGCTCGGCGAGCGGGAGATCGAGCTTGCCCTCGTGGATCTGAAGTGCCGTACGGAGACGTCTTACGTCGAGGAATCCCTGAAGCTGCAGTTCGCAAGCGAAGAGAAGTTCATCGCGGCGAACAAGGCGGAGCTCGACGCGTTCAAGGCCGCCGCCGAGCAGAGCAAGTGATGCGCGAGGGGGATGTGCCCGGTGCGGAGCTGCCGGCGGAGTTGACCGGAGACAGTGACGACACGGTGCCCACCGATGACGACCTGGACACGTCACGTGTCAGTGGGTGGCGACGCGTCGTACGCGGCAATCGCACACTGTGGATGGTGGCGCTCGCCGCCGTCATCTGTCTCGTCGTCGGGCTGCTGACGGGTCGATTCGTGCTCGCCCCCGATTCGTCCAGCGGGGATGCTCCGGACGCGGGACTCGTGACTGTACCCGTCGAGTTCGGTCCGCTGAGCAATGATGTGACGCTCCGCTCCGACGTCGGGTATGCGGACGCCGTCGAGGTGAAGGTCGACAGCTCAGCCATCGCGGGCGCTGCGGTCGTCACCGGGCAGGTGCCCGAGGTCGGAGCGACTCTGACGCCTTTGTCTGTGGCGCTGGAGGTCGTCGGCCGACCCGTGATCGTCCTGCCTGGCGAGCTGCCCGCGTACCGCACTCTGCGATTCGGCGTCTCCGGCCCGGACGTCATTCAGCTGAAACAGGCACTCGCCGGACTCGGTATCGACGTGGGTGATGTGAACTCCCACGTGTTCGATCACGCCACGGCCGACGGGGTCGGCCAGCTCTACGCGCAGATCGGATACCCCGCGCCGTCGCCGGAGGAGGGCGCGACGGAGGGCGTGCGCGGTGCAGAGGAACTCGTTCGCGCGGCGGAGAGCGGCTTCACGCAGGCGCAGCAGGACCTGAACACCGCGTCGGCCGGACCGAGCAAGGTCGACAGCTGGCAGGCTGATGTCAAGGTCGCCGCCGCGGAGCAGGCGCTCGCGAGCGCGATAGCCGAAGGCGGCGACGTACAGCAGGCGGAGTGGGACGTGCAGACCGCCCGCCTCGAACGCGATCAGCTGTGGGCGCCGAAGGACACCGATGCGCTGCGCGCAGCCCTCGAATCCGCCGAGGCGCAGGTCGCATCGGCCAAGACGGCCCTCGAGGAGGCGCGACAGAGCATCCTGCCGTACCTGCCGTCGAGCGAGGTGCTGTATCTGACCGAGCTGCCCCGACGCGTCGACGCGGTCACGGTGGAGCGCGGATCGATCCTCTCCGGTGCCGCTATGACGGTCTCCGGGGCGACCGTGCGCCTGACCGGTGCGGCGGCGGAAGCGGATGCCAGGCTGCTGCAGGTGGGGGCGGAAGCGGTGTTCGACCTTCCGGACGGAGCTGAGCATCGCGCGGTGATCGCTGAGTTGAAGCCGGGCGAGGATGACACGACCCGCTGGGATGTGCTGCTCGAACCCGACGAGCTCACTCCTGAGCAGATCACGCAGCTGCAGGGGAACAATGTGCGGGTGCGCATCGCGGTCGGGGCCACCGAGGGCGATGTGCTCTCGGTGCCGCTCGCTGCGCTCACCGCCGGACCAGGCGGCGAGTCCAGGATCGAGGTCGTGGAGTCTGACCCACGGGACGGGAAGGATGCGGAGACGCGTATCGTGCAGGTGGAGACGGGCCTCGCCGCGAAGGGTGCGGTGGAGGTGACGCCGGTCGACGGCGAGCTCGTCGAGGGCGCCCTGGTGGTGGTGGGCCGGTGATGACGGCTCCGCTGGTCGAGCTCCGCGACGTCACCAGGTCGTTCCCCGGCTCACCCGAGGTGCAGGCGCTGAAGGCGGCGACGCTGAGGGTGGAGCCCGGCGACTACATCTCGATCGTCGGGCCGAGCGGGTCGGGCAAGTCGACGATGCTCAATCTGCTCGGACTCCTGGATAGGCCGAGCGTGGGGGAGTACCGTATTGCCGGATCCCGCACCGGAGACCTCACAGACGACGAACGGGCTGCCGTGCGCGCGCGGTTCATCGGGTTCGTCTTTCAGTCGTTCCATCTGCTGCCCCGGCGCAGCGTCCTCGATAACGTGCTGATGCCGATGCTGTACAGCGGGGTCCCCCGCCGAGAACGCGAATCACGGGCACGGGAAGCGCTCACTCGAGTGGGGCTCGAGCATCGCATCGACTTTCTCCCGATGTCTCTCTCCGGCGGTGAACGCCAGCGGGTCGCTGTGGCGCGGGCGGTCGTGAGCGGCCCTCGGCTGCTGCTCGCCGACGAGCCCACCGGAAATCTCGATCAGCAGACATCGAGCGAGGTGATGGAACTCTTCGAGGAACTGAACGACGACGGTCTCACGCTGATCGTGATCACCCACGACGATGCCGTCGCGCGTCGCGCGCGGCGAAGCATCCGGATCGCCGACGGCAGATTGAGCGAGCTGTGAAGCGCTTGTCGCGGCACCGCCGCATGCGAGAAGCGCCGGGGTCGAAACGGCAGAACGCGGAGACGGAGTCCGCGGCGCCACTGCTCCCCGCCGTCGCCCACGCCGATCGCTTCACAGTCCAGGATCTCGTCGCCGAAGCGACGGCCGACATCGGGTCACGTCCCGCGCGCCTGGTGATGACCATTCTCGGCACCGTGCTCGGAATCGCCTCGCTGGTCGCGACGCTCGGATTCGCGCAGACGGCTGCCGCACAGATCGCTCGGCAGTTCGACGGTGTCGCCGCCACTCAGGTCGTCGTCACGGCGGCGAAGGCGCAGTCGGGGGCGAACGATACGACCGTCGCGGTCGGACGCCTGCCCTGGGATTCCCCCGAGCGCGTGGCTCTGCTGGCCGGGGTCGAAGGTGCCGCCCTCATCGGCGAGGTCCAGCTGGCGGAGGCGGCGTCGATCACCGCGGTGCCCGTCAACGATCCGTCAGCGCCGGTCGCGCCGTCTCCGCGACTTTTCGCGACCACGGAGGATCTGCTCCAGGCCGTGGACGGCGCTCTCACGACGGGACGGTTCTTCGACGGCGGACACGACGAGCGCGCCGATCGCGTGGCGGTGCTCGGTGCGGGCGCGGCCGAGCGGATGGGGATCAACCGTGTCGAGTCGCAGCCGTCGATCTTCGTCGCGGGCGTCGCCTATGCGGTGATCGGCATCGTCGACGGGATGGATGGGCGATCCGAACTCCTGGACGCGGTGATCATCCCGCAGGAATCGGCCCGGGCGGATTTCGGCCTCGCTGCTCCGACCGAGCTCGCCATCCACATCGCCGTCGGGGCGGGTCCCCAGGTCGCGGAGCAGTCGATCCTCGCACTTCAGCCGGACGACCCCGATGCCCTCGAGGCGAGCGCTCCGGCGTCGTCGTCGGACCTCAGTCGGAACGTCCAGGCGGACGTCAACGTCGTATTCCTGATCCTGGGGGTGATCGCCCTGCTCGCCGGCGGTCTCGGCATCGCAAACGTCACCCTGCTGTCGGTGATGGAGCGGATCGGAGAGATCGGCCTGCGACGCGCTCTCGGTGCGACGCGGAGGCAGATCGGCGCGCAGTTCATGATCGAGTCGATCGTGATCGGCTTCATCGGTGGAATCATGGGGGCCGCCGTGGGCGTGGTCGCCGTGATCGTCGTGGCCGTCGTGCAGGGATGGGCGCCGGTGACCGACCCGCTTGTCGCCTGCGCCGGCGCCCTGCTGGGCGCAGTGGTCGGCTGGGCTTCGGGCTGGTATCCCGCTCGACGCGCCGCGCGCATCGAGCCGGTCGCGGCACTGCGCGGCGCCTGACCCTCGACGCTGAACGCCGAACCCGGGTGCGCGACGGATCAGGAATCAGCCACCTGCGCGGGTGCGGTCCAGGCGGTGGATCTGATCCACTCCTCCAGGTAGAGCGTGGCCGGTTCGATCGCACGCACCGCGGCGAGATCCGACGGATGTTCGGACATCTTCGCGAACTGGCGGAACATCGCCCTGTCCAGGTCGTTGGAAAGCACGCTCAACGGGAGGGGCTGGTACCGTGCGGGGAGTCTGACATGCGCGCCGAACGCGGCGGCGATCTGCGGGCCCGTCAGCTCGTCGCCGACGAGCTCGACGGCTCCGCTGGGCGCATCGGCCAGGCCGAGCAGGAGCGCGGCGGCGACCCGGCCGATGTCCCTGATCGAGATCATCTTCACTGCGACGTCCTCCGGCAACGGCAGACTCAGCACGATCTCGCCGTGCTCCAGCCTCGGTGCCATCACTTCCATGAAGGGGGTAGGACGAACCATGGTCGCCCTGAGGCCAGACCTCTTCAGCCGCTCCTCGATGGTGCGCTTCGAGTCGTGGTGTGGCACACCCGACTCCTGGTCTGCGCCGAAGACCGAGTTGAACACCACGTGCGGGACGCGTGCAGCGACCGCCGCGTCGACGAGCGCGGTGCCGATCCGGATCTCGGTTTCGACCTCCTCGAGGCTGTTCGCCTCCGGGGTCATGAAGTAGAACGCTGTGATCGCCGTCAGCGCGGTGGACAACGACGTCGGGTCGTCGGTTCGGACGGCCGCCAGTTCGACGCCGCGGTCCGCCAGGGCCCGAGCGCGGTCGGACTGCGGGTCGCGCACGAGTGCCCGCACTGTGGCGTTCCGGTCCAGCAGAGCATCGACCACAGCCCCGCCCTGTTGGCCCGTTGCGCCGAAGACCGCGATCGTGCCGGTCGCCTGTGTGCTCATTGCTGCCACCCTTCACTAGTTCATGGCATGAACCAAACTAGTTCATGCCGTGAACAACGTCAACGCGAAGGTCCATCGACGACTGATGGCGCGACGGAAGGGGTCGAGTTGAGCGGTGAGAGCTGGGACGTGTCCGCGATGGTGCCGGCGACGCGCTCGAAGTCGCGCTGGTCGTCGGAGTCGAGGTCGCTCGCGATCTCGGGCAGGCGCGTGCAGATCGCGGTGTACAACGCCTCCGCGAGGATCTTTCCCGCGGGCGTCGTGCTGAGCAGCACGACCCGTCGGTCCTTCCCCGAGCCTGCTCGGCCGACCAACCCGAGCCGCGTGACGCGATCGACGAGCTGGCTCAAGGCGTTCTTGGTCATGCCCAACGACGTGGCGAGGTCAGCCATCTGCCGCGGCTCGTTCCTGACTGCGCAGATCAACGTGGCCTGTGCAGGGGTCAGGTCGAAGTCGGCGCAGATCTGCGCATACTTGCGTTGGATCACGACCGAGAGCCAGAAGAGCTTGTCGCCGTAATGCACACCGGCCTCCCATCCCTTGACAAGCGATCAGCCTACTCGTCGCTGGTCGTTGATCAGGTTCTCGGTGAGCGTCACTGCGTGCCGGCGCGCGGAGCCGGCATGCTGCGTCGGATGACGGCCGCCGCTTGAGCGCGATTGTCGACACCCAGTTTGGCGAGGATCCGTCCGACGTGTGTCTTCACGGTCGTGACTGACAGGAACAGTTCCGCCGAAATGGCAGCGTTCGACGCGTCGTGCGAAAGCGCCCGTGCGACATCGCATTCACGCGGTGTGAGAGCTGCTAGCGCATCACGTTCCGCCGCGCTCGGGAGCTGCGCGTGGTCGGCGGCGAGGCGCATCACCTTGTCGAGCACGTCAGGCGCGAGCACCCTTCGTCCCGTGGCCGCGGCGCGCACCGCGGCCACAAGCTCGATCGGGGGCGCATCCTTCAAGAGAAACCCTCGAGCACCGGCTCGCAGCGCACGCACCACGTCTTCATCGGCGTCGAATGCGGTGAGCACGATGACGGGGAGAGCAGGATCGGCCGCCACCTCGCGCGCGGTCGCAGTCAGACCATCGCAACGCGGCATGCGGATGTCCATGAGCACCACGTCAGGACGATGTCTTGCGATGACAGCCTCCGCTTCCACACCGTCGGACGCTTCTCCGATCACCCGGATGCCGCGATCCGTGCCGAGCACGAGGCGCAGGCCCAACCGCACCTGCGGATCGTCGTCCACGACCACGACCAGGACCTCGGCATCGACGGGGGTGATCATGCCGCGGCCCAGGGGAGCGTGACGGCGACGCGGTGCTCGACCGGTCCGGACGCGATATCGACGGTACCCCCGACCGAGCATGCACGCTCTTCGACGCCCATCAGCCCGAATCCGCGTGAGGCGTTCAGGTCCGACGCGGCGACGATGGCGTTGACCACCGTGATGCCGAGGTGCTCACCGATCGAACCATCGATGCGCACACGTACCGGAACCCCCGGTGCGTGGCGCCGCGCGTTCGTGAGGCACTCCTGGATGATGCGGTATGCGTGTCGACTCACAGCGACGGCAAGGCCCGTGACGTCGATCGCGCAGTGCAGCTCGACACCCGACTGGCTGGACAGAAGAGCATCGAGATCGGTGAGCGTCGGCTGTGGCCGATCCCGCATCGAACTCTCCGGGTCGCGCACCAAGGCCAGAACCTCACGGAGCTCTCCCAGTGCCTCGCGAGCATTCTCATGCACCGTCTCGATCGCCGTCACGCGTTCGTCCGGGTCGAGATCTGTTCGGTACCGCAGCGCACTGGCATGAACTGCCGTCAACGACAACCTGTGCGCCAGTACGTCGTGCATCTCGCGGGCGATGCGTGTGCGCTCGTTGTTCCGCGCGGCGGATTCCCGCAGACGCTGCTCCTCCTCGACGAGGACCGCACGTTCGCGGAGCGACATCACCAACGCCCTCCGTGCACCGATCGAGGCGCCCACAGCCACGGTGGCCGCCAGCACGACAAGGAGCATCACGAGAGGTACAGCAACGTCATCCCCGGATGCTCGAGTGCCGAGCAGGTTCAGACCGGTCAGGGTGACGCTCATCACCGCGACGACCCAGGTCGCGCTGACAATGGCGATCTCGACCGGGCGGCGTCGAGTCGCCACGGATACCAGTGCAAGGAGCGCGGCCGGCCAGGCAGACGCTGACACGGCACCGCCCACGGCGAGCAGTCCCCCGACGACCACAGGAGCGCGCCGCCGCAGCGGCAGCAACCCGACGGCGATGCACCCCACCGCAACGTCCAGCAGCACCAGGCCTGCGAAACGAGCCGATGTCCGATCTGCTCCCAGATCGATGCTCATACCGAAGACGATGCCCAGGGTCACGGCCCCCGCGATGGCGGCGACCGTGACGCGCCACGCGGCATCCCACACGCGTCGCTGACGCGGTGCCGGTGATGACGGTCGGGCGAAGGGCTCCTCCTGACGGTCCCTCATCAGGAAGCTGGAGGGAACTCGTCGAGCTGCGAGGTGATGTCGGTGGATTCCGTGGGAGGCGAGACTTGTGCGCCTGGCTCGAGCCCGCCGGTACTGCTGCCTCTTTCGGCTGATCCGGTCATGATCAGATCGACTCGCCCTTGGGCCGGATGGGCTGGCGGCCGATCCGTGCCGCGACGGCTGTGATCTCGTCGACGGTGTACGCGCTGCGCGTGCCCGAGATCGACATTCCGGCCGCTTCCGCGATCGTCTTCAACGGGTACGGCTGCGGCGAGATGAACTCGCGCCCGTAGGCGATCAACATGCGCATCCGTTCTTCTGCGTCTCGCATGTCGACGCCCGCGAGTCGGATCTCCGAGATGAGGAAGTCCTCGGCCAGCCCGTCCCCGTCGGCTCCATCGCCCGTGCGCAGGTGATGTTCGTAGATCCCGCGCTTCGTGGCCACCTCCTCGCGCACCGCCTCACGGGCCTTGCGGCTCCGCTCGTCCCAGTCGTCCGGCGCAGGGTCGGGCAGCGGAAGGATGATATCGATGATGTCGTCGACTCTGTCTCTCTTGTCCATGCTTGCATTGTAAGCAGCATATTGCGAAGAACGCAAACGATCGCGATGATCGCAAACTGAGGCGAGGAGCGAAACGTTCCGGCTAGTCGGACAGTGGACCGCCCATCGCCCGCCCGATCAACCGCGAGAACGTCGCGATCGCCTCGGCCTCAGTGGTCGCGCCTTCGAGGACCGAGGTCGACAGGGATTCTCCCGCGCCGACGAGGCCGATGCAGAGGCGCTGAAGCTCTGGGTCGGGCAGGCGGACATGGGGTCGAAGGACAGCCTCGAACATCTCGACACCCGTGTCGACGAGCTCGCGATAGATGCGCGAGCGTTCCTCATTGCCCGTCATCGCGGCGCCGATGGCGAAGAACTCGCCGCTCGCATCGGTCGCGCACCGGATGTACGTCGAAGAAAGGGCGTCGATCGTGGGTTCGTAAGCAAGGTCACCCTGGGCCATGCCCTCTTGGAATGCCCGCTTCCGCTCCGCGTCGATCCACCGGTACAGAGCGGTCAACAACGCCGAACGGGTGTCGAAGTGGTCGTAGACGACGGGCTTCGACACCCCCGCTCGCTGGGCGAGGGTGCCGAGTGTCAGCGCGTCCACTCCGTTCTCCCGCACGATGCTCAGCCCCTTCTCCAGCAGATCCTGGTGGCGGGCCTGCCAGGAGAGTCGGCGCTTGGGGGGATCGCCCTGCCTTGCCGTCGTCGTATCGGTCATTAAACTACCTTCAGTAGGTTATGTTGTTACTATAAGTAGCTTACCGAGCGTGGGGCGGGAGCGGCGGTACGTTCCGCGGTTTCCTCCCGCCGCTCACGAGAAGGGGAGACGAACACATGAACGCATCAGCAAGCACGATCCCGCCGCTGCGGCGGGGGGAGGTCGACGTGAACGGTCAGTCCTTCCACGTGCTCGATCAAGGAGAAGGTCCCGCCGTCCTGTTCGCCCACGGGTTCCCCGACGTCGCAGAGACGTGGCTCACCCAGATGGCCGGTGTCGCGGCAGCAGGGTACCGGGCTGTGGCACTGGACATGCGAGGGTTCGGCGCAAGCTACTCGCCCAGCGATGTCGAGCTCTACAGTGCTCTGCACACCGTCGGAGACCTTGTCGGCCTTCTGGAGGCGCTGGAGATCACCGAGGCAGTGCTCGTCGGTCACGACTGGGGAGCCGATGTCGCGCAGCGCGCGATGGTGCTTCGTCCGGATCTCTTCCTCGGTCTCGTCAGCGTGAGCATCCCTTTCCTTCCGCGTGGGGAGGTGAGCACGTGGGATCAGCTCAGGAATGACGGGCTGGCTGATCGCTATTACGCCTTCGAGATGATGAAGCCGGAGGGGCATCTCGCGTTCGAACCGGCCGCAGCATCGATCCCGAGTGCGCTGTACTGGCTGTCGGGAAGTCCGGCAACGGGCGAAGGATGGGATCCCATCGACGCCTCTCGCGGAATGCTGCGACCGGCACCGGTGAGCGTCCCCTCGTGGGCGGATCCCTCCTACGTGTCGTCCTCGATCGCGGCATTCCAGAAGAGCGGCTTCGATAGCGGTCTGAACTACTACCGAGCGTCCGACATCACTTTCGAGCAGTTGTCGGCATTCAAGGGCGTACCGATCCGACAGCCCGCTCTCTACATCTGGGGAGCGGAAGACGGCCTCTGCCAGCTGTTCCACCCTGAACCGCCCACCGTGGAACAGTTGCGCGCATCCGCCCCGAGGCTGGTCGATGTGATTCGCCTCGAAGGCGTAGGCCACTGGCCGCAGCACGAGGCAGCCGAACGAGTGACGGCGGAGATCGTCACCTTCCTCGCCGGAATCGACTGGCCCGACACGCTCCATGACCGCACCGAAGGAAAGAGCAGATGATGATGAACCTCGACCACGCAGTTCGACGGGAGGATCTCTCCGGTGTCTCGGAGCTCCTGCGCTCAGGAGCCGACGTCAACCAGGCCTTCGCAGACGGACTCACCGCGCTCATGGTGGCCTCTGCTCGAGGAAACGCGCAACTCGTCGCGATCCTCCTGAGCGCCGGCGCTGATCCTCGGGCTGTGGAGCGGCAGATGGGCGCCACGGCGCTCCACAAAGCGGCGCAGGGGGGAAGCGGCGACGTGGTCTCACTGCTTCTCGACCATGGCGCTTTCATCGATCAGCAGTCGCCGACACTCGGGAACACCGCCCTCATGGACGCCGTGCTCCAGAAACAGCCGGAGGCTGTCCAGGCGCTGCTGCATCGCGGAGCTCGAACCGATGTGAGGAACCACTGGCATCAGAGCGCAGTGGAGCTCGCGCGTGAGGACGGCTTGGACGCCATCGCGGACCTCATCACGGCCCATGACTCCGCCAGCGCCCGACGGGTGGCCTCGCTATCTCTGTTCGGGGCCGCGAAGGCGGGCGACCTTCCTGCCGTCGAGCGGCTCATCGAAGAAGGATGGATGCTGAATGAGCGCCACCCGATCGTCGGTGGCTTCGATGACGACTACACGCCCTTGGGCGTCGCCGCCCGTGAAGGCCATGTGGCCGTCGTCGAGCGACTGCTCGCCGCGGGCGCAGATCCGCGACGCACCATCGGACTCATGAGGGGCACGGCGGTGCACGACGCCGCCTACTTCGGACACGCCGATGTCCTTCGCAGTCTGCTTGCAGGCGGCCGCACGAGCGCCGCGGCGGACGTCGATGCGCAAGGGCCCTACAACGGACTGACCGCGCTTCACGATGCGGTGTGGCACGGACACATCGACTCGGCTCGGGCGATCATCGACGCCGGGGCCTCATTGACGCTGAGAACACATGCAGGACTCACCCCGAAGGATCTCGCGAGTCTCTACGGATATGACGAACTCGTGAACCTGCTGGCAGAGGAGGAACTGCACAGCCGTCGGTAGACTCGGCTGATCTGGAGGCAGAGCATGGAGAGTCCGCGCACCGGCGACCGCGTGATCCTCGTGCACGGGTGGCCCGGACTCCCGTCAGATTTCGACGCGGTTCGGGATGCGCTTCAACCGGCCACGGTGATCGTGCCCGACCTCCGTGGATTCGGATCGGCGTTCGCGGGCGATCTTCCGCTGTCGGAGGCCACCGCTGATGCGCATGCTCACCGTCTCCTCGACGCTCTCGATCGCGTACCCGGCGGTGGCCGCACCGTCATCGCCGGGTACGACATCGGCAGCCGCATCGCTCAGGCGGCTCTGCGTCTTGACCCCTCGCGTTTCCACGGTGCCGTCCTCACGCCGGCGTATCCGGGTATCGGCGACCGCGCGACAGCGCCGTCGCTCGCGCCCGTGTTCTGGTATCAGCATTTCCAGCGCGAGCCGATCGCGACCGCGTTGATCGACGGCAGACCCGACGCGGTGGCCAGCTATCTCGACCATCTCTGGGGTGCCTGGAGCGGATCCACCGCGCCGCAGACCCACCCCCGACGCGAGGAACTCGTCGCGGCGTATTCACGGCCGGGCGCATTCGCCGCGAGCATCCGGTGGTACCTCGCGAACCACGGATACAGGGCCGACCGGTCGCCGGTCGAGACCCCCGCCGTCATGCTCTGGCCGACGGAGGATCCGCTGTTTCCGATCGAATGGTCTGACCGATTGGGCGAGCACTTCACCGACATCACGCTGCAACTCGTCGAAGGAAGTGGGCACTTCCTGCCGATCGAAGCACCGTCGGCTTTCGCTGACGCAATCCGCTCTTTTCTGTCTCCGGCCGCGCCCGCGAGCGGAGACTGTCCCTGAGACGGGCGGGACGACCTGCTCTTCGGGGGTCAGAAGCGCGCTGCCCTCGTCGCCGTCCGAATGCGGTACAGGCTCGTCGTCGCCGCGATGAACAGGTCAGTTCCGTCATCGCCGCCGAAGCAGAGGTTGGCGACGACCTCCGGCACGGCGATGAAGAGGACCTCCGTGCCTTCCCGGTCGAACACGTGGATGCCGTCACCGGCAGATGACCACACGCGCCCCTCCACGTCGACGGCGATGCCATCGGGCAGGCCGATCTCGATCGAGGCGAAGTGCCGGCCCCCACTCGCGTGCGCTCCGTCGACGTCGTAGGCACGGATCCAGTGTCCCGGCCCGTCGCCCAGGCCCGCGGCGGTGTCGGTGACGTACACGGTGTCTCCGCCCGGGGAGAAGGCGATGCCGTTCGGACGATCGATGTCATCGATCACCGCTGTGAGCCCGTCCTCCTCCGCCCAGCGGAAGACGCGGCAGTCGCCGTACTCGCGGACGCCGGGATGCCCCTCGTGCGGTTGCACGATCCCGTAGTCGGGATCCGTGAACCAGTACGAGCCGTCCGGCGCCACCACGACATCGTTGGGGGAGTTGAGGCGGTGATCCTCCCACCGGGCGACGATCTCGGTGAGCGTTCCGTCCGGAGCCTCCCGCTCCAGGCGGCGCCGCCCGTGAGAGCACTGCACGACACTGCCGTCGCGGTCGAGTGCGCGCCCGTTGGTGAACTCCACCTCGTCGCGGTGCACATCGACCGATCCCGTCGCGGCATCCCAGCGCAGGATGCGGTTCCCGGGGATGTCGCTCCACCGCACCGCGCGCTCTTCCGGGATCCAGAGCGGGCCTTCGCTCCAGGTGGCGCCGGAGGCCAGGAGCTCGAGGTTCGCCCCCGGGGGGATCAGATTCGTGTCACTCGTCATCGGTGTTCTCCTGGATCTCGGCGCAGGAGACTCGCACGGCACCGGCGATGCGACCGGCGTCGGGGTAGTGGGGGAGCAGGGCGTCGATGATCTCGGCCACGGCTTCCTCGACCGTGCGGCCGGCCGCGCGCGCAGCCGATGCGCGCCGATGCACGTCGCGGAAGTACAGACGGTACCCGTCGATCAGTTCGTCGCCCCCGACGGGGCCGTGGCTGGGCACGATGATCCTGGCGGACATCTCCTCGAGCACGTCGAGGCTTCGCACCCACTGGCGCATGCTCGACCGGGGGCTGGCGAAGGCCGGCGGCGGCGACATGGCGATGTCGCCGGAGAACAGCACCGCATCCTCGACGACGTGGGCGACGGTGTCGCCTGGCGTGTGGTTCGCCCCCATCGACCGCAGCCGGACGTGAACTCCTCCGAGATCCAGCTCCAGAGCATCGTCGAACACGATGTCGGCATCGCGGAACGCGGCACCTTCGAGCAGGTCTGCGTAGTCGCTCGATCGCCCGCGGAAGTCGGCCGCGACGCGCAGGCCCTCCGCCGCGATCTCCGCGACCTGGCTGCGCGCCCGGAGCATGACCGTGTCGGCGGGGAAGGCGCCTGCTCCGAGGTCGTGCTCCGGATGCACGTGAGTGGTCATGAGTCTCTGCGGTCGACCGGGGGCGATCGAGGTCACGACGTCGAGGACGCGGCGTCCGTTGCGGGCGCCGATTCCGGTGTCGATGATGAGGACGGCCCTGGAGCCGACGACGATCCCGACGTTCGGAACCCCCGGCACGCTCCCGTCCGGGATCACATGCACGTGCTCCGTCAGCCGCTCGAGATCCTCCGGTCGCACAAGCGGAGGGGCCCAGTCCGACGCCGTCATGAGGGGAGCACCGACGTCGATTCGCGGACGACGAGTTCGCACTCGTGCATGACCTCGCCACGGAGATCCTTGCCGTCGAGGATGCTGAGTACGGATTGCGCAGCGACCCGGCCGAGCTCGTCGAGCCGCGGATCGATCGTCGTGAGCATCGGACGAGAAGCGAGAGCCATGACGTCCCAGTTGTCGAAGCCGACCACCGATACGTCCTCCGGCACTCGGATCGACTCCTGTTGGAGCTGTTCCACGACGCCGCGCGCGATCTGATCGCTGCCGCAGAACACCGCGTCGAAGTGGGTGCCGGATCGGGCGAGGATGCTCGCCGCCTGGCGTCCCCACGCTTCGCTCCACTCGCCCCACAGGGTGGCGCCTTCGGGGTGTTCGATTCCCGCCTCCTTCAGCTGCGCTGTCATCCCGGCGTGGCGGAGCCGCGCCGAGAGGTGCTTCTGCGGACCTGAGACGTAGGCGATCCGCCGGCGTCCCAGTGACAGCAGATGCGTCACAGCGAGGCGGGCTCCTTGCTCGTCGTCGATGACGATGGAGAGGTCCTCCGGGCGCTGCGACGGGGACAGGACGTAGCAGACCGGCACGCGCGTGGGGATGCCGATGGGTGCCCGGGCCTCCGCGCGGCGCCCGGTGACGATGATCGCGTCGACGCGGCGGGCGAGGAAGGTCTGCAGGTGGTGGTTCTCGCGGATGGGGTCTCCGCGCCCGTCGGCGAGCAGCACCGATATGCGTCCCGCACTCAGCGCATCTTCGACGCCGAGCATCATGGGGATGGCGAAGCGCGTGAAGCTGTCCGTGGTCAGCAGGCCGATCGTGTACGACCGAGTGGAGCGGGGCTCCTGGCGGCGCGGTCGAGCCGAATAGCCGAGGCGCTGCGCCGCGTCGACGATCCGTGCGCGGGTGTCCTCGCGCATGCGGCCGCTTCCGCCCAGTGCTTTGGACACGGTGCTGATGGACACTCCTGCGTCGCGAGCGACATCCGAAATGGTGGGATGAGAAAGATCCGGCATCGTTGCCCTCCTTGCGCAAGAGTTTTCTCTCTATTTCCAGGGGAGTCAATCCTCATTTTTGGGAAAGTACTGGAAAAAACTTGGTGCTCGCGTCGACGTAGCCCGAAACTGACATCACAGCCGGTCCATCTCAATGAGGAGTAGAAATGACTGCAGTACGAAGGGTTATCGCCGGCGGTGCCGGTCTGATGACCGCCGCCCTGGTCCTGACCGCATGCGGCGGGGCGACGACGTCGGGTTCGGACGATGTCGACGAGCTCACGATGTGGGCGCGGTCTTCCACCCAGGACTACACGCAGGCCCTGGTCGACGCATACAACGAGACGCACGACACGCAGATCTCGCTGACGATCGTCGCGTCCGACAGCTTCCAGCAGAAGGTCGGTGCCGCGGCCGGTGCCGGTTCCCTCCCCGACATCCTCGCCTCCGATGTCGTCTATGCGCCCAACTACGCGAAGCAGTCCGTCTATATGGACATCACCGACAGGATCGCATCGCTGCCCTTCGGAGACGACCTCGTCTCCGCGCACATAGAGGCATCGACATTCGACGGAAAGACCTATGCGGTGCCGCACAAGGTCGATTCCAGCTTCATCTTCTACAACAAGGACCTCTTCGCCGCCGCCGGTCTCGACCCCGAGAGCCCGCCTACGACCTACGACGAGATCTATGAGGCGGCGAAGGCCGTCACGGCACTCGGCGGTGACACGTACGGCTTCTACTTCCCCGGCAACTGCGCAGGCTGCAACGCCTACACCTCGTTCGGCGTGGCTCGCGCCGCGGAGGAGCTGCCGATCAGCACGGACGGCAAGACCGCTGACATCGACAGTGACGCTCTGGCGGAATGGTTCGGGCTGTACCAGCGGCTCTTCGCTGACGGACTCGTCCCCGCGGGAGCGACGACAGGGGATACCACGACTCAGCAGGAACCCTTCCTTCAGGGCAAGGTCGGCATGTGGCCGAACGGTTCGTACTCTATTCCGACGGTCAACGAGACGGTCGACTTCGAATGGGGGTACATGCCGCTGGCGACGGCGGACGGGTCGGCCACCGGCACGTTCGTCGGCGGTGACGTGATCGGAGTGTCCAGCACGACGAAGAACGCGGATGCCGCGTGGGACTTCATCGAGTGGACGCTCGAGGACGAGGCGCAGGTGGACATCGTCGCGAAGGACGGCAACCTCCCGGTCCGCGTCGATCTCTCCGGCAACGAGTACACCGCAGCCGATCCTCGTCTCACCGCCATCACCGAAGGCATGGAGAACGGCTACACGCCCTCGACCCTCCCATACGGCGAGGCGATCAATTCCCCGAACGGCCCATGGTTGACCGCGATGCGCGGCGTCGTCTTCAATGACGACCCCGATGCCCTCGCCCAGGGACAGAAGGCCGTGCAGGCACTGCTGGATGGAGCGAACTGACCGTGTCCGTCGTCACCCCTGCTCCGGTCGGTTCGGCGCACGTGCGCCGACCCGACCGGAGCCGCGGCAGCATCCGCCATCAGCTCGCCGGATGGGCTTTCATCGGCCCCACTGCCGTCACGATCCTGATCCTCTTCCTCCTGCCCCTGGCGATCGTGCTGTTCATGTCGCTGAGCGACTGGCCGCTTCTCGGATCCCCCACGGTGATCGGAATCGGGAACTACGTCGAGATCTTCAGCGACCCGGGCTACATCGGCGCCATCCTGTTCACCCTCGGCTACACGCTGCTCGCGACCGTGGCCATCTTCGTCCTGGCGCTTCTGTTGGCGGCATTCCTGAATTCCTCGCGACGCGGGTCGAAGTTCTACCGCATCGCGATCTTCGCCCCCTACGTCGTCGGTCTCTCGACGGCGAGCCTGATGTGGGTGGTCAACTACAACGACCAGGTCGGCATCTACGCGCACGCGCTTCGGTGGCTCGGCATCGCCGACGGTCCTGTCGGCTTCTTCGACACCCCTCTGAGCGCGACGCTCGCCGTCACGGTCATGATCGTGTGGAAGTTCGTCGGGTTCCAGGTCATCATCCTCCTCGTGGCGCTGCAATCGATCCCCGCCAGCGTCAATGAAGCGGCGATGATGGACGGCGCGACCTCGTGGCAGCGCTTCTTCAGCATCACGCTGCCCTTCCTGCGTCCGACCCTGGCGCTCCTGCTCGTGCTCTCGGTCACCGGATCGCTGCTCGCTTTCGACCAGTTCGTGGTCATGACCCAGGGAGGTCCTGACAACACGACGGTCACGCTGGTGATGTCGATCTACAACACCGCGTTCACCTCGTTCGACCTCGGCAAGGCGGCGGCCCTGTCGATCATCATGCTCGTCGCACTCGTGGTCATCAACGGCCTCCAGATGAAGTTCGTGAAGGGCTCTGACAAGTGAGTATCATCGACCGGACTTCGACCTCGACCACGGACACGCAGCTCCTGACGACCATGGGCAGCCGTCGTCGATCGAGCACGAGGCACACGTTGCGGGGAATCCCGTACCACATCACCGGAATCGTGCTCGCGCTCGTGTTCCTGTTCCCTCTGGTGTGGTCGACCCTGAACTCGTTCAAGACCCCGGCAGAGGCGAGTTCTTCTCCTCCGACTCTGTGGCCTCAGCAGCTCAGCGGCGAGAACTACGAAGAGCTCATCGCGAACGGCGAGGGGCTCGGGCAGTACATCGGCAACTCGCTCGTCGTCGCCGGAGTCTCGGTGCTGCTGACCATCGTGATCGCCACGCTGGGCGGTTACGGCTTCGCCCGCTTCCAGTTCCGCGGGAAGAACATCGTCTTCCTGGCGGTCATCGCCGTGCTGATGGTGCCGCATGCGACGCTCGTGCTGCCGCTCTACTTCATGTTCGCACGAGCCGGAATGCAGGACAGCCTCGTCGCTGTCGGACTCGTGCTCACCGTGTTCCAGCTTCCGTTCAGCATCTTCCTGATGCGGAACAGCTTCGAGGCCATCCCCGTCGAGCTCGAAGAGGCAGGCAGGGTCGACGGTGCGAGCTCGTTCGGAGTGTTCCTGCGCATCTCGTTGCCTTTGGTGCTGCCTGGGGTGGTGACGGTCGCCCTGTTCGCGTTCCTGGTGTCGTGGAACGAGTTCTTCATTCCGCTGCTCCTGCTCAACGACGGCTCGAACTTCACGCTGTCGGTGATGCTCGTCAATATCCGAAGCGGTGCGTACGGTTCGATCGACTGGGGCCTGCTGCAAGCGGGAACCACCGTGGCCATCCTGCCCTGCCTCGTCCTCTATCTCGTGCTTCAGCGCTTCTACATCGGTGGTCTCACCGAGGGCGCGCTGCGCGGCTGAACCTTGTCTCGACCCAGGAGAACTCCCATGTCATCCATCCACTCCGCCTTCTCGCCCCTGCCGCTCGGCGCCGTGACCCCATCGGGCTGGCTCCGCCGACAGCTGCAGATCCAGGCCGACGGACTCTCCGGTTCCATCGAGGAGCTGTGGGACGATCTCGGCCCCGACTCCGGTTGGCTCGGCGGCGACGGCGAGAGCTGGGAGCGCGGGCCGTACTACCTCGACGGTCTGATCCCGCTCGCTCACCTCCTCGGCGATGAGGCGCTGATCGCCAAGGGTCGCAAGTGGATCGAATGGATGCTGCAGAGCCAGCAGCCCAGCGGTCAGTTCGGCCCCTCGAGCAACGACGACTGGTGGACCCGGATGGTCGCGGCGAAGGTGCTGCAGCAGCATGCGGAGGCGACAGGGGACGAGCGGGTGCTGCCGTTCCTCGAGCGCTACTACGAGTTCCAGCTCCGCGAGCTTCCCGGTCGGCCCCTGCAGAGCTGGGCGGCGGCGCGCGCCATCGACAACGTGCTCGCACTGGCCTGGGTCCACGAGCGGAGTCCTCGTCCCGAGTGGACCGAACTGGCGAGGCTCCTCCTGATCCAGGGGCTGGACTGGGACGACGCGCTGGGCGACGGGCTGATCACCGGAAGAGCGATGGGCTTCGACCATCGGACCCACGGCCCGAACGTCGCGATGGCGCTGAAGAATCCGGCCGTGCGCGCGATGATGCTCGGCGAGGGAGACCCGCATCAGGAGACCCTGCGGGCACTGGCGAACCTCGACCGCTGGCACGGCATGGTGCACGGCATGTTCTCCGGCGAGGAATGGCTCGCGGGGCGCGAGGCCGCCAGGGGAGTGGAGACCTGCCAGGTCGTCGAGTACATGTTCACCATGCAGATCGCGGCCCGAGTCACCGGGGAGGCCACCTATTCGGATCTGCTGGAGGGGGCTGCGTACAACCTGCTCCCCGCGTCATCCGACCCGCTCATGCGTGCGCATCAGTACCATCAGCAGGCCAACCAGATCGAGGCGTCGACCGCTGACCGCAACTGGGCGTACAGCACCAACGGCGCCAACGTCTTCGGACTGGAGCCGCATTTCGGATGCTGCACGGCCAACTACCACCAGGGGTGGCCGAAGTTCATCGCCGCCCTGTGGATGACGGCGGACGACACCCTGTCAATCACCGCATACGGACCGAGCAGGGTCGAGGCGGAAATCGGCGGCGGCGTGCTGACGATCGTCGAGGAGACCGACTACCCCTTCGACGAGACGATCGTATTCCGCATCGAGGCTTCCACGGCGGAGCGCGATGTCGCCCTGCGGCTGCGCATCCCGGAGTGGGCGTCGGATGCAACGCTGACCGTGAACGGGGCGGAAATCTCCGTCGAGGCGGATCCTTCGGGGTACATCCTCGTCTCCCGTCGGTGGAGCGCCGGAGATGAGGTCGCACTCACGCTGCCCATGCGGCCCCGCCGCGTCAAGCGCGAGCGTCAGGCGGTCGGCGTGCGTCTCGGACCTCTCGTCATGGTCGCGACGGGTGGCGAGAACTGGTACCCGGTTCCCGATGCCAAGGGGATGGGGGAGTGGGAGGTCTTCCCTCGACGCAGCTGGAACTTCGCGCTCTACCCGGACGCCACGGTGCCGTTGGAGCAGTGGTCAGTCCTGCGCTCCGACGTGCCGGACGTGCCGTTCGGGCGGGACGGTATCCCGGTGTCCATCCAGGCCGCGGGCGTTCGGGACCTGGCGGAGTGGCAGCGTGATGGAGCGAATGCGGGGAACCCGCCGGACAGCCCGGTCGCGGCTCGATGGATCAACCTCGTGCCGCTCGTTCCCTATGGCAGTGCCACGATCCGCATCGCCGAGTTCCCCACCGTGGTCCCCGTGGTCGGGGCGAAGATGCCGGCGGAGTTCGGGCGATGACGACGGCCATCGCCCTCACCGCGGGCGACCCTGCCGGTGTGGGCCCCGAGCTGCTCGTCAGAATGCTCGTCGAGCTGCGTGCCGAGACCGCGGAGGACGTCGCCGTCATCTCCTCGCGCGAGGAGCTGGCCGCAGGGATCGCGGACGCCGGAATCGACACGGATGTGGACGGCCTGCTGGATCCCGCCCATATCCGGCTGATCGAGATCGACCACCCCTGGCCGCGGGCGCGCGGCGAGGTCGGAGCCGAGGCCGGACGCTGGGCGCTCGACGGATTGCAGAAGGCCCTCGCGCTGCATGAGGCGGGCGAGGTCGCCGGACTCGTTTTCGGCCCGTTGAACAAGACATCGCTTCATCTGGCGGGCATGACCGAGCCCGACGAGATGCGGTGGTTCGAGAATCGTCTCGGCGCCGCCGCAGCGGTGTCCGAAGTGAACGTGAGCACCACTTTCTGGACATCTCGCGTGACGTCGCACGTCGCACTGCGTGAGGTGGCAGACCTGGTGACCCCGCAATCTGTGCGCGAGTCGGCCCTGCTGCTGCATCGGCTGCTCGTCGCGGCCGGCGTTTCGTCGCCTCGCCTGGCCGTCTGCGCGCTCAACCCGCACGCCGGCGAACACGGGCTGTTCGGCGACGAGGAGGTCACCGCGATCGCTCCGGGAGTCGCGCTCGCCGCGGAGACGGGCGTCGACGTCGTGGGTCCGTTCCCGTGCGACACCCTGTTCCGGAGAGGGTTCGACGGCACCTTCGACGGCATCGTGACGATGTATCACGACCAGGGGCAGATCGCGCTGAAGACGGCCGCGTTCGACGGGGGAGTCACGCTCGAAGCGGGGCTGGTACTTCCCATCTGCACCCCCGCGCACGGGACGGCCTTCGACATCGTCGGCACGGGGACCGCCAGTATGACCTCCACGCGCAATGCCTACCACCTGGCGCGAAAGCTCGTCGCCGGGGCGTGGTGACGATGAGGCAGTGCGTCGTGGTGCTCGATGACGACCCCACCGGCACGCAGGCCGCGACTGATGTCACCGTTCTCCTGCACATCGACGCGCAGGCATTGACGGAGGCGCTGCGCGAGGCGGACAGCGTCTACATCCAGACGAACAGCAGAGCGCTGAGCGAGGACGATGCGGTGGCTCTCGTGCGCGAGATCCGCGCTCATGTCGAAGACACGGCCGCGCGGCTCGACGTCCGCATCCACATCGTCCTCCGCGGAGACTCGACGCTTCGAGGACACGTCGTCGCCGAGTCCAGGGAGATCGGCGGAGACGACGCGGTGATGGTGTTCGCACCGGCGTTCCCCGAGGGAGGAAGGGTCACCCGTGCTGGGGTGCACCACCTCCGCGTGCGCGAGGCGCTGGTTCCGATCGACGAGACGGAGTACGCCCGCGATCCTGTCTTCGGGTTCGGAACCAGCGACCTCGTCGCCTTCATCCGAGAGCGATCTCGGAGTGATGTCGTGTGCGTGCGTGTTCCGCTCGACGTCGTGCGAGAGGGCGGCACGCGGCGTGCGATCCTCGACGCTCCGGCGGGTTCGGTCGTGCTGCCGGATGCCGAGACGGACGAGGACATCGCCGCGATCGCCGCGGGTGTCGAAGGCGCCTGGAACCGCAGATCGGTGATCGTCCGCTCTGCGGCACCGCTGGCCGCTCGGCTCGCCGGGGTCGTCAGCGTCGGAAGGCTTGACCCGTCGACCCTCCGGAAAGAAGGATCGACGCTCGTGGTCTGCGGCTCGCACACCGGCGGCGCGGGAGAGCAGGTCGCGCGCCTGGCCGCACTCGTCGGCGCACCCACCGTCATCGACTCGGCGCGTGCCGTGCGCGACCCGCACGCCGAGGGCGAGCGGGCAGCAGCCGAGGAGATCGAGCGGCGGCGTCCGGGGAGCGTGCGATTCCTCGCGACCGAGAGGGAGCGGCGGGATGACCACGGAGGTCTCGATCACGGGGCAGCCGTGATGCAGGCGCTCGTCACCGCGGCGCGGTGTCTCGTCGACCACGAGGTGACCACCGTCGTCACCAAGGGGGGCATCACCTCCGCCGATGTGATCGGCCGCAGCCTGGGCGCGCGTGAGGCCCGTGTGCTCGGCCAGGTGCGCCCGGGGGTCAGCGTCTGGCGTGTGTCCCGCTCCGGCCTCGACCCTTCGCGCGCCTCGGTCGACGGGTTCCTCGACTGCGTCATCGTCCCGGGCAACATGGGAGATCCGGAGATACTGGTGGATGCCGTCGCCTGGACCGAGCGAGTGCGCGCTCAGACCGAGCGCAGCGTGTAGCCGACGCCGTACACGGTGACGAGGCGAGCGGGGTGCTGCGGGTCGTCCTCGATCTTGGCGCGGAGGTTCTTCACGTGCGTGTCGATCGTGCGACCGCTGATCCAGCGGTCGGTGCCGTGGAGTCGATCGAGGAGACGAGCGCGACTGAGGACGATACCCGGGTGCATGGCGAACTCCTCGAGGAGGTCGAACTCGGCGCGGGTGAGATCCAATGGCCGTTCTGCGATCGTGGCCTGTCGTCGCTCCGGCTCGATCTGCAAGTCGCCGACGGTGATCGTTGCGGAGGCCGGCGTCGTGCGGCGAGTCCGTCTCAGAAGTGCACGGACCCTGGCGACGAGTTCGCGCGGACTGTAGGGCTTCGCGAGGTAGTCGTCGGCGCCGAGCTCGAGCCCGATGAGGAGGTCGTTCTCGGTGGAGCGCGCGGTGAGCAGGAGGATCGGGAGTTCGTACTGCTCCTCGCGCAGCGTTCGGCAGACCGTGAGGCCGTCGGCGCCCGGAAGCATCACATCGAGCACGAGCAGGTCGGGCGCAGAGCGTCGAACGGCGTCGAGAGCATCGGCGCCGTCGGCGAGCACGGTCACGTCATGCCCCTCGCGTTCCAGGTAGCGGCGCACGAGCTCGGACTGCCGCACATCGTCCTCGACGATCAAGACCCGGGTCACGATTCGATCCTACGCACGCGTCGAAGTGCGGTCGGCCTCCGGACCGATCCTTCACAACTCCCTCACATTCGAGGCCGAATGTGGATGCTAGCTGCACTCGACATCAGGAGGAATCGTGTTCCGCACCACCCACCGATCACTGGCCGCCGCCGCGGGCGGCCTCGCACTGCTGGCGATGCTCGCCGCATGCTCCACTCCCTCATCCGGGCGAGGGGCAGACGGCGATCCGCAGCTCGCCACCCTGGAGACGGGGGCCCCGTCGTCTACCGAGAGCGCCGATCCGCTCTTCACGGAATATGGTGAGCCGGTCCGACTGCGCCTCGACATGACGGATGAGGAGGAGCTGGCCGCGTGGCAGCCGCGCGATCGCTGCGTCGCCGACCGCACCTCTCCGCCGCAGAGCGGTCAGCTGAGCGGAGGCGGCAGCAGCGGCGCAGCAGTGGGCGACCCCGAGAAGGCCGCGGAGGCGGAGGCCACCTGCGTGCGCCTGGCGCCGCTGCCCCCGTGGGAACTGGACGTGAAGAACCCCGACGCTCAGCAGTTCGCGCAGCGCATCGTCGACTGCCTGCGCGAGCACGGCGTGCGAGAGGTCGAGATCGGCGAGGGCGATGCCTTCGGTCGCATCGGCATCGAGCTCGGCGGCGAGAGCAACGACTCCACCTCGATCTCGCTGGGGATGCAGCATGGCGAGACCTGCGAGGCGGCGGCATCCGAGGGGGGCACCCCGTGACACGTTCTCGGCGTCGCGCCATGCTCGTCGGCGCGCTCGTTCTCTGCCTGACCCTGGCCGTGGGCGGCGGGGGAGCTGCGTTCTTCCTTCGCCCGGCTGAGCCGGCCCCGGTCGAGGACGAGCTCGCCCCGGCCACGGTCGTCGTCGAGCGCGGCGTGCTGTCGCAGTCCGCCCGCCTCGACGGCACCGTGGGCTTCGGCACCGCGGCGCCGGTGACGGTGAAGGCCGACGGCATCATCACCGAGCTGCCCGCTGTCGGCGCGCAGCTCGACCGCGGCTCCGTGGCATTGCGCGCGAACGAGCGTGCGGTGCCGGTGCTGATCGGCGATGTGCCGCTCTACCGTGCTGTCGACGGCTCCGGGCTGAAAGGCGCGGATGTCAGCATGATCGCCGCGAACCTCATGGAGCTCGGACACCTTCGTCGGAGCGACCCGGCGACATTCACGACGGGACCGCAGTTCGCCGAGGCCGTGCGCGATTGGCAGGAGTCACTCGATCTGGAACGAACCGGTGCCCTCGGCCCCGCCGACGTGATCGTCCTGAGCGCACCGAGCCGCATCGCCGCTGTGTCGGCACGACCGGGCGATGGAGCCGCAGGCCAGCCGTTCACGGTCACGGCCACGGCGAGGATCGTCGAGGCATCGGTACCTGCTCAGGATGCCGGAGCCGTCGGGGCGGGCGCGAGAGCGATGATCGAACTGCCCGACGGGCGTACCGTCGAGGGCTCCCTCGTCTCGGTGACGACGACGGGGGAAGGAACCGACTCCAAGGTCCAGGCGGTGGTCTCGATCGATGATCAAGCGGCGGTCGACGGCATCGATGCCGCAGCCGTGACGGTCCGTGTCGTGACCAGGAGCGTGGAAGACGTGCTGATCGTCCCGGTCGCCTCGCTCGTGGCCCTCGCGGAGGGTGGCTATGCGCTGCAGGACGAGAAGGGTGCACTCCACGGCGTCGAGATCGGTCTCATCGCCGATGACCTCGTCGAGGTGAGCGGCGCGGGAATCGACGCCGGCATGACGGTGGTGACGGCGAAGTGACCACGCCTGCGCTCGAACTCGACCACGTCAGCCGCATCCACCCCGGCGGTGTCGCGGCCCTCGATGACGTCTCCCTGCAGATCGCCGCGGGGGAGCTCACCGCGATCGTCGGGCGCTCCGGCGCCGGCAAGTCGACGTTGCTCAACGTCCTCGGCACTCTCGACCGCCCGACCGAGGGCTCCGTGCGGATCGGAAGAGTCGACACCCGCGATCTCACGGATCGGCAGCTCTCGACCCTGCGGGGCAAGACGATCGGGTTCGTGTTCCAGGGTTTCCACCTGACCGACGGCGTCACCGCCGAGCAGAACGTCGCGACCGCATTGCTCTATAACGGAGTCCCTCGGCGTGAGCGCCGCGGGCTCGCGCGGGCGGCTCTGGAGCGCGTCGGACTCGGTCATCGCATCGGGCACGCGGCACAGGATCTCTCCGGCGGTGAACGGCAGCGGGTCGCCATCGCCCGCGCGATCGTGACCGACCCACTCGTCGTCCTCGCGGACGAACCGACCGGCGCTCTCGATACGGCGAACGGCGAACGCGTGCTCGCTCTTCTCGAGCAACTGCACGACGAGGGCACCACGGTCGTGGTCATCACACACGACGTAGAGCTCGCCGCACGACTGCCGCGGCGCATCGAGCTGCGCGACGGACGGATCATCACGGACACGGACACGGACACGGACACGGACACGGACACGGACACGGACACGGACACGGACACGGAAACGGACACCGACATGGACACTCGTATCGAAGCCGAGGAGGTGGCGAATGCGTGAGCGTCGCCCCCGCCTCGACATCCGTGATCTGTTCGGGGTCGGCACCGTCGGGCTCCGCACGCGCCCCCTCCGCGCCGTGCTCTCGGCGATCGGAGTGGCCATCGGCATCGCCACGCTGGTGACCGTCACGGCGGTGCCCGCGTCATCTCAGGCCGCTCTCGAGGAGCGGCTCACCGCGCTCGGCGCCGACCTGTTGCGCGCGGATCCACGGTCAGACGCCGACGGTGATCCGGTGCCGCTGCTGGCCGAGGCCGTGGGCATGCTGGAGCGCATCGGCACCGTCACCGGAGCCGCATCGGTCGGCAACACGCATTCCCCCGTGCGCAGCAACGAACTCCGCGCCTACCCCGAGAGTGGCATCACCACGCTCGCGGTGGGCGGTGATCTCGCGGGCGTGGTGCGCGCGGAGATGACCTCCGGTCGCTGGCTCGACGGCAGCGACCTGCCGACCGCGGTGCTCGGCATCGACGCCGCCGAACGACTCGGCCTGTCTCAGCTTCCGGACAGGCCGGTGACGATCGACCTCGGGGGTGTCGCGTTCACTGTCGTCGGGGTGCTGGCGGAGACCCCGCTTTCGGCAGACCTGCAGTCGGCGGTCCTCGTCGAAGATGCTGCCGCGCGGCGTTGGCTGGGCTTCGACGGTGTGCCCACCGTCGCCTACGTCACCGGTCTCGAGGCGTCGATCGACGCGCTGCGTCCTGTGATCGCGGCCACGCTCTCGCCGGGGGCGGCCGGACTCGTGCAGGTGAGTCAGCCCTCCGCCGTGCTCGCCGCGAAGGAGGCGGCCCGCTCCAGCTTCGACGGGCTGTTCCTCGCGCTCGCCGCCGTGGCTCTCGTGATCGGCGGCATCGGCATCGCCAACACCATGTTCGTCTCCGTGCTCGAGAGGCGCCGCGAGATCGGACTGCGCCGAGCGCTGGGCGCGCACCGAGGGCAGATCCGGGCCCAGTTCCTCGTGGAGGCGATCGTGCTCTGCGCGCTGGGTGGAGCCTCCGGAGTCCTGCTCGGTCTTCTGGGCACCGCGGCCTGGAGCGGTCTGCAGGGATGGCCCCTGGTGATCCCGGTGGCGACGGTGCTGTCGGGCATGGCCGCCGCGCTCGGGACGGGCGCTGTTGCCGGACTCGCCCCGTCGGTGCGTGCCGCGCGGCAATCGCCGACCGCGGCGCTCGCGGCGACGTGAGCGGGCGGAGCCCCGACGCCGGGCGGCGGATGCGCGCGGAGGGAGGGGGCGATGAGAGCATGACAGACGAGATGCGCGCCACGACGAGACGAACGGGAGAGGGCGCGCGACGCGTGCCCCGGCTGCTCCTGCGTTATCTGACGGCGGGCCTGCTGCTCGTGCTCGCCTCGGTGGGGGGAACCGTCTGGCTCGCGCAGACCACGGAGTACCGCTACGACCAGAGCGCCTCCGAGGTCGACTTCGTCCGCGACGAGCAGATCATCGACGCGCTCGTCGTCTGGGCGGGGCGCCACACCGACTGGGACGACGTCGGTCCCATCCTTCTTCGGCTCAGTCACGAGACCGGGCGCCGCATCGCGCTGGTCGACGGCACGGGAGAGGTCATCGCCGATACGGAGCCCGAGCTGCCTCGTCCGCAGGCCGCCACACGGCTGCTGGACCCGCTGGAGATCATCGCCGACCCCGTCACGCTCGAGTCGCGTCTGCGGGAAGGCATCAGCGGACCGTTCATCCTCGATGAGACGCAGCGCGAGCAGCTCGCGCGGCAGGCGAGCGCCGTCGTGGAGTGCCTGGGTGACGCGGTCGTGCGCACGGCGGTGTGGGAGAGCGGTCGGCCTATTGTCACCGGATACGACGAGGCCCCCGATTGCGGCCGCGACGCCCTGAACAGCCCGCTGCCGAGCGAGAGAAGAGCGCTCGACGAGGTCCGCGACCTCGCAAACTCCTGTCTGCTCGCTGCCGACGAGCCCCCTGTCGCCGGCGTCGATCTCGACCTGTCCCCGTCGAACGCGCCGGAGTACCTGACTCTGCGCGGCACCCCGAGCGCCGAAGGGGTCATCACCGATACCGCCGACGAGTGCCTCCTGAAGGCACGTGTCGCGCAGTCCGAGGAGACGACGGCGCCTCCCGTGAACCTGGTGCTCACCGATCAGCGCGGCAACGTGCGCGGGCCCCTCGACGCGAGCCCGGGGTCGATCGCGCGCGTCGCCGTGGTCGTGGGGGCCCTCCTGGCCCTCCTCTCGGCGGCCGCAGCGCTCATCATCGGCCCCACCGTGCGCAGCGCGCGTCGACTCGAGACCGCCGCCGACCGCTTCAGGGCGGGCGATCGCGACGCCCGCACCGGCCTGCATGCCCGAGACGATCTCGCCGACGTCGGTGCCGCTTTCGATCGCATGTCCGCCGAGATCGCCGGGCACGAAGCATCGCGCAGAAGACTGCTCGGCGACATCGCCCACGAGCTGCGCAGCCCGCTCACCAACATCCGAGGCTGGGTCGAGGCTGCGGAAGACGGACTCGGTCTCGACGACGCGGAACTGCGCCGGCTTGTGCTGGACGAGGCGCGTCGGATGGAGAGGATCACGGGCGACCTGCAGCTTCTCGCGCTCGCCGAGTCGGGTGACCTGCTCCTCGAGCGAACGGCGTGCGACGCGGCGCAGATCGCACGGGAGGTCGTCGACGCGCACCGTGCGCGCGCAGCCACTGCCGGGGTCTCGCTGACCGTCGCGACCCCGCGGGTGCTCCCGCTCGAGACTGACCCCACCCGGCTGCGGCAGATTCTCGGCAACCTGATGGCGAACGCGCTGCGGCACACTCCGACCGGCGGTCATGTCGGCCTCGAGGCGAAGGTGTCGGATGCGCGGGTGCGCATCGCCGTGGTCGATGACGGCGAGGGCATCGCGGCGGCGGATCTGCCGCACGTCTTCGACCGGCTGTGGCGCGGCGAGCCGTCTCGCGTTCGTGCGGGAGAGAGCACCGGACTCGGGCTCTCGATCGCCCGCGGCCTCGCCGAAGCGCTGGGCGGATCGCTCGACGCGCAGAGCGTGCTCGGCGAGGGTAGTCGGTTCGAGCTGTCGCTGCCTGCGGACGTCTCGCGCGGTCGGTAGACGGTGCCGTCGGTCGGCGGTCGCTACTCGTCGGCGCGTGAGGGGTCCTGAGGCGCCGGCCGGGAGTGCGGCATCAGGAGCTCGATGATCGTGTCGAGAGCCGCACGCGGCTGGTCGGCGAGAGGCGAGTCGGAGGAGACGAGCGCGATGATCGATTCGCGTGCCGATCGACCGCGTGCGGTGAGTTCGACCACGCGCTGTCGCTTGTCTGTCGGAGACGTCCGACGCTCGACCAGCCCCCTGGCCTCGAGCTGCTGGCACATGAACGTCACGTTCTGGGGGCTGCAGTGCGTCCGTTGGGCTACCGTTCGCATCGGCGGGGCCGGCTCGTCGGGGTCGATCGTCCAGAGCAGATGGGCAGTCGTCGCGGTGATCTCATACTGCCGCAGAGCGGGGGCAAGCGCTTCGTCGGTGCGTGCGACGACGTCGTAGACGGCGAAGAGCGCCTGCGACAGCTGCTGTTCTCGCGAAGAGGCCATTCGTTCAGCGTAATCCTTTTCACTTCAAGTCTTGTACCATCGAGGGAAAGCTTCAAGTCTCGAACTAAAAACACGGAAACGAGAACCTCTCCTATGGACCTGTCTCGACTCGACGGACGCACGATCCTCGTCACGGGGGCCAGCGGCGGCATCGGCTACTTCATCGCGGAAGGACTCGCTCGACGCGGCGCACGCATCATCGTCGCCGCGCGTTCCACGCGCAGAGCGCAGACCGCCATCGATCTGCTGCCTGAACCCGGCAGGCACCGGCACGTCGAGCTCGATCTCTCCGATCGGGAATCGGTTCGCTCGGCCGGGCACCTCATCGGCACCGGGGGCGCTCTCGACGGACTGGTGATGAACGCGGGGGTCATCGCCGCGTCGCCGACCTTCACCACCGGTGCCTTCGGGGTCGAATCCACCGTCGACGTGAACGTCGTCGCGCACATGGAGCTCTTGCGCCTCGTGCTGCCTGCTCTCGCGCAGGCACCCTCGGCGCGTGTCGTCAGCACAGGCAGCATGCTCACGAGGAGGATCCCCTTCGATCTCGAGAACTGGCGTGCGCACACGTCCTACCGCCCTCGTGTCGCGTACGTGATGTCGAAGCACGCCGCCGAGATCCTGGGATTCGAGCTCGACCGCCGCCTCGCCGCCGCGGGCTCGCGCATCCGGTCCGTCGTGTCGCATCCGGGGGGAGCCATAGACGCTCTCACCCCGGACAGGCCGCCGCTGCATCAGCGGTCGCGGACCGTGCGTCTCGTGGCGCCCGTGGTCGCACCGATCTTCTCGAGGGTCGTGCAGGGCAAGGAATCCGCCGCGCAGGCGGCCATCGCCGCCGTCGCGATGACCACTCCGGGCGCGCGTCCCTACGTCGGCCCCCGGCACGTCGCGACGGGTTCCCCGCATCTCGCCGAGCCGGTGCCCAGCAGCTCCGACGAGGCGATCGGTTCAGCGCTGTGGGCCGAGATCGAAGGCATCCTCGACGCTCCCATCCTGCCGTGGGGGTGACGTACCGGCCCCTGGTCGCTATGCGACGGGGCCGGTGTACTGCATCCAGAAGTCGACCTGCTCCGGCTGCGGGCGCGGCGCGACCCGGCTGCCGCGGTCGAACTCCATCACCTGATCGGGAGCATCGTCGAACCGAGGCCATGCGGGGAGCGAGTCGCCGTTCGGATCGCCGGTCTTGACGAAGTTCAACCAGTAGCTGCTCATCTGGTCGCGCAGCATGTAGTCGTCGGCGTCGAATCGTGCGCCGCCGCCCGCCTCGAGATTTTCGTAGGCATACATCACTTCGGCGCCGTGATAGGCGCCGAAGTGCTCGAGTCGCGGATCGGGGGGAACGTGGGAGAAGAAATAGAGGTACGTCGAGGATGACGCCTGCGTGCTGTGCAGCTCCGCCCACTCGTACATCGCCGCCGTCATGACGCGGTCGGTGTCGGCCTGCGCCTTCACCTCCGGCGCGTTCTCCTCCGTCGCCGGGTACAGTCGCAGGAACTCCTCGGCGTCTTCGCCGTACGTCTCGTGCGCTGAGCGCCGGAAGTCCTCCAGAGACACGCCGAACGGCGTCGCGAGCCCGAGCGACGCCTCGTCGGCGTTGCTGCCGAGCAGAAGCGGGACGTCCAGTTGCTCGCCCCGCGCGTAGATCTCCGCGGGTGAACGCTCGAGCACGTGACCGTCGACGGAGGGCCGCCAGTGCTCTGCCAGATCCGCCGCTGCGCGCTGCAGCGCCTCGGCCGGCAGCTTCCGCATCTCCGCGATGCTCATGTCGAGCTGATCGGAAAGGCGTTCTCCTGCCCTTTCCGCGACCTCGCGCGTGTCGCCCTGGTCGCCGGTCTCGGTATCGCCGGTGGTTCCCATGCACGCGCCGCTCTCGCCGATGATCCCGTCGACGAGTCCGGCGGCGAGCGGTGTCGCCCCCAGGATGCAGACCGCCTCGCCGCCCGCCGATTCGCCGGCGATCGTCACGCGGGTGTTGTCCCCGCCGAAGGATGCGGCGTTGTCGTCGATCCAGCGCAAAGCCGCCAGCTGGTCGAGCGTGCCGAAGTTCCCCGAGGCTGCGTCGGGGGATTCGGCCGCGAGGTCGGGGTGCGAGAGGTAGCCGAAGACGCCGAGGCGGTAGTTGATGGTGACGATGATCGCATCGCCGTGAGACGCGAGGTTCGCGCCGTCGTAGAGCGGAACGGCGCTGGAGCCGCCTCGGAACCCGCCGCCGTGGATGTAGACGAGGATCGGACGCTGCTCCGCGCTGGGTCGCGTGCTGCGCCAGATGTTCAGGGTCAGGGCGTCCTCACTCATGGGTGAGGTGCTGCGCAACCCGGGCCGCAGTGGGAAAGGGATCACCTTGGTGAGCGCGCGCGTGGTGAAGTCCGAGCCGTCCTGCATCGCGATGTCCGAGAAGTGGTCGGCGTGGAACATGTCCTCGCGCATCTCGGGGCGTTGCGGTGCACGCCACCGCAGGTCGCCGACCGGTGGCTTCGCATACGGAATGCCCGCGAAGACCTCGACGCCCCTGCTGCCGTCGATGACGCCGGAAACGGGGCCCTCCGTCGTCTCGACGGGCGATGCCGATGGGACGCCACCCTCGGCCGCCGTGAGGGGGCGGACCGGTGGCTCGGTGGTGATCGCCGCTGCCACGGTGAGTGCTGCCCCGAGCGTCCACGCCGTGATGCGCAGCCAGCGAGGGCGCGTCGGAGGCACCAGCAGTATGTTCGCGGTCACCGCGACGGGCACGGCGGCGAGCAGCCAGCCCCACCAGGGGGAGTCGTTCAACCAGGCGAACACGCCCCAGATCGCGACGAGCACGGCGATGGCGATCGACCGACCCACCACGGTGCGCGTTCTCGCCCGCGGCTTCTCGGCTGTGAGCGGTGGTGCGTCCTCAGCGAACATGAGACCTCCGGTGGTGAGGGATGGATGCTTCCAGACTGGACGCGGGCAGGATATTAGTCAAGTCTGACTAATATCCTGCCCGCGTCGACATCTCCGTCCGTCGTGCCCGGCGCCTCACCCGGCGAGGATCTTCTCCCGCCAGGCGCTGCGGCGCACCTTTCCTGCATCGTCGCGAATGGCGTCGGTCGTCCAGGTGTAGGTGCGGGGGATCTTGTACGGCGTCAATCGCTCACGCAGGTGTGCGATCAGCTCGTCCGCGGTCAGGGGGGACGACGCCTGGACGATTGCATGCAGGCGGCTGCCGTATTCATCGTCCGGGCGACCGACGACGCAGCTCGACTGCACCATCGGATGCTCCTCGAGCGCGGCTTCGACCTCGGCGGGGTAGACGTTGCTTCCGCCGACGATGATCATGTCGGAGACTCGATCGGCGAGGTACACATGCCCGTCGCGGATGCTGCCGAGGTCGCCGACCGAGTCCCACCCGTCGTCATCACGTCGCGGTCGGGCGCCGAGATATCGGTAGGGGATCGGCTCATCGGCGCCGCGCCGCATCCACAGCTCACCGACCGTCCCGTCCGCGACCGGGGCGCCGGTGCCGTCGCGCACCTCGAGCTCGCCGAGCACGACGTGGCCGACCGATCCCGGGTGCGAGCGCCAGGTGTGCCCGTCGGCGAGGACGATCACCTGGTTCTCGGTCGTCGAGTAGAACTCGATCATCCGGTCCGGGCCGAGACGATCCGCCCAGAACTCCTTCAGTCGCTGCGGACATGCCGAGGCGCCGACGGCCACGGCCTCCAGGCTCGACAGATCGGCGCGATCGCCCTCGCGCAGCAGACGCTCCGTGCGGTGCAGCATGGTCGGGACGGTGATCGCCCAGGTCGCCCGTCGCTCGTCGACGACCCGGACGAACGACTCCGGTGTGAAGCGCGGCAGGATGACGACCTCTCCTCCGGTGATCAGCGTGAGCGTCCCGAAGAGCAGCCCCATGTTGTGCGACAGCGGTGTCGGGATGACGCTGATCCCCTCCGACCTCATCCGCACGAGGGGCGCGAACGGGGCGAGGCTGCCGTAGCGCGCCGGCAGGGTCGAGACGATCAGCTTCGGTGCGCCCGTACTGCCGCCTGACAGCGGCGCCTTCCAGGAGGCAGCGACGGCCTCGTGGCGATCGTCGCTGCTGCGCTCGCGGCCGCTCTCGAGGGGAAGAGTGATGCTCGGAATGCCGTCCACACGGCGTCCCACGACCAGCGCGGGCTTGGCCAGCTCGATCACCCGCTTCAGCTCGGCATCGGGGCTGCGCGACGACACCGGCTGCGGTGTCGCACCGACTTTCCACGCCGCGATGACGGCGGTGAAGAACGCCACCTCGTTCGGCAGCGTGATCGTCACGAAAGAGCCGGGGCGCACGCCGTGCTCGGCAAACGCGTCCGCGAGCGCGTCGCTGTCGGCCTCGAGCTGCGCTCGGGTGAGCGTGCGTGCGGCATCGGACACGGCAGGCCGGTCGGGGTCATGCTCGGCCCACCGCCGCAGCACCTCCACGAAGGGGGCGTCCGCGTCGAACTCCGGCTCGCGGTCGCTCATGGTCGATCGCCCTCACGTTCGCGCCAGGCGGCGAGCTGCGCATCGCGCCGGCGGTCGACCAGCTCTGAGCGCTCAGCACCGAAGACCATGGTCGGTCGGTCGGCATCCCATTCCCGCCAGCCGGGGTCGCCGGTCTTCGCGAACCGCACCCATGCGGCGTGCACCTCGTCTGCCAGACGCTGCGGAGCCTCGGTGCCGATGAAGTTCTTCCAGTCCGGTGAGTCGAGCGTGTCGAAGACGAACGGCAGCTCGACCGCGTGCGTGGCGCCGAGGCCGTCGACGGGGCTGCCCCAGTCGAACTCGTAGAACCAGGTGCGCGCTCCGCGTCGGCGACGCCCGTCCGCGATCTTGTTCATCGGCAGACGGAGGATCCTGTCGATGGTCATGATGACCATCAGCTCGGCACGTGTCGCTGTGGGGTAGGCGCGGCGGTAGGCCTTGACCACCCGCGGGCCGGCACCGAACTTCGCGCATGCCAGGGCGAAGAGGATGCGCCCGACGGGGGTGTCGAGACGGAAGAAGGTGTGCTCCTCCGAGGTCCATCCGGCCAGCACCCGCACCCCGTCGGCCACGTCCGTCATGGCGGCGTCCATCGGATCGTTCTCGACGAAGGCGCCGCCGATCGTCGCGTTCCAGCCGGCCTCCTTGATGCGCGGGTCCGGGTGGTCCTTGGTCTCGCGATCCGCCGTGAGCATGCGCTCCACAGGCACGGCGGCGAACGCATCCCGTGTGGCGCGGATGCCCAGCACACGACTCAGGGCGCGCGTCGCTCCCGCCGACTCGCCGGGCTTCGCCGCAGCAGGCATCCCGCTCTGAATGATCACCTGGTGGAAGAGGCTGCCGGCGTGAGCGCCGACCATCAGGTTGCTGACGATGACCGCGCCCGCCGACTCGCCGAAGATCGTCACCGACTCAGGGTCGCCGCCGAACGCGGCGATCTCGGTCTGCACCCAGCGCAGGGCGGCGACCACGTCGCTGTATCCCGCATTGAGCGGAGCACCCTCGATCACCGAGAAGCCTTCGAAGGCGAGGCGGTAGTTGATGCTCACGAGCACCACACCGTCGCGGGCGAACGCCGTGCCGTCGTATCCGTCGAGGGCATTGGAGCCGTGACGGAGGGATCCGCCGTGGATCCACACCATCACCGGGCAGTCCACCGCGTCGGCGGGGGCCCACACGTTGAGGTTCAGATACTCGTCACCCAGCGCGACGATGTTCGGCAGATACCGAGCCGACCACGGCGACAGCTCGTTCTGGGGAGCGGTGGGACCCATCGTCGTCGCGTCGCGCACCCCCTCCCAGGGTTCGGCCGGAGCGGCCTCGCGGAATCGCCGCTCTCCGACCGGCGGCGCGGCGTAAGGGATGCCCAGGTAGCTGTCGACGCCTCCCTGGCGTCGCCCCTGTAGGTGCCCCGTGCTGATGCGGGTCGTGGTGGCCGTCGCCTCGCTCATGCGTCCGCCTTCCGGTGCTCGAGTCCATGCAACCGGCTCGGGGCGACGTGCAGCAAGGCCGGGTCGACGTTGCGCACGAGAATCCGTCGCCGATCTCCGTCGCGCATGTCGAACCAGTTGTCGCTGAGGCGCGTCGACGGCTCGGGATGCGAGATGCGGATGCCGTAGCTGTAGCCCGTCGAGACGAGGTCGAGGTAGGGGCCGTCGACGCTCCAGGAAAGCGTCGGCCGATGGATCTGCAGAGCGCCCGGATCGACGAAGTGCTTGCGGGCGACGGGGAACGCATCGTCGGGACTCGACGCCCAGACGTAGTGTCGCTCGTCGGCCGCCGCGGTCGTCGACCAGACGAGAACCGACGTGCCGGCCTCTGCCTGTCCGACGACGCGGTGCCGCGCGCGTTCCTCCCCGTCGAACGTTCCGATCTCGACATCGATGGGCACCTGCTGGCGTCGACGGGTGTTGTTGACGAGCCAGATCTCCACTCCTCCTCGGCCGTCCTCCGCGATGCTGACCGCCAGGGGAGCGCTGGCGCGAGCCATCGCGTAGTACGCGGCCTTGGGCGTGCCGTCGACATCGAGAAGCGACCAGGTCATACCCGGCCAGCAGTCGTTCAGCTGCCACACCAGTGTGCCTGCCGTGCGGGGCTGGCGGCGCCGGAAGTGCTCGACCGCGAACAGCATCGCCTCGGCCTGCACGGTCTGACTCGAATCGATGTACTGCTCGAGATCCTCGGGCAGACCTGTGGCGATCTCCATGATCTGCTCGATCTTGTCGCCGGGGCGATCGGTCAGGTGGGTGTCGAAGACGTCGTCGTGCAGCCGGGCTCCCGGCATCCACCGGTCGAATGTCTCGCGGTTCGGAGCCGAGAGGATGCCGAACTCGGTGATGAAACGGCCCGTGTCGGTGGCATAGCGGCGCCAGTGACGGACGTCGCCTGGGTGGTCGCCGCGGTCGGCGAGCTCGGTGAAGAACGGGCCCCCGTCGCGTCCGTGCCAGACCTCCCAGGAGTGCCGGTCGCCGTCGCGGAAGCCGTTGAGCTCGTCCGTGGTCTCGCCCCAGGGGCTTCCCGGCCAGTAGGCGGTGACGTCGTCGAGCCCGTCGAGGGCCCGGGGGAGCACGGTGTGGAAGAGGTGGCGCCCCCACTCGCCGGCCGAGGTGCCGGAGTCGTGCTCGAAGATGGCCGCGAGGGCTTCGGTCTCGTTGTTGCCGCACCACAGCGCCAGGCACGCCCGGCTGCGCAGGCGTCGGATCTGATGGCGCGCCTCGATCTCGACCTCCGCGGCGAAGGCGGGGTCATCGCCCGGGTAGGCGACGCACGCGAACATGAAGTCCTGCCAGATGAGGATGCCGAGCTCGTCGCACGCGTCGTAGAAGACGTCGTGCTCGTAGATGCCGCCTCCCCATACGCGCAGCATCGACATCCCGCCCTCGGCGGCGCGCTGCACGAGCTCGCGCCGCAGGGGCGCGTCGACGACACCGACCAGGGGGCTCGGGGGCACCCAGTTCGCGCCGCGGACGAACGCCGGCACGCCGTTCAGGACGAACTGGAAGAGTCGTCCGCCGTCGACGGGATCGATCGGACGTGACAGGTCGATCGTGCGGATGCCGACGCGGGAGGTATGCGTGTCGACGATGCCGTCGGCGCTGCGCAGGTCGACGCGCAGGTCATGCAGGGCGGGTCGGCCCAGGTCGTGCGTCCACCACAGGTCGGGGTCGTCGACGACCAGCTCGATCGAAGCGACCCCGTCGAGGACCGCGACGGACCGCACATGGGCGGTGCCGCCGGGAGAGGTCAAGACCGCGTCGACCGTGAGTGGCGTCTGGCTGGCGGCGCCGAGGTTCTCGACATCGACGGTCACGGCCACGCGCGCCTGCGAGTGGTCGGACGCCAGGAACGAGGTGTGCGCGTGGGGCGCGGCGAGCCGGGGGCGAGCGGCGCGTTCCACCGCGACGTCACCGGAGAGTCCGATGGACGGCAGCCGGGGACCGAAGTCCCACCCCCACGAGAAGGTCGCCTTGCGCAGGCCGGCCGCCACCTTCGCGGCCCCCTTGTTCCCGTTCTCCTCTGCTTCCGGGCTGTGGGGCAGAGGGCGCGAGAAGCGGATGAGCATCACATGCTCGCCTCCCGTGTCGAGCGTCACGTCGAACTCCGCGGGACGGAACTGGTTGGCGTGACGGCCGATCGATCGCCCGTCGATGAAGAGCTCGGCGACGGTGTCCAGTCCGTCGGCCGTGATCCTGACGTCACCCGCCTCGGCGTCGAAGCGTGCGCGGTACCACCACTCGCGGTTCTCGATCCATCGATGCTGAGAGAGGTTGTCCTCCGCCAACGGATCGGGCAGACGACCCGCCGCGATGAGCGTGGGGTGCACGCCTCCAGGGACGACGGCGGGAAGCCATTCCTGCGAGTCGCCGGTCGAGAGCACCAGCGCATCGCCCGCGCCCTCGGCGGTGTCGCGCAGCTCCCACCCGCCGATCACCAGGGTCATCGTGTCACCGTGAGTTGCGCCCATCGCGGGTCTCCTTCTTTTCCGAGTTCAGGTAGTCGCAGCACCAGCAGGCCGCCGATCAGGCCGAGCACTGCGAGCAGCAGGTAGAGCAGTGTGAATCCGCCGATGGCGAGCAGGAGCGGCGCGATGAAGGGGATGGCCGAGGCGGGGATCGTGCCCGCCAAGCTCATGACGCCCAGGTCTTTTCCGATGTCCTCGGCGCGCGGGAGCATGCGGGAGCTCAGTGCGGTGTCGACCGAGAGGAAGATGCCTGCGCCGACGGCGCTGATCGCGGTCGACAGATAGACAGCAGGGAGGGCGTCGGCGAAGGCGAGCACGACGAGTCCGCCTGCGCCCAGGACGCCGCCCATCATGACGAACGGCTTCTGGCGGCGGAGGCGGTCGGAGACGATGCCGGCCAGCAGGCAGGCCGTGCCGCCCACTCCGACGAAGATGAAGGAGATGCCGAGGATCGTGGCGGCGAGCTCCTCCGTCGACGTTCCGATCCGCTGCAGCAGGAAGACGCCGTTGTACGCACCGGCGGCACCGACCGCCCCGACGAACAGCTTCACCATCCAGGCGTACGCGAACGCCGGGTGACGACGGGGGCTGACCCAGAAGGACGACAGCAGCTGGCGTGCGGTGATGGGGGAGGGCGCGTTCGCCAGCGGGCTCTCGCGTAGCAGGAGGATCGCGATGGCCGCGCCGATCGCGGCGAGGGCGGCGATCGCGATCCACTGCGCGGCTCCGCTGAGCGGGGTGATGATGGCGAGGCCGAGCAGGGGGCCGGTCGCGACGATCAGCCCGAGCACACCGGAGATCGAGCCGCGTTTGGCGGCAGGAACCTGATCGACCATGAGCGCGCCGGTTACCGACATCTGGAAGCCGATGAAGATCTCGACGAGGCACCAGAGCACGACGATCTGCCACACCTCGGTCGTCAGCCAGATCGCCGACAGGGCGCAGGCTCCCGCCAGGCCGCCGGCGAGGATCCAGGTGCGGCGGCGACCGAAGCGCAACTGCGTGCGGTCGCTGATGCGCCCCGCGATCGGGTTGACGAAGAAGCCGGTCGCTGCACCGCATCCGGTGATCACGCCGAGCGCCAGCGGCACGCCGTCCTGGCCGACCATCTCGACGAGCTTGAGCGTGAGCAGCACGGAGACCGGCACGGAGAGTGCGATGACGCCTCCCATGTAGGACGAGATCATCGCCACCATCACGCGTCCGAAGGGCGTGGTCACGGTCGCGATGGGCGGGGCCTTCGGTCCGTCGCCATCGACGGTGGTGGGCGGGGGGACATTCATGGGGTTCATCTCGATCCGATCCGTTCAGCCGCGCCAGCCGCCACCGCAGACGAGGGTCTCACCGGTGACGTAGTCGGACTCGGGCAGGCAGAGCAACAGCACGGCGCCGGCGGCGTCGACGGGTGTGCCGACGCGGCCGAGGGGAATGCTCTCCTTGGCTCGGTCGAGTACGGCACGGTTCACGCCCACACGGACAGCCGAGCCGGCGACGTCGATCTCGACGTCGTCGTCTGCGGGTGTCGTGAGGCGGGTGGCGATGAGTCCGAACGCCACAGCGTTGACCGTGACGTTGTACCGGCCCCATTCGCGCGCAAGGGTATGCGTGAGTCCACTGATCCCCGCCTTGGCCGAGCTGTAGGCGACCTGGCCCGGATTCCCCGACAGAGCGGACACCGAGGAGACGTTGACGACCTTGCGGCAGCGCGCGCCCCCTGTCTCTGCGAGCTCGGCCTTCGCCGCCGCGGCGAACACGGGCTGAGCGGCGCGCAGCAGACGGAACGGAGCGGTGAGATGCAGGGCGACCATCTCCTCCCACTGGTCGTCACCCGTCTTCTGGATGACGGAGTCCCAGGTGTATCCGGCGTTGTTCACGATGATGTCGAGGCCGCCGAAGTGCGAGACCGCGGTGTCGACGATGCGATCGGGAGCGTCGGCGTCGGTGATCGAGCCGACGCTCGCGGCGGCGGCGCCGCCGAGGGCCTGGATGAGGGCTACGGTCTCGTCGGCCGGTCCTGCGTCGAGGTCGTTCACGACCACTCGGGCGCCTTCTCGGGCGAGGCCGAGAGCGATCTCGCGCCCGATGCCGCGCCCGCCCCCGGTGACGATCGCGGTTCTGTCCTGCAGCTTCATCGGTGTGTCCCCTGTCGTTCGTAAAGTGTCACGACGGCAGCGCCGCCCAGGCCGATGTTGTGCTGCAGTGCGAGGCGAGCGCCCTCGACCTGGCGCGCGCCGGCTGTTCCGCGCAGTTGCCAGACCAGTTCCGCGCACTGTGCGAGGCCGGTCGCGCCGAGAGGGTGTCCCTTCGACAGCAGGCCACCGGACGGATTGGTGACGACCCGGCCGCCGTAGGTGTTGTCGCCGTCGTCGACGAAGGCCGCGCCCGTGCCTTCCGGCGTCAGGCCGAGTGCCTCATAGGAGATCAGCTCGTTGGTGGCGAAGCAGTCATGCAGCTCGACCACGGGGATGTCGGTCGGTTCGACACCGGCCTGCTCGTAGACCTGGCGGGCTGCCTGTCGAGTCATGCCGGCGCCGACCAGCTCGCGGCGGTCGCCCGAGGTGAAGGTCTCCGCCCTGTCGGTTGTCATGGCCTGAGCGCGGATCGTCACGGCCGCCGACAGCCCGTGCGCGGCGGCGAACTCCGGCGTGCACACGACAGCGGCCGCCGCTCCGCACGTCGGCGGACAGCTCATCAGGCGTGTCAGGGGATCGGATACCGGGGCGGATGCCAGCACCTCCTCGACGGTCAGTGGTGACCGGAACACGGCGTACGGGTTGTTCGCGGCGTGGGATCGAGCCTTGACGGCGATCTTGGCGAACGTCGACGCGGACGTTCCGTATCGCTCCATGTGCTCGAGGCCCGCGCCGCCGAAGAGCCTGGCGACGACGCCGTCGGCTTCCGAGCCTGGGGGAAGCGCGTCGCTCAGCGCGGTCATCGGAGACGTGCGATCGTGAAAGGTCTCCCGGAGGGCGCCCGGGGTCATCTGCTCGAAGCCGAGCGCGAGTGCGCAGTCGACCGCGCCGCTCTCGACGGCCTGGCGGGCGAGGAAGAGGGCGGTCGATCCGGTCGCGCAGTTGTTGTTCACGTTGACGATCGGGATCCCCGACAGCCCGACGCGGTAGAGCGCCACCTGGCCGGCCGTCGAGTCGCCGTACACCCACCCGACATACGCCTGCTGGATCAGCGAGTAGTCGATGCCGGCGTCCGAGAGCGCCAGGACGGTCGCGTCCGAGCCCATCGTGTCGTATGACGCCCCCGCTGACGGCTTGGTGAACGGCACCATGCCCACTCCAGCGACAACGACCTGATTTCCAAAGGCCACGTGAACTCCTCTTCGTGTTCCGACGACCTCACTATGACCGCCTCGCCTAAATTAGTCAAGTCTGACTGTTTAATGTCCAGGCAGTGCGGTCGCGCATGCCGTCCGCGAATTAGTCATGCTTGACTAATCCGTGTGAGTCCGTCACTCTGAGGTCGGACCGACCCGCCGAAGCCCGCGTGTCGCCACCCCCACGTGTCAAGGAGGACACCCATGAAGAGGATCCGATCGCTCGCCGTGATCAGTGCGATGGTGCTCGTCGCGACGGGCTGCGCTGCAGGAGGAAGCCCCGCCGGCACCGAGCAGGCAGCCGCCACCGGCCCCATCGACATCTGGCTGTCGAACAACGAGCAGGAGCTGGCCTGGGGCGAGTCCATGGTCGAGGCCTGGAATGCCGAGCATCCCGACGAGAAGGTCACCGCGCAGCCCCTGCCTGCGGGATCCACGTCGGAGGAGGCGATCACCGCCGCCATCACCGGTGGCACCGCTCCGTGCCTCGTCTACAACATCTCGCCCGCTGCGGTGTCGGATTGG
Organism: Microbacterium sp. LWH13-1.2; assembly: GCF_038397735.1. Taxonomy (NCBI): domain Bacteria; kingdom Bacillati; phylum Actinomycetota; class Actinomycetes; order Micrococcales; family Microbacteriaceae; genus Microbacterium; species Microbacterium sp. LWH13-1.2. The sequence continues at coordinate 2,567,064 of NZ_CP151635.1, read as the reverse complement.
GTCAAGCAGGGCGGTCTCGTCAATCTGAGCGCCCTCGAGGGCGGCGACGACCACATCGAGAAGCGCAGCGGCGACGTGGAGTCGTACGCCATAGACGGCAGCTTCTACCAGCTCCCGTGGAAGTCCAACCCCATCGTCGTGATGTACAACAAGGCGCTGTTCGCCCAGGCGGGCATCGATCCGGACGACCCGCAGATGCAGACGCACGAGGCATTCCTGGAGGGAGCACGCAAGATCGTCGACTCCGGCGTGCAGAGCGCGATCTGGCCCAAGCCGACCAGCGAGTTCTACTGGGCGTGGGGTGACTTCTACCCGCTGTACCTGGCGGAGACCGACGGCACAATGCTCGTCGAGGATGGCGCCTCGACCTTCGATTCGGAGGCCGGGCATACGGTGGCCGAGTTCTGGAAGACCATGTACGACGAGAAGCTGGCGCCCACGGAGACGTCGACCGACAACCCGATGGTCGTCGGCACCACCGCGATGCAGATCGGCGGCCCCTGGGCCATCCCGACCTACGGGGGGACCGTGGACGTGGGCTTCATGCCCGTGCCGACGAGCGACGGTCGCGAGGGTCCGATCTCGTTCGCCGACTCGAAGGGGGTGTCGATGTTCACCGCCTGCGAGAACCAGCGCACCGCGTGGGAGTTCCTGAAGTTCTCCACCAGTGAGGAGAGCGACGGAAGCCTCCTGGAGCTGACCGGCCAGATGCCCATGCGCACGGCGCTGATGGACACCTACCCCGAGTACTTCGACGCGCACCCCGAATCGGTCTACTTCGCCGAGCAGTCCGAGGCGACCCGCGGTGTGCCCAGCATCCCGAACTCGGTGGAGGCGTGGCAGACGTTCCGAGACGAGTACTCCTCCGCGGTGATCTTCGGCAAGCAGTCCGTCGACGACTTCCTGAAGAACGCTGCGGCCAAGATCGACGACCTCGTGGCCGAGTGACCTGATGACTCACAACCGGCGGCTGCGCACACGGTGGCTGGGTGCGCAGCCGATCGGCGGCCTCTTCGCGCTGCCCTACCTCATCTTCGTGATCGCGATCTTCGCCTACCCCCTCGGGTTCGCGGTGTACATCGCCTTCCACGACTACTATTTCACCGCCCCCGGCGTCGAGGTCGAACGGCCGTTCGTCGGCATCGACAACTTCGTCACGGTGCTCGCGGATCCGCGAGTTCTCGATGCGCTGCGCAACACGCTCGTCTTCCTCGTCATCAACGTGCCGTTGACCGCCGTGCTCTCGCTCGTGCTGGCTGCGGCGCTGAACAGCGGCATCCGCTGGGCTGCCGCCTACCGGGTGGCCTTCTACGTCCCGTACCTCACGGCCAGCGTCTCGCTCGTCGGCGTCTGGATGCTCCTCTTCTCGGGCAATGGACTGGTCAACACGATCCTCGGTCCCTTCGCCCCCGACCCCTCCTGGCTGGTGAACAGCGGACTGGCGATGCCGATGATCGCGCTGTACGTCACCTGGAAACAGATGGGCTTCTACATCCTGCTCTACCTCGCCGCGCTGCAGAACGTGCCGAAGGAGCTGTACGAATCAGCCGAGACCGACGGTGCCGGCATCGTCACACGCTTCCGGCACGTGACGGTTCCCGGGGTGCGCAACGCCACCACGCTCGTGCTGATCCTCTCGATCATCACCGGCGCCAACCTCTTCACCGAGCCGTACCTGCTCACCAACGGCGGCGGCCCCGACGGCGCCTCGACCACGCCGGCGCTGCTCATCTACCAGCTGGGCATCCAACAGCAGAACCCCGACACTGCCTCAGCGATCGGCATGATCCTCGTGATCCTCGTCGGCCTGCTGGCGCTGGCCGCCCAGCGCGCGACCAAGGAGCGATGATGACACGCACCAAGACAGCCCCCCGTGTGGTGAGTACGATCCTGCTCGCCGGCGCGGCCATCGGCTTCGCCTTCCCCTTCTACTTCATGCTCGTCGGAGCCTTCCAGGAGAATCCGACCAACTCCCCGACCTCCCTCCTGCCGACCAGCGGATGGACCCTCGACAACTTCATCGCGTTCGACTCGCGCATCGATCTGGTCGGCTCGCTCCTCAATTCCGTCATCATCACGGCGGCGGTGCTGCTGGGCACGGTGGTGTTCGGGGTGCTCACCGGCTATGCGATCGCGCGCCTCGATTTTCGCGGTCGCGGCATGATCTGGGTGCTGATGCTGCTCGTCCAGATGGTGCCGTTCCAGCTGCTGATGATCCCGCTCTACATTCAGATCACCCGCAACTACGGGCTCGGCGACTCGTACCTCGGGATGGTGCTCCCGTTCATCATCAACACGACCGCGGTGTTCGTCTTCGCGCAGTTCTTCCGCGCGCTGCCGGCCGAGATCTTCGAGGCCGCCCGCATCGACGGCGCGGGGGAGCTGCGACTGCTCTTCTCCATAGCCCTCCCACTGGTCAGACCCGCCCTGGTCACGGTCATCCTCGTGACGTTCATCGGCCCGTGGAACGAGTTCCTCTGGCCGCTCCTGATCACGAAGGATGCGGCGCTGCAGCCACTCGCCGTCTCGCTCGCGCACTACATCTCCAATGCCGCGCAGTCCACCGCCAACCCGAACGGGGCGATCCTCGCCGGCGCGACGGCGCTGGCGTTCCCCGTCGTCATCCTGTTCATCTTCTTCCAGCGCTTCTTCAGAGCCACAGACCTCGGCGCAGCCGTCAAAGGCTAGTCGGAAAGGGCACCATGTTCACCGGAGCATCCTTCCCGCTCGGACCGTTCACGCCCTACGAGGGCAATCCCATCCTGCGCCCGCGCGGCGACAGCTGGGAATCGGGCAACCTCTACAACCCCGCAGCCTTTGTGGACGGCGACCAGGTCGTGCTGCTCTACCGGGCGCACGCGGAGGACATCATCTCCCATATCGGTCTCGCACGTTCGAGTGACGGCGTGAACTTCACCCGAGAAGACGCACCGATCCTCTCTCCCGCCGAGGACTACGAGCGCTACGGATGTGAGGATCCCCGCATCGCCCTGATCGATGGCACCTACTACCTCACCTACACCGGCTGGAACCGTCACAGCGCACAACTGTGTCTGGCGACCTCGACCGATTTGCGCGACTGGACGCGTCACGGACCGCTCTTCGACGGCTTCGACACCTTCAAGACCACGTTCCCCCGGGACCGCGACTGGTCGAAGGCGGGTGTGATCGTGCCTCAGAAGATGCACGGGAAGTGGTGGATGTACTTCGGCGAAGGAGCGATCTACTGGGCGACCAGCGACGACCTCATCCACTGGAGACCCGGCACCCCCGACACCGAGCCGATGTACTCGCCGACCCCCGGTGCCTGGGACGGCACGCTCGTCGAGATCGGCACATCGCCTGTCGTCACCGACAACGGCCTGCTCGTGATGCTGACCAACGGGGCGACGGTCACCATGAACGACGACGGCACATCCGGAGTCGACTATCGCTGCGGGCAGATCGCGATCGATCCGGACGAGCCGACGAAGGTCATCGCCAAGATGCAGGACCCGTGGCTGCGTCCGGAGAGCTTCGAGGACAAGAACGGCCTCGTCTCGAACGTCACGTTCGTCGAGGGGCTCGTGAAGTTCCAGGGTCGGTGGTTCGCGTACTACGGGCAGTCCGACACGACCCTGGCGGTCGCGATCCACGATCCGGCCGAGGCGTGGGGCCGTGCGCTGCGGGAACCTGAGCGGGTGACATCGGAGAGGCCGATCACCTGACGGACTTCGGCACGGTTAGGCTTTCTCGCATGTCGTCTCACATCCCAGCCATTCCGGTCCAGAAAAGGGCATGGGACACACGCGAGCGCATCCTGACGGCCGCGGTGACCTGCCTGGCCGGGGAGGGGTACGTGGCGACCACCACCACTCGCATCCAGGAGGTCGCCGGTGTCTCGCGCGGGAGCATGCTCCATCAGTTCCCCTCGCGCGACACTCTTCTCGTCGCCGCGGTGCAGTACCTCGCCGACCGTCGCGAGGGCGGGCTCGAGCTCGACGACGAGGTCCTCCCCGTCGACGATCTCGACGAGGCGATCGCCGTCATGTGGTCGACATTCCACACGCCCCTGTTCCGGGCAGCGCTGCAGCTGTGGGTCAACGCTGAGCACAATCCCGACCTCGCGGCAGCGCTGCGACCAGCGGAGAAGGCGCTCGGTCAGCGCAACCGTGCGCGCATCGTGCGACTCTTCGGAGAGCGCAACGCGTCGCACGACGGCTTCGCGGACCTCATCTCGCTCCTGCACAACGCGATGCGCGGAGTCGCTCTGACCTACGCGTTCGCCCCGCGCGATCCCGCCACGGACCCGCATCTCCCGGCCTGGCGACGCATCGCGCGCTCCATGCTCGGCGAGGATCGAGAGGGTCGGTCCGCACCGACATCGTGACCGCGCGGCCCTGAGACGTCCGACGCAGCAGGTCGCCCGGATCACGCAGCCGGCCGGCGGCGGAGGGGCTCCGAACGGTCGGCGCCCCTCCACCTGCTCAGGCGCGAGGGAGCCGCACCGTCGCCAACTGGAACGGACGCAGCGTCAGGCGGATGCCGTCGGCATCCTGACCCGCGAATGCAGCCCGTTCGATCTCGCGCTCGAGCAGGTCCACCTCACTGGCGTCGCTGCTCGGGAACCCCACGGTGAGGGTGGCGTCAGCCCGACGCCCGAGAGCTTCGTACAGCCGGACGATGACGTCGCCGCTGCCGTCTTCGGCGAGCTTGACAGCCTCCACCACCACGCCGGGGTGGTCGATCGAGACGAGAGGACTCACCTCGTCGGCGCCCTCGATACGGCGCTCTGCGAGGTTCGTGCGATATCCCTCGGCGATCGCGTCGACGAGCTCGCCGCCGACGACGATGCCCACCTCCAGATGGTGCCGGCCCTGGTCCTGCTGAGGGTCGGGGAACAGCGCCGACCTGACGAGCGAGAGCCGCACGGTCGAATACGTGCCGCCCGACTCACGCGGGTGTCGGGTGATGTCGTGCCCGTAGGTGGAGTCGTTGGTGACCGCGACGCCGAAGTCGCTCTCTCCCACCCGGACCCACCGGTGCGCCACGGTCTCGAAACGTGCAGCATCCCACGAGGTGTTGGTGTGGGTCGGGCGCACGATGTGCCCGAACTGGATCTCCGAGGCGGCGTGGTCGGTGTGCACATCGACGGGGACGCTGAGCTTCAGCAGCTTCTGCCGCTCGTGCCAATCGACATCGACCGTCACCTTGAGGGTTCGCGACCCTTCATCGAGACGGATGCTCTGCACCAGCGTCGATGCGCCGAACGAGCGTGAGATCATCAGGGCGCCGTCGACGATCTGGATGTCGTCGACCTCGAGGAGGTCCGTGACGTTGCGGCGATAGTGCTCGTCGATGTCCCAGGCGTCCCACTGCGTCGGGGTGTCCCGATGCAGCTGGAAGACTCCCGCGCTCTGACCGGCCGGCACGACCTCGCGGCCGCTCCGCAGGTCGATGATCGACGTCAGCACGCCCCGAGCGTCGACCGTCGCGCGCACGAGCCCGTTGTCGAGCACGAACCCGCCGTCTGCCGCGATCGGCACGACCGGCGCGAGCGCATCCGCCTCTCCGACCGCCAGCGCGCCGACCGAGGCGTGCCCGTGCGGGGCCGCGTTGGCCACGAGGCTGCGAGTCCCCTCGCCCACCAGAGCACGCAGCGAGTCCGCGATGATCTGCTCGAGCTCGACGGCGATCGCCGCGTAGTTGCGCTCGGCATCCTGGTGCACCCAGGCGATCGACGTTCCCGGCAGGATGTCATGGAACTGCTGCAGGAGGACGAGCTGCCAGAGGCGTGTGAGCTGCTCGGCCGGGTATGCGCGTCCGGTGCGGACGGATGCCGTCGCCGCCCAGAGCTCTGCCTCGCGAAGCAGGTGCTCACTGCGACGGTTGCCCTGCTTGGTGCGCAGCTGACTCGTGTACGTGCCGCGGTGGAACTCGAGGTACAGCTCGCCGCTCCACACCTCGGGGGACGGGTACTCGGACTCGGCCTGCTCGAAGAACGCCTGCGGCGTGGAATGCCGGGCGATCGGCGACCCTTCCAGCGACCCTGCGCGCTCGACCTGCGCAGCCATCTCACGGGTCGGACCGCCTCCGCCGTCGCCGTATCCGTACGGCAGCAGCGAGACACGGGCTCTGCCCTTGTCCTGGAAGTTCCGTTGCGCGTGCGCGAGATCGGCCTGCGAGGCATCCGAGTTGTACTTGTCGACCGGGGGGAAGTGCGTGAACACCCGTGTGCCGTCGAGACCCTCCCAGAGGAAGGTGTGATGCGGCATCCGGTTCGTCTCGTTCCACGAGATCTTCTGCGTGAGGAACCACTTCGAACCCGAGGCCTTGATGATCTGGGGGAGAGCGCCGCTGTATCCGAACGAGTCGGGCAGCCAGACCTCGGGGGTGTCGATCCCGAACTCCCGGAGGAAGAAGCCCTTGCCCTCGATGAGCTGACGGGCGAGCGCTTCGGCGCCGACCATGTTCGTGTCCGACTCGACCCACATGCCGCCGACCGGAACGAAGCGGCCTTCGCGCACACGCTCGACCAGACGTTCCCAGATCTCGGGGTAGCGCTCCTTGATCCAGGCGAACTGCTGCGCCGAGGAGCTGGCGAACACGACATCGGGGTTCTCGTCCATCAGGGAGAGCACGTTCGAGAACGTGCGTGACACCTTGCGAGCCGTCTCGCGCACAGGCCACAGCCAGGCCGAATCGATGTGCGCGTGCCCGACGGCATGCAGCACGTGCGCGCTGGCGTGGGCGGGGCTCGCCAGGACCTCTCGGAGCGCCTCTCGCCCCTCTGCTGCGGTGCCCGCGACATCATGCGGGTCGACGAGGTCGATCATCCGATCCAGCGCCTGCACGATCTCCGCCCGCCGCGGCGAGGAGGCATCGAGCTCGGCGAGGAGTCCGCGCAGGACCACGGTGTCGTCGAGCAGCGCCTCGACGGTCAGGTCGCGCAGGGCGACGTCGACGACGCGGAGCACGTAGATCGGATCGGCACCCGCGGTCTCGGGGTCGCCGAGCGCGGTCGGGTCGAACGTGAAGATGCTGCCCACATCGGGATTCGAGGCCGCCTCGAGGAGCACGTCGATGCGCCCGTCCGACTGCACCGCCGCAGCGACCGCATTGTTGAACGGGGAGATGCCCTTGATCGGCCTCCCGTCGAGGCCCCAGACGAGAGCCTCGGCCTGGAAACCGCTCTGCCCGGCTGTGAAGCCGAGATCCACGAGGAGCTCTGCCCGAGTGTTCTCGGGAAGATCGCCGGATACCGTGCGCCATTCGCCGGGGACCTGCCCGCTCACACGGAACCACGTCGTGCCCCAGGGGCGACCCCACGCAGAGCCCACCGCCGTGGGGGTGTAGTCCGCCTGGACGGCATCCGTGAAGGGCACCGGCTCACCCGGCACCTCCCACGCGCGGACCTCGAGAGGGTGGGACAGTCGATGACGCGCCGGACGAAGGCGCTCGCGGATGAATCGGTCGATGCGCATCTCGATGAGCGCTGTGCGGTCGTGCATGTGTGGTGCTTTCTGGATCGGGGTGTGCGAGACGCGGAGATCAGCCCTTGACGCCGCCGGCCAGCGCGAAGCTGCTGCCGGACAGACGCTGCACGAGCAGGTACAGGACGAGGATCGGCACGGAGTACAGGGCGGCGAACGCGGCGAGCTGCCCGTAGGCGACGGCACCGTGGTTGCCGAAGAAGGTGAAGATCGCGACGGCCGCCGGCATCTTCTCCGAGCTGAACAGCAGGACGAACGGAACGAAGAAGTTCCCCCAGGCCTGTGTGAACACGAAGATGAAGACGACGCTGATACCGGGGCGCATGAGCGGCAGCACGATGGTCCACAGCGCCCGCATGGAGGAGGCGCCGTCGACCCACGCGGCCTCTTCGAGGGAGACCGGTACGGAGTCCATGAAGTTCTTCAGCATCCAGATCGCCATGGGCAGCGATGTGGCGGCCATGAACAGGATGACGCTGACCTGCGAATCGAGCATCTTCAACTGCACGAAGAGCGCATAGACGGGCACCATCATGGCCGTGATCGGCAGGCACGAGCCGAACAGGACCGAGTACATGAAGCCGCGCTGGAAGCGGGAGTTGTGCCGCGAGAGCGGGTACGCGGCGAGCACGCCGACGACGACGGTGATGAGGGCGGTGCCGAACGAGATCAGCGTCGAGTTCCACAGCGGCAGCAGGGTCATGGACCAGTCGAACACCGAGACGAAGTTGTCGAAGGTGAGACGCTCCGGCACCGAGATCGACACCGTCGCCGACGGAGACACCGCCGAGAACACGATCCACGCGATCGGCACGAGGAACACGACACCGACCACGATCAGGACGGTGTTGGCGAGCCACGCGGAGCGGCGCTTCACAGGCGACGCGACGGAGATCAGCGGGCGGCGGCTGACGGAGGGGCGGACGAGTGCTTCAGTGGCGGTCATCAGTCGACCTCCGGCTTGAGGATGCGGATATAGAAGACGGCGAAGATCGCTCCGAGCACGAGGGTCACCGCAGCGATCGCCGTGCCGTATCCGATCTGGGAGTACTGGAAGGCCTCCTGGTAGGCGAGGACGGGGAGGGTCGAGCTCGAGACGCCCGGTCCTCCCTTGGTCATCACCCAGATGAGGCCGAATGTCCCGAGTGTCTGGAGGGTGGTGAGCATCAGATTCGTCGAGATCGAACGGCGGATCATCGGGATGGTGACGAGGAAGAAGCGCTGGGCGCCGTTCGCGCCGTCGAGCTGTGCGGCCTCCATCACCTCGGGCGGTACCTCGTTGAGGGCTGCGCCGTAGACGAGCATCGAGAAGGCCGTGCCACGCCAGACGTTGGCGAGGATGACGGCGAACATCGGGTACTCGATGAGCCAGCTCACCGCAGGGATGCCGACGGCCTCCAGCAGCGCGTTGAGCGTGCCGTCCTTCGAGAAGTAGGCGTAGAGGGCGAAGGCGGCGACGATCTCGGGCATCACCCAGGCGACGACGATGAGCGCGCCGACCACGCTGTTGACCGACTTGGAGCCGATGCGCATGAGGGCGGCGACACCGAGGCCCAGCACGTTCTGACCGATGATCGCGGAGAACAGCACGAAGACGACCGTGAGGACCAGCGCGGTCCAGAAGTTCGGGTCGGTGAACAGCGAGACGTAGTTGTCGAGTCCGACGTACTCGGGCTGTGCCGCCCGATAGCCCGTGAGGGCGCGGTTGGTCAACGATCCCCAGATGGCGTAGATGATCGGCCCGAGCAGGAACACGACCAGCAGCACCACGGCGGGCAGCAGCGGGACGGAGCGCGCCAGGTCGCGGAGCGGGGCGCGCCGCCCGGCCCCGGTGGGCACCGGGGCCGGGCGACGCGTTGCGGATGCAGAGGTCACTGCGGGAGTCCTACTCGACCTTGTCCGTGCCGACGATCTGCGTGAGCGCATCGTCGTAGGTCTTGGCCGCGTCCTCCGGGGTCGCTTCTCCGGTGATCACCGATTCGGTGGCCTGCTGGAGCGCGCTGGTGATCTGCGAGTAGTCCGGCGTCGTCGGACGGAAGTGCGTGTACTGCACGAGGTCCGAGAAGAACGCGAAGGTCGGGTTGTACGAGAGGTAGGCGTCGTCGGTCGCGACGTCCTCGCGGACGGCGATCTGACTGTTCTCGGTGTCGTACTTGAGGGAGTTCTCCTGGTTCAACGCCATCGCGATGAAGTCGAACGACGTCTGCGGGTGCTTCGTCTGAGCACCGACCGCCAGCGTCCAGCCGCCGGACATCGAGGTGTAGCCGGGGTCGCCGCCGTCCTGCGTCGGCATCTTGGCGAGACCGATCGTGTCCTCCCAGCCGTCCCAGGCGCTCTCGCCGCTGATCCAGCCGCCGGGAAGCCAGGAGCCGTCGATGGCCATGGCGAGCTTTCCCTCGGGGAGGAGCTCCGTGGAGACGCGGCTGCCGATGGTCGAGTCGAGGGCGAGATCGAGGGGAGTCGCCAGGTCGTTCTCGTAGAGCGTGCTGTAGAAGCCGAAGGCGTCGGTGAGTCCCTCGGACCCCACCGCCCACTTGTCGGAGTCGGCGTCGTACAGCGTGGATTCGGTGCCGTAGAGCAACATCTCGAGGCCCTGCATCGACGTCTGCTCCCCGGCGCTCTTGCTGCCGTAGATGTTCAGCGGAATCAGGTCGGCGTCGTACGCCTTCACGGTCTCGGCGGCATCGATGATGTCCTGCCACGACTCGGGCTGCCAGTCCGTGGGGAGTCCTGCTGCGGCGAAGATCTCCTTGTTGTAGTAGATCGCGCGGGTGTCGGTGCCCATCGAGATGCCGTAGGTGTTGCCGTCTCCGCCCAGCCCTGCCTCCTTCGCCGCGTCGTAGAACTGGTCCCAGTCGTCCCAGTCGGCGAGGTAGTCGTCGATCGGGAGCAGATAACCGGCAGCGGCGTCGGAGCGCAGCTGGAAGGTGTCCTCGTAGATCACGTCGGGTGCCGTGTCGGGCGAGCCGTTCATCAGGGCGAGCTTCGTGAAGTACTCGTCCTCGGATTCGATCGGCTGGAGCTTGACCGTCACACCGGGGTTCGCCGCCTCGAACTCGGGCTTCACCTTCTGGAGGAGATCGTCGAGCTGGTGGAATGCGGACGTCTTCTGATACGCGACGGTGATGGTGCGGTCTCCGGTGTCGGACGTCTCCGCGTCCCCGGACCCACTGCATCCCGAGAGGACGACCGCGCCGACCATGATCGCGCCGATGGCGGCGAGGGGCTTCGTTCGCATCTGCTTTGCTCCTTTGCATGCGGACCTCGCTGTTGAGGCCCTTCGGTGGATAATCCTATCCAATGGGATAAATAGGTCGATAGGGCTGCGTAACAGTTCCGTCACGGAACGCTATGCCGTTCGGAGGCTACGGCTCTCCCGCGTTCAGTTGCTGATCATGAGCCGCGATGCCCGTGCCGTGAGCGCATCGTCGAGCACGAGGCAGGCGGCTCCGACGGCGGCGGAGTCCGCTCCGATCTGCGATCGGCGCAGATGCACGGGCTCTGTGGACGTGCTGACCGCCGTGGAGCGCACCCAGTGGTCCAGCACCGGGAAGAGCCGATCGCCGAGCCGCGACCACGCGGGCCCCCCCAGCACGACGATGCCGAGATCGAGGAGGTTGTTCACCTCGACGATCGCCGTCGCGAGGTGCCTCCCCGCGCGCTCCAGGGCTGCGAGCACTCCGTTGTCTCCGGCGGCAGCCAACGACGACAGCAGCTCGAGCTGCATCCGTGCGTCTGTCGTGCCGCTCGACGGAATCGTGCGATCCGCCTGGGCCAGGAGCATGCGCGGTTCCATGATCACTCCGATGCAGCCCCGCGATCCGCAGGTGCAGAGCGGACCCTCCGCGTCGACGACGATGTGCGCGATGTTGCCGGCGTTGCCCGTCCGGCCGTGCACCGGCGCCCCCGAGACGGAGAGCCCGAGGCCGAGTCCGGCGCCGTAATAGAGGAACATCGCATCGGCGAGCTCTTGCCCCGCGTCGAACCACTGCTCCCCGACGACGGTCGCCACCACGTCCTTCTCGAGCAGCGTCGGCAAACCGCTGACCCTTTCGAGCTCGGTGCGCATCGGAACGTTGTGCCAGGCGGGGAGAAGCGGCGGATTGAGCAGGCGACCCGCGTCGCGGTCGAACGGGCCCGGGGCCGCCACTCCGATCCCGAGCACGCGCTCGAGCGGAACGTGCGCCTGGTCGATGAGCGATCGGACGCTGTCGCCGAGACGGTCCACGAGCTCATCCGGCGACGAATCGGCGCCTCCCGGCGTCTGCTCGGTCCGCGCGACGACCGTACCGGCTGCATCCACGACCACGACGGTGTCGACGGCCGGGTCGAGATGCACGCCGACCGCGTAGCGAGAGTCCGACCGCAGTGCGAGCAGCGTCCGCGGTTTGCCGGGACCTGAGATGACCTTTCCGGTCTCCTCGATCAGCCCCTCGTTGGCGAGTCGGCGAGTGACATTGCTGAGCGTCTGCGTCGACAACCCCGTGCGTTCGGCGAGCTCACTGCGGCTGAGCCCTTCCTCGGACCGGCGGATCAGGTCGAAGACGAGCGCCTGGTTGTAGATGCCCACAGCAGGGAGGTTCGACCCACGCTGCATAATCCGCTCCTCGCCCGTGCGCCCCTGTCGGCGCGTGAACCACATGATCGCCGCGCAATGCCGTGACGGTCAAACCCGGGTCCGCACGTTCAGCCTAGAACGGGATGCCGTGCACGAGCGCGCTCCCGCAGACTTCCCGCGTTCGAGCCGCCTCAGTCCCCGGCGCCCCAGAACGACCCGAGCTCGGACGGATGTGTGAGCCTCCACCATTCGGTCGGCGGCTCGACGCTCCCCAGGATCTTCACGGGCGCGGTGACGGTGTTCGGCCCGGCCGTCCAGGTAACGCCTCCCACGACCGTGCCGTCGCGGTACGTCGGCGGTGTGTCGATGTCCATCGTCATCTCGATCGGCGTGTCCGACCACGTGAAGATCGACGCGGTCTCGGCGATGACGAGAGTGGCGGTGGATCCCCAGGGCGTCGAGATGGATCCGACCTCCTGGCCGGCGGACGCGACGGGCACCTGGTGGAAACCGGAGCGGATGCTTTCGAGTGCGGCGACCACCGTTGTGTTGACCGACTCGCGCGACGCGCCGCCGAGGACGACGCCGGTGACCGAGAGCGGGGCTCCCGCGCCCACGTCGAGCGTCGCCGTGTACAGCAGGCTGTGCGTGCCTTCGCCCAGGTTGCCGGTCTTGAGCCCTGTGATCCCGGAGGTGCCGAGCAGTCCGTTGGTGTTGTGCAACGCACCCGCCCCGGGGATCGTGATCGACGACGTCGCGACGATCTGGGCGATCGCGGGATTCGCGGCGGCGAGTTTCGCGATGGCCAGCAGGTCGGCGGGCGTGCTCGTGTTGCGCGGACTGATGCCCGTCGGCTCTGCGACCGTCGTGCCCGCCAGTCCGTGGGCCGCGAGCCAGTCCCGCGTCGCGCGGAGGAACGCGTCCTGCGATCCGAAGACCCGCGAGGACAGGGCCTCGGCATAGTTGCTCGCGGAGGGGATGAGCATGGCGGCCAGAGCATCATGCAACGACATCGAGGTGCCGGTGGGCATCGGAGCGATGGTCGCGCCCTGCACGTAGTACACGTCGTAGAGATCGTGGTCGGCCTTGCCGAACGTGATCGTCGGCCCTGGATCATCCGCCGAGGCGAGCGGCGACGCATCGAGGATGACGAGGGCGGTGATGAGCTTGGTGATGCTCGCGATCGGGAACGGCTCGCCCGTGCCTGTCGCCGACCAGGTCCCGCTCGCGGTCGCACCCAGATAGGCGTCGGCGCCGGCGATGCTGATCGCGGATGCCGCGACCGGGGGTGCGGCCATCGCAACGGCGTCGCCCACGGGAACCTCCGGTGCGCGAGTGGTCGCCGTCGGCGGATCCACCGGCGCCGTGAGAGCCCACCCGATGTAGCCTCCGGTGACGGCCAGCATCAGGACGAGGCAGACGGCGGTGATGAGGAGCCCCCGTCGCCGGCGTCTTGTGCGCACCGCCGGGTCGACCTGATCGCCGTTGAATTCCTGCTCGTGCGCCATGAGCTCCGCGAAATCGGTCAGCCCATCCACCGGCTGACCGGGTGTCGTCATCGAGAGCCCCTCATCGCGCCCCACCTGTCGCTCGCAATCCACAGAAAAGACCATCCTCGCGGATGCGTGCGGCCTCCGGTATCGGCCGTTCGGGGGACACGCGTGCGGCCTCGATGACCCCGACCGCGAGCCAGTCGGCGTCAGTCTCGTTCGCCGCACGCCGGTCGAGGACTCTCACTCCTTGATGCTCGGCTGAATCACGCCGTGCTGAGCAGTCTCGGTCGATCCGGGACAGCGTGACCCGGAGTCAGCTCAGTCGGCGTCCGCCGAGAAGACGGGGCTGAGGAATCGTCGTTCGTAACGACGGATGCACTGGGTTCTGCGCGCCAGCTCGAAGGCCTCGATGCACTCGGGGTCAGATTTCGAGGCCGTGCGGTACACCTCGTAGTCGGCCAGCGATGGGAATGTGAACAGCGCGAACGCCTCACGCTGTCGCCTTCGCTCGGCATGAAGTAGCCGTGGTGGGTTCCGCCGTGCTTCGCCACCAGCCGGATCCACGCGCGGCCGTACTCGGTGAAGTCGTCGAGCTTGTCCGGATCGATCTCGTAGCGCAGGTGAACGGTGATCATGCCGTTCATCCTGTCAGAGCGCGCGGCCGGTGCGCGCGTCAGCCGAGCTCGTGAAGCTCCGAGGTCAGGTCGCCGCCGGCGCCGCCGGTGTTGACGGTGCCCTTCGGCTCGAACAGGATCGCGTGGACCTCGTCGTCCGCCTTCGGACAGTGCTCGACGCCCCGAGGAACGACGAACACGTCGTTCGGATTCAAGACCACGTCCCGATCGCGGAGCTGGATCGTCAGCTGACCGCTCACCACCATGAACAGCTCGTCGGTGTCGGGGTGAGTGTGCCAGACGAACTCGCCCTGCAGCTTGACCACCTTGACGTCGTAGTCGTTGACGCTCGTCAGCCGATGCGGGTGCCAGTGCTCATCGATCGTCGAGAGAGCGTCGAGCACGTTGCGAACATCGTCTGCCATGTGTCCAGGGTAGCTGCGTGCGGATGTCGAGGTGCCTCGACATCAGCGGAGGACGCCGCAGGCCGTCTCGATTCGCAGCGTGACCACGCCCTCCGCCGACATCGGGTAGCTCAAGAGATACGAGCCGGTCTCGTCTTCGATGAGCGTGTGCCCGCCCGTCACCGGCCAGGTCGTGCCGTCGGAGTACTCGACGTCCTGTGAGGAGGTGCCCGTGGACGTCACCGCATCGCCGTACTCGGCCTGCAGGGCCGTGATGGTTCCCGTGATGTCGGTGCTGGGGATGCCGAGCGCCCACAGCCAGTGCCCGATGCCGTCGTCTTCTCCGGAGCATGCGTACGCGTTCGCGTCGGCCTCCGCGTAGCGCTCGCCCGCGGGGAACGCGTCGACGAGCTTGTCGACGACGTCATTCGCCGTGTCTCTCACCTCGTTCATGCTCTGATCGAACTTCGGCGGCTCGACGTCGGTGGGAGCACTCGGGGAGCATCCGGCCAGAGCGGCGAGGACGAGAGGCAGTGCCAGAAGTGGTGCGAATCGCGTGGTGCGCATGAGCACAGTCTCGCGCAGAAGGTCCGGCGTCGTGAAACGGTGGAGAGCCCCGGTCTCACGCTGCGCGCCCCGATCGATCACTCCGCTGATGATCCGAGCACGCCGGCATTCCCGAATGTACGCTGATGACATGGGTGATCAATCGCCGCCAGCCGTCCGTCCCCTGTGGGCGAGCGTCGCCGACGGGTTCTACGTCGGCAGTCGGGACGGATCGTTCCTCGGCTACATCGACCGTCAGGCTGACGGCCTCTGGCGCGCTTTCGACGCAGCCTCGCGCTCTCTCGGCGACCATGCGGATCACCACGGGGCTATGGCTGCTGTCACGGCCGAGGCGGACGCCGGCGGCACCGGGACTCGCGCGGGGGATGTCGGATGACCGCAGCGAACCCCCTCGTCTCGCTCGTGTACTGCAGCAGCGCCACGCATCCGTTCGACGAGCAGGAGCTGGCTCGACTGCTGGAGGTGAGCCGTGCGGGGAACACCGCTCGGGACATCACCGGGATGCTGCTCTACCGCGGCGGTGAGTTCGTTCAGATCCTCGAGGGCCCTCGATCCGAGGTCGAAGAGCTGATGGGCAAGATCGATCGGGACCCGCGTCATCGGGACGTCCGAGTGCTGATCGAAGAGCCACTGCATGAGCGGCGGTTCGACGAGTGGACCATGGGATATCAGTCCCTGGTCGCGGCGGAGCCCGGGATGGCATCGGGATATCGCGACTCCTTCGACGACCTGCGCATGGGGGATCACGACATGATCGGTCGGGCGATCATGGAGCTGACGCTGTGGTTCCGAGTGCGGGAGTCGGCCGGACGGCAACCGGCCGAGAGCTGAGAAGGAACGGCTCCGCACACGATCACCACGACGGGATCAGCAGCACGCGAACTCCGCGCAAGAGGGGCCGGAGCGATAGCCCCGGCCCCTCTCATCGCGCGTGGCCTCAGCCCGCGGCGGGGGCGATCTCGTTCGGCGTCACGTCGAGCTCGGTGCTGGCGAGCACCTCACCCGTGGTCAGGTCGACGGCGTGCACGCTGTTCGAGGCGGGCTCGGTGACGTAGGCGACATTGCCGGCGACGACGATCGCGGGGTGGGCGTCCTGCCACTCGGCCGGCCCCTCCCACGCCTCGACGACGGGGAAGCTGACGGTGATCTCGCCGGTCTTCGGGTCGAGCACGTGGATCGCGCCGTCGCTGCTGAGGATGTAGGCGAGGTCCTCCGGTCCGCGGACGATGTCTCGGAAGGTGTACTCGACGCCTGCAGGCAGGTCGACGACCTCGAGCGTCTTGGCCTCGGTGTCGATCAAGGTCACGGCGCTGAGCAGGTACCCCTCGGCGTCGACGTCGTTCTTGTAGTCGCCGACGATGATCGGGCTGGTCTCGCTGACGTACGCGTTTCCCATGCGTCCGTAGGGCTGGTCGGGGGCGTCGACCTTGGTGATCTCGCCGTCCTGGTAGATCAGCGCGCCGTTCTCGCACCCGAAGACCACGGCCTCGTCCTTCGCGGTGCCCTCGCCGTGCACGCCGGGGCACTGGTCGGACGACACGATCTCGGTGCCCTCGGCATCCTTCGCCACGATGCCGTTGCGCCCGTCGGCGTTGCCGACGGTGGTCAGGAACGTGCCGTCTTCGAGCACGACCGAGACGCCGTGGTGCGCCTCGACGCCCGGGATGGTCTCGATCTCGGGCAGGCCGTCGGCGCTCGCGAGGTCTGCCGTGTCGAAGATCGTCGTGTCGCTCGTGCCGTCGGCGTAGAGCACGGTCTTGTCGGCGTGACGCACGACGTGTCCGGGGGTGTCGGCCTCGAACACCGTGTCGGTGAGCTCGGGCTCGTCGGTCGTTCCGGCCGCCGTGTCGAGCACCTGGAAGCCCTCGCTCATCGTGACCATGACATGCCGTCCGTCGCCGGCGGCGTTGAGACGCGTGAACGGCTCGGACTCGAAGTCGGCCACGGTGTCGAGGGTCTCGCCGTCGAGCACGAGGATGCCGCCCTCATAGGCGACCGCGACGCGGGGGCCCGCCGCCGTGTCGGACGCGCTGCCGTCTGAGGTGGATGCCGGTGCGGTCGAGCCGCCGGCGCAGGACGCCAGGGTCACGACGGCACCGAGTGCCGCGGCGCTGATCAGCGCACGCCGGAAGGGGGAGGTTCGCATGTGCATTCCTCTTTCTCTGTGGTGAGGTCTCAGGAGGTGAGACCGGTGGTGATGCGCTCGGTGTTGATGCGCATCATGGTCAGGTAGTCGGGGGCGCCCTCATCGGGCCCGGTGAGCGACTCGGTGAACAGCTCGATGACCTCGACCTGCACGTTCGCCTCGCTCGCGAGCGCCTGCACCAGACGGTCGGGTGACGACGATTCGGCGAAGATCGCGGGCACTCCGGTCTCTTCGATCGCGTCGACGAGGTCGGCCAGATCGGATGCCGAGGGGGCGGCGAGCGTCGTGCCGCCGGGGATCACCGCCCCGATGATGTCGAAGTCGAAGCGCTCGGCGAGGTAGCCGAAGACGTGGTGGTTGGTGACGAGCGCTCGGCGCTCATCGGGAATCGTCGAGAACGCCTCGGTCATCTCCGCGTCCAGCGCCTGGAGCTCGGCGCGGTACTCATCGACGGTCGTGTCGAGCGCTTCGGCATCGATACCGTCGATCTCTGCGAGCACGGGCTCGATGGCGTCGACCACGTCGATCATGCGCTCGGGGTCGGTCCAGAAATGCGAGTCGGGCATCCCGGCGGCATCGCCCTCGCTGTAGTCGAGCACCTCGATCGCATCGCCGGCCACGAACGCGGGAAGGGTGTCGGCCGCGTCGAGGTGCTGCTGCAGACCCTCCTCGAGGCCGAGACCGTTCGACACCAGCAGGTCGGCGCTGCGCAGAGTGGCTGCCTGCTGTGCCGAGATCTCGAACGAGTGCGGGTCTGCGTTGGGCTTCATGAGCGTCACGACCTGCGCCTGCTCTCCGACCAGTTCTTCGACGACGTCACCGAGGATGTTCGTCGATACGACGATGGTCGGGCGGGAGTCCTCCGTCGCCGAGCAGGCGCTGAGGCCGGTCGCGGCGAGTGTGCTCACGGCGAGCGTCGCGAAGATCCGTGGGGCGCGCATGTCAGCGTCCTGTCTCGGCGACGAACGCCGGTTCGGTGGCGGTCTCGAACGTGCGGGCGATGCGCGCGGCATCCGCGTAGTCGATCTCGTAGAGGCGGTGCTCGGCGGGCGCGCTCAGGTAGGCGCGGTGCTGGTCGGCGATGAGCGTCGGTGCCGCGCCGGAAGACAGGGATTCGGCCACGAGCGGCGCCGTCTCGGCGAGCACGGATCCGTCGTCGCCGTTCAGCACGAGCACGCGGCCGTCCTGGGCGAGTGCGAGCACATGCCCGTCTTCGTCGTCGACCGCGGTCACATGCACGAGCGGAGCGGGGGAGGGGAGGAGGGTCCACGATCTCGCGCGGGTGTCGAGCATCCAGATCCCCTCGGAACCGGCGAGAGCGGCGACGGTGGGGCGTCCCTCGCGGTTGTCGAACGACTGCGCGGGCGCGGCGGTCGTGCCGGCAGGGTAGGGGATGCGCTCGACCTGCAGCTCGTCGCCGTCGACGTGCGCGAGCAGGGCGCCGTCCTGGCATCCGATGACCGCGCCGACCCGTGTCGTGATGGTGCCGGCAGGAGCGACGCAGGGCTCTTCAAGACCCGTCTCCTCGCCGTCGGCCGTGTACCCGCGCACGCTCGCGCCGACGCCGTCGGCCGCCTCGGTGACGAGCGCGAACGAGCCGACCGGCACGACGACGCCTTCGTGCGGCTCGCGCTCGATGCGGAACGACTCGCTGATCTCGCCCTTCGACAGCGCCTGGGTGTCGAGCAGGACGGCATCTCCTGAACCCGCGAACGAGATGCCGGTGCCGCCGGTCGTCGACAGGTTGGTCGTCGCGACCGCCGCCGTTCCCTCGCCGGGCACCGAGCCGAGCACGCCCGGATCCGCCCGGTAGTAGTGGAAGTGATCGACGTGGTCCCACGTCCACACCCCGCTGTCGACGATCTCGATGCCGCCGCCGGTCTGGGCGAACAGGTAGCGACCGTCGGTCGTCAGAGCGCCCGGCACCGACACCTCGCCGATGTCCGTGACGCTCTCGTCGAGCAGGTCCAGGTGGCGCACGGTGCCGTCGGAATCGATCGACGTCAGTCCGAGCTGCGGCTCGGCCACCTCCTCCGCGCCGGCGACGGCGCCGTGACCGGCATCCGAGGATCCGCTCGAAGCCGGTTCTGCGGCTCCTGGGGCGCAGGCGGCCACAGAGACGGTGAGGGCGCCCGTGAGGGCGAAGAGGATGATGCGAGAGCGCACGGGGTCCTTTCGTGTCATGTGTCGTGCCGGGTCGCGGGGTCGCGACGGAGAGTTCAGGGGCGTCGCGCCCGTGAACCGAGTGAGTCGGTCCCTGCTCGCACCGCCCACGAGAGGCAGGCGAGCAGGATGGCGGAGGCAGCGACCGATGCCCCGGCGGCCGTCGCGGCGTACCACGACGCGAGCAGGCCGAGGAAGACCGCGGCGACGCCGAAGAGCGCCGCGAGCCCCATGCGGGTCGGGATGCGGGTGGTCCAGTGCCCTGCGGCGACGGCCGGTGCGAGCAGCAGACCGACCACGAGCATCGATCCGACGGCCTGGTACGAGGCGACGACCGCGAGGGTCACGAGTCCGACGAGCGCGGCCTGCGCGATCTGCGGGCGGAGCCCCAGCACCGACGCGATCCGCGCGTCGAGCGACAGGGCCACGAACGAGCGGTGGAGCACGAGGGCGGCGATGAGCCCGATGGCCGCGGCGGCGGCGAGAAGTGCGAGGTCGGCCGGGCTGATGGCGAGGATGTCGCCGAAGAGGATCGCCGTCGCGTCGGTGGCGAAGCTGCCGGAGTGGGAGATGATGATGACCCCGAGCGCCAGCATCGAGACGAACAGCAGGCCGATGCTCGTGTCGTACGACAAGCGTGCTCGGCGCTGAAGGGCGCCGATGCCGAGGCTCATCGCGATCGCGCTGAGTGCGCCCCCGACCAGCACCGGCAGCGAGAGCACGGTGGCGAGGGCGACGCCCGGGAGCATTCCGTGTGCCAGCGCCTCGCCGAGGAACGCCATGCCGCGGATGACCACCCAGGTGCCGACGACGGCGCAGAGCACTGCGACGAGAGCGCCGCCGAGCATCCCGCGCTGCAGGAAGTCGAGGGCGAAGGGGGCGAGCATGCCGGAGGGATGGGAGGTCACGTTCAGTGAGCCTAGGGCTTTTTGAGAATGATTATCAAACTCATAAGATGAAGGGATGCGCGACCCCGCCTTCTCGCCACGTGCGACCGCTGATCTCACCGATGTCCATGTCTCGTACGGTGATCGGGCCGCGCTTGCGGGTGTCGACGTCGCGATCACCTCCGGCGCGGTCACCGTGATCACCGGGCCGAACGGCGCCGGCAAGTCGACTCTTCTCGAGGTGCTCGGCGGCACGAGGGCGATGACCTCCGGCAGCCGCACCGTGCGCGGAGCCGTGGCGTTCGTGCCGCAGCGAGCCGCCATCCCCGACGGCCTCCCCGTGTCGGTGAGAGACGTGGTCAACGTCGGGGCGTGGGGTCGCCTCGGGCTGTGGCGGCGCATGGATGCCGCCGCGCACGAGCTCGTCGAGACATCGATGGATCGTCTCGAGATCCTCTCGCTGGCCCGCGAACCGTTCTCCGCGCTCTCCGGCGGGCAGCAGCAGAGGGCACTGCTGGCGCAGGGGCTGGCGAGGGAGGCCGATCTCCTGATGCTCGACGAGCCGACCACCGGGCTCGATGCGTCCAGCGCCCGTCGAATCCGAGCGGTGCTTCGCGAGGAGGCGACGCGCGGGGTTGCGGTCGTCTGCGTCTCGCACGACCCCGCCGTCATCGGTGATGCGGACTGCGCGATCCCACTGCTCGACGGCCGCGTGCGCGTCGGGGCGTGACCTGTCAGGGGTGCCGCGTCACTGGTCGCCACTCCGCCCTGCCCGGTCCACGATCGAGGGCCACGCGGGGAGCGGGTCCGAGAAGCCTCGCCATGCGGTCGGTCCTGCCGTGAGCTCGTCATCGGTGACGGTCGCGTCATCGAGAGCGGTCCGAAGCCCCGCGTGGTCGAGATCCAGCCCGGTGAGGGCCAGATCCTGCACGGTCGAGGCCGTCTCGAGGTCGGTGGAGAGGGGGTCGATCCAGATGGCGGAGCCGACCTGGTCCCAGCGCGCGAGGATGCCGGTGCGGCTGGCCAGCCGGCAGAACCCGGCGGAGCGCAGCACCTCCCCATGGTGGCCTGACGCAATGTCGTCGAGTGCCGTGTGCAGCCGTGCGGGATGGAACGGACGGGGCTGCTCGTAGCGCGCTGTCGTGACTCTCGGGTCGGTCATGTGAGGGTCGTGTTCGTCGTTGAGGGAATGGACCCATCCGGCCCGTTCGAGCAGCGGCGGCGCGAGCCGCGGCGAGGCGCGCAGGGCGCGGAGGTCCTCGGCAGGATCGCGGGACAAGCGCACGCGGGCCGTCGGATTGAGGTGAGAGGCGAGTGCCATGAGCAGCGAGAGCTCGGCCGTGGGAGTCGACTCCCAGTTCACGAAGACGATCAGGGTCGCACCCTCGACGTAGGAGGCCGCCCGGCGGGCGCGGGAGCCGAAGTCTCGACGGTCGTCGCCCTCAGGGGCGCCGGCGATGAGAGGCGCGCCGTCGCGGAGGTCGTGCTCCAGATGCACGGTGTCGATCACGCAGATGACGGAGGTGTCGGGATCCTGCGCCAGGGGGAGGTGGGGGAGGTCGAGGTCGCTCGTGAGGTCGGCGACGATCTGCGCGGGTCGCCGCGCGATCGAGGGATGGGCGGGGTGCAGCTCGACGGACTGCTGCCCTCGCGCTGGCCCTCCTTCGACCAGCGGCAGGAGATGTCCGTCGATCACCTGCGTCAGTCGCTCGGCGTACGACCGGCGCTCCGGTGCGCACACTCCGACGACGACGACGGGATTCCTGTTGTCCACGAACGACCTGCTCTCCTCTTTGACTGGATGCTGGTTCTCACCCTACATTGTTAATGAGAAGCATTATCAATAAGGAGATCGTCATGAAGGTACGCGCATCGCTCAAGTCCCTGAAGAATCAGCCCGGCGCCCAGGTCGTGCGCCGACGGGGCAGGGTGTTCGTGATCAACAAGCTCAACCCGCGGTTCAAGGGTCGGCAGGGCTGAGCTGCGACACGCCCGAGGGGTGGCGCAGAGGGCCGCCTACGCCGTCTGAACGGCCGCAGTGGTCACGCGGACAGGCGTCGGAGCGGGCCGTCGAGGCCGTCGCCGACCGTCTCGCCCGTCGTCGCCGTGGAGTCCGCCGCGAGCAATCGCTCGTTCGCGCGCCAGCGGGCGATCTCCGAGATCCACTCGCAGGCGCTGCCTCGAAATGCCGTGAACTCGCGCGCATGCGACCAGGCGTGCACGTAGGTGTCCTGGAGTATCTCCTCCGCCGCCGCCTTGGCGTCGATCACGCTGAGGATGAGGCCGAAGACGCGAGTGCACGTGAGGTCGTACAGCTGGGCGAAAGCCGTCTGACTGCCGGAGACGATGTGCGTCATCAGATCAGCCTCGGCATCCCACGATGCATCTCCGCCGAGGCGAGGAGGATCGTGGTGAATGCTCATGTGCCGATGGTGGCATGTGGGCCGAGAACAGCGATGGCTCTTGCGCGCGGGACCGCCGAAGTGCTATCGCCGGATGCTCATAGGCATGGGTCCCGTCGTTCGGCGCGAGCTCAGCCGAGCAGTGTCACGCCGAAGCCTGAAACGACCGTCCGGAGCTCCGCGAGGTAGCGCTGCGCCTGCTCGGTGAGCGGGATCGTGGAGTGGCCGATCCAGCCGATCTCGATGCGCTCGTCGACGTCGAGAGGGATCGCGACGATCTCGGGGTCGAGGTCGTCGCTGATGATGCCGGTCGAGATGGTGTACCCGTCGAGGCCGATCATGAGGTTGAAGATGGTGGCGCGGTCGGAGACCCGGATCTCCTGCGGGCTCGAGAGAGTGGAGAGGATCTCCTCGGCGAAGTAGAACGAGTTGTTCGCTCCCTGGTCGAAGGTGAGCCGCGGCACCTCGGCGAGATCGTCGAGGGTCACGCGATCCCTCGAGGCCAGGGGGTTCTTGCGCGAGATGAAGATGTGCGGCTCGGCGACGAAGAGCGGGCGGAAGGCGAGCCCGGAGTCGCGGAGAAGCTTGTCGATGACGTTGCGGTTGAAGTCGTTGCGGTACAGGATCCCCAGCTCGCTGCGGAGCGTGCGGACGTCTTCGATGATGTCCCAGGTGCGCGTCTCCCGCAGGGAGAACTCGTATTCGGCGGCCGAGGTCGCCTTCACCATCCGGACCATCGCATCGACCGCGAACGAGTAGTGCTGGGTCGAGACCCCGAGCAGGCGTCGCGACGGCGGACGGCCGAGATAGCGCTGCTCGAGGAGCGCCACCTGCTCGACGACCTGCCTGGCGTATCCGAGGAACTCCACGCCGTCTGTGGTGAGCGTCACGCCCCGCGCCGAGCGGTGGAGCAGGTCGCGACCCACTCTGCTCTCGAGATCCTTCATCGCCGCCGACATGGTGGGCTGCGCGACGTACAGCAGGTCGGCCGCCGCGCTGATCGACCCCTCTGCGGCGACCTCGATGTAATAGGTGAGCTGCTGCAGGGTGATGCCGCTCGAACGCTTGGCCATAGCTTCAGACTATGCCATGGCATAGTCGCGGCGCATTACCCGATGGGGCTGCTCGCGCCGCACCATGGGGGTATCCCTTTTCGCGAGGCCGAGTTCGGCCGATCAGCTCCCGATTGGCCCGTCATGGCACACGAGTTCACGTTCCGCATCACGACGACCCGGTTCGACGAGGACTACTCGCCGTCGCACGATTCCCGCATAACCACGAACTTCGCCAACCTGGCGCGCGGTGAGCACCGGCAGCAGAACCTCCGCAACGCGCTGACCATGATCGATCGTCGGTTCAACGACCTGGCCCGCTGGGACAATCCCGGCGGCGACCGCTACACGCTCGAGCTCGAGATCGTCTCGGTCGCGGTGCAGTTCGCGGCGGAGGGCGAGGACCGGGAGTTCCCCCTGCTCGAGGTTCTGGACATCCAGATCGTCGACCGTCTGACCGGAAGACGCACCCACGGGATCGTCGGCAACAACTTCTCGTCGTACGTGCGCGACTACGACTTCAGCGTGCGACTGCCGGCCGCCAGCGAAGCCGCGGGTCGATTCGCCCTTCCCGACGACTTCGGTGATCTGCACGGCAAGCTCTTCCAGCACTTCCTCGACTCCGAGGCCTACCAGGAGCGATTCTCCCTGTCGCCGGTGATCTGCATCAGCGTCTCGACGAGCAAGACGTACCGTCGCACCGACAACCACCACCCGGTCCTCGGTGTCGAGTACGAGCAGAAGGACTCGTCGCTGACGGATGCGTACTTCGGCAAGATGGGTCTCTCGGTGCGGTACTTCATGCCGCGCGGCAGCGTCGCGCCGCTGGCCTTCTATTTCCGGGGCGATCTGCTGAACGACTACACGAACCTCCAGCTCATCGGCACGATCAGCACGATGGAGACCTTCCAGAAGATCTACCGCCCGGAGGTCTACAACGCGAACTCGGCCGCGGGGAGCGTCTATCAGCCGAGCCTCGAGCAGCAGGACTACTCGGTGACGAAGATCGCCTACGACCGCGACGAGCGCAGTCGGCTTGCCGCCGAGCAGGGCAGGTTCACGGACGAGCACCTGATGCAGCCGCACGGAGACCTTCTCGAGCAGTGGGCCGCCGCGTACCGCGCGACCGCCGACGACCGGGTGCCTGCCGACGACCTCGCACCCGTCGCCTGACCATCTTTCTCGCCCGACCGATGGAGAACTCCACACCATGAACATGCTTCTGCCCACGTCGATCGTCGGCAGCCTGCCGAAGCCCTCCTGGCTCGCCCAGCCCGAGACCCTCTGGTCGCCCTGGAAGCTCGAGGGCCCTGCCCTGGTCGAGGGTGTCCAGGATGCTCTGCGCATCACCGTCGAGGAACAGCGCCACGCAGGCCTCGACATCATCAGCGACGGTGAGCAGAGCCGCCAGCACTTCGTCACGACGTTCATCGAGCATCTCTCCGGTGTCGACTTCGACCAGCGGGAGACGGTCCGGATCCGCGACCGGTACGACGCGAGCGTGCCGACGGTCGTGGGCGCGGTGAGCCGCGAGAAGCCCGTGTTCGTCGAGGACGCCAAGTTCCTGCGCCAGCAGACCGACCAGCCGATCAAATGGGCCCTGCCCGGCCCGATGACGATGATCGACACCCTGTACGACCGTCACTACAAGAGCCGCGAGAAGCTGGCCTGGGAGTTCGCGACGATCCTGAACCAGGAGGCGCGGGAGCTCGAGGCGGCAGGGGTCGACATCATCCAGTTCGACGAGCCGGCGTTCAACGTCTTCTTCGACGACGTGAAGGACTGGGGCGTCGCGGTTCTCGAGAGGGCCGCCGAAGGACTGCGTGCCGAGACCGTGGTGCACATCTGCTACGGCTACGGGATCAAGGCGAACACCGACTGGAAGGCGACCCTCGGCGCGGAATGGCGCCAGTACGAGACCTCGTTCCCGTTGCTGCAGCAGTCGAGCATCGACACCATCTCGCTGGAGAGTCACCGCTCGCACGTCCCGCTGGACCTCATCGAGCTCATCCGGGGCAAGAAGGTCATGCTTGGAGCCATCGACGTCGCCAGCCACGAGATCGAGACCCCGGAGGAGGTCGCCGACACCCTCCGGGACGCCCTCCGCTTCGTCGATGCCGACCAGCTGATCCCGAGCACGAACTGCGGCTTGGCGCCGCTGCCTCGTGACGTCGCGCGCGGCAAGCTGCGCGCGCTCAGCGCAGGGGCCACGCTGCTCCGCGAGGAGCTCGGCGCGTCCGCACTCTGACCGTCGCTAGCATCCACCGGGCAGGTGGGCAAGGGGCGCGGGGAACCGGCGCAGGAGGCATAGAACGGCACTATGCAATCGATCCTGTACGGCGGCGACGAGTTCCTGACCGGTGACGACATCGCGGACGCGCTGCTGGGATACGGGCGCGCGCTGGGCGATGAGGAGCGTGCCGAGATCGTCGAGATACCCGTGCGGGAGCACGACGGCACCGTCGTGACGGCGAAGTTCCTGATCGGTCCCGCCAGCCAGATCGTGGCGAAGACCGTCATCGACAGCGGACCGGAGCTCGAAGACCCTGAGCTGGTCCGTCGGCTGCAGGTTCTCACCCGCGGCGTCGAATCGCCCTCGGGGCCGCCGCTTCACGCCCCCGAGGGGGAGCCGTACGAGGTCGACTAGACTCGTACGACACCGGCGGGAGGATCAGTCGTCGAACTCCGCCGACAGTTCCTCCGCGATCCGCGCGGCGTTCTGCTGCGCCTGCGCCAGCCGCGCGGCGTCGACGTCCAGCTCAGCCAGCTCTGCGGCCGACGCGTGGTGTGCCCGAGCGGTCCGGAGGTTCGCACGCAGGTTGACGGAGGAGCCCGAGAGACCCGCGTCGAGCGCGGCGGATGCTGCGGCGAGATCCGCCGACAGGCTGCGATTCCCGATCTCGCGCAGCATGTGCAGCTCACTCAGCAGTGCCATTCCGGATGATCCGAGTCTCGCCGCCGACTCCGCCGCGCGCACGGCTGCAGCGCGCACCCGCGCGTCGCGATCCGGGTCGTCGGCGGGGAGGGCGAGCGCGGCACCGAATTCGGCGGAGAGGATTCCGTCGCTCTCTGCGCCCTGAAGCGACTCGTCGCGCAGATGGGCCACTCGGCGCCCGCACTCCGCTGCGCGCGGATCGTCGGGCGTGTAGGCGGCGACCATGCTCAACAGGGATGCGGCGATGCCGAGCATCACGGCCGACGCGGCGCCGCCTCCCGGTGCTCCGGTGGACCGACCGAGCTTCGCGAGCCAGTCGTCCAGCGGGGTCGACGTCGGGATGTCGGTGGATGGCTCCATATCGCCGAGCACTCAGCGCGAGGTCGGCGGAAGCTTGTCGACGCCGTGGCGGTTCGGCTTGTCGGGCTCTGCAGCGGTCTCGGGCGACGCGTGCGCGGGGCCGGTCGGTGCCTCGGAGGTCGGATAGCTCGGCTCGTCGATGTCGATCGCCTTGTCGCGCTCATCGAGCGGAGGCAGATGGTCGAGGGGCTGCTTGATGTCGTCGGGGTGGCTCATGCCCACAGACTCCGACATGCCCGGGCGTGGGAACAGGGGGTTGAGATCGTGAGAGTCCTGTGGTTCGCGCCGCCCTGCGCGGCCGGCTGATCCGGCAATGGCCCGCCAGACCGAGGTCGGCTCAGCGCCGACGCGCGTCGAGCAGATGCCGTGTCGCGTGGGCGATGAAGGGGCCCTCCGCCTGGATCAGCTCGTGCAGTTCACGGAGCCGGTCGAGGTGCGTCTCGACCGTGAAGCCGGGAACCCACCAGATCACCTTGCGCAGCAGATAGACCACGGCGGCGACGTCGTGGATCTCGATCCGCAGTCTTGCTGTGCGGAGGTCGACGACCTCCAGCCCTGCGGCTTCGGCCGCGGCGACCTCATCATCGTGGTGCCGGCCTCGGCGGGCCTCGGGCTGAGGTCCGAGGAAGAACTCGATCAGCTCGAACGCGCTCCCCGGCCCCACGTGCTGCGCGAGATAGGTGCCGCCGGGGCGGAGCACTCGCGCGATCTCGTCCCACCAGATCGTGGCGGGGTGGCGGCTCGTGACCAGATCGAAGGCGGCATCGGCGAACGGAAGCGGTGGCTCGTCCTGATCGGCGACGACGACCACGCCTCGCGCATGCAGCAGCCGGGTGGCGTGCGCGACGTTCGGCGGCCAGGACTCGGTCGCGACGGCCACGGGCGGGAACGATGGGGCCTCGGACAGCACTTCGCCGCCGCCGGTCTGGATGTCGAGGGAGGCGGATGCCGCGCCCAGACGTTCGCCGAGCAGCCGCGCGTAGCCCCACGGCGGTCGCTCCTCGGTAGCCCGCCCGTCGAGCCAGGAGAAGTCCCAGCCGGAGACGTCTGCGGTCGAACCGGCCTCGATCTGCGCCTCGAACGAATCGGTCATCCCTCGATTCTGTCATCGCGGAACAGTCGGATTCCGTCCATGGCCCCGCGCCGTGTCCGTGCACGCGAAAGATCGCGGAGTGAGGGCAAGGTCGCCGAGCCCGCGTACAGTTCTCACATGGGAACACTGGAGTACAACAGCTCACGCCCGGCGATCGACATCGAAGACGTGACTCTGGCGCACCTCAAGATCGTCATCGGGACGAAGCTGCGCCGCAACGAGAGCTTCATGATGACCTGGCTGCCGAAGCCCGAGGTGCCGTCGGGCAGGCTGACCATCTGGGTGCATCCGAGCATCCCGCTGGTGCTGGAGTTCGATCAGCCGACGGTCGCGACGATCGACCCGAAGCGTGTGACGCACATGATGGAGCAGCTGAACTCGCGCGGCGAGCTCGTGCTCGATCAGCTCTGAACGGTCACACGATCACCCCTCGGCGGTGATCAGAGTCCGTCGTAGAAACCGCCGTACGGGAAGTCGACGTCTCCGGTGTCGCGGGAGTCGAAGAGCACCGTCGACACTCTGATGCTGACCCGGGAGTGCGGGGTGATGAGCACGCTCACCTCGCGGTTGCCGACGACGACGAAGTCGACGAACCTGCCTGCGGTCTTGACCGCCTCCTCGATGCGACGTT
This sequence comes from Microbacterium sp. LWH13-1.2, assembly GCF_038397735.1. Classification (NCBI taxonomy): domain Bacteria; kingdom Bacillati; phylum Actinomycetota; class Actinomycetes; order Micrococcales; family Microbacteriaceae; genus Microbacterium; species Microbacterium sp. LWH13-1.2. Next base: position 2,538,287 of record NZ_CP151635.1, on the reverse strand, counting down.
TCACGTCGCCGAGATCCTGCACCTGCGCGAGGAGATAGCTCTCCCCGTCGAGCACGATCTCGGTCTGCATCATGGTCTCTGGTCCTGCCATGCACACCACCCTAAGAGCCTGCGCCCGTTCTTCCAAAGAGTCGCCAGGACGGCCGCGCGATCACTCGTGCTCAGGGAGGATCGGACTCGACCACCCGGGATCGCGACCCAGCTGCGCAGCGCGGGAGACGGATGCCGCGCCGAAGCGATCGCGCAGCGTGTCGAGCACCGTGTCGAGACGCTGCTCGTCGCCCCAGTCGATGGGCAGCTCGGGCTGCACGGTGTCTGCTCGGTCGAGCTGCGAGAGGGAGATGCCGATCAACGTGATGCCCCGCTCGACGATCTCGGGCTGTGCGGCGCCGAGCAGGGTCTGCGCGACCGTGAGCAGGATCGCAGTGCGGTCGGTCGGCGAGCCGAGGGTGCGCGACCGCGTGGCCTTCGCGAAGTCCCCGAAGCGCAGGCGCAGGACGACCGTGCGGCAGACCCGTTCGCCGTCCCGCAGGCGCCTGGCGAGGCGGTCGACGATCTGGGTGAGGATGAGGTCGAGCTCCTCGCTCGACCTCGGCCGGCTGCCGAGCGCACGCTGCGAGCCGATCGATCCTCGACGCCGGGTCGTGTCGACGGGGCGAGGATCGCGCAGCCGAGCCCGGGCGTGCAGGTGGGCGCCGACTGCCCTGCCCAGCATCCGCTCGGCCGTCGCCGCCTCGAGCTCTGCCAGCTGACCGACCGTGCGCACGCCGTACCGGTGCAGCTTCTCGGCCGTCACCGCGCCGACGCCCCACAGTCGTTCGACCGGCAGGGGGAGGAGGAACTCCTCCTCCTGCTTCGGTTCGACCACGAGCAGCCCGTCGGGTTTGCCGACTGCGCTCGCGACCTTGGCGAGGAACTTCGTGCGAGCGACCCCCACGGTGATCGCCAGGCCGACCTCGGTGCGCACTCGTTCACGCAGCCGCACCGCGACCTGCTCGGGCGTGCCGACGATGTGCCTGAGGCCCCCCACCTCGAGGAAAGCCTCGTCGATCGAGAGGCCTTCGACCAGAGGGGTCGTGTCGCGGAAGATCGCGAACACGTCTCTGCTCGCCGCCGAGTACGCCTCCATCCGCGGCGGTACGACCACGGCATCCGGGCAGAGCTCGAGCGCCTGTCGGCCGCCCATCGCGGTGCGCACCCCGCGGGCCTTGGCCTCATAGCTCGCAGCGAGCACCACTCCGCTGCCGACGATCACCGGTCGGCCCCGCAGCTCGGGTGCGTCACGCTGTTCGACCGAGGCGTAGAACGCGTCGAGATCGGCGTGCAGCACACTGGCTTCGCCCCGCATCTCGTGCTCCCGTCGACGTGCAGATGATCGCACGCACCGGGGACATCTGCTCAGGCGGCGATGAGTCGAGACGACAGAGCGCGGATCCGCTGGAGCAGGGTGTCGAAGGCGGCGTCGAATGCGGCGGGCGTGCCGATGCGGGCAGGGTCCCGGATCGACCAGTGCAGGTCGTCGCGGATGCGCAGTCGCTCGTGTGCGTCGTCGCAGACCGTGATGACGAGATCGCCGTCGCTGCGTACGTCATCGACATGACGGGGAGGCCGAGCCGGGTCGATCGCGAGCCCGTGACGGGCGGCGGAGGCCGCGGCCTCGGGGTTCACGACTGCGGCCGGTCGGGTTCCGGCGGATGCGGCATCGATGCCGCTCACGTCGCGCCAGATGACCTCGGCGAGCTGTGATCGCGCGGAGTTCGCCGTGCAGACGAAGAGCACCCGGCGAGGGGGCGTCACGCTCGTGGGTGCGAGGGTGTCGAAGACCTCGGGGCGCAGGCCGATGTAGCTGCGGCGCTTGTCGAACTCCGAGCGCGTGCGCGAGATGATCTCCGCGGATTCGAGCACACCGAGGTGGTGGGCGATCAGGTTGGAGCGCAGGTCGAGCGTCGTCCCGATCTCGGACGAGGAGAGGTCTCCGAGGGTGAGGAGGTCGACGATCCGCAGTCGCGTCTGATCGGCGAGGGCCGCGAAGATCCCCGCACGTCGCTCGAGCTCAGTCATCGCCTTCATCACTACCACGCTTCGGAGAATGTGTCCATGGCCATTGACTCAACCATGATTGACCCTACTGTTGTCGTCGCGAGGCCGCAGGGGCGGTCTCGGAGAGGAATGGACAACATGGGTATCGGCAGCGGAATCGCGCTCTTCGTCATCGGAGCGATCCTCGTCTTCGCGATCAACATCGACACCGGCGGCTACGTCGATCTCGACCTCATCGGCTACATCCTCATGGGCGCGGGCGTCGTCGTGTTCCTGATCAGCCTCGTTCTCGTGATGCGCAGTCGTCGCACCGAGAGCATCGACCGCACCGCCGTCGACCCGGCCACCGGCGAGCGTGTGACGCGGCGCAGCATCCGCAACAACGACCCGATCGCCTGACCTGGGCGTGATCGACGTCGCCCGATCCACCTCGGCTCTGATCGCGGGCGTCTCGGCGACCGTCGCCTTCGTGGTGCTCCGCACCGTCGTGGCGATGGGCGGACACGAGCCGCTCGCGATCGACGCCTGGTGGCACGACCTCATGGCGTCGCTGACGAACGACGTCTGGGTCGTCGTGGCCTGGGTGCCCGCCGTCGTCGGCGGCACCCTGGGCATGATCGTGATCGGCGCCGCGTTGATCGCGTGGCTGGTGTGGCGCACGCGCCGGTGGGATGCCGCGACGCTGGCGATCGCCATGGTCGCCGTCGTCGCGATCGGCGCCACCATGGCCGCGGTGATCGGACGCACCCGCCCCGAGGACTCGCTCGCCGAGAGTGTGGCGACGTCGTTCCCGTCGGGGCACACCGCCGTGGCGACCACGGTCGTGGTGATCCTCGCCCTGACGTTCCACCGCTGGTACGTGTGGGCGCTGGGAGCGGTCTGGGTCGTCACGATGATGTGGAGCCGCACGTACCTGCACGCGCACTGGCTGAGCGATGTCGTGGCCGGTCTGCTGGAGGGCATCGCCGTCGCCTGCTTCGTGTGGGTCTGCGTCGACGCCGCCAGGGCCCGACATGCCAGGAGAACCGCAGCGGCATCGGCCGGCGAATCGGCCGGCGAAGAGACGATCGAAAGCAGCGTGACCCCATGAACACCCGAAACTCCGCGGCCTCGGCCGCCAGCGCGGCGCAGGACTCCACGACCTTCCGCGTCCTCGCCCGGATCGGCTACGTCGTGCTCGGCATCCTGCATCTGCTCATCGGCGGCATCGCGATCTCGATCGCGACCGGCGGGGGCGGCGAGAACGCCGATCAGGGCGGGGCCATGGAGCAGATCCGGCAGTCGCCCGCGGGCGTCTTCCTGCTCTGGATCATCGTGCTCGGGCTGCTGGCGCTCGCGATCTGGCAGATCGCGGAGGCCGTGATCGAGCGCGACCCCGACTCGAAGAAGAAGTGGGGGCATCGGGTCAAGTTCCTCGGCACCGCCGCCGCATACCTCGCGATCGGTGCCACCGCCCTCGTCTATGCGCTCGGCGGGCAGTCGCAGTCATCCGAGTCGTCGCAGTCGTTCAGCGCCAGGCTGCTGGCGGCGCCCGCAGGCGTCGCGCTGCTGGTGCTCGTGGGCCTGATCGTCGCCGCGATCGGCATCGCCTTCATCGTGCGCGGCATCACTCAGGCGTTCATGAAGAACCTCTCGGCGCCCGGGGGAGCGGCGCGCTCGGGCATCGTCGCGTTCGGTGTGGCCGGCTACATAGCCAAGGGCATCGCCGTCGGAGTCGCGGGCGCCCTGTTCGTCATCGCCGCGCTCACGCACGACCCCGAGACGGCGGGCGGCCTCGACTCTGCTCTCCGCACTCTGGCAGGACTGCCCTTCGGCGCCGTCATCCTGTGGGTCGTCGGTGCGGGGCTCGTGCTCTACGGTCTGTTCTGCTTCGCTCGCGCGCGCTACGCCCGCATGTGATCCTCCCGGCCCGACTCTGCGCACTATCGAACGACGGGCACCCGGTGCAACCCCGATTCGGATTCCCTCGGATCGGGTGATGATCGACTCATGAAGATCGTCTCGTACGCAGGTCAGCAACTGGTCACCACCGACGATGTCGCGGACTCGCTCGTCAGACTCGCGGCGGCCATCGCCAGCGAGGGCGAGTCGGACGCGGTCGAGATCCCCATCATCCTGAACGGCCGCGACGACTGCGCCGAGCTCGTCGTCGGCGTCGGAAACGATCTCCTGGTCGGTCCGCACGATGATTTCCAGGGATCCGAGCCGGATTTCAGTGCGCAGGCGCAGAGTCTGCGAGCACACCGCCTGTATCCCGAGCGCGACGCCGCCGAGGACGCCGGCGGCGATGACGGCGACTGGCGCCTCGACGTGGACCTGGACCTCGACAGCTCCGGGGCTGCTCGAGGCTGACCTCCGACCGCGTGAGCCGAAGGATGGTTGACCAGGGTCGATAGTTGCACTTTGGCAACCATAAGCGTATAGTTGACACTAATCAACTTTCTACGCAGGAGCTCTTCCACTGTGACTACGCCTTCTTCTTCCTCCATCGCTGAGCCCGTGCGCTCACCGCGCGAGGTCTTCACCGCGATCTCCGGCCTCGTCGTCGGCATGTTCGTCGCCGTGCTCTCGGGCACCGTGGTGTCGACTTCGATGCCCGTCATCATCGCTGACCTCGGCGGCACCCAGTCGCAGTACACCTGGGTCATCACCGCGAGCCTTCTGGCGACCGCCGTCTCGACGCCCATCTGGGGCAAGCTCGCAGACCTCGTCGACCGCAAGATCCTCGTGCAGCTGTCGCTCATCATCTTCACCGTCGGCACCGTGATCGCCGGCTTCTCGACCGACACGAACATGCTCATCGCCGTCCGCGTCATCCAGGGCATCGGCGTCGGCGGTCTGATGTCGCTCGTGATGATCGCCGTCGCCCTCATCATCTCGCCGCGCGAGCGAGGCAAGTACATGGGCGTCGTCGGCGGCATCATGGCCCTCGGCACCATCGGCGGCCCGCTGCTCGGCGGCCTCCTGACCGACGTCTGGGGCTGGCGCTCCAACTTCTTCGTCGGCGTGCCCTTCGCGATCCTCGCCCTCGTGCTGCTGCAGTTCACGCTGCACCTGCCCAAGCCGCAGCGTGACCGCAAGGTCTCGATCGACTACTTCGGCATCGTCCTGCTCGCCGTCGGCGTCTCGACCCTGCTCATCTGGGTCTCGATGGGCGGCAGCGAGTTCGACTGGGACTCCTCGACCAGCATCACGCTCGCCGTCATCGCGGGTGTCGCGATCGCCGCGTTCATCACCGTCGAGTTCTTCGTCAAGGAACCGATCGTCCCGATGTCGCTGTTTACGGGCCGCACCTTCACGCTGTCGGTCATCGCCTCCATCGCCATCGGCGTCTCGATGTTCGCGACCTCGGTGTTCCTCGCCCAGTACTTCCAGCTCGCGCGCGGCGCCACACCGACCGAGTCGGGCCTCATGACGATCCCGATGATCATCGGCCAGATGGGTGCGTCGATCATCATCGGCCAGCTCGTCAGCCGGTTCGGCAAGTGGAAGGGCTGGATGCTCACAGGCTCCGTCCTGACCACGGTCGGCGTCTCGCTCATGGCCACGCTGCGCTACGACACCCCGTTCCCGCTGGTGGCGACCTACATGTTCGTCCTCGGTGCGGGTCTCGGCATGGTCATGCAGAACCTCACCCTCATCGTGCAGAACGACACGGCTCCGCAGCAGCTGGGCGCCGCCTCGTCGAACGTCAACTTCTTCCGCACGATCGCCGGCACCATCGGAGTGACGGTCATGGGCGCGACCCTCTCGACGAGTGTCGCGAACTACATCACCGATGCGCTCGACGGCTTCACGCCGACGACGCCAGAAGAGGTCGACGCTCTGAAGCACCTCGCTTCGGGGGACGTGCCGAAGGTCACGCAGCTGCCGGACACGATCCGCACGATCGTCGAGGGAGCCTACGGCCACGGCATCGCCGACGCGTTCATCATCGCCATCCCGCTGGCCGTGATCGCCATCATCGCGATCGCGTTCATCAAGAACAAGCCGCTCTCGACGAAGAACGCCGCCGAGCAGCTGCGCGAGCAGGCCGAGGAGTCGGTTCTCGAGGTCTCCGAGGCAGAGGTCGGTGCGACGATGTCGACCGGTACCATCCGGATCTCGGGCGTCGGGTCCGCGTCGTCGACCACGAACACGAACTCGGTGACCGTGCTCGATCGCGAGGACCGGGACTCGAGGCGCTGACGATGCTCCCCTCAGACGCGGTGGCGACGTCTCTCGACGTCGACACCGCGCTCAGCGATCTCCAGACTCATCTGAGCCTCATCTTCGCGAGGACCAGGACGCTCTGGAAGGAGTCGGCGGCGCGGATCGACCCCGAGCTGCAGGTGGGCGGCTACAAGCTGCTCACCTTCATCGAGCGGGCCGAGACGGCCAACGCCCACGAGCTCGCCGAACGATTCGAGATGGACAAGTCGGTCATCAGCCGGCAGGTGCGGATGCTCGAGGAACTGGGCCTGATCGAGTCGAGGCCCGACGTGCGCGACGGGCGGCTCCGGGTGCTGACGGCGACGCCGTCGGCCTGCGCCGCACTCGCTGAACTGCGCCGTGATCACGCCTCGCGACTGCGGACGGTCGTGGCCGAGCTCACCCCCGACGAGATCCACGTCGCCTCGAAGGTCTTCCGGCTTCTCGCCGAGGTCTGAACCGACACGAGGACGCGTCCTGATCGAAGCCCCGCCGTCTCCTCTGACGGCGGGGCTTCGCCGTAAGCTGGCCACCATGAGCGCCTCGTCCGACGAACCCGCCCGCACGGGCGAGCCCGCCGCCGCGACCGACGGCGAGGCGCCGCCGGACATCGACGAGGCGGTGCCGGACATCGACGAGGCAGTGGCCAGGGTCGAGCACGAGCTCGGGCGGCTCTTCGCCCGCATCCGCGTGAGCTGGCGTGAGGCGGCGCAGACCGTGCATCCCGATCTGCAGCCCCTCGGGTACCAGGTGCTGACGTCGATCGCGACGGGCAAGGCCACCTCGGCCGGAGCGATCATCGAGCGGCTGCAGACCGACAAGACCGCCGTCAGCCGCCAGGTGCGGCAGCTCGAACAGCTGGGCCTCGTCGAGAGCGTGCGCGACCCCGACGATCGTCGAGCGCGCGTCCTCGTCGCCACCGCGCTCGCACAGGAGAGGGTCACTGCCGCGCGCTCGCGCTACGAGGCCCGGCTCGCCGAGCGTCTCGGCCGCTGGTCGCAGGCAGACCTCGATCGCTTCGCCGAGATGCTCTCGGAGCTCGGCGGCGGAGCATCCGATCCCCAGTCCGCGAGGGGTGGACGCGGGGACGCAGGGCCACCAGACTGAACCCACGACCTTCGGAATCGAGGAACAGCCATGACCTACCGCATCGGATACTTCGTCGGGAGTCTTTCGTCGACATCGATCAACCGGGTCCTCGCGACCGCTCTGATCGGTCTCGCGCCGGACGACCTGGAGTTCTTCGAGATACCCATCCGCGAACTCCCGCTCTACAGCCAGGACTACGACGAGGACTACCCGCCGGTGGCGGTCGCGCTGAAAGAGGCCATCGACTCGGCGGACGCGGTGCTGTTCGTCACCCCGGAGTACAACCGGTCGATCCCGGGCGGACTCAAGAACGCGATCGACTGGGCATCGCGTCCGTGGGGGCAGAACTCCTTCGACCACATCCCTGCGGCGGTCATCGGAGCATCGGTCGGGGCGATCGGCACTGCCGTCGCGCAGCAGAGCCTGCGCGGGGTGCTGAGCTTCTGCAACGCCCGACAGATGACCGCTCCCGAGGCGTACATCCAGTTCGTGCCCGAGGACTACGACGACGACGGCACCGTGACGAACGCGAGCACAGCCTCGTTCCTCACCGCGTTCATGACCGAGTTCCGCGATCACATCGAGCGGGTGCTCACGGTCCTTCCTCGGGACACCGACAGCTGAGCACCCGAACACCCCCTGTCGGGGCGGGATCGCCGGGCGTACCGTGAACCCATGGTCACCGACGATCCCACCCTGACGAACCCCGATCACTACCGCACGCTCTGGGAGAACGACTTCGTGCGCGTGCTCGAGTACACGGACGAACCGGGTGACCGCACGACGCCGCACGACCATCCGAACAGCGTCATGGTCACGCTCAGCGACTTCTCGCGTCGGCTGTCGGCGGGGGACAGGGTCTTCGACACGACCCTGCCCTCAGGGCAGGCGGTGTGGCTCGCTGCGCAGCGCCATTCGGGGGAGAACACCGGAACCACGCCCACGCACACGCTCCTGATCGAGCTGAAGGGCGATGCCGCGGGAGAAGCGGATCCCTCGGTTCTCGGACCGCGAACCTGAGCGACGCGGAGTGCCCGGACGCGTAGCCTGAACCCCATGTCGCTCACGAAAGCCCGCACCGCCGCCGAGGTCGTCGATTGGCGACGTCGCGTGTTCGCCCTGTACGACGCCGTCCGCCAGGCGGAATCGCCGGAGGAGGCGCACGAGCTCTGGCGCATCGAGCGGGACGACCTGATGCTGCACCACCCGGCGACTCCGCTGCTGCCGGGTGATAGGGCGCTGTTCGAGGGGCTGCCCATCGCCTCCTACGATCCGCAGTGGCGTTTCGAGCTGCCCATCCTGCCCGCTGAACCAGGCGGCTTCGACTTCGCGACGGGAACCGACGGGGTCGTCCCGTTCGAGCGCGTCGGCAGGGTCGAGATCCCCGACACCGGGTCGCTCGACATCTGGCGACTGACGACCTACGGCGGGGGACTCTTCATCCCGGTGCGCGACGCTCTCGCCGGTCGCCCCGGCGGCACCTACGGCGGTGGTCGCTACCTGATCGACACGATCAAGGGCGCCGACCTCGGATCGGATGCCGAGCGCGGCACGATCGTGCTCGACTTCAACTTCGCGTACAACCCGTCATGCGCCTACGACCCGGCGTGGGCCTGCCCTCTGGCGCAGCCGGGCAACGTGCTGCAGGTGGCTGTGCCGGTGGGGGAGACGTACTCGGCTTCTGCGAGCTGAGCGCCCCTCCGCACGTCCGGGGGAATACGGTTCGGGGCGCGGGCCTTGTCTTTGAGCGTGAGTCTTTACGAGCCCGCCGCCTTCGGCGCCCTTCCGCTGTCCAACCGCGTCGTCATGGCGCCGCTCACCCGCACGCGCGCCGACGATGCGGGTGTGCCCACCGAGACGATGGTGGAGTACTACCGTCAGCGCGCTGGTCAGGGACTCATCCTCACCGAGGGCACGTGGCCCGCCGCCGAGGGCAAGTCGTACCCCGGGCAGCCGGGCATCGTGACGCCCGCGCAGATCGAGGGCTGGCGCCGCATCGCCGACGCCGTGCACGAAGAGGGAGGCACGATCGTGATGCAACTCATGCACGGCGGTCGGGTGTCGCATCCCGCCATCTCCGGAGAGCCCCGCGTGGTGGCGCCCAGTGCGCTCGCGGCTCCCGGTCAGACCCACACGCCGGAGGGCAAGGTCGACCTGCCTGTCGCGCACGCGCTGACCCTCGACGAGATCTCTGAGGTCGTCGAGCAGTTCGCGCAGGCCGCACGCAACGCGATCGCGGCCGGTCTCGACGGCGTGGAGGTGCACGGCGCCAACGGCTACCTCGTGCAGGAGTTCCTCTCGCCCGTGTCGAACGTGCGTGACGACCGGTACGGGGGATCGCCCGAGAACCGCGCACGCTTCGCGATCGAGGTCACCACCGCCGTCGCCGACGCGGTGGGCGCGGACCGCACCGGCATCCGCCTGTCGCCGCAGCACAACATCCAGGGCGTGCTCGAGGAGGACGACGACGACGCTCTCGCCACCTACCTCGCCGTCGCCGAGGGGCTGCGCCCGCTCGGACTCGCCTTCGTCGACATCCTGAACGCCGAGCCGACGAGTGAGCTCGTGCAGCGCATCCGCCGCACCCTCGGGGCACCCCTCATCATCAACTCCGGCTTCGCGTCGGCCACGAGCCGAGATGAGGCGGAGACCCTCGTCGCGGACGAGTGGGCAGACGCCGTGGCCGTCGGACGCCCGGTGATCGCCAACCCCGACCTCGTCGAGCGGTGGCGAGAGGATGCCGAGCTCAACGAGCCGCGCCCCGCGCTGTTCTACGGTCGCACCGCCGAGGGGTACACCGACTACCCCTCGATCGAGACGGTGCGCGCCGGAGCCTGAGAGGCCGGCGACGCGGCACGTGCGGGAGCCCCCGGCGTGCCGCGGCTCGCGATGCGCCGCCAGCCCGGGGGGCGCGGCCTGATCGACCTCAGCGTCGGACGGCGCGCGCCCGCGTCTTCGCGACGCTGCTGAGGGTCGCGCGCACGGGCGTGCCGAGGTAGAGGCCGAGCGACGCTCCGGAGGCGAGACCGATGCCGATCACGACGGCGTCGACCAGCGATCCGCCGATTCCGACGACGCCGGCGGTGGAACCCGCGGAGTGGATCATCTCGAGGAGCCCCTGGAACACCGCGACACCGGGCACCAGCGGCACGATCGCCGCGGTCGTCACCGCGACCGACGGCACATGGAGGTTCACCGCGATCAGCATCCCGATGAAGCTCGCGAGCAGGGCCCCGATCGCGCTCGCCGCGGCGGGATGCAGATTCAGACCGACCATGAACGAGTAGCCGGCGATCGTGACGGCGCTGAGCAGCGCGCTCACGAGGATGATCCGGATGCCGGCGCCGTTGAACACCGCGACGGCGACCGCGATGATGATCGCCCCCGCGAACTGGTTGAGCAGCGGACCGAAGGGCGCGGGGTCGTCCGGCAGCCCCATCGTGAAACCGAGCACACTGCCGAGTTCGAGCCCGACGAGGATGCCGATCACGACGCCGAGCGTCTGCATCGTTAGATCGAGGATGCGACCGCCCGCCGTGAGCGCGAATCCGTCGATCGCATCCTGAGCCGCCCCGACCACCGTGAGGCCGGCGAGCATGAGCACGATGCCCGACGCGACGATGATCGAGGGGCGGATGCCGACGAAAGGCTCGATCCCGGCTGAGCCGAGTGCTGTCACCGCGACGGCGACGACCGTGGTGACGAAGCCTCCGGCGATCTGGCTGAAGAACAGGGGCACCCGGGCCCTGGCGAGACCGGCCTGGGTCAGAGCCGCGCAGAGTGCTGCGACGAAGGTGAGGCCGACGATGATCGGCGAGGCGCCGAGCATGATGCTGACGCCGACCGCGAGCAGCGCACGGGCGACGATGACGACCGGCTGCTGATACCGGAAGGGCACACGTCGGAGCACGCGGAACGCGGTGCGGGCCGACTCGAGATCGAGCCCGTCATCGATGTCGGCGACGAGGGCCTGCACGCGCTGCAGCTTGGCGTGGTCGGGTGCCGCGACGCGGACGACTCGCACGAGGGTCTCGGGCCAGACCTCTCCACTCAGGTGGAACGAGACGGTGATGGAGTTGTAGGTGACGTCGACCTGGACGTCGCGCATCCCGTATGCCGAGCACACGCGCGTGATGGCGAGCGTGACCTCGTGCGCGGAGGCGCCGACCGCGAACATCGATTCGCCGATGCGGGTCGCGAGGTCGAGCACTCGCGGCACCGTGCGCTCGTCGATGACGGGCATGGCCTCGGTGTGGGCGACGGCGGAGGGGTCGGTGTGCAGGATCCTGCGCACCGAGGCGAGCAGTCGCCGCTGGGGGTTCGGGGACATCACCCCATTCTCCCCGAGTCCGGCGTGCGCGGAGTCAGGCGTGCGCGGGAACGTCCAGGCGTTCCGCCGGCGGTGCGCCGCCCTCTGCGGGTTCGTGCACGAGGTACAGGCCGCTCGGCGCGCTCGCCGTGAAGGCGAGGGCCTCGATCCAGGCGCGGTTGATGGAGGGCTGTCGGCTGCCGCTGTACTTGAAGACGAGCGAACTGCCGGCATGGACCCAGACGGTCGTGCGTCCGCCGCCGACGCTCATGTCCTCGCGCCAGGTGAAGGCGAACGGCTCGCCCCGGCGCAGCTTCGCGGTGATGACGAGCTGCAGGTGCGTGAGAGCGCGATCCTCGATCTCCGCTTTGACGCTGCCCTCGTAGATGAGCTTTCCCAAGATGATCTCCTCCTTTCGCCACGAACCCGTGTGATGAGGCGCGATCGGATGATCACCGGTGGTGTGTCCAGTTTCCCATATATCGATGTACGACGGCTGCGGATCGGTCTCTGAGACTGTGAGCGCATACAGCATGCAGGCGTAACGTCAGCACATGAACGCACAACTGAAGATCGCGGGGCAGAGCTCCGAACTGCTGGGTCTGGAATCCATCCTCATCGGCTCGCTTCCGGCGGCCCTGATGACCGACGAGGCTCCCGACCGATACACCGTGGAAGCGGTGTTCACGCGCAAGACCGATCGCGACGAGGTCGCCGCGATCCAGGGCAGCGAGACGCGCGCCCACCTGTCCGCGAACGGATTCCCGACGGTCGAGCTCCACGTCGCCGATCGTCGTCTGGAGATCGCGAACACCAACCTGGAGGAACTCCGCGACGGCCTCGCTGCCGTCATCGCGGAACGCCTCGCCGAGATCAGCGCGGCCCTCGTGGCCGCACGCGAGATCGCGGCCCTGCGTTTCCAGGACGCCACCGACCGTGAGCAGGAGCGGGCGGCATCCGTCGCAGCTCTCGCGGAATCGGTGAGCTTCGCCCGACGTCCGATCGATGCCGTCTCCGATGAGGACGCGCGCATCCAGGACTGGGTCGAAGAAGGCGGTGCCTTCCGCTCCTAGAGCGGACGACGCCAGAGAAGAGGCCATCATGGACAGCATCCGTCCGACAGTCCGCACCCGTCCGCGCGACAGCGCCAGGGGCGGATCGAGTACCTTCACCGAGCTGGCACAGCAGATCCGCGAGCGCGGCCTGCTGCGCCGCCGGTACGGCTACTACTGGACGAAGCTCATCGCCGCTCCGCTCGTCGTGGCCCTCAGCCTCACGGCCTTCGTGTGGATCGGCGACACATGGTGGCAGCTGTTCACCGCCGCCGTGCTCGCGATCGTCTTCACGCAGATCGCGTTCCTCGGGCACGACGCCGCCCACCGGCAGATCTTCGTGTCCGGGCGGTGGAACGACTGGATCAGCATCATCCTCGGCGATCTGCTCGTGGGCATGAGCTACGGGTGGTGGCAGCACAAGCACACACGTCATCACGCGAATCCGAACAAGCTCGGAGCCGACCCCGACATCGAGCTGCCGGTGATCGCGGTCACCCCTGAGACGGCGGCGCGTCGTCACAGCCCGGCGATCACGTGGCTGCAGGCACACCAGGGTCTCGCGTTCTTCCCGATCCTGCTCCTCGAAGGACTGTCGCTGCACGCATCGAGTGTGCGGCGCGTGGTCACCCGCGGTCGCCTCGAACGGCGATGGGCCGAGATCGCCTTCCTCAGCATCCGGATGATCGGATTCGTGACGCTGGTGTTCATCGTGCTGTCCCCGGGCATCGCGTTCGTGTTCCTCGCGGTGCAGCTGGGCCTGTTCGGGTTCTACATGGGCATCGCCTTCGCGCCGAACCACAAAGGGATGCCGGTCGTGCCCAAGGACCTGACGCTGGACTTCCTCCGGCGCCAGGTGCTGATGAGCCGCAACGTGCGGGGGAGCCGCGTGCTCGACGTGGTGATGGGCGGCCTGAACTACCAGGTCGAGCACCACCTGTTCCCGTCGATGCCCCGGCCGCACCTGCGAAAGGCTGCGCCGATCGTGGCGGCCTACTGCGATGCGCACGACGTCAGGTACACCCAGGTCGGGCTGTTCACGTCCTACGCGATCGTCGTCCGATACATCAACCGGGTGGGCCTCGGGGAGCGCGACGTCTTCTCGTGCCCGCTCGTGGACCAGAGGGCGCACCTCGGCGTCACCGCCTCGCAGTGACGGACCGCTGTCAACCCTCTGTCGCATCGGAAGCGCGCGACGGAGGGTGGGCATTCGACATCCCACGAGGAGGACGCACCATGAAGGCACTCACCTGGCAGGGCACGCGCAACGTGACGGTCGAGGAGGTGCCGGACCCGGTGATCGAGCACCCGACGGATGCGATCGTGCGGATCACCTCGTCGGCGATCTGCGGGTCGGACCTGCATCTGTACGAGCTCCTCGGCCCCTTCCTCGACAAGGGCGACATCCTCGGGCATGAGCCGATGGGCGTCGTCGTCGAGGTGGGCAGCGCTGTTCGGGATCTGAAGGTCGGAGACCGTGTCGTCGTGCCGTTCAACATCTCCTGCGGGCACTGCTTCTTCTGCCTCCGGGGTCTGCAGTCTCAGTGCGAGACGACCCAGGTCACCGAGTACGGCAGCGGCGCATCCCTCTTCGGGTACACCAAGCTCTACGGGCAGGTGCCCGGGGGCCAGGCCGAGTTCCTGCGGGTGCCGCTCGCGGACCACAACCACATCAAGGTCGCATCCGATCTTCCCGACGAGCGGTACCTCTTTCTCAGCGACATCCTGCCGACCGCTTGGCAGGGCGTGGAGTATGCGAACGTCCCCGACGGCGGCACGCTCGCGGTGATGGGCCTCGGGCCGGTGGGCCAGTTCGTCGCCAGGGTCGGTGCGCATCGCGGCTACCGGGTGCTCGCGGTGGATCCCGTCGCCGAGCGCCGTGAGATGGCAGCGCGTCATGGCGCCGAGGTCTTCGACCTCACCGACGATGTCGTCGAGCAGCTGCGTGACCTCACCGGAGGGCGAGGAACGGATGCCGTCGTCGACGCCGTGGGCATGGAGGCGCACGGCAACCCGGGTGTCAAGCTCGTGCAGCGTGCGGTCGGTCTGCTGCCCGATCCTGCGGCCAGACAGGTCTTCGACAAGGCGGGCATCGACCGCCTGGCCGCACTGTACGCCTCGATCGACGTCGTGCGCCGCGGCGGCACGGTGTCGTTGAGCGGGGTCTATGCGGGCGACGCCGACATCATGCCCATGAAGACCCTGTTCGACAAGCAGGTGAGCATCCGCATGGGGCAGTGCAACGTCAAGCGCTGGATCGACGACCTCATGCCGCTGGTCGAGGACCTCAGTGATCCGTTGGGCGTCATGGATCTCACGACCCACACCGCGCCGCTCGAGGACGCCCCGGAACTCTATGAGACGTTCCAGCGCAAAGACGACGGCTGCATCAAGGTCGTGCTGCAGCCGTCGCGCGTCTGACGGTGACCGCCGGCTGTGCAGCCCGTACTGCGCAGCCGGCTCACGTCTCCGTCAGCCCCGCTCAGGCTCCGGACTCAGCCGGCCTTTCCCTCGGCGAGGTAGCCCAGGCGGTGCAGGGTCTCGGAGTTGCGCCAGCGCAGCAGGGGAGTGGTCAGCACGCTCGGCAGCAGCGTCGCCGGACCGCTGACCGGCTCCTCGTCGATACGCACGATCGTGCCGTCGCCGTGTGAGCGCACACGCAGCGTGACCCTGGCCTCGCCGATCGGCCAGCCCTTCGCGCGCATGACCATCCGATGGGGTGGATCCCACTCCTCGACCACCGTGGTGTCGTCGAGGAGAGCCGGCCAGACGCCGACCGAATGGTGCAGCTCTGCTCCGGGCTGCGGCCACGCCTCATCGACGTCGCGCATGCGCGAGGCGCCGACGACCCACGCCGGGTAGAGCCAGGCATCGCTGAGCACCCGGAACACATCGTCGGGATGGCAGTTCATCGTGCGGACGTTCTTCGCCATGTCGGCCTCTTCTCTCCTGAGTGCATCGTCGCGCCACCCGTCCGCACCGCCCAGGGCCTTGACGCGGCCGGATGCGTGAGATGCGCGCGATGCGCGGATGCCGAGCAGCGCTAGCACGCGCACCGCATCCGCGCCTCCCCCTGGAACGGCGGCGGCGTCTCTGCCAACGTCGGCTCATGGCACTCATCGACCTTCCCGCGCGCGCCGCCCGCAGAATCGGCGCTCTGGCGCACGACGACGCACCCTCTCTGCTCACCCGGGGCTACGGCTTCGGTCCGCGCATCTGGCGGCGGGTGCGGCCCGGCGCGCGATCGGCGCCCATGAGCCTGCTCGGTGACGACGCCGTGCTCGTGCGCGGCGTCGAGGGCGTGGAGCTGTTCTACGACGAGACGCGTATCGCGCGCTCGGGTGCCATGCCTGCCCTCGTGCAGGAGAGCCTGTTCGGCCACGGCTCCGTGCACAGCCTCGACGGCGACGAGCACAGGCATCGCAAGGCGACGTTCGTCGAGGTCGCCTACGAGGATGCACAGGTCGACCGTCTGACCCCGTGGCTCGAGCGCGAGTGGCAGAGCGAGCGGCAGGCCTGGATCGACGGCGGCACGCGCAGCGCCTATGACGCGGCGGTCGGCGCACTCGGGCGCGCGATCATGGGGTGGGCCGGGGTGCCGGGCACTCCGGCCGCGAAGACCCGCTGGGCGGCTCGTCTCGCGCAGATCGTCGACGGATTCGGATCCCCCTACTCGCCCGAGTACATCGCGGCCCTGACGAACCGCTGGTGGTCGGACCGGCACTCCGCCCGACTCATCGAGGCCGTGCGCCACGGCGCGCTGAGTGCCGAGGAAGGCAGCGCGCTCGAGCAGTGGGCGCACCATCGCGATCGGGACGGCGAGCTGCTTCCCGCCCGCGTCGCGGGCGTCGAGCTGCAGAACAGCATCCGTCCGATGATCGCGGTCGCGCGCTTCGTCGCGTTCGCGGCGAAGGAGCTGCACGAGCGACCCGACTGGCGTGAGCGGATCGCGGCCGAGGCCGCCGAACGGGGCAGCCTGGTCGGCGGTCCGCTGTCGGTCATGTTCGCGCAGGAGGTCCGCCGCATCTCTCCGTTCGTCCCGATGCTCCCCGGCTGGGCGATCGCCGACATCGAGATCGACGGACAGAGGGTGGATGCCGGTGGACGCGTCGTGCTCGACATCCTCGGCACGAACACCGACGAGCGGTTCTGGGCACGGCCGCAGCGATTCGACCCCGAGCGGTTCCGCGATGTCGGAGACGACTACGAGGCGCTCGCCGCATTCATCCCGCACGGCGGTGCCGACGTCGCGACCGGCCACCGCTGCCCGGGAGAGAAGCTCGCGATCGCCGGCCTCGCCGCCGCGATCACGGTGCTGAGCGACCCCGGTCTGCGGATCCTCGACGAAGGACTCGCTGTCAACCGGCGCCGACTGCCCACCAAGCCGCGCTCGGGCGGCGAAGTGCGGTCGGCGTCTGCGCCGGCATCCGGCGGGTGCCCCTTCCACCGATGACGCGGCGGCACGGTGACGCCGGAGCTCGGTCGCGCCGCGCGACGTGAGCAGGGCGACCCCGACCGGCTACGGTAGGGCACATGTCTCAGGCCCTCCGGACGTTCGGGCGCATCGTCGCCAGGCACTGGCCTGCGCTCATGGCCTGGTACCTCGGCGGTGAAGCCCTGCACCGTGTGCTCGTCGAGTTCGCAGGCTTCGTCGGTGGCCACACCACGCTCGGCGGTCTGCTGCTGCTGCCGCTCGCGGTCGCCGCTCGTCTCGTCTCGTACGTCGCCATGTACCTCACGGTGCGGCCCTCTCTGCCGCACAGCCGCAGAGAGGAAGCCGGCGGCATCCGCGAGTTCGGCTCGGCCATGCTCGCGGCGATCCTGCCCTTCTTCGCGTTCTACACCGCATGGGGTCTTCTCGACGTCGATCAGATCGACTTCTTCCGGATCGCGAGCGCGATCGCCCTGGCCGATTCGGGTTACGACCTCGCGCAGGTCGGAGACCGCGGCGGTCTGATCGCCGTGGGCGTGCTGCCGGTGACCGTTCTCGTCGTCGCCCTGATCGCGCGTCTGCTGTTCACCCGTTTCGCCGAGCGGCTGCCGCGGTGGACGGTCATCCTCGCCACGTACGCGGAGGTGCTGTGGACCTTCATGCTCTTCACGATGGTGGCCCGGTGGTGGAACGGCGTTCTCGACTGGTTCGCGGATCGCGAGGCAGTCGGCTGGCTGCAGGGCTTCGGAGACTGGTTCGCCGTGAACCTCCAGCCCGTGGCCGCGGTCTGGGAAGGCGCGACCTGGCTGTTCGGCATCCTCATCGCGGCCCTCATCGTTCCGGCGGCGTGGTTGACGGTCGCCGGTGTGATCTTCGGAACGACGTTCGACTCGACCCCGTCGTTCGGACGCTGGGGCGGGGGAGCGGCGCGCGGTGCTGCGATGAGCGTCGCCCGCACTCTCGTGATGCGACTCGAAGGACTCTGGGCCGCTGTCACCGTGATCTGGCGTGGCGGGCCGCTGCTCTTCGGCGTCTATGCGTTGGCGTACGCCGCCTGGGGGTTCGCCGAGCAGGCGGGCACCCGAGGTGCGCTGTTGATCATCGGCGGCCATGAGTCGGCGTTCTGGGCCGGATTCTTCCCCCTCGTCACCGTCGCGGTGGCCGCGCTGGCAGAGCCCCTGCGGGTAGCGATCGTCGCGACAGCCTACGACGGCGTGATCGGCCGACCGCAGGCCGGTCTCGACACCCGCCCGTCAGGGCTCGATGACGAAGCGGGCGACGTCGGCGTCGCTCCCTTCGATGTCGAGGCGGAAGGGACCGTCGGCGTCATCCGGAACCAGGAAGACGAGCAGGATCCGGTACGCATCTGACTCGATGGTGCATGAGCTCTCGCCGTCGTCGTAGGACACGTCGAGACCCGCTCGCGAGCTGACCCACGTACGGGACGAGTCGGTCTCGGTCAGCGTCGCCGGTCCGCACACCGAGGCGTCGAAACCTCCGGTCGAGCTCAGGCGGACGCTGAGCGTGCGAGATCCTTGCGGGGCCTCGAACTCGCCCCACTCGGTGGGACCCAGCGAGAGAGTCTGCCCCGCGATGTCGACGGTCGACTCCGCCTCGATGACCCGGTCGGTCGGGCGGATGCTCGGGACGACGTCGAGCCACACGGTCGCCCCGACCACGGCGACGGCCGCGATCACGAGGGCGGCGAGTGCCGTGCGCTGTTCGCGCCACCAGGTCACGGGGTGACCAGCTCGGAGTCGGTGAGCTCGATGCTCGGCGTGCGGGGCAGATCGTCGAGCGTCAACGGAATCGCGACGAGGTCGTCGAGTTCGGCAGTGAAATACGAGGTCGTCAGTCGCAGCTCGGCCGCTCCCGCATCGACGTCGGGCGGCAGCTCGAACGCGAACATGCCGGCGGTGTCGATTCCGACGCGCAATGGGATAGCCTTCAGCGACGCCGAAGGCCTTTCGCTGGCCTGGAACACCCGATCGCCGACCACCAGCGTCGCGAGCTGGATGGCGGTGTCCAGCTCGGTGGTCGGCGCGGAGGCGACGACCGTCACCACGAGCCAGTTGCCCTCGGCGCTCCAGTCGGACGAAGGCACGGCCACCTCGTCGGCGAAGGTCGCCTCGGTTGCTTTCGCGACGAGGGTGCGCGATTCGACCGCGTCACCGAACGAGCCGCGCTGGACGGTCGGACCGACCAGGGACTCGTCGTCGGGCGTCACAGCGGTGACCGCGCCCGCGGCGATCACGAGCAGGCCACCGAGGATCCACGGCAGGGCGCGTCTCATGGCGCCTCCGTCGGGGTCACGCTGATACGTGCGAACGTCTCTGCCGCGCGCCAGGTGACGACGCTCGACGACAGGATGACCGCGCCGCGGCGGATCTCGACCTCGTGGATGTCGAGAGAGACGACTCCGTCGGGGAAGGCGTCGTCCGGCACCGTCCAGGCGAGTGAGACCTCGCTCGGGACGCCGGGCTGCAGGATGACCTGACCTGACGAACCGTCGGCGCGCCAGATCGACACCGAGTCGGTCGCGGTTGCTCCGTCGAGCTCGATCAGCGGGTCGTCGGTGTTGACGAGGCCTGCCTTGGTGCGGTCAGCCGTCGTGCCGACACCGATCGGGGCGTCGGAGAGATTCTCCATGCGCATCGTCATGACGAGCAGCTTCTCGCCGGGCTCGGCCTCGAGGTACTCGGACTCGACCTCGTCGGTGAACTCGGCGTCGAGCACGGTGACGGCATAGACGGAGGCACGCGCCTCGTCGTCCGCGCCGAGTTCGATCGGGGCGGTCTGCGCCTGCGCGAAACCGCCGATCGCGACCACGACGAGGATCAGGGCGATGAGGGCGGCGGCGGCGACCCAGATCCATCGGGGGACCTCGGCGAGGGAGCGCCACCAGCGCGACACGATCGCACGCACGTCGATCCTCGGCGCGGCGCCGTCGTGATCCCCCGTCTTGCTCACGGGGTCAGCCTACCGAGAGCGCATGCCGCATCGAGGCCCGAGCGGTCAGCGGCACGTCTCGAACACGTACTGCTCATGCCCAGGCGTGACGAGATCACGATCCCTCAGCACCATGGATGCGGGGGAGTCGTCGTCGGCGCACATCTCGGCGAAGGTGCGCGGAAGCTCGTCGGAGTACTCGATGTCGATCACGGCGTCGCCGTAGACCTCGGCGAACGCGGGGCATTCTTCATAGGCGGCGCACTCCTCGACCACGGCGAAGTCGAACCCGGCGCGCTCGTGCAGCACCGCAGCATCTTCCGCCGTGTTCTTCTGCCCGGCGGCGAGACCCGCGTCGTGGGCGACGTCGACGAGCAGTGCCGCGAGGGCGAGGTTGTCGTCGAGGGTCAGCGCGTCGTCGGAGCGGGTGTAGGAGTCGAGGTTGTCGAACTCGACGGCGTCGAAGCCCGATTCGGCGCACCCCTCGATCCACGGCGCCACCGTGTCGGCGATCCGCTCGCGGCGGTCGTCGGTCGAGGTGTCGAGCAGCGCCTCGTCCGGCCAGTCGGGGTCGAACACGGGCTCGCCGCTGCTCTGCAGCACAAGGTCGTCGGGCCAGGTGTCGAGCTCGCCCGGCTGGGTCTGGAAACCGTTCACGTAGCAGATCGAGTACAGTCCCTCGGCGGGGTCATCCGAGCGGTCCCGACCCACGATGCCGACACCGTCGGCCGGATCGTAGGCGCCGCCGAGCTGATAGTCGGGGACCGCACCGGCCGGTGGCCGAACGAAGGTCGAGGTCGCGTCGGAGGCGGTCGTGGTGCACCCGGACGCAGCGAGAGCCAGGAGCACCGTCGCGACGAGTGCGACCGTCGCCCGCCTCAGCTGCGCGCCCCGTACAGCTCTGCGACCTCTTTCGAACCCATCCCCTGATCGTACGTGCCGTGCTGGGGCCATCCGGCCGGGGAGTCCTCCCACGCCTCCTGGCGGCCGTAGGGGAGCAGGTCGACGAGACCCTGCAGATGACTCAGCCGCTCGGTGCCTCGCCCGTTCGTGTGCCACGTGCGATAGACGGTGTCGCCGTCGCGCAGGAACACGTTCACGCCGAACCCCTCGTTCGGCCCCGCATCCATGTCGGCGCCGAACGGACTGTCGGCGCTCGAGTACCAGGTCATCCGGTTGCCCACCTTCTCGCGATACGCGAGGGCTTCGTCGATCGGTCCGTTCGTCACGATCACGAACCGGGCGTCGTAGTACCTCTCGAGGAAATCGAGGCGGGTGAACTGCGAGGTGAAGCCGGTGCACCCCGGGCACTGCCATTCGTTGCCGTCCGTCCACATGTGGTTGTAGACGATGAGCTGCGGGTGACGGTCGAAGATCTCGGACAGGCGCACCGGCCCCTCTTCGCCGACCAGCGTGTACTCGGGCAGCTCGACCATCGGCAGCCGTCGACGCTGTGCCGCGATCGCATCGAGCTCTCGTGTCGCGGCCTTCTCGCGCACGCGGAGTGCGTCGAGCTCGTGCCGCCACGTGTCGGCGTCGACGACGGGCGGAAGGGGCGTCTGGGTCGTGCTCACGGTGGACCTCCGGATGCTCGGGGAGACGATGCCCCCAGTGTGCGCCCGGCCACTGACATCGTCAACCGATCGGCGAGGGTGCACCGTCGACCGGCTCGGGCGCCGGGTCCTCTGCAGGGTTGCGCCGGATCCCGATCCACGACACGACCCCGCCGAGCACGAGCAGCGCCGCCGTCACCCACGCCGCGTTGTGGAAGCCCGCGAGGTCGAGAGTGCCGCCGATGATGGTGGACAGCATGGCCACGACCAGCAGGCCGGCGACACGGGAGACGGCGTTGTTCACGGCTGACGCGATGCCCGAGCGCGATTCGTCGATCGCACCGAGGATCGCCGAGGTGAGAGGGGCGACCGTGAGCGAGAGGCCCAGGCCCAGCACGATCATGGCGGGGAGCACCTGCCACCAGTAGTCGAAGTCCTCGCCGACGAGCAGCAGCATGAGGGCGCCGGCGGCCATGATGAGCGGCCCGACGGTCATGAAGATGCGCGGCCCGAAGCGCCCGGCCCACGAACCCGCGCGCGAGCTCACCAGGATCATCAGGATCGTCATCGGCAGGCTCGCAAGGCCCGCGGCGGTGGCACTGAGCCCAGCCCCCTGCTGCAGGTAGACGCCGACCACGAAGCCGTTGAGCGACAGTGCGGCGTAGACGAAGAGCGTCGCGAGGTTGCCCCACGCGAAGTCGCGCACGCGGAACAGGGACAGCGGCATGAGCGGGGCCGACGACCGCTGCTGGCGCACCAGGAACCAGGCGAACAGCGCGGCGCCGAGGATGCCCGGCAGCCAGATCGCGGGGGACTGCCAGCCCATGTTGGGCTGCTCGATGAGCGCGAACACCACCGCGCCGAGTCCGATCGCGCACAGTGCGCCGCTGACCCAGTCGACGCGTACGCCGCTCGGGTGCTCTTTCAGCTTCAGCCGGGAGAGCAGCACGAGGGTGACCGCGATCGGGAAGACGTTGATGAGGAACACGAACCGCCACGACAGGAAATCGACGAAGAGCCCGCCGAGCAGGGGCCCGACGAGCTGTGCGGCGGTCGTGAACGCGGTCCACACGCCGATCGCCCTCGACTGCACGTCGGCGCGCATGGTCGCGGTGATCAGGGCGAGCGAGCTCGGCACCAGCAGTGCGCCCGCCGCGCCCTGTGCCGCGCGGGCGATGATCAGGATCAGCGGATCGGGGGCGGCGGCCACCGCGACGGATGCCACCCCGAACGCGACGAGACCGACGCGCATCACGAGGACGCGCCCGTAGGCGTCCGAGACCGAACCCGCGAGAAGGATCAGCGCGCTCAAGGTGATGAGGTACGCGTCGACGACCCACTGCTGGGTGGTGATGCCGCCGCCGAGCTCCCGGCTGATCGCGGGGAGGGCGACGGTCACGACCGTGCCGTCGAGGAAGGTCACGAAGGACGCGAGCACGGCGACCGAGATCACGAGCCGCTGCAGGGGTGCGAAGCGAGAGGATGCCACAGGCCGACACTACTGCCGCCAGAAGGCCTGTGGGCGGTCAGCCGGTCGCAGTGCTCGTGCGGTACAGCTCGCGGAGGCCCGCTGTTCCGTTCTCGGCATACGCGTCGCGCTGACGCTGGGCTCCGGTGCCCTCGGTGCAGATGCGCGCGACACCTTCCGCGACGAAGTCCTCGTCGCCCAGGTGCGTGAGCGTCGGACGCAGTCGCCGGAGGAGATCGTCGGCGATCGTCCAGACCGGCGCCGTGTCGCCGCTCGCCGGGTCGACGAGCAGCGCCTCGGGGCCGTAGCGCGCAGCCGTCCACAGAGACGCATCGATCGCGTCGAGGCCGAGGGCGGGCAGGTCGTCGAGAGCGTCGCTCACGATGAGCGCGCGAGTGAGGGCGGCGGCCAGAAGGGTCTCGTCGACCGTGAGCTGCGCGTCGAACACCCTGACTTCGACCGTGGGGAAGCGCTCGGAAAGACGCACGGTCCACGACAGGGAGCTCGCCTCCGCGATCGCACCCATGGTGACGAGCTGCGCGATGTGCGCCTGGTAGTCGTCGAGATCCCGGAAGCGCGGCGGACTCCACGACGACGGGAGCCGGCGGATGAGGATGCTGCGCCAGCTCGCGAAGCCCGAGTCCCTGCCGTGCGCGAAAGGCGAATTACCCGTGAGGGCGAGCAGCGTCGGCAGCCAGGCGCTCACGCGGTTGACCACGCGGACCCGCTCCTCGTCGTCTACGACCTCGACGTGGACGTGCAGCCCGTTGACCTCGTGCTCGCGGGTGATCTCGACGAGCTGGGCCGAGACGGCGTCGTAGTGCGGCGATGACGACACCGTGAAGCGGTTGGGGGAGATGAACGGCGTGCCTGTCGCCCCGATGATCGCAGTCTGGCCGGCGGCGTAGGTGCCGAGCAGGTGTCTC